>NZ_CP012738.1:0-907248 GCF_002407505.1 Pseudoalteromonas sp. 1_2015MBL_MicDiv | reverse complement strand
ATATAAGGTAATAAAGGTTAAGGGTGTATAATTAGGATATAACTTGATGATAAATATGAATAATATTAAAAAAAGCAGATCACCTTTATACTTGGTTAAGATCAGATCTTTATTAACACTCAGATCAGCTTTTTACTAAGGACTAATTGAGATATATAGTTATGCACAGCTTACTCATTAAGTTATGAACAAAAACACCTCTTGAGATCCGATTTTTACTAAGTAAATTATAAAGTTATGCACGGGTCTACTAGATAAAAGGGGCATTGAATTAGTATAGATCTGATCTGTAGTAAGTACAGATCAGATCTATTCTAACTCGATATTGCTTTATCCACAGGAGAATTACTTAAAAGCGTAATTTGTCGTGTTTAATTTAATAAAATATCAATTACACTGGACAAAATAATAGCTGAGTTAGTAAAAAAGAGATTTATAACTCACTTGTTAGTATAATAATGATCTGAAAACACCAAAAATTGACAACAGTTAGTATAAAAGTGATCTGAATGTTTTATTTAAAGTCAGATCACTTTTATACTAACTTAAACATTTAACTTTTCTTGTTTTATGTGTTGTTATTAACTGTCGCAATAAAAATGGAAATAAGAACAATGAGCCGAAAGGTCAACATCTCGGTAGATAACTTGCCTGATACACTAAGAGGCCAAATTCACGGGGTGGAAAGTGCAATTGATAACGAGAGTTTAGCACTATTTACAGATAATAAAGATGTTCGCATTTCTATTGAAAATGCTGCTCATGGATTACGTGCTTATTCAAATACGTTTAATCACTATGATTTATGGGGACGCTTTGTTCGTTCTGGCCATAAGAAATTGCCGCTTGAAGAAGCACCGAAAAAAACAATCATTACACGTAAAATATCAGAAAAAGTGGACGGTATTTTATACGATGGCGAAATAAAAATAACACCTGCTGTTGTGAGTACTCGTAAAGATGGCGAAGACGTAGAATATTTGGTTTGGCCATCAGATAGAGAAGAAAAAGTAGAGCGAGCCTTAATTCGTTTGGCTTCAAAAGGTAAAATAGTAAAAATTAATTTTAAGTCCGGTATTCAATATGCCGTGGTTTTTTCTATGAACGAGTTAGCGCAAGAACTCAAAGCGGTAGGGCAATCAATGCCGTATCCTGCAATTAAAGAATCACTTGAAGCATTACAAGGCTCTAAACTTTCGTTTAAATATTCGGCAACAGATACAAAAAACTCTGACATTGATGATTCCTTTTACGAATCAAACATGAACTTTTTATCGTCACTACATTTTAGTGGGAAAAAAGGTCAAGGCGGCAATGTTAAATGTGTAGCTTGTTTAAATGCATTTGTTCATAACATGATTGATAACCTTGAATACAAAGGGTATTACTTTAATAGCGCACAAGAATTAAAACGGGGATTGTCGCGTTGGATGATGCTTCGTTTGTACCATCTTTGGCGATATGCTGCTCCAGGTAAAACATATCATTTTAGATTGCTTTCTATTATGGAAAAGTACGGTTCTATTTATTCAACTGACAATATTACTGAGAATAAATTAAAAGCATTACGCCGTGATATGACAACAACAATGAAAGATTTGATTGAAAAAGGTGCGATATCAGAATACAGCATTACAAACGTCAAAGATGACAAAACTGGTAACATTATTGATTACACATACGAAATGCACCCGTCTGATCAGTTTTGTGACGAAATACTGACATTAAATAAGCATAACAAACGTATTGAGATTCAAGGTGGTAAACGCATTGTTGAAAATGCGGTTTTGATAGATGAAGATAAAATTGAAGAGATAGTAGAAAAATAGCAACGAATTTATTTTATTATCAATAACTACCTAAAAGGCCACTTAATGTGGCCTTTTTAACATAATCATTTATCTACTTGTTCTAAGTAAAGTCTGTTGACTAAAAAGTCATAATCTCGTTTGCGTGGATGGCTTAATGGTTTTTCATAGTTTTGTAATATGCCAAGTTTTACATCGGGTTCCGGATTAATTAAGATAAATGGCAATGCTGCACTAACGTGATACCTATTTTGTGCCGTGTATCTTACATTTACTTGGGGACTTACGCGAGTAGGGCGGCGTATTCGTAGTTTTTCTTTTTCACCTAAACTAGCAACTCGTGCTTGTTCTTGAGCTACAAGTAATTGCCACTTTTGCTGATCGATCATTCTTGGGTTTCGATAACCGGCCGATTTATCGAGCATCTCTAGTGCCATTTTTTTAGTAAGTGTTTTTGTTGCATGTTTGTGCATCCAGGTAAACCTAACTGAAAATGGGGATTCACTCTCACTATGAATTTTACGATATGCAGCAAGCGTTATTAAATTTGGTATAGCATTGTGAACAGCTTCAAATCGCGCATCGTTGCTATCAATAGCTAAAATACATTCTTTAAATGTAGCTTTAGCTTGATTCACTTGGGCTATACGATTATTTAAAGCATGTTTATCTGCATTTTTAATAACAAGCAAGCCTGGGTGCCTTTTTAAAACACGACTGCTTAAGCCCGATTTTTTATAAATGTCAGAAAAGGAGTGAAGGATTGCTTTTTGAGCCGGAGCGCCCGATATTTTAGAAACGATTATAGATTCTGGAACTTTACTTTCATCTATACTACTAACATCAGGTAACTGATAGTACTCTGCTTTGGAAAATTCACACTCTTTCAGTTCTTCAATTAACCTTAAAGTTAACTCGTTCATTAAATCAAACTGACTTCTAATTTGTACCTTAGTTACCATTACCCACCTCAAAGAACACATCTTACTAGGTCAATATTATTACATGCACTTTGCTTTGTCTAAATAAATAATCAAATTCACTCAGCGTCACATATATCTATTAATTAAATTTAGTATGATGTGTTCTTTGCCTAAAGTGAAATCCCTAAACTAAGAATTAAACTTTTACATATTTGATCTTTGTATTACATCAACCAGTTAATGCGCTTAGTTCTGAATTGGCTGATTAACTAAGAGTAGGGAAAATGAGTTAAACGAACTTATATCGTATTAGTAACACGGTAATGAGAGTAAATATAAAAGTTTTTAACTTCAGCATCATTCTAAAAATATCTCTACCATTTGGGTTTTTAATCATGATAAACACTATCGTGTTGGTAGAGAAAACGTAAATTGCGTACCACACCTTTACGTTTTGGCGCTTGTGAATCTAGTTCTTTTTGTGAATACTTTACCATGCAAATAAATGATTAACACATCCGCCATATCATACATTAAGGCCTGCACATAGTAGTTGCTAACTATTAATTAAATTTCACTGTAAAGTTAAGGCTACATTACTTACCATTTAAGTATGATGTGTTCTTCATTAAGTTACATATAATAAACCCTTATGCTCTATTTATTCTCAATGCGCTAAAATTGCAATTAGCGCTCTATAATTGCTTGTATTTAAACACTTTAGTTTATTAAAGATAAAACTAAAGTGTATGTTATATAACCACATGGATTAAATAAGATTACTATTATACTTAACTCATAACTAAATAATTGGTAAATAGTGAATTTAGTCCTTGAACATAGGGGCCTGCATACGGTAATTTCTTCTTATCAGGTAATGTAGGAATGAGGAAAGAACATGCAATCGTGGAACCCAAATAGCTGGAGAGAGCTGCCAATACTGCAGCAACCACAGTACCCAGATCAAGAAATACTTAAATCAGTAGAAGGCCAATTAAAGACGGCTCCGCCTTTAGTTTTTGCTGAAGAAACAAGAAGCTTATTTAAACAACTTGAAGATGTGTGCGAAGGCCGTGCATTTTTACTTCAAGGTGGTGACTGTGCAGAGTCGTTTAGCGATTTTAATGCAGCTAACATTCGCGATACATTCAAAACAATTTTACAGATGGCAGTTGTATTAACATACGGCGGTAAATGCCCTGTAGTTAAAATAGCGCGTATGGCTGGTCAATACGCTAAACCTCGTTCAGCAGACTTAGAAACAATTAATGGCGTGTCTTTACCATCTTACCGTGGCGACATCATTAATAATATTGAGTTTACAGAAGAAGCACGTATACCGGATCCACAACGTTTAATGACGGCTTATCATCACAGTGCCGCTACGTTAAACTTATTACGTGCATTTGCACAAGGTGGCCTAGCCGATCTTCACCAGGTTAATCGCTGGAACATGGGCTTTGTTGCTGCAAATCCACTTAAAGAAAAATACCAACAACTTGCAGATAAAATTCAAGACGCACTAGAGTTTATGGAAGTGTGCGGAATTAACTCTACAATTGCGCCAAGCTTAAAAGAAACCGATTTATACACTTCTCACGAAGCTTTACTACTTGGTTACGAAGAGGCACTAACACGTCGCGACCATTTATCGGGTGATTGGTACGATTGTTCTGCTCACTTTGTTTGGATTGGTGAACGTACACGCCAACTAGACCACGCACATATTGAATTCTTTAAAGGCATTAAAAACCCAATTGGTGTTAAAGTTGGCCCAGGTATGGACCCAGACGACCTAATTCGTTTAATTGACGCATTAAACCCAGATAACATTCCTGGTCGTTTAACGCTAATTACGCGTATGGGTGCAGACGTACTTCCTGAAAAACTCCCAGCATTAGTAAGAAGAGTTCAACAAGAAGGCCGTAAAGTAATTTGGAGTTCTGATCCAATGCACGGTAATACTGAAAAAGCGACTTCAGGTTACAAAACGCGTAACTTCGATAATATCATGCGTGAGATCAGTCAGTTCTTCGCTGTACACAAATCAGAAGGTTCATATGCAGGTGGTGTTCACCTAGAAATGACAGGTCAGCACGTAACAGAGTGTACAGGCGGTGCTTACGGTTTATCTGACGATGACCTAGCACAGCGTTACAAAACTCAGTGTGATCCACGCCTTAATGCCGACCAAGTATTAGAGTTAGGCTTTTTAGTCGCAGATTTACTAAAAGACGCACGTAAATAATATTTGTTGATACTAAAAAAACCGCTTAATTGCGGTTTTTTTATTTCAAATTTGATGAGTGAGTTAGTACTTACGTCGCTCCAAGTCTGTTTCTATCAGTATTTTTGCAGAAATTTCTTCAACAGAATGATGCGTAGAATTAAAGTAAGCTATTTTGTGCCGCTTATACAACATTTCCACTTCGCGCACCTCAATACGGCACTGTTTAATTGAAGCATACTTAGAGTTAGCCATACGTCGATGCCTTATAGCCGCAAGCCTCTCAGGGTCAATCGTCAGTCCAAATAACTTATGTTTATAAGGGACTAAACACTTAGGCAAACCTTCATTATCCAAATCTTCTTCTGTAATAGGGTAGTTAGCTGCTTTAATGCCGTACTGAAGTGCTAAGTATAAGCTTGTCGGTGTTTTACCACTTCTGCTAACGCCAATTAAAATGATGTCTGCTTCGGAGAAGTTTTTAATATTTCCGCCATCATCATTCATAAGAGCATAGTTAACCGCATCAATTCTAAAATCATAACTTTTTTCGTGGATAGAATGCGTACGATGCATTTTTGGAACAGGGGCTACATTGAGTTCTTTTTCTATTTTTTCGCTATACGTAGTTAAAAAATCATACGTAACTGCATCAGCCGATTTTATAATTTCACTTAAATTGTGATTCACAAAAGTAAAAAACACGAAAGGCTTTTCACCTGTTTTTGCAGCAGTTGCATTAATTAAAGCTTTAATTTCGTGCGCTTTTTCTTCAGTTTCTACAAATGGAATTGTTTTATGATTAAAATCGATAGGAAACAACGACAAAGTCGCATGCCCAAACACCTCTGAAGTAATTGCTGTTCCATCTGATATATAAAAAGCAGTTCTCATAATTAACCTTTTTATTGCGTTTAAATCCCTAAAATGGGTTTCCCACGGTTTACGTGAGGACTGTTGCCAGTGTAGAATGATGACGACCTTTATAAAAGGTTTTCTTTCTTAACTCTCACAGTTAGACCTACAATTTGTTTTTTTTGGAGAAAGATCCGTGCAAGAATACGTTCTCTGGTATCAAGAGCTTGGTATGCAAGATGTTCCTCGAGTTGGCGGTAAAAACGCGTCACTTGGCGAAATGATTTCAAACCTCGCAAACGCTGGTGTACAAGTACCGGGTGGTTTTGCAACTACCGCAGATGCTTTTAATGAGTTTCTAGATCAATCAGGACTCACCGCCAAGATTCATGACATCCTAGATACACTTGATGTTGATGATGTAAATACACTCGCTAAAGTCGGTGCCGACATCCGCCAATGGATAATCGACACACCATTCCAACCAAACCTAGATCAAGCCATTCGCGACGCATATAGCCAACTTCATGGCGATACTGCAGCAGATGTATCATTCGCAGTACGTTCATCAGCTACCGCTGAAGATATGCCAGATGCATCATTCGCAGGCCAGCAAGAAACTTTCCTTAACGTTGTTGGTATCGATTCAGTCATGGTCGCTATTAAACACGTATTTGCTTCATTATTTAACGACCGTGCAATCTCGTATCGTGTTCACCAAGGTTACGATCACCGTGGTGTAGCCCTATCAGCGGGTATTCAGCGCATGGTACGTTCAGATAAATCAGCATCTGGCGTAATGTTTAGCATTGATACAGAGTCTGGTTTTGAAGACGTTGTATTTATTACATCAAGCTACGGCTTAGGTGAAATGGTTGTACAGGGCGCAGTTAACCCTGATGAGTTTTATGTTCATAAACCAACACTCCTTAAAAATAAACCTTCAGTAGTACGTCGTAACATTGGTTCTAAAACCATTCAAATGATTTACTCAGAAGATAAAGCACACGGTAAGCAAGTAGACATCGTTGATGTTGCCCCTGAGCTTTCAAATAAATTTTCGATTACAGATGAAGAAGTGCAAGAACTTGCCAAGCAAGCTGTAATCATCGAAAAACATTACGGTCGTCCTATGGACATCGAATGGGCAAAAGACGGTAACGACGGCAAACTATATATAGTCCAAGCACGCCCAGAAACTGTACGCTCAAACGAAGACTCTAACGTAATGGAACGCTTTCAATTAAATGGCACAAGCAACGTTGTTGTTGAAGGCCGTGCAATTGGTCATAAAATTGGTAGCGGTGTTGTACGTGTTCTTGATTCAATCAAAGAAATGGACCAGGTACAAGTAGGCGATATTTTAGTTACCGATATGACCGACCCTGATTGGGAACCAATCATGAAACGTGCAGCAGCGATTGTTACAAATCGTGGTGGCCGTACGTGTCACGCGGCAATCATTGCACGCGAACTCGGTATTCCGGCAGTTGTTGGTTGTGGTAATGCAACTGATTTAATTAAAGCGGGACAAGAAGTAACAGTATCGTGCGCCGAAGGCGATACCGGCTTTATTTACGAAGGTATTTTAGATTTTGAAATACTAACGTCACGCGTTGATAAAATGCCAGAACTACCAATGAAAGTAATGATGAACGTGGGTAACCCCGATCGCGCCTTTGACTTTGCACGCTTACCGCATGCAGGTGTTGGCCTTGCGCGAGTTGAATTTATTATCAACCGTATGATTGGCGTTCACCCTAAAGCGTTATTAAATTTTGATGCTCAAACCGATGCATTAAAAGCAGAAATTACTGACATGATTGCCGGTTACGAATCACCAGTAGAGTTTTACATAACAAAACTGGTTGAAGGTATTTCAACGCTTGGTTGTGCTTTTGCACCGGAGCGTGTAATTGTGCGTATGTCTGATTTTAAATCAAACGAATACGCAAACCTAGTTGGTGGCCAGCAATACGAGCCAGAAGAAGAAAACCCAATGATTGGTTTTCGTGGCGCCGCACGTTATATCTCTGAAGACTTCCGCGATTGTTTTGCACTAGAATGTGAAGCTATAAAACGCGTAAGAAACGACATGGATATGGCAAACATTGAAATCATGATCCCATTCGTACGTACCCTTGAAGAAGGTAAACGCGTAATTGAATTACTAGAAGAGCATGGCCTTAAACGTGGTGAAAATGGTCTTAAAGTAATCATGATGTGTGAGCTGCCTTCAAATGCATTACTTGCTGATGAATTTTTAGAAATGTTTGATGGTTTTTCTATCGGCTCTAACGATTTAACACAGTTAACGCTTGGTCTTGACCGTGATTCTGGTTTAATCGCACATTTATTTGATGAGCGTAACCCAGCAATTAAAAAACTACTTTCTATGGCAATTAAAACAGCTAAAGAAAAAGGCAAGTACGTAGGTATTTGTGGTCAAGGTCCTTCAGATCACGAAGACTTTGCAGCATGGTTAGTAGAGCAGGGCATTGACTCTGTTTCACTAAACCCAGACACAGTAATAGAAACATGGTTATACCTAGCTAAAAAATTAGCAAAGTAATAAATTGGTAAGCTATAAAAAATGCCAGCAATGTATTGCTGGCATTTTTTTATAACCAATTAAAAGTTAAATTAACGGGCTAATTTTTTATCTAAATAAGCACATGATTTAGTTAACGCCTTTTGACAAAGTGATAAGTAATGCCGCGCTTTAGGATAGTAAAACGAAAAACACAATAAACCCGCCATAAAAAATATAAGTGATGGGCCAGGGACGATCGCAAAAAATAGCCCTAGCAAAATAAATAGCACGCCACTGATCTGTAATAGTAATTTTTTCATATAACACACCTCATTACTCGTTAACTTGAGTATAATTTAAGCTGCATTAAAATCGACTAAAAGAGTGTTACAAACTGTAAAATCTTCAATTTCTATTCGCCATCACCATGATATAATTAGTCAAATGCCCTAAAATATCGCCGTCATGATAGCAACAATTACACAGCAAGATGCCGCGACAGAACTTGTCGCAAATTACCTAAGTACCATTGCAAGCCAAGGTTTTAGTGGAGATACCGATGCCAGTTATGCAACGCGTATTACTGCTTCAACCGATAACAGTGTATATCAGCAAATACCGCAAGGTGTTATTTTTCCAAAAAATGAAAAAGATATTCAACTCGCACTGCAAACTGCATCTCGCGACCCATTTTTATCATTAACTTTTGGCCCTCGTGGTGGCGGAACAGGTACAAACGGTCAATCGTTAACACCAGGTATTGTTGTAGATTTGTCTCGCTATATGCGCGAAATCCTCGAAATAAATGTAGAAGAAGGCTGGGTACGCGTTCAAACTGGCGTAATAAAAGATCAACTTAATGACTTTTTAAAACCTTATGGTTTTTTCTTCTCACCCGATTTATCTACTAGTAACAGGGCAACTATTGGTGGCATGATAAGTACTGACGCCTCTGGGCAAGGTTCGTTAGTTTACGGAAAAACAAGCGATCATGTTTTAGGGCTTACAACTTATTTAGTCGATGGTACACCTATGTGTACCTCACCAATAGACATCGACAAAGCACAAATTATAGCGAATCAAGACTCACTAATTGGCAGTTTATATAAAACAGTTTTAGATATTTCAGTTAATGAACGCGCAGCTATTTTAGCTAAGTTTCCACGGTTAAATAGGTTTTTAACCGGCTATGACCTAGAGCATGTGCTAAGTGATGACTTACTTACTTTTGACATGAGCCGACTAATAACAGGTTCAGAAGGCTCATTAGGTATAGTAACTGAAGCTAAATTAAACCTAACGCCTATTGCCGAATTCAAAACGCTTATTAATATCAAGTACGATAGCTTTGACTCAGCACTTCGTCATTCACCGTTTTTAGTTGATGCACGCGCAACATCGGTAGAAACCGTAGATAGCAAAGTTTTAAACTTAGCGCGTGAAGACATCATTTGGAATTTAGTATCGGACTTAATAACCGACGTACCAAATAAAGATATGCAAGGCCTTAACATGGTCGAGTTTAATGCAGTATCAAACGATGATATAAAAGACAAAGTAGACACGCTTTGTAAACTTCTAGACGAATGCGTAGCAAATCAAACTAATGGCGTTATTGGTTATCAGTTAACCAGTGATAAAAGCGATATACTAAAAATTTACGCAATGCGTAAAAAATCTGTGGGTTTATTAGGTAATGTGAAAGGCAGTCAAAAACCACTCGCCTTTGCAGAAGACACCGCTGTACCGCCTGAAAACTTAGCAGATTATATTGTCGAATTTAGAGCATTACTCGACAGCCATAATTTACAGTATGGTATGTTTGGCCATGTTGATGCGGGCGTTTTACATGTGCGGCCGGCACTTGATATGTGCGACCCAGAACAAGAAAAACTACTTAGAACTATTTCAGATCAGGTAGTAAAACTAACCGCTAAGTACGGCGGTTTAATGTGGGGCGAGCACGGTAAAGGTTACCGAAGTGAATATAGTCCTGAATTTTTTGGTGAGCATTTATATACGCAACTTCGAAAAATAAAAACAGCTTTCGATCCTAATAATCGTATTAACCCCGGTAAAATATGTACTCCTATCGATAGTGAAGACTCACTAGTTAGTGTGGATGGACAAAAGAGATCACACTTCGATAAGCAAATATCAATAGAAGTTAAAACCAGTTTTAACAATGCAATGACCTGTAATGGTAATGGCATATGCTTTAATTACGATGAAAATTCACCTATGTGTCCATCGTATAAAGTAACTGGCGATCGCCGTAATTCACCAAAAGGACGCGCAAGTTTAATGCGCGAATGGCTTCGTCTACAAGAGTCAAAAAATGTAGATTTGCTCGAAGTAGAAAAGCAACTTAACAAAGGTGAAGTAATCACCTGGTGGGAACGTTTTGTTCATAGCCGCGAAAAACGAAAAGGTATTTACGACTTTTCTCACGAAGTAAAAGCGTCAATGGATGAATGTTTAGCATGTAAGGCATGTACAACAGCATGCCCAATTAAAGTAGATGTACCCACTTTTCGTTCGCGCTTTTTAAATTATTATCATAGTTATTATGCACGTCCGCTAAAAGATTACCTTGTTGGTAACATAGAAAACAGCGCGCCATTAATGGCAAAGTTTGCAAAAGTTATAAACCCAATTGTTAAAACATCATTAGTAAGCAATGTTATTAAAAAAACAGTTGGCTATGTTGATACACCACAGTTAAGTATTCCTGCACTTTCAAAGCGTATTACTAAAACACAAAAATTTGATTTTGATTTATTAAATAAATTAAATGCAGAGCAACAAAGTGAATATGTATTAATAGTACAAGACCCATTTACGAGCTTTTACGAAGCAGAACTAGTAGAAAGTTTTATTACTTTAATAACCCAACTCGGCAAAAAACCAATGCTATTACCTTTTAAACCAAATGGTAAACCGCAACACGTAAAAGGTTTTTTGCATGAATTTAAAGTTACAGCTAAAAATGCAGCTGAGTTTTTAAATAAATTAAATGATATTAATGCACCGCTAGTCGGTTTAGATGCTTCACTCGTTATGTGCTACCGCGATGAATATAATACAATTTTAGAAAATAACCGTGGTGAATTTAACGTGCAACTTGCCCATGAATGGTTAGAAACACAATCGTTTAAAACACTCAGTGCAAAGCAAAATACAGATACCGAATTTACATTACTGAGTCACTGTACTGAAACAACTGCACTGCCAAAAGCGGCAAATGTTTGGCAAACAATTTTCAGTGATATTGGTTTAACATTAAAAACAACAAATACAGGTTGCTGTGGAATGGCGGGAACTTATGGTCACGAAGCACAAAATCAGGATAACTCACGTGCACTTTACGAAATGAGTTGGAAACCAATTGTAGATAAAAATAAACCAGAGCAACTTTTATCTACGGGCTTTTCTTGTCGTAGCCAAGTTAAACGTTTTGAAAAGTTTAAACCAAAACACCCAATTGAATTACTCGCACAGGTACTTAGCTAATAAAAGTTAAAAAAAGGCGTAACTTAAAAATAAGTTACGCCTTTTTTTATTTATACCCATTCGCTTAATTAAATGATCGTTTTTGAGGCTGGAAAAACGCCTTGATACCTCGGCAAAAAATTCACTAATTTTTATAAAAGCTATTTAGATTTTTTAGCGAAACTGTCTGCAATTGGCTTTGTACTTATACCGTGAATAAATACACTAAACAAAATAGTCGTCATTGCTATTGTCGCTATTTGATATTTGTTTTCTATTTGCGTATCAATCACCATCAATGTAAAAACAATTGATGCTAATCCTCTTGGTCCAAACCACGCAAATGTAAAACGCTCTTTAATATTCAATGCCGTAAACTGCAATGACAACATAACAGGAATTATTCTAATCAATGTTGTACTTAACAAAGCGTAAATTATAATTTCAGTATTTAATTTCGGAATAACTAAGTAAGCACAAACAAACCCGAACAAGCACCAAATCATTAGCGATGTAAAATCTGCAATATGCTCTGAGTCTTCAATTAATTCTGTTCTAACTTCTTCAGTCGAAAATTTATCAAATAATAAACCGGCAATAAACACCGCAATAAATCCACTGCCATGAAAATACTGAGTGACAGAAAAAACAGCCATAGCAAAACCGAGTAATAAAAATGGACTGGTATTTTGTGCAAAGTAATGACGTTTCATTGCAAAGTTTAAACTCGGTATAAAAACAGCGATACTTGTAATAGCTATTAATAAAGCCAAGCCAAGCTCTCGGCCAAACACACTTAATGTTTGTTTTGCGGTAATAGCTGAATCAGGATTTTTAGCGAGTAATATAAATATTAAAAATATGGGCACACATAATCCATCGTTCAAACCACTTTCAGTATTTATCCCTTCACGTATTTTTTCAGGCACTTGTGTACTTGCTAGTAACCCTTTACTTAACGCCGCATCGGTAGGTGTTAAAATAATTGCGAGCAACGCTGCTTGAATAAGTGAAAGCTCAGCAAAGAAAAATAAAGCAACAGCAATACCAAGTAACAAAGTTAAGGGTAGGGCAACAAACAACAGTAAACTAGGATACTGAAAACTATGCCTTAATACACTTAGCTTTGATTTAGCTGCATCTGAAAATAAAAATATACTTAGCGTAAGCTCTATAAATGGTAATAAAAGATCAACGCCTTCTTTTATTTTATCCCCTTCGTTGGGTAGCATTGAAGCTAAACATATTCCGCCAACAACAAAAAACATTGGGCCTGTTACTTCTGTTTTTTCTAACTGGCGAAGTGTTAAAGAATAAATTAAAAATAATCCGCCTATAAATGCTATTACTAAATACTCCATTAAATTTTCCTTTTAAGTCCTGACTTTGCTCGCTCTTTAATATTTGTTTGAATATAAATTTGATCGGTAGTCGCAATTTTAGAATGACCTAAATCTTCTGATAAATGTTTGAGCGGTCTGGTTTGCGCATCATGAGTTGCACCAGTATGACGAAGCCAATGCGCAGTTGCAGCGCCAAGTTGTTCAGCATCATCTTTAAAACCATCATCGAGTAATGATTGCTGTGCATAATCAAAACTTTGTTGAACTAAACGCCTAATTTGCCTTACGGTCATACCACCTTGCCCGCGAATTTTATGAACCAAAGGATCTGACTCATCAACACGGGGAAGGGCAGGTAAACCTCTGTATAGTCTATAACGTTTTAAATATTCAACAAAATCATCGCTTAAGGTTACATCTCGTAATTTATTACCTTTTCCCATTATACGTAAAAACCAAAAACCATCATTATCTTGCCAAAAATGAGACATCACCGGCGACCATTGTGGGCGCTCAGATAATTCTGAAATTCGTAAATAAAGACCTTTTAAGCAGGCAAGCGTAAATAAGTTTCGCTCTAAATCAGGGTTATGTTCGCATAAATCACGCGTTACACCAAAAACGTATTCCCATTGAATATCGCTTAATGTGTCTGGAATTTGAATTTGTGATTGAACAACTAAGTACGGACTATTTTTTTTAACAACAGGGACAAAGTTAGCAAATGTTTTTTCTTCTAGTAGGGCAAACTTATAAAATACATTTAAGGCAGTAAACATAGACGATAAAGTTTGCTGACTAGCAATGGATTCTTTAAGCATAAAAGGGCGCCAGTTTTGGTTTAATCGACGAATTCCTTGTTCATCTTTATAACGCCATTGCACTGAAGTTGCAGCCCATGCTTTATCGGGTTCGACCATAAAATCAACGTAAGCTTCAATATCTTCACGTTTTAAATCGAATACTGATTTTTCTGCTATTAACCACGACCATAAATAAAAGCGTTCAAGCTCATTTCGAAAACGACTATAAGTGGCTTCTGACTTGCGGCCATAAACATATAAAAACTGATACAAGAATGTCAGATCGGCTTTTGATTCAGTTACAGTCAAGCCAATTTCCTGTATAAAGGATGCAAGTTCTGGGTATTCTGAATTTAGAGTACCGTCATCTAGATGGGCAATTTGATATCTTAATTGTTTTAACGTATCAACCAAAGCAACAAGCATAATTTATAAATATTCAATTAAATAATAGACTTATAGAATAACGTTAAAGTCCGATACTGTCTAGTATTGGACATAGTAAAGGTCTAATTATTTTAATACCGTGATTATTCTATGGTTGTTGGTTGCTATATCTTATTAAGGAAAACATTATGAAAAAACTAATTATACTAAGTGTACTTGCTTTAACTGTTGCGTTAACTGGGTGTGCGACTACAGGTAGTGCATCGCCAAGCGAAAAACGTTCACTTGTACAAAGTATGAAAGCAAACACATTAGATAAATTATACGCTGAAAAACCTGATATTAAAAAACAAATTGCTAACTCTGCTGGTTATGCTGTATTCGATAACGCGAATGTAAATGTAGTGCTTGCTAGCTTTGGCGGTGGTTACGGTGTTGTTAGAAATAATCTTACAGGTAAATCAACTTACATGAATATGGGTGAAGCCGGTTTAGGACTTGGTTTAGGCGTTAAAGATTTTAACGTTGTAATGGTTTTTCATAACCAAGCTGCACTAAATAGATTTATTGAACATGGTTGGGCTTTTGGCGGAAACGCTGATGCAGCAGCTAAATATGAAGATAAAGGTGGTGCATTGGTTGCCGAAGCGATTGCAGATCAAGTTACTGTATATTCTGTAACCGAAAACGGCCTTGCACTACAAGCTGTATTAAAAGGTACTAAGTTTTGGGTTGATTCAGAGCTTAATTAACCACCAAATTACTCTCCTAAAAGCGAGGTGGTTTGTATAATCACGCTCGCTTTATTAAAACCAATGCAATTTAACATAACGTAATTTATGGGTTGTTAGTGTAGGTAAATATTAAATGTTTATTTAAATGCTCTTACAGACAGGCTGAGGCTCGAAACTCGCCTTTCAGGCTGTCTACGTAAGAGCTAATTTATAAAATGGCAGAATGAAGCTTTTAGGAAGGAATTTAATAACTGCTAAAAAAGTAACCCGGTACGCTCAGACTTCGCTTGGCGGATTACTTTATTATCAAATTTGACAGGTATGAACAGGGAATAATATTGATACCGGTTCATAGTTAAACACGTAATTCATACAAGGCACTCCAGCGTCGCGGGTCCCTCCCATATTAATTTACATGTTCTGATTCAAGCGATAATTTGACGTTAATTAGCGATTCAATTTCTAATGATTGGTCTATCAAACGATGGAATAAAGGCTCTATTTCAGTGAAGTCAGAACCACCATTTAGCACGGCATAAATGCCATTACACAATTCGGAGTGTGACGCGGCCAAATTCTTAATATTTTCGCATGAAATTAATTTATGGATAGCATCATGGTGAGCTGGCGCTATGTTGCTTGTATTTGGTAAAATGGTATTGTTATTAGACATGTTAAATCCTCAAGTTTTAATGTGTTTAGCCTATGCAGGTGTTCAAGCACCTGTATGGGCAATCTTACTTACTAGTACGTACAATATGACTCATGAATCGCTTCAACTCAGCACTTAATTTAGTGTTAGGAAAAAACTTCAAAAAGCCCTCTTTTAACTCTGTGTCTAGCTTAAAATTGCAATTAGAATCCAAGTCAAAATCCTCTTGGTAGGTACTATCTGATGTATCAGGTTCAACCATTGGTTGTTCATCTTGCGCTTGCTGTTTAAATTTATATGCATTCCTTAAAGCAGCAGCACCCTTTGATGCTTGTGAGTGACTTGAAGACTTGCCATAAGTCGCAAGTGAAGACGAATCATAATCAAGCCTACCAGATAGAACAGATCGATTTATAAACCCACGAAGCTCATTACTAATATTTGAATGATTCGATTTACACAGCTCAGAAAAATCATTTTTAAGCTTTGAATTAACCCTAAAATTACACAAAGTTGTTTTTTCAGTCATGGATACTACCTAATTAATACTTACAATGTATATACAAAGTAACACTTAAATTTAGTAAGTCAATATATTTGTGCATACGATGCCTTTATTTTGTATAGCTCTCGTCTTTATATTGCCTTTACTTTAATGAAAAATAAAAACGAACTAAAAAAACAAAAATAAACATATAAAACAATGCATTAAGCATAGTTTATATATTTAAAAGATAAAACAAAGTGTCAAAATGACACTAGAGTCCACTATTAAAGTATGTGGACTCTTAAACACCTGTGCCTATTTCGGTACATGGGTTTTATTTCAAATATGGGTTTGGTTTATCAGGGGCGCGATGCGCAGGTATATTTTTCTAAATGTAGTTGGTTTATGGTTGCGGCCGTTTAACTACAGGTTGGTAAATTAAATCTGTGTGCGGCCTTTCATGAAACAAAGTTTCATAGGTTCGTACGGTCAAGTCTCCAGTGGTACGTAATAATTGCATTAAATTATTACGTAACCTTACAAAGTATATGGTTATTAATACCCCCCATAAATGACATTATGCTACGGGCTAGAACCGCTCCGCTTAAAAGGGCTTTTGTTCTAGTTCGTGTGGGCTGGCGCTATTTTCCACACGAAAAACCACAAACGCCCCGCCATTAGGATATTTTGGCGGGGCGTTTTCTCAACATAAAGTTCATCAATTTATGGGCTGAACCTAAGTATTTACACCTAAACAGAAAAAATATACTTTTGGTAAGTTACTTTCTGAAACATATTTGTTATTTGCGTATTGAAACTAAAAATGGGAAAATTATAAAGATGTCTAAATTATATATACAAAAACAGTATGTGTTTTAGAAAATAAAATTTAGTGATTTTAATCATTACTTACTAACAAGGAAATAGTTGTGTTATTTGAATGGGATGATAATAAAAATAGTAAAAATATAGATAAGCATGGTATCGATTTCAATGATGCTGTGACTATATTTGATGATGATGAAAGAATTGAAGCTATAGATGACCGTAATGATTATGGTGAAGAGCGGATACAAGTTATTGGAGAAGCTAAGCCCGGTGTTTTAATGGTTGTCTATACATGGAGAAAAAGTGGTACTTCAAGGCGAATGATTTCTGCTAGAACTGCCAGTCAAAAAGAACGTGTTGTGTATCAAAGTATGAAAGCGAGATAAATTTATGTCAGAAACTCATATTAAAAGAAACAAAGATGACTCTGTAGATGGAAAGACTGACTACGAGCGCCTAAAAAAAATGACTGAAGGTGAGATCGAGGAAAATGCAAAAGATGATCCCGATGCTCCACTCTTAACAGATGAAGAACTGAAAAAATTCAAAAAAGTTAAAAAATCAAAGGATTGATAATGGAAAATAAAATTACTAAAAATTATATCAAGGGCAATAAATCTACGGGCAAGACTAACTGGTCAACTGTAGTAGTAAGTTCTAACGAGCCGAAAATAGATGAGGAAAATCCCGAATTAGTTGGTAAAAAACAATTTAAGAAAGTAATAAAAAATAAATAAAGAGCGCTTTATGAAAGTGCTTAATTTGTACAACAGTTATCATTTCGACAATATTATTTCTAAATTAATACACTAAAATAAAAGGGCTTTCTGCCCTTTTATTATTAATAGCAGACCGTAATTTATGGGATTATAGTTCATATCCACCTTAATTTGCTATAGAACAATAATTCTAAAGTTTTCATTCAGTGTAAATTACCAATACTATTTAATATCAAACTTTAAGTTATTTAATTTCTTGTCAAACGTCTCAGCCAATTTCTCAGTTTCACTAAAAACGGTATTCCAATATTTAATACGTGTATCTGCATCAAGATCGGTAAAGTCATTCCTATCTGGAATTTTTCCGTACGGTAAGCTTGCTACAAATTCTTTTGATGGAGTAATCATCACAACGTTATCGTAATTAAGTGGTGATACTTTGCGTTTTAAATTTTTATCGAACCACCCTGCTTTTGGCTCTGAATTAAAATGCGGATATAAAATTAAGCCTGGGTTATTAATTTTTAAATCAAAGTGGTAATCAATTATTCCGCCATCGCGATATATTCCTTGCGGCGAGCCTGCAATATTTTTTATGCCTTGCATAACAAGTGGTATTGAACCCGATGCAAGTAACGCGTCTTTTAAATTATTTTGAGTAAGCGCTATGTTTTGCGTTTTAAAATTGTAGCTGTCGGTAATTGATAAGTCACTTGTTGCTGGGCCAAATATAAAACGCTCATACTGCGAGCCTAATAATTTTCGGTTAACGCGGTTTAGCATATAACTTTTTGATAAACCCAGTAGTTGTATAAATTTATTTTCGCTGGCAATAAAGCCATTTGATTTTACCACTATAAAGTGTGCTTTAAATACGGGGTTATTTATAATTTCGGTTACTCCGTTATCGCCAAAAACATCTTCAAGTAATGCGCGCGCTTTTATTGTTATTTCATTTTGTGTTGGTTTATTACTAGAGTATCGGGTTTGCGAATACGATTTTGCTAATCGCTCAATGGCAGCAACGGGATCGTTTTGTGCAAAACACGCTGAGCGAAAAGCGCCAGCAGATGAGCCAATTAAATTAAGTGGTTGGGTACGGTTTTTAAAAAATTCACCAAAAATATACTTATCCAACCCAAATAATGTAAACCACTTTGGCCCACCACTTGCGCCTAAAAATGAGGTGAAAAGTTCAGGTTTAAAGCCCTGTTCGTTAATAATTTTAGCCGCTGTTTTCCCTGCGTGAATCTCGATCATCTAAAAACGTGTACCTTTTATTTTGGTTGCTTCTGTTATTTTCACAATACTGAAAGTGCATACTTATGCAAAACAAAAAGCGACTTTATGTTGCCATAAAACCGCTTTTTGTAGTTAAGTGTGCTGAATTAGTCCCAAATGCCGTCTTCGCATTTACCCTGTACTTTTACATCTTTTACTTTAAATTCGGGCTCTAAACCTTTGTCTCTTTGTGCGTGGTAATCGCTGGTAACAGACAAAATAGTCGGCGTTAACAGTATAATAGCGATAACGTTAACCACTGTCATTAACCCTAAGGCAATATCGGCTAAATCCCAGACTTCTTTTAATGTGGCCGATGCGCCCCACAACATCATTGATAAATAAAGCAAAGTGTAAATGCCGCGCCCTACTTTGTTGTCGAGCTTAAATAAGTGCAAGTTGCTCTCTGCATAAGCGTAGTTTGCCACCACCGATGTAAAAGCAAATAAGGTAATAGCGGCTGCGACAAAATAAACACCACCTTGTGCTAAATGAGCAGTCATCGCGCTTTGTGTTAAACGAATGCCTTCCATTTCACCGCTTATGTCTATATCGGCTAATAAAATGATCACCGCGGTACAGCTACACAGTACGATTGTATCGAAAAATACGCCTAGCATTTGTATGTAACCTTGCGTTACAGGGTGATTAGGAATTGGGCTGGCACTTGCTGAAGCATGCGGCACACTACCTGCACCGGCCTCATTAGAATATAAACCACGTTGAATACCGTTTTTAATGGCAGCGCCCATTGCACCGGCGCCTGCTTCTTGTAAACCAAACGCTGATAAAAATATATCTTTAAGCATGGCGGGTACTTGCGTAAAATTTATAATCGTAATAATAACGGCGGCAAGTACAAATACAATGCCCATTATTGGCACAACACGCTCTGCAAATCGGGCAATTGCTTTAAAGCCACCGAGTATAATTGAGCCTGCTAGTACGGTAATAACCAGGCCTGAATAAAATGTAGGAACTTCAAACGCGTAGTTAAGTGCGTCGGTAATTGTGTTAGTTTGCATTGCGCTAAACGTAAAGCCGTAACCTAAAAACAAACACGCGGCAAACATAATGGCAAACGCCCGGCTACCCAAACCTTGTTGAATATAATACGCAGGGCCGCCTCTAAACTCGCCGCCACTATCACGCACTTTATATACTTGCCCAAGTACACTTTCGGCAAAGCCTGTAGCCATACCCAATATGGCTATTACCCACATCCAAAATATAGCGCCGCTGCCGCCAAGTGAAATTGCAACCGCCACACCGGCTAAATTACCAGTACCTACTCGTGCGCAAAGCCCTGTACACAATGCTTGGAATGATGAAATGTCGTTTTTTTTACATTTGCTACTGCCTTTTAAAAGGCTAAACATATGTTTAAATTTAAGTATTTGAATTGCTTTTAGTCGTACTGAAAACCATACCCCCGTAAACAAGAGTATATAAATAAGTACTTGCCCTTCTCCCCATAAAAGGTTGTTTACGCTTTTGACGACGGTATCGAACATTGCTAATTCCTTCTTATATTTTTTATATTAATACCCTTTTTTGGGTATAACGGCATTTGCTTACGACATCGACTAAAAATTTAATGCAAATAAGGCAGCTAAGCTGCCTTAAAACTATACATTATTTATTTTGCAAATGAACTCCTGCAATCATGCACCTAACTGAGCCACCAGCCGACTCAATAGTAGGTATTGGTAATGGCACAAGCTTAGCCGTTTTTTGTATAACTGTTATTTGTGCCGGTGTAAGTGCATTAAACGCAGTTTGCGATAAGGCTAAAATACGACCATTTTTACCTTGTAGCTCAATAGCATTGCCACAAAAGTTATTAATTTGCTCAAGCGTTAAATCGATAACTTGGTGATGGCTTTTCAAAAAATGTTTAGCTAACTGTGCACGTTGATTAATTGGCACCATATTTAAACTGATCATTACAAATTTTGTAGCAATACACATTAAAACATTAGTGTGATAAACCGCAGTTCCTTGTTCGTCATATGCGTTAAACACTATGGGTGATAGTTTTAATTGCTCACATATTGTATTAACCACCGACTTGGTAGTTCTTTTTGATTCTACCGCGTAAGCGAGTTTATTTTGATGATCGATAACCAGTGAACCAGTGCCTTCAAGAAATGAATTTTCTTTCGATAAAAATGAATAATCAGTCACTGAAGATACTTTATAGTGATCCGTTAAAAAATCAATAATATCTTTTCGATATTCTAACCTTCTGTTTTCTACAAACATTGGATAGATTATTAATTGGCCACTTTGATGAGTTGAAAACCAATTGTTAGGAAAAACTGAATCGGGAGTGCGTGTTTGCTCATCTTCAAAAAGGTGAACTGTTACCCCTACATTTTTTAATATTTGTACGGCATTAGTCACTTCTTTAAATGCTTGTTCACTTTGATTTTGTGCTAAGCATTTACTTTGAAATGCGTTATCGAGCATTGTGTGGGGGTTAGATGTAAAGTGGTGTGGCCTTACCATCACTACAGCATTGGGGGCTTGGTTTACTTCGATCATGCCACGTGCTCTTTTACTAATGGTTGATCACTAAGCACTGAAAATAAATTACGAGGGTCCGCTTGTTGTGTAATTAAATCAAGCAAAGCAAACTCGCCCGTTTTAATTAACTCATCGCGTATAAATACCAGTGCGGTAAAGTCTTCGCTCGCAAAGCCAACGCCGTCAAAAATGGTTAATTCATCTTGGCTAGTACGCCCAAGCGACTGCTTATTAATAACTTTATGAAACTCCGTTACTGTAAAGCTTGGACTCATTTGTTGAATTTCGCCCTCTATTCGAGTTTGTGGCTCGTACTCAACAAATACATTAGCACGCTCAAGCAATCTAGCATCTAACTCTGTTTTACCTGGGCAATCACCACCTATGGCATTAATGTGCACACCTTGTGAGATCATGTCATTTGTTAAAATAGTGGCGTTAGTTTTATCAGCAGTACAGGTAGTGATAATATCTGCCCCTTTTACTGCCTCTTGTACACTATTACAAATAGTCACGTTTAATCCGCATGCACTTAAATTAGCAAATACTTTTTTAGAGGCGCTTTTATCTATATCGTATAAACGAATATGCGTAATACCTAGTACCGCTTTAAAAGCGAGTGCCTGAAACTCTGATTGAGCGCCATTGCCTATTAAAGTAAGGGTTGTGGAGTTTTTAGGTGCTAAATATTTAGCTACCATTGCAGAAGTTGCGGCTGTACGTAGTGCTGTTAGTAAACACATTTCGCTTATCATAACCGGATAGCCACTATCTACATCGGCTAAAATACCAAATGCAGCGACTGTTTGAAGTTTTCTAAAGGTGTTTTTTGGGTGACCATTTACATATTTACAGCTGAACATTTGGCCATCACTCACTGGCATTAGCTCTATTACACCCTCTGGTGAGTGTGCTGCATAGCGAGATGACTTATCAAACTCTGTCCAACGGGCAAAGTCGGTTTCTAATTTATGTGTTAGATCTAGCAAAACGTTTTCGACCCCTAAGCTATTTATAAGCTTAGCCATTGCCTGAACGCTAACAAATGGAACGCCTTGTTTTGGCTGTGCTATAAAATGACTCATGTGGAAACCTCTTGAATAAATGTATTAGTTAATTTAAAACAAGTTTAGCGAGGCTACGTGCTATTTAATATGGCAATTAATTGCACAAATAGTACTGATTTTTATCATTTTGCTATGTAGTTATGTACAATTTATGTATTTTGGTCAGTAACTTCTTTTAAAGGTTTGATTTATGACTCCCTATATTTATGACTCTCTTGATAATGC
Organism: Pseudoalteromonas sp. 1_2015MBL_MicDiv; assembly: GCF_002407505.1. Classification (NCBI taxonomy): domain Bacteria; kingdom Pseudomonadati; phylum Pseudomonadota; class Gammaproteobacteria; order Alteromonadales; family Pseudoalteromonadaceae; genus Pseudoalteromonas; species Pseudoalteromonas sp. 1_2015MBL_MicDiv. The sequence continues at coordinate 884,355 of NZ_CP012738.1, read as the reverse complement.
TTTAATAGCAGAATTACGAAAAGACGGCCGCGCTTCTATTTCAGCTTTAGCCGGTTCTTTAAATGTATCACGCGGGACAGTGCAAAATAGGTTAGACAGATTAGTTAGCTCAGGCGCTATATTAGGGTTTACTGTACGCGTTCACGAACACATAGAAACAGAAGCCGTGCGCGCAATTATGATGATAGAAGTCGTTGGTAAATCTACCTCACAAGTAATTAAAACAATGCGCGGAATACCCGAGCTTATAAAATTACACACCACCAATGGTGCATGGGATTTAGTTGCAGAGCTTCAAGCTGCAAACTTAAGTGAGTTTGATGGGGTGTTAAGGCAAGTACGCGAAATTGACGGTATTTTAAATAGTGAAACAAGCATATTGCTTTCATCAACTTAAGTTATTTTTAATATTTCAATTGAAAAATTTTTGAATGAATAATACTGCAACTTCAAGTTCCAGTATTATTCATGATTTGGGTATCCGATTGGCTTAATTGTAACGATACTCGCTTTGTGAGTAGTTATGCGTATTGCTGATCTCAAATTGGCTTTGCTTCGCTAAATAAGATCGACCTGCAGCCAAGCCTAATTTATGATCAAAACGTAAATCGTTATTTGAACTACCTAATAATTTGCTATGCAGTTTTTCGTCTGCAAAAATTTGTATTATTTCCACATCACTTGGTGGATTTGCAATAAACTCAAGCTCATCTAAATACGCTTTTTCGTGCTGTATTAAGTAGTCCAATGTTTTTGGACAATAGCCTGATGCTATAGCAAATGTTCTTAGCTTTTGTACCCATGCAGATTGCGCTTGAAAATTAGCGTCAACCGTTCTTATTACAACAATTTTACGTGCACCTCGGTTGTAAGCTTCACGCACGGGAAGTGGTGCGGCTAAACCGCCGTCTAGATAAAAATCGCTCTGTGCTTGTTCTTCAGCAAGGTGTATTTCGTTAGCCGCTTTTGCATTTAGCCAAGGTGTTAGCTTTACACCTTGTTTGTATAAAAACGGCAGTGCGCTAGAAGCCTTTAACAAATCACGCCATTGACCACTATCACCAGTTGGCGATAAGTAATAAGCTTTTCTGTCTCGTGCATTTGTAGCTGTTATAAGTAGTTCACGCTCACCTAAACTAGTTTTCGCTGTTTTAAAATCTATAGCTCTGTTTACTTCAGTGGTTTTGTCAAAATACCAATCTAAATCAACTATATGCTTACCCACTAATCCACGACCAAGCTGAAAAAAACGCTTATTACGCGAAAGCCCTCTGATCAGGCGTTTAGCGTAGCCTTTTTGGCGCGCTAAGTAGCTAGTTAAGTTTTGCGAACCCGCTGAAGTGCCAATAAATAAATCAAAAGGGTCATAGCTTTGCTCTAACCACGCATCAAGTACGCCCGCTGTGAAGATCCCTCGCTGCCCGCCACCTTCAGCAACCAGTGCAACTTTTGGTTGCGCTGTTTTGTTAACTGAATTAGCTGTTGCGGTGTTTAGAGAGTTCACGGTGTACCTGCCTTTAATTTTATGATGTCTGGTTTAATAGCTACATTATAAAAAACAAAAGTGATATCTTAAAATTGATTGTTTAAATCAGTTCGATTGATAAAACAGAACGCTATATAGTTACTAAATCCACTTACTATAAGCTAGTTATTTAAAAAAAGACTGGTTTTAAACTTTGCAGACATCACATAAATTAATTCAATGTATAAATGAATGTTCTTTAATTGATGCCTGCAACATTAACAGAGGCAAGGTGTACGCTTGCTTAACTACACTATCTAAACTAATAGTTTTTGAGCTAATGTTTTATTTCCATTAAAATTTCGAGTGCACGGTGGCGTTTTTCACTATCGAATACATCATTGGTAAATATAAACTCATCAACTTCTAGCTGTTTCGCTATCATCTCTAACTTGTGTTTAATACTTACATGTCCGCCTACTACGCTTAGACTTAAAAAGTTCTCTACATGAGCGCGTTCTTGTTCGCTCCACAACCCATCCATGCTTTCAACAGGTGGTTTTAGCCACAGCTCGTTACCACGTATGAGTTCGAGCACACGTTGCTTAGAAGTAGTCGACAGGTATTGCGCTTCATCGTCGGTGTCTGCTGCCACTAAAGGCAGTGCAAGCATGACGTATGGCTTATCAAGTACGCTTGATGCCTTAAATTCGCGCTTATACAACGCTATTGCATCGTGCACAAAGCGCGGTGCAAAATGTCCTGCAAATACATACGGTAGCCCTTTTTGCGCCGCTAGCTGCGCGCTAAACAAACTCGAGCCTAATAACCAAATAGGAACGTTTGTGTTCTCCCCCGGTATAGCACGTATAGGATGCGTACCATTGTAAGGACCTAACAATGTTTGCAGCTCAGTTACCTCACCCGGGAAGTTTTCAGCGCGGCTCATATCGTTATTTAGTGCACGACTCGTTACTTGGTCGCTGCCGGGGGCACGCCCTAGTCCTAAATCTATTCGCCCAGGATATAAGCTCTCTAACGTACCAAATTGTTCAGCAACAACTAATGGGGAGTGGTTTGGCAGCATAATACCGCCCGATCCAACGCGTATCTTTTTGGTATTACCTGCAATGTGGCCAACCAAAATAGAAGTGGCAGCGCAAATTATACCAGGCATATTATGATGTTCAGCAAGCCAAAAACGGTTAAAGCCAAGTTCATCTGCACGTTGGGCGTATTTAGTACTTTTATGAAGAGTGTTAGTAACGCTGTCCCCTTTGATCATGGGGGCAAGTTCTAATAACGAAAAAGGAATGGAAGTTAACAAAATAGCAGCTCCTAAAAATGCATGCTAATAATGGATTACATCATTAGCATAAAACACTTAAATGGGTCTGCTATTAGGTCAATTCAAGTTACGCAGAGGTATTAAAGCAAAATAGGTATATGTTATTTTGCTCTAAGGTATTCAGGCAAGCTGTGCATCACGTTGGCGCTGCTTTTTATAGCCTTCTGAGTCTACGCCTTTTTTCCAATAACCTGAGGAAACAATATTACTGCGCGGTATATTAAATTGCTCTGTTAGCTGTGTTTTTGCCCTACGTACAAGCCCAGCTTCCAATGCCATAAATACAATGGGAGGCTCTGCTGTAATGTGCAAATTTTGAAGCGCGCTAAGTAGCGCTTCGTCAGCGTTGTCGGTAACAAGCCAATTAACATCGCGGCTTGTTTCTAAATCAATAATGTCTTTTTCGGTGGGTACATGTACAAAGGCATCAATTTTTGAAGTTAAAGGTAATTGCTGCGCATACCCTTTTATTGCATTTACCGATGTTAAATCGCCTAGTAATACATAATGCGAATGCTCATAATTATCTAGCTTTTTAGGGCCTGGTCCTGCAATACCTAGCTCGTCGCCTACTTTTGCAATTTTAGCCCAGTCAGTTGCAGGGCCTTGGTGCATATTTATAACAAAATCAAGCGTTAGCGCGCCTGTTTGTGCATCTACATGCCTTATTGTATATGACCGTATACAGGCTGTTTTTAAGTTAAAATCTACTTCACCATTTTTTGGAAATAGTACTTTTACATAGTTACCAATGTACTGTGAGGTTAAGTCTTTAAAATCATCAGAGCCTACAACAATACGCTGTAGGTGGGGTGTGATTTGCTGTGTACTTAATACGTTGGCTTTGCGAACTTGTTTACTCATGTATTACCTCGTTTTACAAAACTTAGACTTTAATACCAACCTGCTATAAAAAGCAGGCATTGCACAACGCCCCATTGGTTGATAAAATCAACTATAACAAGTTAATTGACTTTGTCAACTATATTGAGAGTTCTATGAATACACCTTTATCAAATACGCTGTTTGAATTAATGCAAAATTACCGTGTAACAATTCGTGAAGCAATTAACGCAGGCGAACTTGGTATTAATGCTATGCACGTACGCTGCATACATATTATCGCGAACGTAAATAACTGTACGGCTAACGATATTGTTACTAAAACGCAGCGCGATAAAGCGCAAATAGCACGTTTAATTAAAGATCTTATTAGCTTAAATTTAATTAATAAACAGGCGAGTGAGCACGATAAACGCTGCTTTATTTTATCGCTCACAGAGCAAGGTAAAGTTCTTTTTGATAAGTTATTAGCCTCAGAGCAAAAAATAAATAATCAAATGTGTAAAAACTTAAACCCTCAACAAATCAAAGACTTTTTAGATACCGCACAACAAATGATCAAAAACATGGATTGATCAGCCATACATTCTTGGCATAACTTACACAAAACGCATATACTGTACACTTATACAGTATATGCGTTTTAGGTTATGTTATGTTTGTCATTCCCATTTATATAGAAGCAGGCGTGTGTGGTTTTGAATCACCCGCAGCGCAATACACCGAGCTAGGTGTAACCCTTGATGAGCTTTTAATAAAGCATCCAGATGCTACGTTTATTGGTATTGCATCGGGTAACTCTATGCAAGAAGTCGGAATTTTTGAAGGTGACTTATTAGTTATCGACCGTGCAGAGTCGGTAAAAAATGGTGACGTTATTGTTGCTAACTTAAATGGTCTTTTTGTATGCAAACTGCTTGATAAAACCAATGCGCGGCTGCTTTCAGCTTCCTCTTTACATAAGCCTGTACAACTCACCTCTGCAGACGAGTTTCAGCTCGAAGGCGTAGTAACGCTATCAATAAGAATGCACAGGCAAAGCCCAGAGTTACTAAAATGTATGCCTTAGTTGATGCTGTGTCATTTTATGCCAGTGCAGAAAAAGTATTCGACCCTGCTATTCGATCCAAACCCGTGGTTGTACTTACTAATAACGATGGCTGTGTATGCGCTATTTGCCCTATTGCTCGGCGCTTAAATATTCCTAAATTTGGCCCGTACTTTAAAGTTAAACATTTACTTGAGCAAAACAACGTTGTTATTCGTTCTAGCAATTACGAGCTTTATGCTGATTTAAGCGACAAGATGATGAATATTATTGGCCGCTTTTGCGATACACAACACATATACAGTATTGATGAATCGTTTTTGCACTTTAATGGCTACACATCATTAATTAAAGACTGGCACGAATACGGCCATACAATAAGGCGCACAGTGTGGCGCGAAACGAAGCTTCCTGTAGGTGTAGGTTTTGGCCCAACCCCTACTTTAGCAAAAGCCGCTAACCACGCCGCTAAAAAACTCAGTGGTTTTAATGGTGTAGCAGTCATAAATAGCGAACAAACTCGCCAAGCTATTTTACAGAGAATGAGCTGCGAAGATGTATGGGGAATAGGCCGGCGACTAGCTAAAAAGCTTAAAATAATGAATATACACACCGCCTGGGATCTTGCTCAGCAAAACCCTAAAGCAATGCGCCGTGCATTTAGTGTGGTTGTTGAACGTACAGTAAGCGAGCTTAACGGGATAACATGTTTAAACTGGGATGATGTACGACAAGACAAGCGGGAAATTTATTCGACCCGTAGTTTTGGAGAGCGCATATGTGAGCCAACAGCCCTTAAAACGGCGCTAATTAACCATGTAACCACAGTGGCTAATAAACTAAGAGCGCAACGTTCGCTCACTCACCAGCTTTATATTTTTGCAGCCAGTGGCGCGCACGAAAATAGATATTATAAAAAGTCGTTTGTGTATAAGTTCCCCTCACCCACTAACGATACCTGCGTGATGGCTAATGCTGTATCTGAGGTATTTGATCAAATATACCAACCTGCAGTTAGGTTTTACAAGTGTGGTGTAGGCGCTTTAGAACTTACGTCACAGCAATTTCAACAAAGTGATTTGTTTAACCAACGTACTGACAACCCACAATTAATGAGTTGCCTAGATGCTATAAATACACGGTATGGGAAAGGAATGCTTAGTTTAGCTAGTAGTAAATTAAATGACCGGTGGCACATGAACCGTGATTTTTTGTCGCCGCAGTACACCACGCGTTGGCGCGATATCCCTAAAATATACTGCGAATGATTTGCTACTTACTAGATGCTTTATTTACTTTCATCTGCTTTTTTAAATGTGCACTCTACACTGGGTTTGCTCAATGTGTACTTTAGTGTGTTATCAGCTAAAAATTGGATACTTTGGATAATTGTTTTTTCGTTTATTGCATCTTCACAACGGCTCATTCTTAAACCGTTTTCAAGGCCATCACTTTTATATTTAAGTGTGCTGGTTATAAAACAAAAGTTTGGTTTTTTAATGGTTCGGGTACCATTGTGGAGCGATCCAAATATAATTTGCTTACCTAGTTTAAAACCCGCACTTGCATCACTTTCATCTGTCAAACTCAAATTACTATTAACACATAATCCAGAATTAGCCGACACAACTTCGTAGGCTCCCAATTTTGACTTTAAAAGCGGTATAAATCGTGTTTTATTACTCGGCTCAGAAAAAGCATTTGCACTTGTAAAAGCGACAGTTAATAAAGCGAGTGTTAAATATTTCATTTCGTGGGTGTATCCTCGTGAGTCAGCGTGTTAAATAATAGCAAAATGCCTAATCACTTAGCTTTTATAACTTTTAACAACTATAACAGAGATTTACTATAAAAGGAGAGAAGTCGTATTCAGGAACCAAGGCGTGAGCAGCTAGCGGAAGCTTTGCTCGACTATTACTTATTCTTACATGTGTAAGCCAGTAAGGTAACGCAGAAGCAATTACCGAGCTCACTAGGTTACACACCTCGTGCCGCGATTAAATCCCTCTAGATTAAATACGTTTAAAACAACAAAGATTCCTCCTAGATACTGCATTACAAACCATTTTGCTGTTAAGTACTTTAGTTAATACGTACTTAAACAACAAAACGATTTATATCAATGCACTTACCTGTAAGGAGACATTGGACTCATTAAATTGTTTAGGTAGTACAAAAGTTACTGTTTATTTTATTGCCAGTACTTTGCAAATAATAAAGGGTAGCTTTGCTTTAAAAACTTAGGTTTGTCTTTAAAACGTTTACCTTTGGGTTCATCGCTGCCTGATGGAATAAACGGCAATTCGTCTTCGCTGCGTTCTTCAAATAATAAACCGGCTATTAAGTCGTACTCATCAATGTACGGATAAGGCTGCTCGTTTAAGTAATAAACAGGTGTACACTGCGCTATAGAATCAGCATTTTCTAAGGCGTTTTCGAAAACTGTTTTACCGCGCGAAATTAACCAACATCTAAATTCGCTAAAGCCGTAATCGTCGTTACATCCAGCCATCACAAAAGCGGCACCAAATAAATCCCAGGTAAAACACTTGCGCATATGTATGCCAAAATGCTTATCAAAATCAATAAGGTGTTGATCGCTTAAATCATTAAGTTTAGTTTTTAGGTTATCGCTCACACTTTGCGGATCGAGCCCTAAATCAGGCGTTGTTACTAATTCCCAAAAAGCCTGTTCTGTTAACGCTGCCATTATAAAATCTCTTTTACTCGGCCAACTTGACCATCTTCTAAACGTACTTTAATACCGTGCGGGTGATTAGGTGATTTTGTTAAAAGACGCTCAACAACACCTTCGGTTAATGTACCGCTGCGTTGATCTTCTTTTAATACAATATTTACTGTTATGCCTGATGAAATTTGCGAACGCGTAGGAACGGCCATAATTGAAACCTTTAAAGTAATTTATGTAATTATAAACATCACTGTGCTGTCAAACCAACTAAACCACTATTAATTGGCGAAAAATAAGATATGTGCTGGTTTAATATTCAGTTTAATACTTGCTAGCTGATTTAGTATAATATCTTTTAATTCGTCAAGCTGGGGTGTTGCACTTTCAAGGGCTATATCATCATTAAAATAGCACTGCACTTTTAACGTGTTTGTTTCGTTATTTAAATCCACTGAATGCGTTAAATAGTGAAAGCCAAATACGGTTTCTTTTATTGTTTCACACGCAATAGTCAATACTGAGCGAATTTGCTTATCGCGTTGTTTTTGAGTTTTAGTCATAAATGTACTAGCGCTACTTATTTAGTCTGGGCTTGCTGCTGCTTTTTAAACTCTTCGTAATTAGAGTCCTGTTTATTTAAGCATTCGTAATATTCTTTATCCGCTTTATAGTTGCACTCATCAAGACGTGCAGATTGAACTTCGTGAAAACGTGCATCAGAGCTGCAACCAGCCAAAATACAAAATCCGATAATAAGTAATGCGCTGTTTTTTAGTTTATTGATAAACATTAAATTTCCTTACACTTTCGATATCGAAAAAGCGTTAAAATATTATTGTATATTAGCGTCCTAAAATTTTAATTTTCAAAGGTTCTACTATTATTTTTATGTAGCGATGCTAACAATTGCCAGCTAACGACATAAATACTCTATCAGTCCTCAAAATCTTGTTTCCGCGCTTCTGACAATGCTGATGCTAGTAACCCGGTCGGTACAGCAACAATACCAAGACCTATTGTTAGAATAAAGAATGTAAATATTTTCCCTCCGACAGTAACCGGATACATATCGCCATACCCAACCGTAGTTAAAGTTGTTACGGACCACCAAAGAGAATGAAATACAGAACTAAATTGCTCTGGTTGAGCATCACTTTCGCAGTAGTAAATACCTACAGCAGATAAATAAAGCATAATAGCAGCAACAAAACCAAAAAGAATTAGTTCTTCTTTAGCTATTACTAACGCTCTATGAAAACGTTTAATTGCTTGATTATATTTAAATAACTTTAAAATTCTAACTAGCCTTAAGAGCCTAAAAATACGAATAGATCGTAAGTCATAACCAGTAGATAGGTAAAAAGGGAGGATAGCTAATAAATCAATTAAACCATAAAAACTAAAAATAAATTTTAACTTTTTTTTAGCTACCAAACATCTTAGTATGTACTCAAAAGAAAAGATAACGACTGTAATTATTTCAACAAGATAAAGAATCCATTTTAAATTTTCAGATAAATTAGGTAATGTATCGATAGAAAAAGTAACAAGTGAAACTATAATTAAGAATTGAATTAGTAAAGCGAAAACCTTTCCTCGTAATGTATTAGTATTATCTAATAAATCTGTAAAAAAACCTTTTCCTACCACCGCTACATCCTTTAGACAAGTTTCAAGTTAGCAGTTTAACATAAATCGTTATTAAAATTCTATCAACATGATTTTATTAAATAATTAATAAGAGTAATTTAATCTCCTTCATTATTAGCAAGTTCGCTATTACTTGAGTTTTCGAAAGAAACGACGTTATCGACCTTCATGCTAAAGGCATCAAAAAATGCGTTTTTTAGTACAGAAATAACGGCTTGGAAAGTCGAAACATCCGTATTATCTAGTTGACCTTCAATAGGAATGCGTGCAGCAACAAGTTTAGATTCATCGTTTTCGAGTATAGAGCCGAGTAAATCAACACTGCCTTCAAATATGGCAGTAAATATGCCGTCATCATCTTTTTCTATATCTTCGCGCCAAGAAAATACACTAAGGTTTTGAACACCCGCTTTTACATAACCATTTAAGTTATTATCTTTAGCCACAAGTTCCATTGCGCCATCAATGCCCCCCGCTTCAATATCAAACGGTGTATACACTTTAAATACAGTGTCGAGATTTTTAACTGAGAAGCGCTGTACCTCTGCGTTAAAATCAAAATTAGCGTGCTTGCTAAAAGGGTCTAATTTGCCATTAAGCCTTAATGCCGCCTCCCCCATTAACGCACCTTCTACGTTTAGAATAGTCACAAGTGTTTTTGATAGGTTTTGCGCATTCGTTATGTTTTCAATTCTGGCATTAATATTTGATATAAAAGTGGGTTTTTCACCCTGACTAGTTGCATTAACTAGGGACAACTTACCTTGTTCGATAGTTAAGGTATCGATTGAGAACAACACTAAATCGTTGGCGAGTCCGATCCAAGTTGTTTCATCTTTTACACGTTGATTTTGCTCTGCTGCGTTTGGGTTTTTATCATAAATAACAATTTCAGGGCGCATAAAAGCCATATTTGTTACCAGATTCCCTTTTAAAAGCGCCGACCATGCAAGTGAAAAATCAAGTGTTTTTACCGCAAGTAAAGGTCTAGGTACTGTGGTTGCGTTAGTAGCGTAAATTTCTACATCGTCAATGGCATAAGCGCCACGATATAAAAACAAATCTACATCACCTATATGTCCCGTAATACCTTGCGTATGTTTTAGCTGGTAATTTACATACTGCTGCACTGCATAAGGCGCAGCTATTCTGAGGGTAATTAGCAGTAATACAATTACGACAAGAAAGCTGAACCATTTACGGTGTAATGAATTTAAAAATGAACGCATTGTAATTTCCTTTATTTCCACCTACAAAGCAGTATTTTAAACATGTAAAAACTACGCAATTTTGTAATAGCAGTACATATAATGCGAGTAAAATACGTATTCTATAAGGTTTGTTGTAGTTAGCTGGTTAACATGGGAATTACAGCAAATGATGTACCAGTTTACAAAGCCCGATTTATAAACTGGTAAAGCAGGTTAAATAAAAAGGGTTAGCAAATTGCTAACCCTGAAAAATAAAATTTACTAACAATGTTTACTCATCATCAATAATAATGCGTAACATGCGGCGCAATGGCTCTGCGGCGCCCCATAAGAGCTGATCTCCCACTGTAAACGCGCTTATGTATTTAGGGCCCATGGCTAATTTACGAATACGGCCAACAGGAATACTTAATGTCCCCGTTACTTTAACTGGGGTTAAGTCAGTAGCGCTAATTTCGCGCTCATTTGGAATAACTTTAACCCATTCATTATGCGAGGCTAAAATTTCTTCAATTTTGTCTACGCTAATATCTTCACGTAGTTTAATAGTCATTGCTTGTGAGTGACAGCGCATTGCACCAATACGTACACATAAACCATCAATTGGCACTGGTTGCTTAGAAGAGCCTAAAATTTTATTGGCTTCAACCTGCGCTTTCCATTCTTCTTTAGACTGACCGCTTGGCATAGGTACGTCAATCCACGGAATTAAACTGCCTGCTAATGGCACACCAAACTGGTCTTGTGGCAAATCACTTGAAGCCATTTTTTCGCTTACTATCTTATCAATTTCTAAAATAGCAGAGCTTGGGTTATCTAGTTTATCTGCGACACTTGCATGAATAGCGCCCATTTGTGCAATAAGCTCTTTCATATTTCGTGCACCGGCGCCCGACGCCGCTTGGTAAGTCATTGGGCTTACCCATTCAATTAGGTCTTGCTCAAATAAACCACCTAATGCAAGTAGCATTAGCGATACTGTACAGTTACCGCCCACAAACGTTTTAACGCCTTGCGCTAAGCCTTGTTCAATAACATCTTTGTTTACAGGATCCAGCACTATAATGCTATCGTCACTCATTCGCAGTGCTGAAGCGGCATCAATCCAGTAGCCATCCCAACCAGATTCTCTAAGTTTTGGATATACGGAATTGGTGTAATCGCCGCCTTGGCAAGTAACAATAATATCCATTTTAGCAAGTTCGCTAATGTCACTTGCATCAAGCAATGGTTTTGCATCGCCTGCAATGTCCGGTCCTAACTGACCCGCTTGCGAGGTGGTGAAGAAGGTAGTGTCGATATGGGCAAAATCACTTTGTTGCTGCATACGTTCTAATAACACGGAGCCTACCATGCCACGCCAACCGACTAATCCTACTTTTTTCATTGTTTTTTCCACTGTTTTGTTCATAAAAGATGCCTTAATACATTAAAAATTAAATTCATTGCGTGAGATTTAATTTTCATTAACGTCAAAATAACACCACCAGCCCACTAAAACTAGTGAATAAAGTAGAACTCAAATTTTTTTCATAGTGTAAAAAATGCAAAGGCATGCAGTGCTTATTTTAAACTTTAATAAAAGCTTAACCTTGTTGAAACTTATATTTACCACGCTTAATAGACACATTGAATAAAGATGTTTTGTGTAATTCTACATTCAACTAAAGGAAAAGATAATGAAGACATTCACTCTTGCTCTACTTACTTTAAGTTCAGTATCACTTAATGTATTTGCGGATACTAGGCTTTCAGCAAGCACAATAACGCTAAAAGACAATGAAAAAGTATCCTTTGAGCGCGCAGAAATAAATATGGAACAGCAACAAGGTATATTGGTAAATACTGCAACAACCTATTACGCACCACAGGTTTGGATAAATGGGCGCTTAGAGCTGTTTTTTGTGGGTTCTACAAATGGAAATCAATTTTGTGAAGAGCGTGGTCACAATCAAGAAATTTCTGGAAGCACAATTACCTGCGGAGAGGATGAAAGCGCCTACGGAGACTTCGATTGGTATAACCAATCATGGGGCATGAAAAGTACTGGTAGTAAAAACCAATGTTATCAGCTCTATGCAACTATAAAGTGCAAATAGAAAAAATATTGACACAAAAAAGCCCCGTTAAATAACGGGGCTAATCGGTAACTATGGTTATTATAATTCCCTTCCTTGGGCAAAGCTATGCGTTAAAATTGATACTTATACTCAACCGAAAACTCAGTTCCTTTTTCCTTAGAACGAGTTAATACTCCATCCGCTTCAATTTTTTGATCTTGGCCTAAAATATTCAACACTTTAAACTTAATGCTCGAATTGAAATCAGGGAAGTAAGTATAGTTTAAGTCTACAGAATGAAATGGCTGCTCCATCCAATCCTCTTGACCTTCAATACCCGGTATAATGATACGTTCACCAAATACATTATAAATAATTGTCGCAGCATGCTCTCCACTTGGCGCATCGTAGCCTAACTGCATATTTACCACGTATTTAGAGTGTCCGGTTAAACGTCTCTTTGTATTTGTTACAGCAGCTGAAACCCCTGTTTGATCCACAATTGCTTGTCGATCTAACTTTATTTCAGAATCACTTAATGTAACATTACCACTTAAAAAGATATCTTGGCCGATACCACCTAAAAAAGTAAAATCTTTTAGGTAATCAAATTCAATGCCTGCTACATAACCTTCCTCAGCATTCGCTATTCGTACTAATGGAGGACCGTCTTGAGAAGGTGATTGCACTGATTCAATAGGGTCAGTCATATCTTTATAAAATAAACCTACTGAAAAGTTTTCACCTGTATCGTAGTAATTTTCCCATCGGAAATCATAGTTTTTGATTTGTGTTGTACGCAGGCCCGGTGTTCCCCCTACTGGATATTCTGTAAGTGGATCAATATATGTTGATTCTGAAATCTCACGTAAATCAGGCCGTACAACTGTTTCACCATAGCTTAAACGATATTGGGTTTCATCATCATAAACATATGTAAATGCTAACGCACCATAAACATCATCTTCTTGAAAAGCTAAATCTGCAAGCTCGTCGTACTCAATTGATGAGTCAAGACCCCCTGTAAATGGATCTAAAGGGACAGACACTTGCCTAAAGTCTTCCCAACGAATACCACCACTTATACGCCATTTATTATTAAAGAAAAAATCTGCTTCAAAATAATAAGCATCCGTTTTTTGAGCCGACCTATAATCATCACCGGAAACAGTCGTATCATTTAAAATAGGTAAATTAAGCTGAGCATTAGCAATTACATCGTCAGATAAAATGCTGTTTAATTTATTGCCATTTAAATCTACACCGCTAAAGGCACGCGTATTAATGTCAAAACGACGATTAGACGCTGAGCGTTCTTTTGATATAAAATCAGCACCTGATTTTATATCAATATCAACGCCATCAAGCATAATAGGGAACGTGAAGTTAAACCCGTAATTCTCTACTTCATCATTTAAATCTTGATACGTATAGCGTGCTGCCGTTGTTGCATTAGTTAAAGCGATTTCATTTTGAACATCATAATTACCATCTTCGTTTTCATCAGTAACAATAAATCGCGTTGTTAAGTTACCTGGTGCATAACGATTTGAACGACCATTAGAGTATTTCCAATCAAAGCCTGCAAAGTTTAACCAATCAAACGTATGCGTGCCTTTAATCTGATTTACAATTAACTCACGCTCTTCGTAGCTAATATCGTAAGAACGAATGCGTTTGTTATCCGATTGATTGTTGTTCTCATCAATACCTAACCGGTCTCTAACTTTGTCTTCAGTATCACGAAGTATCAGCGAACTAATATCAATACGATGTGACTTATCGTACTCAATACCAAAATTAAACATCCCAGAAAGCTTTACGTTATGCTCACTAGAGGTCACTTTGTCATAACCTCGCGTAAGCGCAGCAGTAGACTCCCCTAGACGGAAATCTTGCCCTTGGTATTCTTCACCTACAAAATATTTATTATCGTAACTTACAGCAGATAAAAACCCATAACGCCAATCACCTGACTCAAAGCTATTACCCAGTGTTACAGTAAATTTAGTATTTGGGTCTAAACTTGTTTCAGTTGGGTCATAATCTCTATTTAAATCAAGTGCTAATGCACGACTTTGCTCAGGTGTAACATCATCAATTGATTGACCTGATTTATAAATAGCTTTAATAGAATCGGGCATTTCACGTGTGCCGTCATCAAAACCATACCAATCATCAGAACCGCCATTGTATTCAAGGCCATCATCAAAATTGTTGCTGTTGTAACCTAACTGACCTGTAACATCAAAAACAAACTGATTCGGAATACTTTTTAATCTTATATCTACATTACCACCACCAAATGAAGCAGGCATTGATGGTGAATAAGATTTTTGTACTGATAAGCTCTCGATTATACCTGCTGGAAATAAATCCAAAGGGATAACTGAACGTGTTGGATCAGGACTTGGCACAGCAGCACTATTTAATTGCGTACTCGAATAGCGCTCGCCTAAACCCCGTACATATATAAACTTACCGTCAACTAATGTAAGACCCGTTACACGGCGCAAAGCGCCCGCAGCATCGCTGTCACCACTACGGGATATTTGCTCTGCTCCCATGATATCGGCAACAAATGCTTGTTGCTTACGCTCTTCAAGTACAGCCGTTGCAGTGCCTTTTAAACGACTAGCACTAACCACAACTTCTTCGAGTACAGCTTCATCATCAACTTCAGCAGCATTAACTGACATGCTTAGACTACATAAAATTGCGGTACTTAAAGCTGATAAACTAAAATGTTTGGAAAATTGTTTCATGTTTACCTCTATCTGATATAAAACAGAAAGTTATAAAAAGGTGTTAAACAAATTTAACACCTGTTCTTACTGTGTTATTCCAGACCTACAGTCCAACCAGCGGTCCAATCATTAGTACTTGAAACTGCACCTATATGGTCAGTAGTATCAAAGAAGCTATCGATTGCCTTTACGTCTGTTGGAACTGTTGTATCTATTGTAAAAATACCATTTACAACATCAGGTTGTCCTGTTGCAACTAGATTACCTAAGGTTGTCGTCCACCAGTTTTGCGTATCAAAAGTAACGCCACTTGGGTCTTTAAAGTTTTCTGAGCAAGCAATAACTGAAGACTTAATCAATAAAGTTCCGTCGTTGGCATTATTCACTGTTTCGCTCTCAGTAAATAACGGGGTTCCAGAGTCATCTTTTGCAATACCTTCAATTTCTAAACACTCACCCATCCCTACTGGACCGGTAACAATAGTGTTATAGATTTGAGCGCCTGTGCCTTCACGGAAATACATACCTTCACTATCATCTTCACCATCAAAGGTATTACCTATGATAGTTAAGTTAGCAATAGTCGGATTTGATTTAGGTAATTTTGACGGTGATTTACCATCGTTATCTGATTCAATACCACGGTTTGCATCCGAATTATCAGCAGCTTGTTTTACAAGTACATGTTGTAATTTACCTTGGAATCCATTATCCCAGTCAATACTGTCATCTTGAATACTTGTAAGCACAACGTATTTTGCTTGAACGTTACCACCAAAAAACTCTATTCCATCATCTGCATTTTGGTGAACCTGTAAGTATTCAACGGTTGTACCAGAGCCAACACCGCCAAAAGTAATACCGTTTATTTCATTACCCGGTGAAAGTAAGTAGCCACCATTCATTACGCGAACATAACGCAAAGTACCTGAGTTATCAGTCGTCTCTGTACCACCAAATACCGCTCCACTTTCTACGCCCTCTACTTGAAGAGCACAATCACCAGTATCTGGGCATTTGTTAGACGGGGCATTACCAAGAAGCACTAAACCGCCCCATTGTCCTGCAGCTGTTGCTTCGCCAGCTACATCTTGACTAGATGTAAACGAAATAGGCTTATCTTTTGTGCCGTTAGCTTCTATTTTAGAATCACGACCAACAACTAAATAATCTTTACCGTTTCTACCATAAACGGTAACACCAGGTTCAATTGTCAAAGTAGCAGAGTCTGTTTTATCACCCCCAACGAATACAGCGCCGTCAAGTGCATAAAGGTTACCAGCGGTTAGTGTTAAATCAGTGGTAATACGACCCGATATTTCACACGTTGTCGTTGTGCCATCACCTGGTGAAATTGAAGTTGTTCCTGTAGGGCAACCTGCAACAGCTTCAGGTGCGGTAACAATTCCGCCACCATAACCAAATGCCCAGCCTTCACGCCAATCATCAGAATCATTCAATGCACCCGCAAAATCAACTGTGTCGAAAAATGCGTCAACGGTATTAGCAACATCCTGACCAGCACCTAACAAAGGAGAGCCGACAATAGGCTGACCATTAACACCTAGCATAGGTTTGTCATTAATAACGTTACCAGATTGCGCCGTAAACCACCCTTCTAACGCTAAAAGTACTGAACCATCTGCACCTTTAGGGTCTTTAAAGTTTTCACCATTAGTACAAGACATAAAAGTGTTTTGCATTAATATAGTGCCATCGTTAGCATTATTTACTGTTTCGCTATCAGAAAATAAAGCCGTGCCATCATCAGCCAATGCAATACCTTCAAGCTCTAAACACTCACCCATTTCATTAGAGCCTGTGATCACTGAGTTGTATAGGTGTAAACCGGTGCCTTCACGTAAGTAAATACCTTCAGCATCGTCTTCACCATTAAAGTTATTACCAACAATAGTTAAATTAGAAATCATAGGCAACGATTTTGGATCTTTAGAAGGGATTTTACCGTCGTTATCAGCTTCAATTCCTCGGTTTGCATCTGTAGAGTTTTTATCTTGCTCGACGTAAACAAACTGCATTTTTCCTTGGAAGCCATTATCCCAGTCAATGCTATCATCATCGATACTTGTTAAAACAACGTGTTTTAAATTAACCGCGCCACCAAAAAATTCAACGCCATCATCCGCATTATTATGAACTTGTAAGTAATCAACTGTTGTACCAGAGCCTACCGCACCAAATGTAATGCCGTTTAACTCATTACCAACAGAAAGTTCAAAACCCGCATTTTTAACGACTACGTATTTAAGAGTACCTGAACTATCAGTGTTATCAGTACCGCCAAACACAGCACCAGACTCAACACCTTCTACTTGAAGTGCACAATCGCCTTCAGCAGGACATTTATTTGAAATACCATTGCCTAATAACACCATACCGCCCCATTGACCTGCAGCAGTTGTTTCACCTAAAACATCTTGCTTAGATGTAAAGATAATTGGGTCGTTTTTAGTTCCTGACGCTTCAATTTTTGAGTCGCGACTAACAACAATGTAATCGCCTCCATTATTACCAAAGACGACAGCGCCTGGCTCAATAGTAAGCGTTGCACTTTCTGATTTATCTTTACCAACAAAAACAGCGCCATCAAGTGCCCAAATTGCATCAGTTGAAAGTGTTGTATCTTGTGTTATAACACCAGAAAGAACCTGAACAGTAACAGAACGACCTAAGGCAGTAGATACCTCAGTTGATAAACTTTGGCTAAATGTACCGGGTAACTCTTCAGCTGTTGGTGGTGTTGGATTTGTAGGTGAAGTTGGTTGTTCAACCGTTTCTTCAACATTTAGATTTATATCACCGCCACAGCCGGCTAATGTAATTGCAGTAGCCACAAGGCTGACCTTGAATAAGTCAGATAATTTCATTGTTCACTCCGTTAAAGTATTTAATTATTTTGTTAGCGCTTTATTAAACTCAAGTCACCTTAAGGCACTTTTTAATGCATTAAGGTCACTTGAGTTCTTAGCTGCGACTACCTTACGGGAGCTGTATGACAGAGCCGTTACACTTTAATAAACATAAGATGACAAAGTTATTCTCATAAATTTCAAATGGTTAATTAAAAAAAACAAAAAAACCGTCAAAAATAAATTTAAGGCGGTTTGCATAGTGCGATTATGAAATAGCTTGACGTGTATACCTGTTACCAAATAATCACGCTAGTTAAAAGTTAAAGTAACGCTGTTCTGAGTGTTTCTGCATGTACTTTTTCACGCTTCACATATTTGATCCATTGCTGTGCTAAACGCTGTGACTTTTTATGCTTTTGGGCTTGTTCAAACGCTAAAATTGATGCATCAAAATTTTGTAAATTGTACTGCGCCATTCCCAAAGCAACAAAAGCGTTTGATTCAAAATCAAGGTCACCTTTATCAAGCGCTTTACGCGCAGCATCGGCAGCTTCTTCAAACTGCTCAGTATTTACATACACTTCGGCTAAACGTTGGTCGTACTTACCACTTGGCGATAAATCAGCCGCCTTAGCAAAATACGTGATTGATTTTTCATCTTCTTTTGCCTGGATCATCGCCTCAGCAACAAAAGCATAATTTTTTGCAGTTTGCTCTGCAATTCCAGCATCTATAGCTTTACTCATAACAGTGGCGGCTTTATACGCTAAGCCATTATATAAATACACCTGAGCCAATTGGCGTAAATCAGATTTAGAGGTTAAAAAACCTTGCTGATACGCGGCTTCAATAACACTAAGCTGTTGCCTTTCTTTCCCTAATTCACCATACATACCCGATAACTGAACCCAGTATTCAGGTTTGTTGTAAAGCTTTACCATACGTTCCAATACATCAACCACTTTATCTGTTTGGTTAAGCGAGTAATACATTGCACGCTGTAAAACTAGCCAATTTTCTTTAGGTGTTTTACCTTCACTATCGCTTAGAGTAATTGCTTGGGTAATATAATTAAGGCCTTGCTTAAAATCTTTTAACTGATAATAGGTTTGTGCTCGCAATACATAATAACCATCAGTAATCGGTTTAGTATTAATAGCATCCCATTGGTCTAAAAATGCAATCACTTTTTCATAGTCACTATTAGCCATTGCCAATTGAGCTAAACTGAACGTCGTGCTCACACGCAGTGATTCTGGGATACCTTCCTCAGCAACTACTTTTTCAAACGCTGCAATAGCTTTTGGTAAGTCATTTTCATTGTAATATATGAAACCATAAAAATTATGCATCATCGCAATTTCGTACGAGTTCATACTCGATGAGCGCTCATTTATGCTATCAAGTGCTTCAAGTCCTGCCTTAACATCGCCATCATCGGCGAGCTTTTGTGCACGTGCCAGCTGGCTGTATACTTTTTCACGTAAAGCTGGCACACGTTTAGTTTTTTGCTCTTGCGCCGCATTGGCTGTAGCTACATCTACACTGGGTAAAATGCTCAGTGCACTAGGAGTAATAATACTTGTACTTATCGCTGCGGTACAAAACAGTGTTAATTTTAAAAGTTTTGCCACAGGTTGTAATGTTGTCATTGATTTCATAATCGCCTCGCTTTTCGAACCATTTACTCGTAGGTTTAATTAATCGCTAAATTAACCACTGATCTGGAAAGAAATTTTGTTCTGAACACCCGCAACTTCAACAGCTTCGCCATTAACTACGCGCGGTTTGTATTTAAATTTAAGGGCTGCATCCATTGCAGCTTTATCAAATAGTGACTCAGGCTCTGCTTTTAAAACGTGGGGCTCACGCACAGTACCTTGTTTAGTTACAGTGAATTCAACAATAACGTAACCCTCAATACCACGTGACAATGCACGGCGCGGGTAAACTGGAGCCACTTTTACTATCGGTAAATATTCGCCATCACTTGAGTCCAGCGATAAGCCACCTGATAAATTGACATCCGCATCAACATTGGCACCAAAGTCAAAGTTGTTAGCATTTGCATTAGCATCACTACTTTGCATTTGCGGTGACTCCATTGGTGGAGGCGGTTCTTTTGGTGTGGGTGGCTTTTGTGGTTTACGTTCTTTTTTTTGTACGCTTTCTTCTTTTTTAAGCCTTACAAAATCAAGTACGTTCCCTTTAGCGGGTTCACTCATCGCTCCATCGCCGCCAGTTATAAGTGCTTGCATGCCTAAAAAAAGCATGAAAGTCACTACACCAGCTATAATTAATGCTACTAAATAACGCATTGCTAACCCTTATGCTTCTTGAGCTGCAATCGACACATCAAACACACCTGCGGCACGTGCTGCATCCATTACCTTTATCAAGGTATCTGTTGTAGATTTTTTGTCTGCCTGAATTACAACACTGCCTTGAGGATTTTCAGCTTTTAAACGCTCAATGTTTGCTTGAACTGCTCGTATATCAATTTGACGTTTATTGATCCAAATCTCACCTTTGTCTGAAATAGCCACTAGTATGTTTGCACGTTCCTTTTTTACAGCTGTTGCAGCTTCTGGACGATTTACATCAATACCAGCTTCTTTAACAAACGATGCTGTCACAATAAAGAAAATAAGCATTATAAAAACAACATCTAACATAGGTGTCATGTTTATTTCTTCTGCTTCATCTTCTTGCATTAAATTACCTAAAGGGGCTCTCATTTTTTATTCTCCTAGGATAAGCGAACTTGTAAGGCGCTTATCAAAATTTATTTAATGGTCTAACACCATGCTGTCTTCAAGAAGCTCTACTTCGCGCTTAGCTTTACGTTGTAAGTACGTTGAGGCAAACACTCCTGATAACGCACCTACCATACCTGCCATTGTTGGAATAGTTGCTTTAGATACACCTGACGCCATTGAGCGAGCACTACCGGTACCTGTAATTGCCATAACATCAAATACTTCTATCATTCCGGTTACCGTCCCTAATAAACCGAGTAGCGGGCATAACGCCACCATCACATTAATTAAAGGCAAATTGGTATTAAGGCGCATACTTGCTCGCGAGATCATAGCTTGACGTATTTGTTCAGCATTCCAGCTATTACGCTCATCACGAATAGTCCATGTGCTTTTAACACCTTTTTTATAACTGCGAAAACCATTGAAAAAGTAAATAAATCGCTCGAGTATCAATAACCACATCGCGAAGATTAACACCCCGATGACCAACAGGACTTGGCCACCGGTGTCGAGAAAATCACGGATAGCATTGATTGAATCAATCAATAGCACCATGGTTTATGCTCCCTTCTCGCTTCGCTCTGCGATAATACCTGCGCTCTGCTCTTGTAAAATAAGCAGTAACCCTTTTGAACGTGTATTAAGCAGCGTATATATGAACACAGTAGGAATCGCGACAACTAAACCTAGGACCGTTGTTACTAGTGCTTGTGAAATACCACCCGCCATGAGTTTTGGGTCGCCTGTGCCAAATAAAGTAATTGCTTGGAAAGTATTAATCATACCGGTTACCGTACCTAATAAACCCAATAACGGTGCAACAACAGAGATGATTTTAATGAGAGTAAGGTTACGTGTTATTTTTGGCATTTCACGTAGAATAGCTTCGCTTAATTTTAGTTCAAGCGTGTCGTAGGCCACATTTGGATAGTCGTCTTTTACTTTCATAACACGACCCAGTGGATTGTCATCTCGCGCTACATTATCTTTTAGTTGACGACGAATTTTGCCACCAACAAGTAATAAAGATACAAAGCGTTCTATCGCAATCAACAGTGCAAGTAAACCTACACCTAAAATAACATAACCAACCGCACCACCTTGGTGTACTTGCTCAGCAGTATCTGGGGCTTGTACTAATAAACCTAAAATTGAACCGCCTGTTGGGTCAAGTGCAAACTGAACTGCACCACTTTTAGCATTTTGTAGATCACTCGCTGTTGCGGTAAAACGTGAAACAGGCTGACGAGTAAGTTCACTTAACGTGTTTGTACCTGGATTGTACTCTAAGTATTTACCATTTGAGATTAAATTAAATGCACCAACACGAAGTACTTCTTGCTCTGCCTTGTTACCACCTTCGACTATGACGGTGGTATTAAAGCGACTTACTTTGCCCTGCTCAGTCATTTCACGTTGTAATTCGTACCATACTTTTTCAATATCTTCGATTGATGCAAGTTTAGACGTCGACCCCATTTTTTGTGCTAACTCATCCATAAATGCGCTGCGACCAGGGATTTGCGCCGATACGACAGATGTCGCAAATTTATTACTCGAATCACCAGCAACCTGCTGTAATACACCAAATAGTTCTTTAAGTGAGCCCATACGCTTTGATAAGGTATCCGTTAAATTGGCTAATTTAACTTCATTTTCTTCAAACTGCGTTTCCAGTCGCTCTGACTCAACAAGCATTTGATTACGTTTTGCTTGTGTGTTTTTTAACATTTGCACTTGTTCATTTTGACGCGTTGCAAACGCTTGCTCTCGTTGTTGGTTTTGTACGCTTTGGGCTGATTTACCCTCTTCTAACGTTTTAAGTAATGAATCAAGGTTCATTGGCTCAGCGGCTAAACTCGAACCGGTAAAGCTAAGGCTTGCAACGAATAAAGCCATTTTTGTCATTTGAGTAAACAATTTCATTTTCAACCTCTTATTCTGCTGCATGTACTGGCAGAGTTAGCATATCTGGGGCAAGTTGTTTACGCGCTATGCGCAAACCTTTGTTAATTTGACTTATTGTCGAATCAGGCAGTGCTGCAAACGATTTCGTTTCTATATTCCAGCTACCTGCTTGTTTGCCATCACGTGTTAAGTAAATAAGTTCTAAACGGCCTATGCGTAAGAAATCAACTTCACGTTCTTTGCCACTAACTTCTAACAAAGCGGTGTACGCTTCGATTGTACGGCCGTAATCAACTTCTACTTGGTACGCTTCGAGAACACGACGAAACTTTTCGCTTGAAGTAATATCAGCACGATCCATCATCGTTTTTAAAGACGTTAAACGTTTTGCACGTTCATCTTGTAAAAATGGCACATCAAGAGATATGAACTGTTCAAGACCAGTGATCATGCGCATCATTAAAGGTGTTATTTGACGTTCAATAATCGAAACCTGATCCATTGATAAATTCAATGATTCCATTTCTTCGATTTGATTATTTAATTGCTTAGTTAGCTGAGAGTTGTAAACAGCTAAGCCGTCAATTTCTTTATTTAGGGTTTTAAATTGCTGTAAACGTCCCTGCATTGAATCTGCAATCTTGTCTATTTTTGTTTGTGATTGCGCAGCGGATATATTAATTTCACTGCTTTTATCAATAATCTTATTTAAATCGTTTGCCTGTACTGCTGCACTTGCGGCCACAATACCAGCTAAGATTAATGGTTTAACGCCTTTCATCGCATACACCTTCACTCGTTAATTAGCAGATTTGCTAGTTTATTTTTCAAGGCCAAAAACTTTGTTAGACAAATAATTTATGGCTTGAGATTTCCAATGAGCAGAAGTTTATAGATAAAACATGACAGGGATGTTGCGCAAAAAAGTCTATTTTATGACAACTGAAACAATTAAGACTTAAAAGGAAGGAGTGAGTATTTGTTGAGCAAACACTCACAATAAAGAGATAAATTAATCTAACAGTTTAATAATTTGATTATACGTGTGGCGCCAGTCTTTATAATTAATCTCAATTGAATACAGCTTATCCTCACGAAGAAATACTAAAGATGGGAATCCATGAATAGGTAAACTCCGTGTATATTGTAATTCAGCTTTGAGTTCATTATTAACTTCATCTGATAGGAAAGCGACGGTAAATTCATTTTTATTTAAACCTATTTGTTCAGCTAAACAAATTAAAACGCTATCATCTGACGGGTTTTGTGCATTTAAATAATAAGCATGTTGAATTGCTTCGATCATTTCACTTTCTTTATTTTTTTTTCGTGCAATTAATGCAGCTCTACATGCTGGGTATGTTGAACGTCTTGGTTGGTTTTTCTGCCAAAATTCGAAATTAAATTGTGTACCTAATTCGCTCTCTATTTTATGCCATATACTTTCAAGCCGCTCTTTCATATTTTGCGTCATTGCAGTTTGGCTATCAGGGGCTAAACCACCTACTTTATATTCAACCGTCAGTTTATTTTCAAGCTCAGCTTTTAATTTAAGCCAGGTTGGTGTGTAGCCCCAACACCAGCTGCACATTGGGTCATGGATATAAATAAGTTTACATTGATTCATATTAATCCTTAATCTTTTGTAGAAACAACCTTGTTACGACCAAGCGCTTTGGCGTTATAAAGATACTCATCAGCTTGTTTTAGCGCACTATTATAATCGCCTACTTTATCAACTTGTACCACACCAATACTACAGGTAAGTGATATTTGTAGGTTATCTTCAGCTAATAACACTTGTGCTGCTACGTGTTCACGAAAACGGTTAGCAATATCAACAGCATTCGCACTTGTTTCTTTTGGTAAAATAACAACAAATTCTTCACCGCCGTACCGTGCTTTTACTGCTGATGTAGGAAATTGTGATTCGAGTATTTTGGTAAATTCAATTAACACAATATCACCAAAATCATGGCCGTACGTATCGTTAAGTCGTTTAAAATGATCTAAATCCAGTAATAATAATGAAAATGGAAGGTATTCATTCGGTCGACTATCAACAAGCTTTAAAAAATGAGAAGTAATAAAGCGTCTATTAGCAATCCCTGTAAGTTGATCGGTATAAGCATCTTGTTTTTGTTCCAGTGTAATATCAGCAATTGCCATATGACTTCGATACCTAAAAAACTCACCAATAAATGAGAATATGTACACTAAGGTAAACGATGCTATAAATCGTGTTTTTTCAATATCACCATAAACAACTTGACCGAAATTTGGACCATATAAAATGGCGATACAACACAGTAATAAAGTTAAACCTAGCCATGTGCCCAGTCTTACACCTAGAGAAGAAAAGGTAACAACAGGATAAAACATGAGCCAATACAATGCAGTATTTTCTTTTCCTCCAGTATAAGTAAGGACAATACACAATATAAAAACAATACTCATACAAATTAATGCGACAGTTTCTAATTCCCCAGTTTTTATAAAGTAAAACATACTACAAATAATGGTTACATTAACTGCAATTAATGCACTTGTTAATATTGGTGAGTAAACATCATAATTCAAAAAAATTAGAATGCTAATAACAACAATAGATATAGCAATCATAGTGAATAAAGAAAACGCTTGACGTTGTTTGTCAGAACTATAAACACTGTCAATGTTAATTAAGTTTAGCCAGCTTTGTTTGTTAGAAATTTTATTCACCATTGTTTTATTACTTTAAATACTTTATGAGAGTTGTTAAATGCCTTGTATTTCAATAAGAATACGTCGACAAGGAGGGTTTTCACTCGTCATCATACTGGTATAAGGTAAAGCGAAAGCCATTTTTAATTTTTCTTCAACTTATTTATACGTATAGCCTATCAAAAATAAAACCGCTTCATCATTTAGTAAAAATAACTGACTAAATTTATTCACATACATGTAATTAATCGAATACGGCTAAAATACGAAAGCTTAAATGCATAACGCTGCAATAGTCACCTTGCTATAAAGTTCAGGCTTAGCGGACATAAATGCATTATTTTTATATTCGTTAGCCTGTTAATTTTAGCAAAATTTAGAAAGTTTTCTTACTTAATAACCCCTGTAAGCTGCGATTTCGTTAAAAATAAGAGTAAAGGACTAACTGACAGAACGTAGATTTTCTGTGCGATGAGTTAAACATAAAATTGGAACGTTCTACAAAGTAACGGCTTGATTAGTAATTGAATACGTATTCAATCAC
The DNA here is from genome assembly GCF_002407505.1 of Pseudoalteromonas sp. 1_2015MBL_MicDiv. Lineage (NCBI taxonomy): Bacteria > Pseudomonadati > Pseudomonadota > Gammaproteobacteria > Alteromonadales > Pseudoalteromonadaceae > Pseudoalteromonas > Pseudoalteromonas sp. 1_2015MBL_MicDiv. The sequence goes on along the minus strand of NZ_CP012738.1, from coordinate 858,501 downwards.
TAAAAACATTGTGCATGAAGGGATGAATGTACGTTAACTAAATAAGGTTTAATCACTGCAAAGGAGTATTTACCATGGTCGGCTTATTTTCAGGCAGACCTATGTGGTGTCGTTATTTCCCGTAAATAACCGAGAATACAGTGTAGACGTCAAACATGCGCAGCGCGGTAATTAAATTTACTCGTTAGAGCAACTTTCGAATTGTAAAAGTTAGTAAGCCCTAATAAAATCTTCAATCGCCTTTTATAAAGACAACAAGCTGAGCTAGTTTACTTGTACCAATCTGCATAGGTATTTGGACAACTTAACAAATTAAATTACCTCATATCTAAGCAGATTGGTATTATTTAAACCAAATATAATAAAAGCTTAAACTTATGAAATTAAAAAGATTAAGTACAACGGCTCAATCACCATTTTTTTGCTAGTTTAACTACGTTCAAACCGTACCAAGCAATAAATACATAACACAACATTGGGACAAAGAAACTAGCTTGTATATTAACCGTGTCAGCAAAGTACCCTTGTATCAGAGGGATCAACGCGCCACCGACAATTGCAAGACACAACCAACCAGATCCTTTACTCGTTAATGAGCCTAATCGTTCTATTGCAACAGAAAAGATGGTTGGAAACATAATAGAATTAAATAAACCAACTGCTAATACTGAATATAATGCAACGTCGCCGTCGCTAAATATTGTTATCAATAATAAAACAATGACACTGCATGCATTAAAAGCAATAGCTTTAGATGGTGCAATTTTTTGTAAAAGTGCAGAACCAATAAAGCGACCGACCATGGCACCTCCCCAGTAATAACTAATGAGTTTAGCTGCTGAGTGTTCTTCAAGACCTGCAATATGTGCCTCGCCAAAGTAATTAACTAAGAAGCTTCCTATAGCAACCTCTCCTCCTACATAACAAAATATAGCTAACACACCCATTGTTAAATGAGGCGCTTGAGTTAATGAGCGAGTTTGAGTTTGTTGATCGTTATTGTCTTTATGCGCTTCTATTTCTGGTAATTTAATAAAGGCAAAAATAATAGCAATTGACAACAGAGCTGCTGCTAGCAGTAAGTAAGGAATTTTCACTGATTCTGCAGAAACTGCTGAGACAGCAAGGCTACCTGCAGCGCCAAAAAACAATAACCCACCAACATAAGGACCAACGGTGGTACCTAATGCATTAAGAGCTTGTGCTAAGTTTAAGCGCGACGAGGCTGTTTTTTCAGGACCAAGAGCGGCCACATAAGGGTTTGCAGATACCTGTAAAACTGTAATACCTGAAGCAAGGACAAATAGCGCACTTAAAAAAAGCCAATATTCATGCACAACCACAGCAGGATAAAATAACATGCACCCAATCGATGCCACAACTAAGCCAGTTAAAATACCTTTTTTATAGCCTAGTTGTTTAACTAAAATTCCAGCGGGTAACGATACAATAAAATAAGCACCAAAAAAGCAAAATTGCACAAGCATTGCTTCAAAGTAGCTTAAATCAAATACGCTCTTTAAGCGGGGTATTAGTACATCATTTAATACCGTTATAAAACCCCATAAAAAAAATAGGGTTGTCATTGCAGTCAGCGGAAACAGATAATTTTTCTTTTGCTGTTCGTTGACCGAAAATGATTGTTTTGTATTTATTTCACTCACGTCGTTTTCACTCCATTAACAAATTGAAAACGATTTTACATGTTTATTTGTGAATAATACGCCACCTACTAGGAACGTTCCACTACAACATTTATTGTTACTAACCTAAACTCTGGTAAAGAGATTTACTAACGTATTGAATTATGATTAAATTTATTTTCTCTAACCGGAGATTTTAAGTGGGGACAAGGCGAATTTACGCGTCAATAGCTGACCTATTGCAGTAACCCAACGCAGTTAGCGCTGAAAATAGCTGCTCGAGATAGATTTATTATTCACAGTTCAGGTTAACTAGTATCCACACTCAGAATTAAGGCTATCAATTAAACGTTGAGTTTCGCCGCTATTATTAAATTTATATAATCCCTTATTAATATCCTCCAAAACACCAAGCCAATTATGGCTCAATTTACTTATTGCAAAATACAGAGGGTTATTTTGTAGTGGGATACTTTCTTCTTCGATTGAATTTAATAAAAGTTGTTTTTGTGAATGACTTAACGATGAGTATTGTACTGAAAACTTTAACACTGTCGGATCGCCAATAATTAAATCAACTCTTTTCGCCACTAATAGCTGAACAAGCTGTAAGTCATCAACTGAATGCATTATTTGAAATTCATTATTGTCCATCATTGCATCAAACTCAGGCGTATTTTGATAGCCACGGACCACACCAATCCGTTGACCTTTGAGTGATTTCAAATTGCCAGAAAAGCGGTCAGCCTCATGCTTTCTTTTTAGAAACGCAATTTCGCCCCCTTTAAATGAATTTGATAAACCTAATAAGTCGCTGCGAGTTTTTCCTAATACATAATCAGAAGGTGCTGTGTCTTCAATAAAATATTCAGGCATTAAAATATCTGCTTTGCCTAACTCAACATTTCTTACCGCTCGTGCCCAAGGTAAAAATTCAATATGGACGCTATAACCTTGACTATTAAGTAGTGAAACTGCAAATTGGTACACCCACCCTTTATTGCATAATTTATCACCAATGTACGGGGGCCAATCTAATGTCGCAATATGAAGCGTTTGTTTACTGTTATTTGCTTTATAGAGCGTCCCTGATTTATAAGGTTCACCGTGCAGCATAATATTATTACCGCTACTTTGATAAGTAATCGGTATTTCAGCAGCCGTCTCCGCAGTAAAGATCAAAAGGAGAATAAACAAAAATCGCATGGCATACCTATTAAAAAAATAGTATTAATAGCAATAAGTGTAGGAGAAAATTTAGCCTTGTGTATTTATATTCTCTTTAATTAGCCTAATTAAAAAGTTAATAATGTTAAACACGACTTTACTTAATACTTACCAGCTTACTTAAATCATCGAAGCCAACTTCTACGCAAGTGAGAGCAAGCAAGTGTAATTCGTTTACTCTATGTCCAAATCTTTTAAGCACAAATATATTAACTGCGGCATGCTGAATTAGGGTTATCATTTTAAATAGGCAAAAAAAACACCAACCCATTTAGATGCGGAAAGATTAAAAAGCCAGTAAATTAAATGACTTACAATGATTTGCGTAAGAAAAAAGATGAGCTAAGATTTCACCCATTTCATTTTATTGTTTGTATCACGAGAGCTAATAATAGTATCGTCACTACTCTCAACGCCGCCTAATTTAGCTAAGCGATCATACAAAACAACATTACAGGTAGCCGCTAAGTTCATGCAGCCAATAGTTGGAATATACACAACTTCATCACACCACTTTAGAACGTCTTTTGATACAGAGCCATCTTCGGGGCCAAATACATAAAATGCATTTTCAGGGTGTTTAAACTCAGGTAAAGGTGTTGCACCTTCAATAAGCTCAATAACAACAACGGTAGCGCCCTCTGGTTTTACCGTCTCTAAACTGTCGGTTTCAGTTAAAGGAATACGTTCAACCACATTTTTTGTATCTGTATGAAATTTTTTAGCATTTAAGTAACGATTGCCTGTAAAAAAAACTTGTTTAGCATCGTAACAACCTGCTGCACGCAATACACCGCCAACATTAGTCGGGCTTTTAGGATTGATTAAACCAATTACGGCTTGTTGCTTACTCATTAATCTACGTCCTTTGTTGGCCATTCTGCAATGTACAAATCAAAGTCATCGAGCTTAACATCACAATCTTTAACTGTTTTGTCTTTTACAGAAATACCTAACTCATGCATACTCGTTTTATCGCCATTATTTAATAACGGGTGCCAAGAAGCCAAACCACGACCTTCGTGTAAACGACGGTAACTGCAGCTTTGTGGCATAAAAAAGATGTCTTTAAGGTTTTCTTTTGTGAGTTTTACACAAGAAGGAACAAGCGTTTGGCGGTTTTCGTACTCGCTACAACCACAGGTGTTGTTATCAAGATACTGACATACAATATTAGTAAATATTAATTGCTCACCTTCGCGTAACTGATCGGTGGCGGTAAATTCGTCTTCATCTTCGCTATCAATAAACGTATTTAAACAACATTTTCCGCATCCATCACAAATGGCTTCCCATTCATTTTGACTCATGTCGCTTAAGCTTTTTTTAAGCCAAAATTGTGTATTTGCTAATTGTTGATCAAACATAGTTTACTCGTGCCCCCTAAAGAGCGCGCATTCTACCGTATTGCTGTAAATGGCGCAAAGCCAATACCCTTTCAAAGTACAGGCTTTGCGCTACAAATTAGCTTTGAGATTTAACCCAACGCTTAATTTTTTCCTCTAATATTGGCATTGGCAATGCGCCATCAATTAATATTTGCGTGTGGAACGCTTTAATATCAAATTTATCACCCAGTTGTTTTTTAGAAAAATCACGTAACTCTTGAATTTTAAATTGCCCTAACTTGTAAGAAAGCGCTTGTCCTGGCCATGCAATATATCGCTCAACCTCTGCAATTACATCGCTCTTTGCCATAGACGAATTTGTAAGCATGTAATCTATTCCCTGCTGACGCGTCCACCCTTTTGCATGAAAACCGGTATCAAGCACTAAACGCATTGCACGTAATTGCTCATCCGATAAACGCCCGTACCACATGTAAGGGTCGGTAAATAAACCTAGCTCTTTGCCTAAGCTTTCTGCGTAAAGCGCCCAACCTTCTGCAAACACAGTGTAACCACCAAATTTACGAAAATCAGGTAAGCCCTCTATTTCTTGCTGAAGTGCTATTTGAAAGTGATGACCTGGGGCTGCTTCGTGAATTGATAAAGTTTCGAGTAAAAATTTAGGCTGCGCTTTTAAGTTATAAGCATTGATATAAAAAATACCTGGGCGAGAGCCATCAGGTGCCGGAGATGCATATGATGCACCTGCTGCAGACTGGGCTCTGTATGCTTCAACCGCTTTTACAACGTAAGGGGCTTTGGGTGAGATGTTAAAAAGCAGAGGCAAACGCGCGTCTATTTTTTTCTTAACGTTTTCATATGCTGCAATTAACTCCTCAGGCGTGTCGTAGTAAAATTCATCTGAATCACGTAAATGATCAAAAAATTCAGATAGTTCACCTTTAAAGCCTACGGTTTCTTTTACTTTTTTCATTTCGCTTAAAATGCGCGACACTTCACTTAAACCAATGTCATGAATTTCATCTGCAGATAAGCTAAGCGTTGTGTTTTTCTTAATTTGGTATTCGTACCACGCTTTACCGTTTGGTAAATCACTGTAACCTACGCTTTCTCGACTATTAGGAATATACTGATTAGCTAAAAAGTCACTCATGCTTTTATAAGCCGGTACTAAGTGCTGCATAATCAATTGACGATACTGCGCTGTAATTTTTTGCTTTTGCTGTGCGCTAAACGATTCTGGTAATTTTTTAATTGGTCCCCAAAACAATGAATCTTCGGCATTTTTAACTACATGAGCTGCAAATTGTGGCTGCAGTTTTTCGGCAAGTGGTTTTGGTAACGTAATACCTAGTTTAATGCCTTGCGCCATTGAACGCTCTACACTGGCAAGCCACTTTACAAAACCTTCGCTACGCGAGATAAAAGCCGTGTAATCTTCAACGGTATTAAACGGCTGAGCACTTTGGCCTGAACCAAAACCTGCAAAGGTGTTATGCGCACCCGCCATTTGATTTATTGGTAGTAAATAATCAGGAAACTGCATGCCTTCTAATTTAAGTGCGAGGTCGCGCTCTAATATTTCAAAACTTAAAAGCGACTGCCCTGTTAACTGTGCTTTATCTATAAAGTTTAAGTGCTGTTGATATTTTTTATAAAAAGCCGCTTTTTTAACTCTATTTTCTTTTGAAATCGCAGGCGTAAATTGGTCGTTAAACTCATTACGACCATTGTACGTTGCGCTGATAGGGCTGTATGTGAGCGATTCATCGTAATACTGCGCAACAAGTACATCGAGTTGTTGCTCTGCCGAAAGCTCTGAAACAATACCTGCCGATGCGTTAACGGTGTTTAACTGCGCACTGGTATTAGTGTGTGTACTAAACCCAGTATTCATACAGCCACTTAAAGCAAACATAACGCCGCTGGCAACTAATGCTAATTTAATTGATTTCATGATAATCCTTTTTAATATCGTTTTTTAATTATGCGCATTAAACCGTGCTTAATAAAGAAATTACGATAGATTGCATTCATCGTATTAAATTTGCACTTTTATCTGAACTTGTTACATTTCTATTAATTCAAATATGATTTAAAAGAAAAATAAAATGAAAAAACAACTACTCAGCACCTCTATTGCCTTACTTTGCTTAACCACTTTTAATACCTATGCAGTTACATACCTATCAGCTAAAGCCATGGTTGATGTTAAAGATGGCAAGCTCATTAAATCCCCCTTAATTACTATTGATGATGGCGTGATCACTAATATTGAACAAAATAAAAAACCAACGCTGACTAAAGATGATAAACATATTCAACTACCTGATTTAACCCTTATGCCAGGTTTAATGGATATGCATGTGCATTTAACGAGCGATCCTACGGTGCCGCGCAGCGAACGTTTAGGCCAGTCAGTTCCTAGAATGGCGATTAAAGCGGCTCATTTTGCAAAAAAAACCTTAGAAGCCGGATTTACAACTGTACGTAATGTTGGCGCAGAAGGTTACAGCGTTATAGCGGTGCGTGACGGCATAAATGCGGGTGACATAGTTGGCCCTCGTATTTGGGCTGCGGGGCCATCACTCGGAATTACTGGCGGGCACTGTGATAACAACCGACTACCTCCTGAGCTTAAATATACTTCAAGTGGCGTCGCAGACGGTCCATGGGCTGCACGTATAAAAGTACGCGAAAACATTAAATATGGGGCAAACGCTATTAAGTTTTGCGCCACAGGTGGAGTATTTTCGAAAGGGACTAAAGTAGGTGCACAGCAGTATTCTTTTGAAGAAATGAAAGCCATCGTTGATGAAGCCCATATGCGAGATTTACCTGTTGCAGCTCATGCACACGGTACAAGCGGGATTAAAACAGCCATTAAAGCAGGTGTTGATAGTGTTGAACACGCCAGCTTTTTAGATGACGAGGCCATAGCGCTTGCCAAAAAGCACGGTACTTGGCTTTCTATGGATATTTATAATACCGAATACACGCTAACTTATGGCGAGCAAAACGGCGTAGACGAAGAAAACCTAAATAAAGAACGCCAAGTATCTAAAAGGCAACGAGATAGCTTTAGCCGTGCTGTAAAAGCGGGTGTGAAAATGGTGTTCGGTACTGATGCAGCAATTTACCCGCACGGAGATAATGCAAAACAGTTTAGCCGCATGGTTAAGTTTGGCATGACAGAGCTGCAAGCAATCCAAGCATCAACGATTAATAGCGCGAAACTATTAAAAGTGGATGATCAGTTAGGACAAATTAAAGCAGGCTTTGCCGCAGATATAATTGCCGTAAAAGGCAATCCATTAACAAACATATCCCTTTTAGAGCAAATCCCTTTTGTTATGAAAGCAGGTGTTGTGTATAGAGCTAAAAAATAATACCGAGCTTTGGGTAAAGCCGCTATTTTCAGCGCTAACTGTGTTGAACTTACTTACCATAGGCCACAAAACCTAATAAAAGGCTGAATAATTAAAACTCAGCCTTAATTATTTTTTAACATATACATTTTCTATTTTACCAAACTACTCCCAAACTAAATGTTAACAAATTTGCATTAATGTTTATAAAAAATCACTTAAAGCTCAAATATAAAGCAATCAACTCTATTAAATAAAAATTATTGAACTTTTTATTCACTTTAAAAACAATAACCATTATCATTCGCGCAAATAGTTAAATACGAATGCTTATCTCCTTATGAAAAAATTTAAATACTCATTACTTACCTTAGCTTGCTTGAACGCGCACGCAACAATCGCAGCGACAACCTCTGTTGTAGACGATATTGAACGCATCAGCGTATACGAAAAACAAAACCGCGTTGTAATGAGCTCTGGTCTTGCTACTAAGTCAGACATGTCTTTAATGCAAACACCCGCACCGGTTGTAGTTATTGACCGTGAATTAATTGAATCTCAGGGCGTTGATAGCCTTCAAGATTTAGTAAGGAACGTAAGTGGCTTAACGCAGGCTGGCAATAACTATGGTATTGGTGATAATTTAGTAATTCGTGGTTTAGACGCAAACTACACCTACGATGGCATGTACGGTGGCGCAGGTTTAGGCAATACATTTAACCCAACTCGTTCACTTACAAATGTTGAATCTGTTGAGGTTTTAAAAGGCCCTGCAACAGGTTTATATGGCATTGGTAGTGCAGGTGGCGTAATTAACCTAATTGAAAAAAAACCGGAGTTTGAAGAAAAACACAAAGTAGCGGCTGAGCTTGGCCAGTGGGATAGCTATTCATTATCATTTGATAGCACTAACGCTATAACAGATGATTTAGCTTATCGTGTAATGGCTAAAACAGCGTCAAGTGACGGCTTTCGTGATTTAAAAGAAGATCGCGATGAAATTTATACCTCACTTAAATACGTGCTTAATGACAGACAAAACATCATACTTTCTGCAGCCTATATAAAAGATGAAATAGCGGTTGATTCTATTGGTCACCCTATTCGTATTTACAATGCAGAAACTGCAAACGGCTTAAGCGCGGGTGAAGTAACTGGTGCCGATTTAGTAAACGATCCGACAGGAAGCGGCGTACAGTTAAGTGATGCACAACGCGACCAACTTGCTAATTCACTATCGGCATCTGATGGTTTAACACCTTACAGCTTTGGCACAAATGGTATAATTTCGCCAATGGCAGATGCTAATGAAGGTGAAGAACTGCGTTTTAAATTAACGCATAACTATTATATTACTGACGATTTGTTTTTAAACCAGCAGCTACAGTACCGCAACTACACATCAAGTTTTGCACGCCAAACCGGTGCTTATAACTACGTTTATTCAACGCGCAGTAACATTATTAATAATGACCCTCGTGCACCTTTAGTTGAAGACGGCGTACTTTACCCGTTTGCAGCACGCCGCCAAGAATACCGCCAAGTAGAAGCCGATGAAAAATCATGGCAGTACTTTTTAGATTTACGCTATGACTTTATGCTAGGCGACGTAGATAACGAGCTACTTGTTAACGCAAACTACGAAGATAGAGATATTCGTTTTAAACAATTCTCAATATGGGATCAAGATTACGTACTCACAAACAATGATGGTGATGTAACGTACCAAGGTTCATTGCCATATATTTACGACATCAGAGAACCAAATTGGCCATCGGGTAGCTTTGATGATTACGATCCGCTTAAAACAAGCAACTATAATAAAAAAGTACAAGCATGGGGCTTAGGTATTCAACATGTAGGTTATCTAACGGAAGAGCTTACAACGCGTATTGGCGTGGCATATAACCGAATTGAGCAAACTTACGAGCACTTTGGTGTTGATGAGCGTTACAGCTCTAGCCGTGCAGAGCCAACTCCTGAAGCGAGTACATCAGATTCTGGCTTAACATATAACCTTGGTGCAACTTATCAGCCATCTGAAGATTTATCTGTATTTGTAAATCATTCAAAAGGCCGTACAGCGTATAGTGTATTAGGCTCAGTGGCAGGTAATGAAGCTGACCGAGAAGATTCAGAGTCTATAAGTAACGACCTAGGCTTTAGATTTAAAGCATTTGATGACCAACTACTGGCATCTGTTGTTATATTTGAAAGCGCTCGTACAAATTTAGAATATGCAAATCCACTTTATGACGCTTTAACATCAAGCTCAGATGTACCTGAAAGCTATTATGATGGTAAAGAGCAAACAAAAGGTGTTGAGCTTGATTTAAACGCTTACTTGAACGATAAATGGAAAGTAAACGTAAACGGTATTTATCAAGATGCACGTGACAAAAGTAATCCTAACAGCAGCAGTTACGACACACGCCAAAAAGGTGTGCCTTACGTAACAGCAAGTACGTGGGTAACCTACTACGCAGATATGTTTAACTTACCTGAAGCTGTGAATATAAGTGGTGGTATTACGTTTGTAGATAACCGCAGTACTAATTCAAGTTCGTTCTCGATCCCTGATGGTTATGTACCAAGCTACACGATTTACGATACAGCGGTATCGTACACCACCGATAAATGGCATATGCAGTTAAACTTAAATAACTTGTTCAACAAAAAGTATTACTCAAAAGCGATGTTTTTAGGTGGTATGCCAGGGGAAGAGCGTAATGCAAAACTAAGTTTTAGTTACACACTTTAACTAGTTAAATACTTAAAAAGCACGGTTTTTTAGAAACCGTGCTTTTTTGTTTGATGAGCGCTTAATTTAGGTCAGATAGTAACCACTATGCGACCGTTAATTTCACCTTTGAGCATATCGTCAAAAATTTCGTTAATGTCCTCTAAGCGCTTTTCTTCAATAATTGCTTTTACTTTACCTTGAGCAGCAAATTCTAAACATTCTTGCAAATCTTTACGTGTACCAACAATAGAGCCCACTACTGACACGCCATTGAGCACTGTATCAAAAATAGGAAGTGGCATATCCTCTGGAGGTAATCCCACTAATACACATTTACCGCCTCGGCGTACACTCTTATAAGCTTGTTCAAACCCCGCTTTAGAGACCGCAGTACACACAACACCATGCGCGCCACCTACTTGTTCGAAAATAGCTTCACTCGGAACCACGTCTTTAAAATCGAGTGTTATATCTGCGCCAAGCTCTTTAGCAAGCGCGAGTTTTTCTTTGCCTGTGTCAACAGCTATTACATTAAAACCCATTGCTTTGGCGTATTGAACCGCTAGGTGCCCAAGACCACCGACGCCAACAATAGCAACCCACTGCCCTGGTTTAGCACCGGATACTTTTAATGCTTTATAGGTTGTAACGCCTGCACAAAATAATGGAGCGGCCTCAGAAAATCCTAACCCCTCTGGTATTTTTACAACGTAATCGCCATGGGCCAAGCAATACTCTGCATAACTACCATCAATAGAATAACCAGTATTATGCTGCGATAAACACAGTGTTTCTTTACCATCTAAACAAAACTCACAATGCCCACATGCACTGTATAACCAAGGAATACCCACTCTATCGCCAACTTTAAGGTGCTTTATGTTACTGCCTAGCTTTTCAATAACACCAACCCCTTCATGCCCTGGTACTAGTGGCATTTTGGGTTTTACAGGCCAATCACCATGACAGGCATGCAAATCAGTATGGCAAACACCACAGGCTGCTATTTTTACTAGTACATCGTTAGTTCCAACCTCAGGAATTGGCAGGTCAGTAATTTCTAATTTACCTTTATATTCATTATTTATTGCAGCTTTCATAATCATTCCATCGTATGTAAGAAGTCGTAAGTTAAAAAAAGTATTTTCGTGAGGTTATTTAAATAACATAACCTAATATAGGCGGATACAAGTTAATCTAAATCAAACTTTAGTAGCGAAAAACAAATTTTACACTGCGTAAGATCTTGCTATCCAAAATCAGCGTGCTAGCATTTACTTTCTGAAATTATTGAAAGTTAATAAGCTATGAGTTTATCCGAAAAGAATTTTGCCTTTGTAATGCATTGTGGTGAGATGGGCAGCCGCTGGGGATTCAATCGTACCATCGGACAAATGTGTGGTTTGCTGATTATTACTAAAAACCCAATGACAGCCAATGAGATTGCAGATGCGCTTAGTATTTCTCGCGGTAATGTAAGTATGGGTATTAAAGAGCTGCAATCGTGGCAGTTAATTAAGGTGCAACATATACCTGGAGATCGAAAAGAATACTACGCCCCTGCAGGTGAGATTTGGGATATGGCAAATCGAGTATTTGAAGAGCGTAAAAAGCGCGAAATTGAGCCCACCTTAACGCTACTACGCGATAACTTGTTAGACGAAGCCAGTAATGACGATGAACTTTACGCGCAAAAACAAATGGGGGAAATTCACAACCTACTTGAAACCGTCACTAAATGGTCATCAGAGCTGCAACGTTTAACGCCAGAGCAACTTAATAAGCTGATGAAGCTAGGTTCTGGAATTGGTAAAGTTATTGACCTAAAAGATAAGATATTCAAAAAAGAATAAAGCCGCAATTGCGGCTTTATTTATAGGTATATTTCAAAAATTAGATTTTTGGATAACCAATTCTATCCGACAAGTAACCTACGCTAGTAGCAAAGTAATACGAGCGATTCCAATGCATAAACACTTTGTAGTTATCGTACGCTAAGTACATACGGCCATTTATATCATCAGGCATAACCAGCGCAGCACGTACGTCTACATTCGGTAAATCAGAACCATCAGCTTTACGAACACCCAGTGCTTGCCAATCAGCTAATGAGCGCTCTGAGTCGTTCCAATATTCTAACCACTGCTTGCGTGTTTTTGTTCCACGCACTAAAACGTATTTACTATCAAAGTTTTCAGGTAAATGAACTTGGCGACCCCACGTAAGAGAGTCGTTCCAGCCTTCTTGCTTTAGATAATTAGCAATTGAGGCAAAAGCATCTTCTTTTGTAGTCCAAATATCTTTACGACCATCGTTGTTGTAATCAACCGCGTAAGCATTAAAAGAGGTAGGCATAAATTGCGTTTGCCCCATTGCGCCTGCCCAAGAGCCCTTAAATTTATCAAGCGTTATGTGGCCCGACTTTAAAATATCCAGTGCAGCCCAAAGTTGGCGCTTATAAAGTGCTTCTCGGCGTCCATCAAAAGCAAGTGTCACTAATGATGAAATAACGTTATGACCGCCTTGAATTGTACCAAAGTTACTTTCAAGTCCCCAAAGCGCGACTATAAAGCGTGCTTGTACGCCAAACTCTTTCGCTACTTTTTCAAGTACCTCTTTGTTTTCTGCGTAAAGCTTACGTGCGCGGTCAATTTTCCATTGTGGTACACGTTTTGGTAAATACGTTTCAAGGGTTTCTTTTACTTCTGGCTGGTTTTTGTCAGCCGAAACCACTTTTTCTTTATACGTTGCTGTTGCAAACGCATCGTCAATAAGTTTGGCCTCATAACCTTTTGCAATAGCTTCTTGCTTTAAATTAGCTAAATAATCTTGAAAATCAGCCTGAGTTTTTGCAATCACAGGTGAGTTTAAACATACACCACATAATATAACGATAAGTTTTTTAATCACTATCGACTCCATTGTCTTTTCGTAATTGGCTTAGCAAATTTTGCTCAGGTGGTGGAATTTGTAAGTAGTAGCCTTTATCAGGGTTTGATAACGCTGCTTTTACTGTTTCTAAATCTGCCCCACCTAAATGCTCACGTTTTGCTAAATTGATGATCATCACATAAACAGGTTGACCAAACATAGTCATCAAAGGTTCCGGAACTTTACTAAAATCATCTCTTTTTTCAACAAATAAGAACGTATCCGCTTTTTTCTTACTTTTATATACTGCAGTGAGCATTATGGCCCTATAAATTCTTGCTTAACAATGCCGCACACTATAACATGAGAGTAATAATAAGTTAGAAAAATTAGATTAGAAATTTCATTAAAGGCCTTATTCAGCCTATGTTTATCTAAGATTAATTTCTGATCAGACAATTCAATTGAGCGTGTATGTCGGACCAAATTTTTGAGTTAAAAGGGAATCTTTTTACGTTATCAGTTTTGCATCTCTATACTACTGATATAAACCTTTTAGCAGAACAACTGTATATAAAAATAGCCCAAGCACCTAAGTTTTTTGAGGGTGCACCTATTGTTGTTAACTTAATTGAGATAAAAAATAGTTCACTCGATTTTGTTCACTTAAAATCATTAATCGAGCGGATGAGTTTTAATGCTGTTGGTGTGTGTAATGGTTCTGATGAACAACACATAGATGCGAAAGCTGCTGGGCTCTCTGTTTTAAATTATTCACAAGACGTTAAGAGTGAACCTGTTAAACAGGAAACTAATACGTCTATCATTGAAAAAAATGTAATTTTACCAGCACAAATTATCAATGGTGCTGTACGTTCGGGACAGCAAGTTTATGCAAAAGACAGAGACCTAATTGTGTTAGGTGCTGTAAGTCATGGCGCCGAAGTTATTGCCGATGGTAATGTGCATATATACGGAACTCTTCGCGGGCGGGCTATCGCCGGTGCAAAAGGATTAAAAAATGCACATATATTCTGCCAAAAATTAGAGGCAGAGCTTGTTTCCATTAATGGTAATTATTGGATCAGTGATTCACTCCAAGGTGAGCATTGGGGAAACGCCGTGCAAATACAACAAAAAAATGAATCATTAGAAATTTCAGCTTTGGTTAAAGGATAAATCTCATGGCAAAAGTAATTGTCGTTACCTCAGGTAAAGGCGGTGTTGGAAAAACAACATCAAGCGCTGCAATCGGCACAGGCTTAGCACTAAAAGGCTATAAAACTGTTATTATAGATTTTGATATTGGTTTACGTAACCTAGACTTAATTATGGGTTGTGAACGCCGTGTGGTTTATGACTTTGTAAACGTAATCAACGGTGAAGCAAAACTTAATCAGGCGCTTATTAAAGACAAGCGTGTTGATAAATTGTTTTTACTCCCTGCATCGCAAACGCGTGATAAAGACGCATTAACACGTGAAGGTGTTGAACGCGTACTAAACGAATTAAAAGAAGACTTTGATTACATTGTTTGTGACTCGCCAGCTGGTATTGAAGCCGGTGCAATGATGGCAATGTATTTTGCTGACGAAGCAATTGTGACAACTAATCCAGAAGTGTCGTCAGTTCGAGATTCGGATCGTATTTTAGGTATTTTACACAGCAAATCGAAACGTGCTGAAGAAGGCCTAGAAAACATTAAAGAACACTTACTATTAACACGCTACAATCCTGATCGAGTTGCTAAAGGTGAAATGTTATCAGTCGAAGACGTACAAGACATTTTAGCTATTGATTTATTAGGTGTTATTCCAGAATCTCAAGCGGTACTAAGTGCATCTAACTCAGGTCAGCCAGTTATATTAGACAGTGAATCTGACGCTGGGCAAGCTTATGCAGATGCTATTAACCGCTTACTCGGTGAAACCGTCGATTTTCGCTTCTTAGATGTAGAGAAAAAAGGCTTATTTAAACGGATTTTTGGAGGTTAACGTGTCTTTACTTGACTACTTCCGCTCAGAAAAGAAAAACAGTGCGTCATTAGCAAAAGAGCGATTGCAGATCATTGTCGCGCACGAGCGTTCTCAACGAGGAACGCCGGATTACTTACCACAATTAAAACAAGATATTTTAGATGTGATCCGTAAATACGTGAACGTAAGTAGCGATGCGGTACAAGTTCAATTCGATCAAAACGAAGATGATCTAGCTGTTCTTGAGCTAAACGTTACGTTACCTGATGAAGAAAAGAAGTAAATATAAAATGGGCGCTTAAAGCGCCCATTTTATTTATATCTGCTTTGTAATAGCGGCTCTAAATACCTATGCTTTGATCCTCTGCGCTGAACTAAAAGTTTTTCACCATGCAAATCAACAGATAAATGTCACACAATTAAAGGGTATATTTAATCTTAAGTATCCCACTCTTTTAGCGCATCTTGAACATATGAATAACGCCAAGAGCTAAGTAAGTCAGGCTTTATATGACTCCTTTTTTGCTCATTAGTAAGCTTCCAATTCCAACTGATCAATTGATTAATTTGCTTTTTAGAAGCCATAACGTCTTCTGGTATATTGTGCTCTTTAGCTACTTTGGTGATTTTTTGCTTTATATCTTTAGCAACTTTTTTGTAAGTAGGAAAATCAATTAAGCGCTTAAGTACTTCGGGGTGCTCGCTCTCAGGTATTGCTTTAGCTGCTTCAATACATTTTAGTACCTCAACACCAGAACGATTAACTTCTATAGCTTCAACACCAGGAATTTGACGAAGAGCATTTAGACTAGAAGGGCCACGTTTTGCAATTTCAGTCATGTTATGTTCTTTTAAAACAAAATTAAGCGCTAAATTTTTTCTAATTGCTTTATTTCGTCGCCATACAGCAAGCTCTTTTAATACAGCCAGCTCATGTGGTTTAAGTTGCCATGCATTTTTAATATCTTTATATAAAAGTTCATCGGGTGTTTGAAACGCACGTTTATTAGCAATTAATTCGCTTTCATTAATAACAATATCAAATAAATCAGCTGCTTTAATACGCTCAATAATTAATTTAAAACACGGCAGCAAATGAAATGTGTCAGCTGCTGCATAATCAAGTTGTTTAGTCGTTAACGGACGTTGCAACCAATTAGTACGCGATTCACTTTTATCTATTTCAATACCCAGCAGCTCTTTTACCATAAGCGCAAAACCCATACAGTTGCCTTCACCTAGCAATTGCAGTGCAAATTGTGTATCAAATAACGGCGCAGGGACAAAGCCTGCGTATTTTTGAAATACTTCAATATCCTCTGAAGGTGAATGTAATACTTTTAGTACGGTGGGGTCTTTTAATATTTGCCAAAAATCAAACAAAGAAAGTTCAGCCAGTGGATCAATCAAAGCTAAATGCTCGCCATCAAATACTTGGATAAGTGCAACTTCTGGATACAAAGTGCGACGACGCATAAACTCGGTATCAATAGCTAAAATAGGCTTGTTTTTTATTTGTTCAACAAAAGTGTTCAGTTGATTTTGTGTTTCGATTAATTGATATTGCACTTAGTCTCCTACAATAAAAAAGCCGGCTATTGCCGGCTTTTTTATAGGTTGCTAATCTTTCAAGGCTCTTCTGAGTATTTTACCTACATTAGTTTTAGGTAATTCATCCCTAAACTCAACGAGCTTGGGAACCTTATAATTAGTTAAATTATCACGACAGTGATTTATTATATCTTTTTCAGTCAAAGAAGGGTCTTTTTTTACAACAAAAACTTTAACTTGTTCACCGCTTGCATCATGTGGAATACCAATAGCTGCTACTTCAAGCACACCTTCGTGCATAGCGATAACTTCTTCAATTTCATTTGGGAAAACATTGAAACCAGAAACAATAATCATGTCTTTTTTACGATCGACGATAAAAAAGAAACCTTCCTCATCATAGGTTGCAATATCACCTGTTGCAAACCAACCATCTTTTAAACATTCAGCGGTTGCATCTGGTCGCTTGTAGTAACCAAGCATTACCTGAGGTCCCTTAACCCATAGCTCACCAGGCTCACCTTGTGCAGCCTCTTCACCATTATCAAGAATTAACTTTATATCAGTATTTGGCGCTGGTAAGCCAATAGAACCGTTGTACGCTTTCAAATCGTAAGGACTGATAGTCACTAAAGGAGCACATTCAGTAAGGCCGTAGCCTTCCATTAATTTTGAGCCAGTTACTTTTTGCCATTTTTCAGCGACTGGACGTTGAACGGCCATACCGCCGCCTAATGACATTTTCAAATGGCTAAAATCAAGTTCAGCAAAACCTGGAGTATTTAACAAGCCATTAAATAACGTATTAACACCCGTAATGGCAGTAAATTTTGTTTGTCCTAATTCTTTAACAAACCCGGGCATATCGCGCGGATTAGTAATTAATAAGTTTAAACCACCATATTTCATAAAGGTTAAGCAGTTAGCCGTTAATGCAAAAATATGATAAAGCGGCAATGCGGTAACAACAACTTCTTTACCTCGTTCCAATACTTTATCTAAACAGCCCGATACTTGCTCAAGATTCCCCACCATATTACCGTGGCTCAGCATTGCTCCTTTAGATACACCCGTTGTACCACCAGTGTATTGTAAAAAAGCTAAATCGCTTAAGTTCATTTCCGGGCGTTTATATGCATCTGCATCTGCTTCTAACAAGTCAGAAAACTTAATCGTATTAGGTAAATTGTATGTAGGCACCATTTTTTTAACGTGCTTAACAACAAAGTTTACTATGTGTTTTTTAAGGCCACCAACCAAATCGCCTACTTGCGTAACTACGATATGTTTAACATCAGTATGTGCAAGTGATTTTTCAAGCGTATCTGCAAAGTTTGCAAGAATAAAAATTGCGGTGGTATCAGAGTCTTTTAATTGATGCTCTAACTCACGCACGGTATAAAGTGGATTAACGTTAACAACCACACAACCCGCACGTAAAATACCTAAAATTGATATCGGCGTTTGCAATAAATTGGGCATCATAACAGCGACTTTGTCGCCTTTTTTGAGACCTAAATTATTTTGAATGTAAGAAGCAACTTTTTTGGTTGCTGTATCAATTTCGTCATAAGACAATGTTTTACCCATATTAGTAAATGCAGGTAAATCTTTGTAGTCACTAAAACTTTTTTCGAACACTTCGAGTAACGAGTTGTAATGCTCAGGATCGATTGTTTCAGGCATACCCTCTGGGTAGCGCTTAAGCCAGATTTTTTCCACTCTTAGCCCCTGTTTATAATTATATTTTTATTAACCTTAATCTAAGTAAGGCACTTTAACAATTGAGCAAATACTCTAATGCGGGAATAATCCCACATTTATCGACAATATACAATTAACGTGCACCACTTTGCACCATAAATGCTTGAATATATTCAAAACATTCGTTACTACTTTGCATATGACAATGATGTCCACCACCAACATTAATTACACTTAAGTCACTGTAATAACTAATATACTTAGCTAAATTCTGTTTTACAAACGTATAACCTTCATTACCTATAATTAATTGACATGGTGCAATTAAATCTTTTATTGCACCAATACATTGCGCTTCATCAAACCTAAAACCTGAGTGATTTTTAAGCTTTGGGTCAGTCGTTAATTCAAACCCTCCATCGATTGCTTTTATGTTTCGATTCATTAAAAGCATAATTAGTTCATTATTCAAATCGGTAGTTTGTGAGCGTGCTTCATAAATTAGCGTTTTCGATTTATAAATTCTCGATTTCTTATTTTTTAATCTTGCTCTATTTAATACCGCATTTTTTAACTGTTCGCATACATCTTGGCTAGGGGTTGTAACGCAGCCAATGCCTTCAATAAAGGTAACCGACTTAACATAATCGTTAAAACAGCTAGCAAAAAGTCCTGCCACCATGGCTCCCATCGAGTGACCAACTAAATGTACTTTTTTTACACCAAGCGCATTTATAAACTGGTATAAATCATCAATATAATCAACAAAATAATAGTGAGCATCTTGACTTCGCCAAGATGACAAACCGTGGCCTGCAAAGTCAATACAGTACCAAGTATGCTCAGGTTCAACGCCATCAAGCATAGGAGCAAAGCTATTACTATTATCGAGCCAACCGTGCAGTGCAATTACAACATCAGCGCCCGACCCTTTCTTTTGACCACGAATATTTAAATTGTTGGTTTGAATATTAAATGGCTGCATACCAAACCTCTTGTTGTTTTTAATGCATTGTCATTTATAGCATACAAGTTGTCAGACCACTAACATCTCCCTATTTGTTCAGCCTTGATGAGACTTTCACTCAATAAATAAAAAACAAAGTAACCATTAATTTTCAATAAGTTAAATAAACCCTAAATTTAAGAAAAGATCAATTTTCTAAAAACTAAACAGCGTTTTAATCTATTGCATGTTTTTATAAATAATAACAAGTATAAATACTGTGAATGACAACTTTAGGGCGTGTTGACCTTTGTAAATTGAAATTTGTTCAATCTAGGGACGATTAAATCGCGGCGCGAGGTTTGTAACCTAGTGGGCTCGGTAACTGCTCCTGCGTTACCCTAATGGCTTACATCCATGTAAGAATAAGTAAAAACCGAGCAAAGCTTCCGCGTCCTGCTCCCCCCCCCTTACCTACATCCCTGTCTCTTATACACAAGCCTTTGAATATCGTTAAGTCTGTGATCTAATCGATCATCATCACTCATAGATTTATCATATGCACACAAACACTTCTGAAGAATGGGCTCAATTAATTTTTGGTAACGCTAATTTAGGAGATCCGAGACGCACCCGACGATTAGCTCTACTAGCAAGCGATATGGCTGAGAATGCAGACAGCTCAATTGTTAAGGCTTCTGATACACCCGCAAAAATTGAAGCCGCTTATCGTTTCATTAGAAATGAGAAAATATCCCCTCAAGCGATTGCCTATTCAGGATTCTCACAAACGAGTGAAGCGGTAAAGCAGTTGCCTTTGGTTCTCGCTATCCAAGATACGACAGGATTGACATTTAAACACAGTGTTTGCAAAGAATTAGGCGATGTGAACTGTACAAATACATTAGGAAAACCATCAAAAACAAGAACGCTATATGCGCATTCAACTTTAGCAATTGATGCAGATACGGAGCACGTTATTGGTTTACTCGACCAGTACTATTGGTTTAGGAAATCAAAGGTTAAAGGGACTAAAGATCAACAACAGCAACGCCCTTACGAAGAGAAAGAAAGCTATCGCTGGCAACAGACATTAATGGATATAAAAAAACGTACAGGTGAATTATCAAATATACTTAACATCTGCGACAGAGAAGCTGACATTTATGAGTACATGACTTACCAAAAAGATGAAGGGCATCGATTTTTAGTCAGAGCAAAAGAAAATAGAAAATTAATAGAGCCTCAATGCAATCTCAATCAGTTAATAGAAACAGCGCAGGGTCAGTGTTGTTACACTATTAATATAGCGCAACGTGCGGGAAGAAAAGCGCGTCAGGCCCGAATTACATTGAGCGTCAATGTCATTGTCTGTCAGGAAAAAGAAAGTACGCAAAAAAATCCATTATGTTGGATTTTATATATGACAGAGCCCGTAAATACAGCAGAAGATGCCCAGAAATTAGTAAGATACTATGAACTTCGCTGGCGTGTAGAGGAGTTTCATAAAACATGGAAAACAGATGGAACCGAAGTAGAAGATTTACGTTTGCAGCACAGTGATAATATTTTACGAATTGCGATCATTAAAGCGTTTATTGCTGTCAGGTTATTACAGCTGCAAAATATGGCGCAAAGGAGTGAATTAGACAAAGAAGTGAGATGTACAACTTGTGTTAAAGAGATGACGTGGAAATTACTATGGGCAAAGGTTGAAAAGGATGTGCTGCCGGATAAAGTACCGTCTCTCCATTGGCTATACTATAGTTTAGCGAAATTGGGAGGGTGGTATGACAGTAAAAGAAATGGTCGAGTTGGCGTAAAAGCACTCTGGAAGGGGTGGTTGAAATTAGCAGAAATGGTCGAATCTGCCGAATTGTTAATATCAATTCAGCAGACAGAAAAGTTGTGATCAAGAGACAGACCTACATCCATGTAGGCAACAAAGAGTTGATCGTCCCTAGAAAGAACCCAAAGGGCAGCGCATGTTTGGTATTTATGCGGCGTTATCGCCTATTCATGGGGAATAACCACACAACATAGGCTCTGCCTTGCCTAAAAACCAAACATACTGCTGCAAATTCACCCACCAAAGATCAACACGCCCTAATTACTATTTATAACCTATCGGCTTAAATAATCCACCTACCGAAATGGTTTCTTACAAATATTCATTTATTTATCATACTAAGTCTATACAATAAAAGCGGCTATTAAATAAGGTACACTCATAAGGTACAACCATGAAAAAACAGATCAGCTTATTGGCACTTTTATGCGCCACATCGGGTGTTTACGCAGAATCAGCACCTAAAAATGTAATTTATATGATTGGTGACGGCATGGGTCCGGCTTACACCACTGCTTATCGCTATTTTAAAGATGACCCTGCGACTAAAGAGATTGAAGGAACTGTTTTCGATACAATTTTGAAAGGTATGGCACATACTTACCCTGACGATCATACTTATGTAACCGACAGCGCAGCAGGTGCAACAGCACTGAGTAGCGGTCATAAAAGTTACAATGGCGCAATTGCAGTAGATACAGACAAAAAATCAGTTAAAACCATGCTTGAAATAGCAAAAGAGCGCAGTATGACAACAGCGCTTATAGCAACATCACAAATAAATCATGCCACTCCAGCAAGCTTTGCTGCACATAATGAATCGCGTAATAACTACGACGATATTGCCAACGATTATATTGATAATAAAATTGTAGGTAAATTACCTGTCGATTTAATGCTCGGTGGTGGTACTCAATACTTTATTAGAGACGATCGTAATTTAGTTGATGAGTTTAAAGCTGCTGGTTATCAATACGGTGACGATATTAAAAACCTTGGCCAGATAACAAAAATACCAGCCATTGGCTTATACGCACCTAAAGGACTGCCTTTCGCACTTGATGAAAATCCAACTCGCCTAACTCAGCTCACATCTAAAGCGCTCAATTTGCTAGATGACCAAAACAAGAATGGTTTTTTTGTAATGATTGAAGGCAGCCAAATTGATTGGTGTGGTCACGCAAACGATATAGCCTGTGCAATGGCTGAGATGGATGATTTTGCTAAATCAATAGAACAAGCAAAAGCGTATGTTGATAAAAACAAAGACACTATATTAGTCATAACGGCCGATCATTCAACAGGCGGGTTAACCCTTGGCGCACATGGTCAATACAAATGGGAAACTGATGTAGTAAAAGGTGTTAAAGCAACTGCTGGTAAACTAACTCAACTTTTACTGGATGCTGATGATTTAAAACCAGTATGGACTGCTAACACCAATATTGAATTTACAACTGAAAACCAAATAAAACTTGAGCAAGCTAAAAAAATGGGTGAAAAAGCACTTAATTTAGCTGTTAAAAGCATTATTAGCGATGCAAGCTTTACTGGCTGGACAACCGGCGGACACACCGCTGTAGACGTGCAGGTATTTGCTTATGGTAAAGGCAGTGAACAATTTATTGGATCGCAAAACAATACCGATATTGCTGATAAACTAATCGGCTTTATTGAAAAATAAAAATTGTATTTCATTTTGAATGACAAAAAGCCCGAACACATGTTCGGGCTTTTTATTAAATCTTATAGCTATATTCAAGTAAAGCGCGGTAATGCACTTTAAGCGTATATATCAACGCCTATTAAATTTTGTACTTCTGCTCTGCGTTCTAAATTAGCAAATTCAGTATAAGTAGAAATCGCTTTGCTTACTTGAGCTGTCGGTTGGTCGTAAATTGTTTGCCTGTACTCATTGCTTTTAGCACTGCTTTTAAACAGCTGATTAGCCAGTTCAACACCCTCGACACTGCTTTTTACATAATCGGTATTCGTTTTTTTAGCAGCCGGTTGGTCTAATAAGCTCTGTGGTTTATTAGTAACAACTTTGGTAGAGCTAACCCTACCCGGAATATCTCCGGTAAAAAAACCTGAACCAATAGGCAGCGTCATTACGCGTCTCCAACCTTAATAATGCATAAAATTATGATTTAAAAACAACCAATTTGCAAATAATATGATTACTCACGTCCTGGTAGCTTTTTCCAAGTCACCGTATCGCGCACATATTTAGGTTGAGCGTCGCTCGCTTTTACAACATCACCCGCTAAAAACGCGGCTTCAACATGCGCTAGCATATAACGTGCATCGGGTAATGTAATTTCACTATTAATTGTCACATTTTCAAAGTCATTAAGAGCATCAGGATAGGTTTTAAAACCCGTGCCCACCGCTACAGATGGCTCAGTGGTTGCTATATAATCATAATTTAGTAAATCAGGTTTTATAACGCATTCTTGGTTAACTAAAAGCATTAAATTATTTTGCGCTTGGTAATGGGCAAAATATATTTCCCCCATACGCGCATCTATACTTGGGTAAACACTAAGACTGCCGTTTTGTTCAAACGCTTGTTGCGCCATAATTGCAAGTGTAGAAACACCTACTAGCGGTAAGTTAGTTGAGTACGCTAAACCCTGTGCTATTGCTACACTAATACGTACACCAGTGAAACTACCTGGCCCTTGGCCAAAACCGATTACATCTAAATCTTTTAATTTGCAGTTTGCTTTAGTTAACAGCTCATCCACGAGTGGAAGTATTTTTTGGCTGTGCTGCTGCGGACACTCTTCAAAATGATGAAATGTTTGGCCCTGAAAATGTAAAACAATTGAAAGCGCCTCAGTAGAAGCATCAAGGGCTAGAATGTTACTTTTTATCATTTTATTACTCTAATTAATTTGTTGTAAAAATTTATTGGCATCTTCTAAACTTCGTGTTCGGCGCATTGGCGGTAAGCTTTTTAAAAATACTTGGCCATATTGTCGTGTAACTAAGCGATTATCACATATGACAAGTACACCTTTATCTTTGCTATCGCGTATTAAACGCCCAACACCTTGTTTAAGTGCAATAACAGCTTGTGGCAATTGTATATGCGCAAAAGGGTCTTTCCCCTGCATTTGGCAATCTTGCATTTTAGCTTGTAATAATGGGTCATCGGGTGCTGCAAATGGCAATTTATCAATAATAACACAACTTAACGTACTGCCGCGTACATCAACACCTTCCCAAAAAGAAGCCGTGCCGAGTAATACCGCATTACCATGGCGGGTAAATTTCTCTAAAATAATACGCTTAGACATTTGCCCTTGCATATAAACTGGGTAGTCTATTTGTGTAGTTAGCCCTTCGGCTACCAAATGCATCATTCGATAGCTAGTAAATAATACAAAACAACGCCCTTGTGCTGATTTTATAAGCTCAAGCGTTAATTTTACAATTGCATGGGGCATATTATCAGCGTGTGATTCGGGTAAGTAGCGAGGTAAACACAGCAGCGCCTGATTAGGGTAATCAAATGGGCTATCTACCATCATGCTTTGTTTTGGTTTTAAACCTAGGCTTGCATTAAAATGCGCTAGTTTGTTGTCAACCGAAAGTGTTGCTGAAGTGAATACAAAACCTGCGCCCGTGTCTTGCATCATTTGAGCAAACTTAGCTGATACATTTAATGGCGTTATATTAATTGTTAAATAACGGCGCGTTGTTTCATACCAATAACTAAAGCCGGTTTGGGCTGTATCAAAAACCCGCTCTAACTGCCCTTTAAACGCAAGTGCACGTTCAAATGGATGCTCAATTTTGTCGCTTCTATCTAGGCAAAGCTTAAGTACTTGGTAAACAAAATCTAAATCACTGATCACACGATGAAGTGCTGCGCATATTTGTTTATCACTGAGCTTTTCACGCCAATCGCCACGGCTGCCATCAACGCCAAACTGTAATCGTAAATCAGCAACGCTTGTCTCAAGCTTATTTAAGCTTTTACCGAGCTGCAGCATATCGGGAATTTCGGCTCTATAAATAGCACGTAAGTCATTAATTAAGTCCACCAGCTTTTTAGTGCTAACACTTTCACCAAAGTAATCGCTGGCAATTTCGCTTAACTGATGGGCTTCATCAAATATGTAAGCATCTGCTTTTGGCATAAGTTCAGCAAAGCCACTTTCTTTTACGGCCATGTCGGCAAAAAACAAATGGTGATTAATTACAACCACATCGGCATCGGCCGCAGTTAAACGTGCTTTGCGTATATAACAGCTTTGAAAATCTGGACACTCTTTACCTAAACAATTATCGGCTGTTGAATTTACATAAGGCAGTACTTTGGCATCATCTTCTATACCTATACAATCAGCCAAATCGCCCGATTGTGTTTCGCTTGCAAACTTAGCTACCATAGCTAGTTGATGCATTACGTCAGAGTCGTCAGTAGGTACATGTGCAACATGTTGATTAAGTCGGTAGGTGCATAGGTAATTGGCGCGCCCTTTTAATAAGGCGGTTTTTTTTGAAGCACTTAAAGCTTTAACTAGTTGCGGTAAATCTCGGTGATAAAGCTGCTCTTGTAGGGCTTTAGAGCCTGTCGATATTATCGTTCGACCTTTTGATTTAAGTGCTGGGGCTAAATATGCAAACGTTTTACCCGTACCAGTACCGGCTTCAACGACCAATTGCGAACTGTTTTTTAATGCATCAGCAACGGCGACAGCCATATCTATTTGAGGTTGGCGAGGAGTGTATCCATCTAAAGACAACGCCAAAGGCCCGGTTGCGCTAAACAGTTGTTTGATAATACCAATCACTTTACAATAAATAATAGCGGGATTTTACGTAAGCTAAACATCAAGGGCAAGTAATTAAGTAATCGGTTTGAGTATATAAATAAGGGAGCAGAGCTCCCATTAGTTATTATTGCGCATTTATGGTTAAGGTTATTCCACTAGCTGCGCTGTACCCCTTTAAGTCAATATACCACTTGCCCGCTTGTGGGTTGGTAATACTACACGTTTCAGCATTACCATTTTTATACGGTCTACATTGATATACAGATTCAGTTGATTGACTGGCAAAATTTACATATAAATCGGCATCGCCTGAGCCACCAGCCATAGTTATATTTAAAGAGGAATACCCAGCTTCTAAGTCTTGTGTAAACCGCCCCCAATCTCCCGTAGCAACACTAATATCAGTTTCTGTTCGATTAATGGGTTCAATCGCTGTTGTTTCACTATAACTGGCAATAAGAGAAACATTAGCAATAGCGTTCCATGCTTCTACCATAACGTAATAAATACCGTTTTGGGCACTCGCAATATCACAACTTTCATTGCTCGATGATGTTGTACTTTTACAATCAAAATTTTCTAATGTAGGCGCTGTATTAAATTTAACATATAGGTCTGCATCACCGCTGCCACCTGAGGTAGTAAAGTTTAAGTTACTTGCATTATTAGGTACCTGTAGCGTATAGATAAGCTGCGCTTTAGCATCACCTGCAAGGCCAGAAACTGCAACACCATTTTGTAACTCATTATTAGCTGGTGGCACTATATCACCAGCATTTTTTGCCATTTCAGCTAAATAACTCACAGCAAGTTTTGCAAATTTACTAGCGTGGTCAGCATCAAAATTAGCGTCATTCTGTGTATGAATTAGCGGATTAATATCAGCCATCCTAGATTCAAATGGCATTGATGCTGCAAAGCCTTGTTGATACCATGATGCATGATCAGAACACCCATACCCACATTGGTCAAAACCATAGGTAATGTTAGGTAAGTAGGTATCAATTAACTGACCTAAAAATTGGTTTTGAGCATTTGTAGTGTAATCAGTCATCATTACAATATCTTCGCTACTGCCATTGTTTCCAGTCATATCAAATTGCACCATGCCGATCACATTTTTTCCTTGTGATTTATAAGATGAAGCAATATCTTTTGAACCTCTTAAACCAACTTCCTCTGCAGCAAAAGCCATTATATGAATTGTTTTTTGCGGTTTATAATCATTTTCAACAATCGATCTTAACACTTCAGATAATACAGCAATCCCCGATGCATTATCATCAGCCCCTGGTGAGCGACCGTTGCTTGGATTTGATTGATTAATTGAGTCTAAATGCCCACCAATAATGACAATTTCATCAGCCTCTTCATCTCCTGCAATAGTAACAATGACCGACGACTGCGCCCAGCTATGAGTAAAGTAATCAACATTTATATCATTACGCGTAGCTGCTAACTGTTGCCAGTAATCTTTTAGCCATTGTGAGGCATCTACCCCAGTTTGAGCCGTGTAATAGCGATTATAAAAGCTACTCATCGAATTAACTGTGTTCGTCAAATTATTTGGACTAATACTATTTATTAATTGCTGAGTTGTTTGCGGATTGTCAATGCTATATGTAGCAGCTAACGCACTTAGATTTTGATTTTGAACGGCAGCTAACTGCTGAGTGTATTCATTAGCCTCGATTAACGAATCATGAGCAACAAACCCTCCACAGCGATGATAATTATCATGCATAAACTCACTTAAATGAGCAATATTTGCAGGCCTTATTTTTAACAAATTCACTGTTTGTAATGTTGTATCTTGTATACTCAATAATTCATCATTTGGTTTAAGCGAGTTTTGAACCTGTTTATAATGTTTGGCTGCAACGGGATCTATCGTTACCCAAACACTTTCAGTGTCTTGTGCGTATGAGGGTTGGGTAAGTAATAAAGTACTAGCACTGAATAGCATAATTTTTATCGCGTGTTTCATTAATTGATACCTTTTAAGTCGAGTAATGCCTTTGAGAAGAGGGAGTTTTGAAAAATAAAAAAGGGAGCGAATGCTCCCTAGAAATTAACTTAATTGGCTGAAATACTTAATGTTATACCGCTTGCCGCGCTATAACCTTGTAAGTCTATATACCATGTACCTGCTTGAGGATTTTCTATCGTACACGTTTCAACGTTTCCATTTTTATATGGGCGGCACTCATAAGAGCTAGTACTAGATGCTGAACCAAAATTTACATATAAATCAGCATCACCAGAACCACCGGCCATTGAAATATCGAGTGAAGAATACCCTGCATCTAAATTTTGCGTAAAGCGTGTCCAACCACCTGAAGCAACGCTCACATTGCTTTCTGTACGGTTAATTGGCGAAACACCTCCGCCAGTAGACCCGTCATAACTACCTGTTAATGAAACGCCTGAAATAGCATTCCATGCCTCTACCATAACGTAGTATGTACCCGCTTGAGCACTACCTATAGAGCAGCTTTCAGTACTTGTAGAAGTTGTACTGTTGCAATCATAAGTGCTAAGTGTCGGTTTGCTTCCAAATCGTACGTATAAATCTGCATCACCAGAGCCGCCATTAGTATTAAATACTAAATTGCTAGCACCCGCTGGTACATCAAGTGTAAAAAACAACTGCTCTTTAGCTGAGCCACTTATACCAGTACGAGTAACGCCATTAGATAACGCTTCATCTTCCGCTGGCGGAGTGGTTGTGCCACATGAACTACCCGAACTTAAATTAGAGTTTACGCCAACAGCACTTAGAGCTGCTTTAACAGCACTTGGATCGTAATTTAAATCACAAGCTGCATCCATAACGCCGTTACCAGCAAGATCCCAGTTAGTGCTTGCAGTCCAATATAATTGGTTTGCACGTGCCATCACTTTAAATGCCTTTTCAGTATCCCAACCAGATGTAGTTGCTAAGTTATAAAATGCTTTATTAAACACCCCAGAACTATAATGAACATCCATTCCTGAAGAGTAGCTTGATTGATTATCAATTGATCTACCATCTTGTGTTGGATTATTCATGTAACGAAGAGCACCGTTGCCTTTAAATATATCTTTACCAACTAACCAATCGTTTGTGCCTTTCATGTAAAATTCAGCCGCTTCACCAGCCATATCAGAGAATGCTTCGTTTAAACCACCTGACTTTCCACTGTAAACTAAACCTGAGTTTTGCTCAGTAAAGCCGTGGCTTACTTCATGAGCTGATACGTCTAGGCTAACAAGTGGATAAAACGTATTTTGGCCATCACCAAAGGTCATCGCACTGCCATCCCAAAATGCATTTTCATAGTTACTACTATAGTGAACTCGCATTTGCAGTTGGAATGAAAGCGGCGGCGTACCAATCCAATCGTTATACATATTAAAAATTACGTTACCAAAATAATGTGCATCATTAAGTGGCGAATAGGCACCATTAATTTCTTTAAAGGTGTTTTCAGGACATGTAAATGAATATGCACTTGAGCCACTAGTACCACCATTTAGGTTAATGGTTTTTACATTTGTGGTATTCATTGAACAGTTATTGCCTGTCTGACTTACATTTAAGCTATCAAAATCAGTGCCATAAATGTATTTCCCAGTTTTTAGATTACCACCTGGGCCTGTCGCATCAGCATGTTGAAGGTTATCAAAGCTAAAAAGTACATCTCCAGAATTTGCATCTATGATTTGATATGGACGTGATGGGTTACTTCCGTAAGTAACATAAGACACTTCATAAACCAAATGCGCTTCACCTTGCTCATCAACCCAAATGGCTAATTGTGATTTTTCATTATGTTTTTCTAAGCCAACAGACTTTATCGCTGCAGATGATTTTTGCAATCCCTTAGCTACTGCCAATTTTTGATTTAACTTTGGAGTAACTGTGTCAATATCGCTTGATATATCATATACAGCAGCACCATGAGCACGTTTAAGTTGCCCATTATTGTTAAACGTCAAGCTCACCGTATCTCCAATTACCGGTAATCCATTATATACTTGTTGATAACGACGAGTTGTATCACCGTTATTACTTTTTATTTCTTTTAATACAACCAGCTCATTTCCTGCCTCTAAACCTACTAACTGATCAGGGCTAACCATCAATACAGAAGACACACCATTTTGTGCTGAATTATTTATATTTGCTTGTTGATTTAAATATTTTTTATTTGCAGCTACTGCGCTTGTTGCTTGTACCAAAGTAAAGGCAGCAAGTGTTGCTATTGTGATTTTTGATAAATTCACGTTTACGCTCCATTTGTTTATTTGTTTGAATATACTTTTATTAATCGGTACATCTTGTTCCCGATTAAAGCAATCCTAGGCTACAAATCATACAATTGAAAATGAAACAAAAAATTTACAATTAAAGTATTAAAAAATAAATTAAAAGCTTTTAATTCAATATCTTAATAAGAACACACTAAATATTAAAAACATTCAATTAACATAATGTAAACATTTATTTACTTTGAGTAACATATTGAAATAAAAATAATACAATTAAGTGTATAAATTTAATAAAGTGATTTTTACAATACAAACACTATTAAATTTAACAAAAGGCCTAAAAAACAAACCTATTTTTAAAGGCGCGGCTGAAGCTTTAACATCTTTAATTTCTTATTTACCAAAACTATTTTTATTAAAAATAAAAATACAAATTGTCTAACAAACACTGTGACATAGCTATATCTCGGGAGTAACATAGGCATGTTTAGATCCCGCTTAACCATATGTTTTTCTCGTTAATTAAGGTTATTAAATGAATGCTTGGTACCTCATTTGTTTTCTCTCTGCACTTGCAATTTTTATTGCATTTGCAAATCAGTACATCCTCAAAATGCAAACTACTATTGCAATAACTACAGGCTCGGTTGTTATTTCTTTACTTTTGATTGTTGCAGTAAAATTATTAGGCGATCAAAACGCACTTGAAATGACAAAAATCGTCTCGAGTATTAACTTTAACGAATTACTCCTCAAAGGTATGTTAGGTTTCTTGCTTTATGCAGGTGCACTGGAAATAAACCTGTTAGCACTTAGAAAACAACGCTGGGAAATAACGGTGTTGGTACTGTTTTCCACTCTTGTTTCTACTTTTATTGTTGGCTACTTAAGCTTTTACTTATTTGCTTTTCTTGGCTGGCCAGTGCCTTTTATTTATTGTTTATTATTTGGTGCGCTTATTAGCCCAACCGACCCTATTGCTGTACTTGCTATTATTAAACAAATGCGAGCGCCAGAAGGAATCTCAATTCAAGTAGAAGGTGAGTCGCTATTTAACGACGGTATTGGTTTAGTAATATTTACGACCATTTTTTCGGTTGCTTTTTATGGCACCGATGCACAATTTGGCGATATAGCAGAACTCTTTTTTGTAGACGCCCTAGGCGGTATTGCGTTTGGTTTGGCTATCGCTTTGGTTGGCCACTTTTTAATTATTAACAGCCGCGATGTAAATATTCGTTTATTGATAACCTTAACTATTCCTACTGCAGGTTTTGCTGCTGCAAATATTTGGGAAATATCAGGCGCACTTGCCATGGTAACCAGCGGCATATTAATGGGTAACATTACTCGTACTAAAGCAACAGAGCGCACGGGGCCTGAAGATACTCGTTACGTAAAAGATTTTTGGCATGCAACCGATAGCTTTTTAAATGCCCTACTGTTTTTAATAATAGGTATGCTAATTGTGACTATGCCTATTACAATCGGGGAAATTGGCTTAGGGTTGTTAATGGTACCGGCTGTATTACTAGCGCGTTTTATAAGTATTGGAGCACCGTTTATTATCTTTAAACGCTTTAGAACTTACGACAAGCACAGTGTTAAAATATTAACTTGGGGTGGTTTACGTGGCGGACTTGCACTTGCAATGGCGGCAGCAATCCCTCGCGAGCAAGTTTTTGTAGGCGGCTCTGACTTACACAACCTTATTGTTATTGTTACTTACGTTGTGGTTATATTTTCTATTATTGTACAAGGTTTAACTATCTCGCCGCTTATTCAAAGCAGCATTAAGTCAGCTGAGCAAGCAAAGTAATAAATGCTTTGTGAGCAATCAAATCAGTAACCAAGTTATTATATAAATCACTTGGTTACTGTTACTCTCGTGTTACAAAAACACTTTAAAGTTCTATAAATTGTTATCCTTTTTATTTATCTGCTTTGTTTAAATTAATCCGCTTGAAATACAAATGAAAACAATTATAATTTTGGCTTTTCCTCTGTAGGGCTTTTCAATGTCCAAAAATAATTCTCACGTGTTTTTTAATTTTGTATCTCTGGGCAAACATCAATTTCATTGTTTTTTTGTGCTTTTTATAATGGCTATGGCAAGCTTTAATGTGTCGGCCTCACCTAATGAGCAAACAAAAATAAAACAAATTGCACAGCTTGCAGAGTATGTAGGTGTAGATTACGTGGCAGCTGTTGGTAATGGTGAAATACTTGACCCTGACGAATATCAAGAAATGACTGAATTTTCGCACGTCATTATTGAGCAAGCTGGACAGCTATCAAGCCAAACCAATGAGTTTGATACAGTAAAGGCACAAGCTAAAGCACTGCATACAGCGATTGCTAATAAATCGAGTGTTGTAGATGTACGTGCAGCAAGCTCAGCACTTCGTGAGTCACTACTTACCTTTATGCCGCAACTATCGTTACCTACATCACTACTTCCCGTTGAGCAAACTAAAGCGCTTTTTGCTACTAACTGCTCAATATGCCACGGCCCAAATGGTCAAGGCGACGGCCCGCTTGCAAAAAACTTATCGCCAGAGCCTACCAACTTTACCGATGAAGAACGCGCAACAAACCGCTCTTTAATGGGGTTGTTTGACGCTGTAAGTAACGGCATTAACGACACACCTATGGTTGCTTTTACCCAATTTAATGAACAACAACGATGGTCTTTAGCTTTTTATGTAGGTAGCTTGGCATTTAAAGATGTTCAAAAACCACAAACTGTAGAACAAAACATTACCGCTTCGCAGATTGTAAACCTAAACCCCGCACAATTATCGGCAGGTCAAAGTGAAGCACAAGCACATTACGTTAAATGGCTTCGTGGTAATCCAGAGCAATTATTTAGCGCTAACAAAAATCCGATAACAGTTACTCGCACGCAGTTACTTGCAGCGCAAGCCGCACATGCTAAAGGCAATTACTCACAAGCAAGTGATTTAGCAATTAGCGCATACTTAGATGGCTTTGAGCTTGTTGAAAACAACTTAAATGCCTACGATGAAACACTGCGTAAAAACATCGAAGTACGACTGATGAACCTGCGCCAAACATTCAAAAACGAAAAAGATACGGCCGTTGTTGCCGAAAAAGTAAGTGCGGCACTAACTCAACTCGCTAAAGCAGATAGCATGCTAAACGAAACTAAGCTAACTGACGGCGCGCTACTTTCAGCAAGTTTAGTTATATTACTGCGAGAAGGCTTAGAAGCACTCTTAGTTATTATTGCCCTTATGACTGTGCTTATTAAAACTAAACGCAAAGATGCGCTAAAATATGTACATATTGGTTGGATAACAGCACTTATTGCTGGTGGTTTAACGTGGGCTGCTGCGCAAACATTAATAGAAATAAGTGGTGCGAGCCGCGAAGTAATGGAAGGTGTTGGCGCATTATTTGCCGCTGTAATTTTACTGTATGTTGGCGTATGGATGCACAGTAAAACAAGTGCGCAACAATGGCAAAAATATATAAAAGACAATATAGATAAGCGCCTTGAGTCGGGTACATTATGGGGATTAGCGGGGCTTTCTTTTATTGCCGTATACCGAGAAGTATTCGAAACCGTGCTGTTTTATCAGTCATTATTAACGCAAAGCTCGCCTGCTCAATATTCATCTATTGCATCGGGTTTTGCGATAGCTATAGCAATACTGGCTATTATTACGTGGGTATTAATTAAATACTCAATTAAATTACCGGTGGCTAAGTTTTTTGCCATTACCACTTACCTACTATTTGCACTCTCGTTTGTGCTTATGGGCAAAGCCGTTATTGCATTACAAGAGGCCGATATAATAGGTATTGCGTCGCTGCCGATGAGCTTTGATATAGCATGGCTTGGTATAAAATCGACATGGCAAGGTATTGTGGCTCAGGTATGTGTGTTTGCAATATTTAGCTTTTATCTATTAAAAAGTAAAAGTCAAAACTAATTAGTTCAACAGAAAAGGGAAGCCTATTTACTAGGGCGTGTTGACCTTCCGAGGTTGAATTTGCAGCAGTATGTTTGGTTTTCAGGCAAGGCAGAGCCTATGTAGTGTGGTTATTCCCCATAAATTGGCGATAACGCAGCATAAATACCAAACATACGCTGCCCTTTGGGTTCTTTCTAGGGACGATTAACTCTTTGTTGCTCGGTTTTTACTTAGCCCACTAGGTTACAAACCTCGCGCCGCGATTAAATCGCCCCTAGATTGAACAAATTTTAATCCTCAAAGATCAACACGCCCTAGGCTTCCCTTTTTAAACTCTAGCAATATATAAGTAACTGTTACCTATTAACCGTAACCTATGCCCATGTATCTAAATGGGGGTTTTCGTCATCGTCTACGTTAGACTTTTTTTTACTACTTTGATCATCAAGCATATTGAGCTTTTTCTTTTTCTGTAACTCACGCCTTTTTTTATTCTCTAGTTCAACTTTTTCAGTAGCCGATCCACTTTGCACACCCGCAATATGGAAAGCGCCTTTTGACTCAACTTCTAGCCTGGTGATTCTTCCTAAATAAGGGATCATGATATCCATACGTACTTCCTTATTTAACTGTTTGATTATCAAAATGCTAAATTTGAATGATAAACAAACAATTATTCGCTAAAATTGCGCTTATTATCTTAATATTATCGACAGTTATAACATATGCTTTAATTAAGCTAAAAAAAACTTGCCATAATATGGCCGTTTATGTTTTTATGAATGCGAAATTTATTTAAACAAATAACAACTGCACGTTTGCGAACTTACGGGCAGTTACATAGGACAAAAAATGCGCTTAAACCTGACAACAGTACATCATCACCACCATTCACCGGAATAACCTGTCAGGTCTTTCGCTGAGAGGTTATTCCTAAAAGGAACCTCTGGCGATTCAAATAACATTGATTCATTTTCGCCCTGAGGTTCCTCTCGGGGTTTTTAGTTTTTAAATTAAAGGAAAATGAATAATGAACAACAGTAATCGTCTACGTATCGCCATCCAAAAAGGCGGCCGCCTATCTAAAGATTGTCAAGATCTACTAAAACAGTTAGGTGTTAAACTTAACCTTCGTGAACAACGCTTAATTGCACACTCAACTAATATGCCAATTGACGTACTACGTGTGCGCGATGACGATATTCCGGGTTTAGTAATGGACGGTGTATGTGACTTAGGTATAGTTGGCGAAAACGTACTAGTAGAAGTTCAAGCAGAACGTGAACGTCAAGGTGTTCCCAGCGAAGTAAACAAACTTTCAAAACTAGATTTTGGTTACTGTCGTCTTGCACTTGCATGGCCACAAGAGCTAGGCGCTCGCGATAAGAGCTGGTTTGAAGGCAAACGTATTGCAACTACCTACCCTGAAATTTTAACTCAGTGGTTAAAGCGCGAAGGCATCAACGCAAGTACAGTAATGCTTACTGGCTCTGTTGAAGTAGCACCACGTGCAGGTTTATCTGATGCAATTTGTGATTTAGTATCTACTGGCGCAACACTTGAAGCTAACGGCTTAATTCAAGGTGATACAATTTTAGAATCAAACGCATGTTTAATTCAAAATAAAGATCTGCAAGACGCTGACAAACTAGCACTAATCAATAAGCTTATGCCGCGCCTACGTGGTGTTAGACAAGCTAAAGAAAGCAAATACATCATGCTACACGCACCAAAAAATAAACTTGATGAAATTTGTGAAATTTTACCTGGTTCTGGTCAACCTACTCTACTTGCCCTTGCTGGTAATGAAGAATACGTAGCACTGCACATGGTAAGCAGCGAAACATTATTTTGGGAAACAATGGAGCAGTTAAAAGCCCTAGGCGCTAACTCTATTTTAGTTATGCCAATTGAAAAAATGATGGAGTAAGTACCATGCTTCGTTGGAATGAGGAATCTTCACAAGTACAAGCCGCGGCGCTAATGCGCCCTGCAGTTTCTGTAAGCGCAAAGGTTGAAGCAATATGCAAAACTATTTTAGCTAATGTAAAAGAGCAAGGCGATGAGGCCTTACTTAGCATGGCCAAAGAGTTTGATAATAGAGCTAACCCACGTTTGCGTGTACCGCTAGATGAAATTAACGCATCAGAGCAAGCACTAAGTGCAGAGCTTAAATACGCAATTGATACCGCTTATGCAAACGTTAAACGTTTTCACGAAGCGCAGTTGCCAAAAGATATTAAATTATCGACCCAACCAGGCGTTGTATGTGAACTGAAATATCAAGCCATCGAAGCAGTCGGTATTTATGTACCCGGTGGCAGTGCTCCACTGCCATCGTCGGTTATTATGCAAGGTGTATTAGCACAGTTAAGCGGCGCTAAAACCGTTGTACTAGCTACGCCGGTACAAGGTGACAAAGCAATTAACCCTGCTATTTTATATGCAGCTAAGTTATGTGGCATTACTACTTTGATAGAAAGTGGTGGCGCAGGCGCAATTGCAGCAATGGCTTATGGCACCGAATCAGTTCCTAAAGTAAACAAAATTTTTGGCCCAGGTAATAGCTTCGTAACAATGGCTAAACAGCTCGTTGCGCAAACTATCCCAGGTATGGCAATTGATATGCCAGCAGGTCCTTCTGAAGTATTAGTTATTGCAGATGAACGTGCAAACCCAGAATTTATAGCCGCCGATTTACTCTCTCAAGCAGAGCACGGGGCAGACTCGCAAGTTATTTTACTATGTAACAGCGAAAGTATTATAGAACAAACTCAGCAGGCACTTACACGCCAGTTAGCTAATTTGAGCCGCAAAGAAACAGCCGAGCAAGCGCTCGCTAATTCTTCACTTATTTTGGTTGATTCAGTTGAGCAAGCATTTGACGTATCGGCGCAATACGGCCCAGAGCACTTGATTTTACAACTAGGCGCTGCAACACCTTACCTAGATAAAGTTAAAAATGCAGGCTCAGTATTTGTAGGTGACTACACACCAGAATCTGCAGGCGATTACGCATCGGGTACTAACCACGTGTTACCAACATATGGTTACAGTGCAACTTACTCGAGTTTAAATTTGCTTGATTTTTTCCGTACATACACAGTGCAAACAATTACTAAAAGTGGTTTAACGCAGCTTTCAAAAGCAATTTTACCACTTGCAGATGCAGAAGGCCTTGATGCCCACGCTAATGCGGTTTCAATTCGTTTAGAGGCAATTAAAAATGAGCAATGAGAGCGCACAAGCGTCTAGCTTATTACCTAAGAATATTGCAGCCCTTGCTGCATACAGCTCTGCAAAAAGTGAAAAGCTAACCGGTACTACGTGGCTAAATGCTAACGAAAGCCCGTATGCTAAAAATCTTGAACTGAGTATTGAGGATTTAAATCGCTACCCCGACCCACAACCGCAACTGGTTATTGACCGTTACGCCGCTTATACAGAGCTTGAAAGCGAAAATGTATTAATGACGCGCGGCGCAGATGAAGGCATTGAGCTTTTAGTGCGCACATACTGTGAGCCAGCTAAAGATAGTATTGCGCTATTTTTACCAACCTACGGTATGTACAAAGTTACCGCCGATACACACAACGTTAGTATTAACGCGCTTACCCAAGAATTATTATTAAGTGGCAGTGTTGATGAAATAGTTGAGGCAGTGGGCAACTCAAAACTGGTATTTATTTGTAACCCAAATAATCCAACGGGCAGCCTAACACCACTTGATAAAGTAAAAGCGATTGCAACAGCACTTATGGGTAAAGCACTGGTTATTGTTGACGAAGCCTATATAGAGTTCTGCCCAGAGCAAAGCGCCACAAAACTTATTAATGAGTTTAGTAATGTAGTGGTTTTGCGCACGCTTTCTAAAGCCTTTGCGCTAGCAGGGCTCAGAACGGGCTTTACGCTTGCACAAGCAGCAACACTAGCGCCAATTCGTAAAGTCATTGCGCCGTATCCGGTATCAGGTGTTGTAGCAAGTATTGCAGCGCAAGCAATTGCACCCGATGTAATTACATCAATGCGCCGCCAAGTTACTATTTTAAATAGCTTAAAAGCTAAGTTGGTAGATTGGCTAAACGCCTCCCCTGCTGCATTAAAAATTCTCACTGGTGAAGGTAACTTTGTTACTTTAAAATTAGCCGATAAAAACTATTTTAAAATTGCACTTGAGCAAGGTTTGGTTATGCGCGCTTTTACACTATACGGTGAAGACGACTGGCTACGAATTTCAATTGGCAGTGAACAAGAACTTGAACAAGTAAAAATTTGGTTAGATGGCTTACAAACGCCGGCTACCGCAGCATCTTTAGCAGGAAACGAAGTATCATGAGTAACCCCTATTTATTTATAGACCGCGACGGCACTATTATTGAAGAGCCAATTACCGACAAACAGGTAGATAGCCTTGAAAAGCTAGCATTTTTACCTGGTGTTATTCCTGCGTTATTACAATTACAAGCGGCAGGTTACCGTTTAGTAATGGTGTCTAACCAAGATGGTTTAGGCACAGATAGCTTTCCTACTGCTGATTTTGACATAGCACAAGACAAAATGATGGACATAATGCAAAGCCAAGGCATTAGCTTTGACGAAGTATTAATTTGCCCACACTTTGACGAGCAAAACTGTGATTGCCGTAAACCTAAAACGGGCTTACTTACCGAGCTTATGCGCTCTGGCAAAGTAGACTTAGCGCGCTCTTTTGTTATTGGCGATCGCCAGACCGATATTGGCCTTGCACAAAACTTATGTTGTGAAGGTATTTTATACGACGGCGATTGGAGTGCCATAGTAACTAAATTGACCACCGCAAACCGCGAAGGTCGTGTTACACGCAACACCAAAGAAACCCAAATTGATGTAGCCATAAACTTAGATCAAACTAAAAATGGCAGCATAGACACCGGCCTTGGCTTTTTTGATCACATGCTTGATCAAATCCGTACTCACGCAAACATTGGTTTAAATATTAAAGCCAAAGGCGATTTACACATAGATGAGCACCACCTTGTTGAAGACATTGGTATTGCACTCGGTGTTGCACTAAAACAAGCCCTCGGTACTAAATCGCAAATTGCGCGCTATGGTTTTGCGCTTCCTATGGATGAATGTAAAGCTGAAGCACAAATTGATTTATCGGGTCGTGCATCATTTGTATTAAACGCTAACTTTAGCCGCGAAAAAGCAGGCGATTTAGACGTGCAAATGGTTGAGCACTTTTTCAAAAGCTTAAGTGATAACGCCGCCATTAGCCTTATTTTATCGGTAAGCGATGGTAACTGTCATCACCAAGTAGAAGGCTTATTTAAAGCGTTTTCACGTGCTCTTCGTATGGCAGTGGCACAAGACACGACCCAACAAACAGCCAGCTCTAAGGGATGTTTATGATTGCCATAATTAATACCGGTTGTGCCAATATTAATTCAGTACGCTTTGCGTTTGAACGCTTAGGCCAAACGCCAACAGTAATTACATCACCAGAGCAATTAGCGGGTTTTGAGCGCGCTATATTGCCAGGTGTAGGTCACGCGTCGGTTGCTATGAAACGCCTAGTAGATAACGGCTGGCAACAAGCTATAAATGAATACCAGCGCCCGCTTATGGGCATTTGTTTAGGTATGCAGTTACTGTGCGAAAGTACCGAAGAAGGTAACGTACAGTGCTTGGGTAAAATACCAGGGCAAGTAAAAGCGCTTGATGTAGGCAATTTAACGTCGCCGCATATGGGTTGGAATAACTTAAGCGTTAACAAAGAGCATGCATTAACTAAAGGGCTGACGCTCGATGAGCAAGTGTATTTTGTTCACAGCTTTGCGCACACCGTAAACGACGCCACATTAGTGAGCGGCGAATATGGTCAAACCTTTTCAGCCATTGTTGCTAAAGACAATTACGCAGGCATGCAATTTCACCCAGAGCGCAGCGCAAAAGTTGGCGCACGTTTATTACAAAATTTTGTTGATTGGCAGTTGTAAGCTGCCCATTAACTAACAAAAAAGAGATTATTTGTGATTATTCCAGCATTAGACGTATTACAAAATCAAATTGTGCGCTTGTACCAAGGAAAATACGACACAGCACAGTTTTACCCTTTCGAACTTGGCTCGCGTTTAAAAGAATACGCCGACAGTGGCGCAGGTAAACTACACCTTGTTGATTTAGAAGGTGCACGCGATCCAAGTAAAAAGCAGTGGAAACATATTCAAGCTGCGACCAAAGCACTTAACGTACCGTACCAAGTGGGCGGCGGTATTCGCTCAGAGCAAGATGTAAGTGATTGGCTTAAAGCCGGTGCAAACCAAGTGGTTATTGGTTCAATGGCAGTAGAAAAACGCGAACAAGTAAAAGTCTGGATTGAACAATTTGGCGCAGAGCATTTTGTAATTGCTCTTGATGTAAATAAAACATCCACGGGCTGGGCACCTGCTACGCACGGTTGGTTAAGTGAATCTGAATTTGGTTTACTTGAGCTGGTAGATTTTTATGTGAGCTTAGGTGTTATCGATTTTTTATGCACGGACATCAGTAAAGACGGCACTATGACGGGTCCATCGTTTGAATTATATGAAGATTTAACTCGCCATAACAGCACAATCAAAGTGCAAGCTTCAGGTGGCGTAAGCTCACTAGATGACATTAAAAAGCTTAAAGAGCTCGGTGTGGGCGGCGTTATTTTAGGTAAATCATTGCTTGATGGTGCATTTAGCGTTGAGGAGGCACTGGCATGTTATCAAAACGCATAATCCCGTGTTTAGACGTTAAAGACGGCCAAGTAGTTAAAGGCGTTAAGTTTAAAGGCCATGAAGTTGTTGGCGACATTTTAACAATGGCTAAAGCCTACAGCGAAGCTGGCGCCGATGAACTGGTTTTTTACGAAATCAGTGCAAGCGTTGAAAAACGCCTACTTGATGTAAATTGGGTAGAAAGTATTGCACGAAATATCGATATTCCATTTTGTGTAGCGGGCGGTATTAAATCAGTGGCTGATGCAGCGCGTGTTTTAGAACGCGGTGCTGATAAAATAAGCATCAACAGCCCTGCTATTGCGCGCCCTGAACTTATTAAAGAATTACACGATGAGTTTGGTAAGCAATGTGTTGTAGTCGGCATTGACAGCTTTTTTGATGAAATTACCGGCGAGTATTTAGTGTATCAATTAACCGGCGATCCTAATGCATCAAGCCGTACGCGCTATAAAACACAAGAATGGGTTAAACGCGTACAAGACCTAGGCGCAGGCGAAATTGTATTAAACTGTATGAACCAAGATGGCGTTCGTAACGGTTACGACAACGAGCAACTAAGTAAAATTCGCGAGCTGTGTGATATTCCTTTAATCGCCTCTGGCGGTGCGGGTAGTATGCAAGATTTTGTTGATGTATTTAAACAAAGCAAAGTAGATGGTGCATTAGCCGCCAGCGTTTTTCATAAAAATGTGATTAACATTGGCGAACTAAAACAATTTTTAACAGATAACCAAGTGGCAGCAAGATTATGCAAGTAACACAACAAAACCAAGCTCAAGTCGATTTCGCTAAAAGTGACATGATCCCTGCTATTATTCAAGATGCCCGCTCGGGTGTTATTTTAATGCAAGGCTTTATGAACAGCGAAGCACTCGCTGTTACGCTTGATACCAATAAGGTAACGTTTTACTCGCGTTCAAAATCGCGTTTATGGACTAAAGGTGAATCATCAGAAAACTACTTAAACGTAGTATCTGTGCATACAGATTGTGACTACGATTCAATTTTAGTACTTGCCAATCCAGAAGGCCCAACGTGCCACTTAGGCACACAAAGCTGTTTTGGTGATGAAGCAAAACCAAGTTTAAGCTTTTTAGCACAATTAGAAGATGTGATTGTAGCGCGTAAAAATGACGACCCATCAAAAAGCTACACTGCCTCATTATTTGCAAAAGACTTAAGCCGTAGTTGTCAAAAAGTAGGTGAAGAAGGCGTAGAAGTTGCCCTTGCCGCTATGAAACACGATAACGATGAGCTAACAAACGAATCTGCTGATTTAATTTATCACCTGACAGTATTACTACAACGCCAAGGCTTAGCCCTTGAAGATGTAGTTAAATGCTTGCAAGGTCGCCATAAATAGCACTTGCTAAAGCAAATTACAAAAGGCCCATATTTTATGGGCCTTTTTGTTTTTCGCTTTTAGTTGAGTAAATTATATATGGTATAGTGCAAGGCTCAATTAATCGGTTACTGTGAACTATGAAAAACTATATTACTCCTTCCTTCGTCGCATTTATTTTAGTTACCGCGTTTATTTTAGCGGGCTGTACAAGCAAAACTGATCAGACTACAACTACAACAACCACTACTACAACGAATCAGTCTGTAAAAACCACAGTAACACCCGGTGAATGCAGCACCATAAATAACCTATTAAATGGTTATGAGTCTGGTTTTAATTCAATCAAAACAGATAAAGTAAATAACCAGTTTACTAATCAATGGCGTACTAATACTCATATGATTGGAGCAAACTGTACGGTTACTTTAAATAAGTCAGGGCAAGCAAGCTACCAATGCCAAACACCTGTTAAAACACAAACGCAAACAATAAAGTCACATCAAAAACTGGCTAAGCAATTACGCCAATGCTTAACCAAAGCAGGCTGGTTTGAAAGCCAAAAAGAAACAGCAAGTTCAATTTACAGCACCTTTGTCCTTGATACTAAAACCCCTGTCATTACACTTGCTACTAATCAAGAAGGTAATGGGTTTTCTTCTCGCTTTGAAATTGCACCACCATTAGGACTTTAACAATGCGCCAATTAAATCAAAACAAAAAACCGTCTAAATTTAAAACTGATTGCCTAGGAATATGCGAAAGGCGCAGCGGTTACTGCACCGGTTGTGGGCGTACCAACGAAGAAATATTTGATTGGATAATATTATCTGAAGATGAAAAAAAAGCGATTTTAGAAACACCACGAGTTGATATAAGAAAAACATAATAAAGCCTCGATACCTCAAGGCTTTAAATTAACGTTATGCTTTATCGAGCGCTTGGCTTACATCGGCAATTATGTCTGCAATGTTTTCAATACCGACTGACAAACGGATTAAATCGCGACTTACACCCGCATTAGCAAGCTCTTCATCATTTAGTTGGCGGTGTGTAGTTGACGCAGGATGGC
This sequence comes from Pseudoalteromonas sp. 1_2015MBL_MicDiv, assembly GCF_002407505.1. NCBI lineage: Bacteria > Pseudomonadati > Pseudomonadota > Gammaproteobacteria > Alteromonadales > Pseudoalteromonadaceae > Pseudoalteromonas > Pseudoalteromonas sp. 1_2015MBL_MicDiv. Next base: position 815,123 of record NZ_CP012738.1, on the reverse strand, counting down.
ACGCAAGCGACTTGGCATCGCCAATATTAACTAAGCGTAAAATCATGTTTAGCGCATCAATAAAACGAGTACCCGCTTCTAGGCCACCCGTAATACCAAAGCTTAAAATACCCGATGCTTTACCACTGGTAATTTTTTGACTCATTTCGTTATACGGGCTTGATTTAAGCCCTGCGTAATTAACCCAAAGCACTTTTGGATGATTTTCTAAATACTCAGCCAGGTGCTGTGCATTTTCGCAGTGGCGATCCATTCTTAAGCCTAAGGTTTCAAGGCCGATTAAAATGTCAGATGCGTTTTTAGGGGCAAGCGCTGCGCCGGTATTTCTAAGTGGCACTACTCTACAACGTCCAATAAATGCAGCTTCAGCAAAAGCTTCGGTATAAACCACATTGTGATACGACGGATCGGGCTCGTTCATCATTGTAAAGCGCGTGGCATTCGCTTTCCAATCAAATTTACCTGAGTCGACAATCATGCCGCCAATGGCAGTACCGTGCCCGTTTATATACTTTGTAAGTGAGTGAACCACTATGTCGGCGCCCAGCTCAAATGGGCGGCATAAATACGGCGTAGCCACGGTATTATCAACAATAAGCGGCACACCTTTGCTGTGTGCAATACGTGCTAAACGTTCAATATCAACAATATTACCTGCCGGGTTACCAATAGATTCACAAAAAACAGCGCGAGTGTTGTCGTCAATTGCATTCTCGAACGCGGTAAAGTCATCGGCCTTAATCATGCGCGCTTCAATACCTTGCCGAGGTAAGGTATGAGAAAATAGGTTATACGTGCCACCATATACTTGGCTGATGCTCACAATATTAGTACCGACTTCACACAAACATTGAATAGCATACGTAATAGCAGCCATCCCAGAGGCAACAGCCAGCCCACCAATACCCCCTTCCATCGCGGCAATACGTTGTTCAAGTACAGCATTGGTTGGGTTCATTATGCGGGTGTAAATATTTCCAGGTACTTTTAAATCGAATAAATCAGCGCCATGCTGCGTGTTATCAAATGTATAAGAAGAAGTGTGATAAATAGGCACGGCTGCCGATTTGGTCGTAGCCTCAGATTCGTAACCGTGGTGCAGTGCTAATGACTCTAATTTCATAATTATTCCCTTCAATTAATTTACCACTAACCTAGCACTTCTTGGTTATAAAATGCACATGAAATATATTAAAGGGTGTTGAGGTGGTTTGATTTAAGTTAAAGGCGGTGATTAGCGGGCGAAAGCACGCAGCAGTGTGCAAAATGCAAGATGTGAATCCATTTATTCGCATTGAGTAAAGAATCTTAGCTCAATGAAAAAATGTATAAAGTAACTTAGTGGCTTATAGCCAAATTTATTTTGACAAGAGACTAGGGTCTGTTGATCTTTCAAGGTTAAATTTGCAGCAGTCTGTTTGGTATTTAGGCAAGGCAGAGCCTATGTAGTGTGGTTATTCCCCATAAATGGGCGATAACGTAGCATTAATGCCAAACAGGCGCTGCCCAAAGGGTTCTTTCTAGGGGCTATTTACTCTTTGTTGCTCGGTTTTTACTTAGCCCACTAGGTTACAAACCTCGCGCCGCGATTAAATAGCCCCTAGTTTGAACAAATTTTAATCCGCAAAGATCAACAGACCCTAATACATCATGACGCACTTGGTAGTAAAAATGACAAAAACTGGCAAATCACCCTTTCTTACATGCTGGTATTGATTACCGTTTTTTTCTTGGTAACAGTATTTGGTCAGCGACAAATATACTTGCAAACTTAAAGCTTCTATGTGAAGTATTATTTCCCTTATCTACATTAATCGTCGCCTGTATAGGATTACAAAGTTGGAAAAAGGCAGAGCGCTTTAAAATAAAATTCAAATTAGCAATCGAAGTTCTCGAAAAAGTCAAAGAACAAAACAATCAATGTATCAAAGCCACAGTAGAGCTAAACATTCTGCTTGATAAAAAAGAAAGATTTGTAAAAGATGGCACGTTGAAAAGATCAGAATTTCTGACCGATGGGGTGACATCTCAATTTAGATCGCTGGATGACCAGCATAGACTACTTGCAGAAGCTTATCGTAATTATTTTGATGAGCTTTATATCTTAGATGAAGAGTTACTCAAAAAAGTAAACCTATTTCTAATATTTAATCAGCCTCTTTCGAACTTACATATTGAGGTAAACTTTAAAACTCAACCTACAAAACAGTTGGATGCATGGATTGCAAGACTAAAAACTCAATGTGAACATAGGACATCTATCTATAAGCATCTGTTAGAAATTGCGGCATCATGACTTATAACATTGGCGAAAGACAGCTTGTATTTCAGCGGCAGTCTCTCGCTAAGAGTCATGGAAAATCTTAACTTAGATTTTCAGTTATTTTAGATAGAATGCCAAACAAAAGAATTAGGATGACACAGAATTTTGAACGCCCTCGTAGCCGCTGCTTTATACCGAGTTTTTGCGTTTCTGCTTTACTGCGCGCGAGGTAAACTCCCACCTGCAGGGCTGACGTTATATTGGTGGGCGGGGCTTTATGCCGCGCTTTACGGTTTTACTATATTTGTGCGAGTTAAACTCCAGCCTACAGGGCTGACGTTATATTGGTGGGCAGTGCTTTATGCCGCGCTTTACGGTTTTACTATATTTGTGCGAGTTAAACTCCTGTATAAAGAAGAAAAATTTATTAATCGGTTTTAATCCAGCCCTAACAAAAAAGGCGCTTCCTTTACGGTAAGCGCCCTTCTCTTATCTCACTAATTACTTATTTTACGATTGTCATTTCGTCTAACAAGTTTTGTGCATTATCTACTTTATCAATTACCCACAGCATGTAGCGTGAATCAACGTGGATTGAGCGATTAAGCTCTACTTTACCGTTAAGTGTTGGCGAACCTGAGTTACCACCTGTTGGGTCATCATTTAATAAAAAGTTAACAATCATTATTTTGAGCGAAGTAAACTCCTGCCTACAGGCATACTATAATCATTAAATTTATTAACCTAAAAATACAGTTTAAAAGTGCTAGCCGTATAATTAAATATAAACACAAAGGGTAGTGAGCAAAAACATACTGTAAAACGTCTATGTTGACATCACAACCCTCAATGCATACGATGTGTATATAAATCATATACGGTATATATAATGGGAATAGTAAAAATATCAGACGGGCTGCATGAAGAAATTAGAAAATCGAGTAATATCATGTCCAGATCTATCAATTCACAAGCAGAGTTTTGGATTAAAATAGGCATGCTTGCTGAATTAAACCCAACACTCACTTACCAAGAAATAATTAAAAAACAACTTATAAAAGAAAAGCTTACTATTCAGGAGCTTTTGCATGAGTAAAGTAACAATAAAGACTGATGCAGAAATTGAGCTCATGAGAGAATCAGGTAAGCTTTTAGCTCAGGTATTTAAAATGCTTGATGATTTTATTTGCGAGGGCATAACTACGTTAGATATAGACACTAAAGTAGAAAGCTATATTACCAATGTGTTACATGCTCGTCCTGCCAGTAAAGGCCAATATGGCTATCGGTATTCATTGAACTCATCTGTTAATGACGTAGTGTGCCATGGTGTACCCAATAATATTTATAAATTAAAAAACAAAGATATTTTAAATATTGATATTACCTTAGAGAAAAATGGTTATATCAGTGATTCAAGTAAAATGTATACTTTTGCAGCGACAAGCTCAGAAGCCAAAAGTTTGGTTAAAACGACTTATGATGCTATGTGGGAAGGTATTAAGGTGGTAAAGCCAAAAGCAACGCTTGGTGATATTGGTTATGCTATTCAAAAGCACGCTGAATCTTCTGGGTATAGTGTAGTACGTGAATATTGCGGTCATGGTATTGGTAAAGAAATGCATGAAGAGCCGCAAGTTTTGCACTATGGTAAACCTCATACAGGGTTGGTACTTGAAGCAGGTATGACCTTTACTATAGAGCCTATGATCAACCAAGGCTCCAAGAAAGTAAAAACTAAAAAAGATGGATGGACAGTCGTAACAAAAGACAAGAAACTTTCTGCTCAATGGGAACATACCGTTCTAGTAACAGAAACGGGCTTCGAAGTTTTAACACTTCGCGATGAAGAGAAGAGTGCTTAGCATTATTTGCGCGAGGTAAACTCCCGCCTACAGGGCTGGCGTTATATTGTAGGCGGGGCTTTATGCCGCGCTTTTGCGGTTTTCCTATCTTTGCGCGCGGTAAACTCCCGCCTACAGGGCTGGCGTTATATTTGTAGGCGGGGCTTTATGCCACGCTTTACGGTTTTACTATATTTGTGCGAGTTAAACTCCTGTATAAAGAAGAAAAAATTTATTAATCGGTTTTAATCCCGTCCTAACAAAAAAAGGCGCTTCCTTTACGGTAAGCGCCCTTCTCTTATCTCACTAATTACTTATTTTACGATTGTCATTTCGTCTAACAAGTTTTGTGCATTATCTACTTTATCCATTACCCACAACATGTAGCGTGAATCAACGTGGATTGAGCGATTAAGCTCAGGGTTGTAATCCCAGTCACCAATAATACTTTCGTAAACACCGTCGAACAGTAAGCCTACAAGCTCTGCTTTACCGTTAAGTGTTGGCGAACCTGAGTTACCACCGGTCAGGGCGCGAGCATACTTTGTTAAAAATGTTAACCAAAAAGAAGTTCTTCTCTAAAAGCATCATCATAACAAGCTCTTACACACTTACTTCTTATTGACCCCTTGCTTTTCGTATGCTGCTTTATCATGTTCCTAACGACGCGTCTAAATAGTGCCATATGTTGCGCACTTAATGGCTCATTTATTTGACAGGCATCTTCTTTAAATACGACATCCAGTATCCAGTGTTGCTGATTTTCTATCAGCCAATGTTGTCTTATTGCTTTACTTATCAATATATTGTCTGTCAACGATGTTAGGTAGTAATGTGTGTCAATACTCGTTCTATTACCCTTCGTTCGCTCTCGCTGCACCGCAACGATTGTCCTAACTGATGGCCAGCTCTCTTTAATTTCACTCGGTAATAAACGCGCATCAAGACAATCTATCGTGCGTACTTCTTTTCGCCCATGCCCTGCATCTTGTGTTACATGACTAAGTATCTCTGAGTTTTCAGATTCATACTGGTGTGTAAATGCATCTTGAATCGCGCTATAAAGTTTCTTTTGATTACCCTTTGCTTGCACTAGATAATCTGCATGTCTGCTAATTAGCTGTTTTAGCGTTTCTTTTTGGCAGTGCAAAGCATCAAGTGTAATGACGGTGTTATTGATATCGAGTATTTTCAATAAATCCCGAACTGCCGGTATTTCATTCGTCTTACTGCCAACTGTTTGGTGGAATAATGTGAGACCTGCCTCACAATCAAATGCTGAGACGAGGTGTAATTTATCAGCAATGTGTTTACTTGCTCCGCGAATAGTTTTGCCATCGAAGGCAATGACAGGATGCGCTGATTTAACGCGGTTTTGATTGACCCAGCTATACATCGCGAGTAGTAATGAGTCAGTATCAACGGTTCTAAAAATCCGAGCAATACTATGTCGAGTGGGTATGCCATTTTTGAAAGAACGAAATCCTCTTAACCAATTAAGCTTACTTTCGCCATAGACTTCAATATCTTGCCAGTTTTCACACCCTGATGTAACGGCAGTAATAATAAGAAAAAGCACATCAACTAAGTTATGGTGTTGATTTATATGTGAACGATTATCTTTGACGAGTTCTAAATGGGAGAAGAGTGACATAATAAGTTTAAGGTGATTAAATTTATGGTATTAGATCATAAAATTTGTTTATTTACAAAGTGTGATCCCGCCCTGTACCACCGGTAGTGTCTACATTTGATAAAAAGTTAACGGGTACTGTATTCATGCCGCCCGTGTAATCACCGTAAAGCTTGGCTTTAATTTGCTCTTGCAACTTTTTAGGTGCATTAAATGGGTCAACATCGGTGTTTTTAGCGAGTAACCCTTCAAGCGATGTAAAGGGTGTTGCTACCAAACCATCTTGAGGTGAGTAGCCGCCTACGGTGCCATAGGTTACACGTAGTGTGCTGTTGGCATCGGCGTATACAGGTTTGTTTTTAGCTTTGTTAAACGCAATGATTGCGCTCATTAGCTCTGGGCGAGCTGCTTGTAATTTACCTGCAAGTGCTTTTGATTTATCTTCCTCTGCTTTCATTACTTTAAATATTGCTTTAGCGTACTGCACAAATGGGTCTTGGCTTTGATTTAGCTGGCTAAATGATTGCTCAAATAATGAAGTGCGAACAGTGGCATTATCAAGTCTTGACTGCTCATACATGCTATCAAGTAACGCGCTTTGGCTTGCTTTATCAAACCCATTTTGTACTTTAAATACGTTATCAACGTCGCTGTACAGCCACCCAAGCTAATTACCGCATTCATTGGGAATTCGGTTAATTTAGAAATAGATTCAACATCAATTTCAAGCCCTTTAGCTTTTAAAATTGATTCTAACTCTGGAAGTTGATGAGGTTGCCACATGCCTTCGTCGGCAATGGCGTTACTTGAAAGTGATAGTGCAAATGTGGCTGCTAATGTAGACACAAGAGGTTTTAAACGTATTATAGAATCCTTTTTATTGTTTGTTCGATACTAACCAATCTACTTGTTAAATAATTGAGCCATTACTAAGATGGATAAATGACAAAGTAAAGGGAGCACACACTCCCTTACTTTAAATTAATGTATTTAAACTAGATTTAATACCAATCTGCTTATATATGAAGTCTATTTAACGTTAAGAAAATCACGCCAGAACTAGGCAAAAATTTTTGTATCTAGTTGTTCTAAATAAAAAATTTTTAACGACGTTATAGTGAAATTTAATTCGTTAAATTGTTCAAGTATTTATGCAGGTTGGTATAAATCACTTTTAGTCTTTTTTTACTTCTGCAGGGTGTTCTACACCTATCCACGCTTTAAATAGCGCTTTTTGTTCAAGCGTAGCGTCTTTATTAGCAACCACTTTTTTAGGTTTATCAAAATCTTCTGATAATACTAATGTTAAGCTATCAAGAGCATCGCGACGAATATAGTCAACGGTTACTTTCTCGCCTGCTTTAAATGTTTCTAGGCTCGTTTTTAAATCTTTACCTACATGATGCTTATTTATAGCAACAATTTTATCATCGGTAGTTAAACCCGCTTCCCATGCACTTCCGCCACGACGAACGTAACTTAGTGTTAGTAACTCACCGGTATTTTTAGCGGTGGCGTCAATACTCGCAAGCGCTTTTGCTTTTTCTGGTCGTTCATATTTTAAGCCCACTTTAGCAAGTAACTCATCAAAGTTGATACTTGCAGGCGATTCTACATTTTTTTGCCACCAGCTTGAGTAATCACGCCCTGTTAAATCTTTTAAAATGTTAAGCACATCTACGTCTGTAAACCCTGCTGGCATTTTATGATTGTTATAAAGTGCTTTGTGCACATCGCGGTAGCTTATTTTACCTTGGCTTTTTTCTAGTAAGTCGATATCTAAAGCAAGTGAAAGTAACGAACCTTCTGAATATATATTGGTGCTGTAGTTACGTGCGTGATCGCCACCTTGATTAATCCATTTATCAAAACTTGTTTCACTTGCGCTTTGCACTTCACGGCCCGGTGTTTGTAAATGACGGTTGATTGTTTTACTCATTACTTTAAAAAATTCATCTGTTGTTTGAATGCCTGAGCGCACTAATAAATGATCTTCAAAGTAACTTGTTGAACCTTCTGCGATCCAAAGTAGTTTAGAGTAATTCATATTCGTGTAATCGTACGGCACTAACCCCTGTGGGCGGTATGCTTTTACATTCCATGTATGAATAAATTCGTGTGCGGCTGTGCTTATAAAACCTAAGTAATCTTCTCGGCTACCAAATCGATCGCGTGGGCGTTGTATAATAGTAGAGTTTAAATGCTCAGTTGCACCACCCGCTCCCGACGTTGCATGTACCATAAATACATAACGTTCATACGGATAGCCATCCCAAATTACATTACCTGTCGCTACTAGCTTTTTCAGATCTGTAAGCATTAAATCTACATCGTAGTTACCATCGCCCCATACAACTAAGTCATATTCGCGGTCATCTACTTCAAATGTGTGTAATTGATTTATACCTGTTTCTATTGGCGAATCAACAAGCACATCGTAGTTAGCTGCTTTGAATGAATTTTTACCCTCTAAATTATCCATACCTGATACAGAACGCCATTTTTTAGGTATATCTAAATTGACTGTTACTGGCTCTTGACGAAACGACTCGCTAAACATAAAAAAGCCTGATGCATCAATAAATGCATGGCTGTCGTCAATATGACGGGCGCGTTTGCCTAGTTCATTTGCATACACTTGATAATCAACATTAACTTCTGTTGGCTTATTAAGATGTACACGCCATGTACTATGGTCAATTTTTTCCCACGTTAACTCTTTGCCATCTTCATCTTTTGCATTGAAGTAACGTACGCCATTGGCTAAGTTTAAAATTTCGTATCGCCCGGTACGCCAAGCAGGAAGTTTTACATCGATATGAGATTGTGCTGATTTTGGAAATTCAACACTTACATTACCCAAATGATGCTGTGGTTCAGATATTTTTAATTCGTAATTTACATCAGCAAAAGCTGAAGTAGAACATGCAGCTACAATCGATAAAGCTAATAACTTTTTCATAAAAACTCTTAATAGAAACTTAATTATTAGCTAGATTAACAAGCTCGGATTTAAATGTGAATTAAATACGATAAAGAGTCTTGTACATGAGTTTATACGCATTAGCTTACTAAAATTACTAAGTTTTTAGTTAGATAACTACACATAACAAAAATTTGTTGTAAACTGAAGATAATATAACTAATACGATGGCGGTAAGCTTAGGTGTCTGATAAATCTAACGCTACAGATAAGAAACTAAAACAAGCAATTGACGCCCGAATGGCTGTTGAAGACGCGCGTAAATATCAGGTGGACACTCTTTCTGATTTCTCAGCTAAATTATCATTGAGTTGTAAAGGCCTTGATACTGAATTAGACAATAGGCTTGCTAAGTTCAGGGCTGCACTCATTAAAGGTGTCAGCTTTGAAGATCTATCGCCATTGATAAGTGAAACAATTGTTTTATTAAAAAACCAAGAATCAGTGCAACTCTCCCAACAACGAGATTTGTATAGCAGCGTACAGAATGCTGGTAAACAACTGCAAAAAACAAAAGGGTTACCAGAGGATACACGTAGAACACTTCGCCATTTATTAGATCACGAAATTAATCAAGTGCACTCTACCCATGATTTTATACCTTTACTTGACCAACTAATTTCTTTTTATCATCAAACATTAAGTCTCAAACTAGAACCTGCGTCTGACGATGAATGTACTGCAACACCTGAGCTTGCACAAGAATTACTAAAATTAGCTAACGAATTAGTGTTGGAAGACGAAGCAACTGAAGAAATTAAATACATAAAAAATTGTATTACAGAAAGCGACACGTTAGATGCACTGTTAAAGGCTTCTATTAATATAATTAGTGTTATTGTAAAGAATATTAATAAAGAGCGTAAATCGGCACAAAGCTTTTTATCTTCTTTAAACCAAACACTTGAAGATTTACATCATTCGATTGTATCAACAAGTAAACACTCAAAATCGATGGGAGTTGAGTTTGATATTTTAAATAAAAACATTGAAAGTAAAATTAAAAATCTTAATGTGCAAACACAAAATGCAACTTCTATATCATCTTTAAAAGAGTTGGTTGATAACGAATTAAAATCGCTTAGTAAAGACTTTATTGCAAAAGAAAAACTTGAACGCACTGACAGAGAAATGCTGGTTTCTAGCTTTGATGAAATTAATGGTCGTATTGGTAGCCTTGAAAGCAAACTAACAAAATATAAAAAACGCTTAAACGAACAACGTTTTAAAAGTCTATTGGATAGTTTAACAAAACTGCCTAATCGTGCTGCATTTGATGAACGTTACAACCATGAAATACACCTATTTAATGTTCAGTCATCGGATGTCACTCTTGCGGTGATTGATGTTGACCATTTTAAATCCATTAATGATAGATTTGGTCATACTGCTGGGGATATAACACTACAAGTTATAGCCAAAGCACTACAAAAATCTGTTAGAAAATCAGATTTTATTGCCCGTTATGGCGGTGAAGAGTTTGTTTTACTTATGCCTAGTACTTCGCTCATAAATGCTACGGCCCCTCTTGATAAACTGAGGAAGATAATTAAAAGTATTCCTTTTAAATTTAAAGATAAACAAATTGAAATAACTATTTCTCTAGGTGTTACTCAGTTAAAGAAAGGCGATACACCTATAATCGCTTTTGACCGAGCAGATGATGCTCTTTATGAAGCGAAAAATACAGGTCGGGATCGTCTTTGTATAAGTAAATAATGTGATATTTTTATTTTAAATAAAAGATATCACGAAGTGGTAATTTACATAAAAGAATAGTAAGGAGAACGCCGATGCTAATACAATTAAACCCAACTGGGGTTTTAGATTTATTGTCACAACTAGAAGTTGATTTATTAGAGCAATCATCCACTAGCGAGCGCTATAAACTATTTAGAAATTGTGCACTTGCTGTGCTAAACGTAGGGAGTCATACGGACGCCAGCAACGAAATTTATGATAAGTATCAAGATTTTGATATACGCCTATTGAGCCGTGAACGCGGGATTAAAATTGAGCTTGAAAATCCACCCTTAACTGCTTTTGTAGATGGTGAGATCATCACCGGTATTCACGAACATATTTTCTCTGTTATCCGCGATATTTTATTTATATGTCAAAAATACGAAAAAAATCTTAAAGAACAAAAAGCCATTACTCATATGGTGTTTGACATGCTAAGAAATGCCGATGCATTGCGCGTAAATAGCGAGCCTAGCATGGTAGTTTGTTGGGGCGGACATTCTATTAATGAAGTAGAATACAAATATACTAAGCAAGTGGGATACGAATTAGGCTTACGCGGTTTAAATATTTGCACAGGCTGTGGACCTGGCGCAATGAAAGGCCCTATGAAAGGAGCCACCATTGGCCACGCGAAACAACGCATTAAAGATAATCGTTACTTAGGCTTGACTGAACCAAGTATTATTGCTGCTGAACCACCGAACCCAATTGTAAATGAGCTGGTAATTTTACCTGATATAGAAAAGCGTTTAGAGGCATTTATACGCACCGCTCACGCTATAATTATTTTTCCTGGTGGAGCTGGCACCGCAGAAGAGCTTTTGTATTTATTAGGTATATTGTTACATCCTGACAACGCAAAACAATGCATGCCTGTGATTTTAACGGGCCCAAAAGAAAGCGAAGCTTATTTTAAAGAACTGTGCGAATTTGTTGAAATGACATTAGGTAAAGAAGCGCTCAACAAATTTGAAGTAATTATTGATGACCCTAAATTAGTTGGACAAACATTAAAGTCAGCAATGACTGATGTACGCAATTATCGTAAAAGCGAAGGTGATGCGTATTACTTTAACTGGACGCTAAAGATTGATAACGATTTTCAGCAACCTTTTGCACCAACCCATGAAAATATGGCTGGTCTTGATTTACACCTTAATCAACCAAAACAGTTATTAGCAGCTAATTTACGACGAGCATTTTCAGGAATTGTTGCCGGCAATGTAAAAGACGAAGGTATAAAAGCGATTAAACAAAATGGCCGTTATATTTTAAGCGGTGAACCCGCTTTGATGAAAGATATGGATAAACTGCTTCAGGCATTTGTTGACCAAGGACGTATGAAACTCCCTGGTAGTAAGTACACTCCATGTTATGAAATAAAAGCATGAGTTTAATAATTTGAAACCACATTTACTTCTTATAGATGCGCTTAATCTAATTAGGCGCATTTACGCGGTTGACGTAAACCAAAAACACCACAGTGATGATCAAATGATCGAAGCATGTTGTGCTAGAGTAGCTCATGCATGCAAAAAACTACTAAACACTACCAACGCCACGCATGCTATTGCTGTGTTTGATGGTGACAGAAGTTGGCGTTACCATTTCTATAAAAATTACAAACATTCACGCTCGCCAATGCCACAAATTTTGAAAGATGCATTAATACATTTCAAAACAGCCATTGAAGAAACAGGTATTGTAGTATTTGAACCGATTAATGACGAAGCTGACGACATTATTACCACCCTTGCGTGCAAAGCTGCAACGAATAATGTAAGCAACACAATTGTATCTACTGACAAAGGTTTCTTACCTCATTTAGGTCAATACATAACTATTTATGATTACTTTAAAAAGCAATATCTTGATGAGCACAGTATAAAAGAACGTTTTGGAGTTCAACAAAGTAGGTTAGTAGACTTTTGGGCACTCGCTGGTGATAAAACCAATGATATTCCAGGCGTAAAAGGCATAGGGATAAAGTCGGCTCAACAACTTATTAATAATTATAATACTGTTGAGCAAGCGCTAGAAGATAAATTACTAAGCCCAAGTATTCATAAAAAGCTAGAAGCAAATATGGATATGTATGTAATCTCAAAACAACTGGTTAGTTTACGCACGGATATAAACTTGGGTTTTAGTTTAAAGCAATTAAGGCTTAGTTAGTCGCATGTTTATAGCGTGTGCTAATTACAATACGTATACTATTATTAGATTCTGTGACCAGAGTAAATAATGTTGAAAAAGTTTTTTAGGTATTTAATTCTAGGTTTAGGGCTATATGCGCTAATAGCAACATTGGTGATCACTTTTTATAAAGATGACCCCCAAGCGATGATTTGGCAAGACCGCGAAGCATTTAATAAACGTTATATCGAAAAGCTTTCACTAGAGCAGCCTACTACTATTAATAGTGTACTTGACTACTTAGGCAGCCCAGATCTTACTTTTGCAAAACGCAATAGTGATGAAGTACTTCAAATCATTTTTTATCGCACGCAACATAAAACGTCCGATGGCATAACAACCATAGATGAATGTACCGGACTGTTATTTAAAAATGGTCAACTTATTTTGTGGGGGCCTAGTGCTTATAAAAAATATCAGGATTAAAACTAGGTGAAGGCATAATGAATGAGCCTATTTCTGTCAAACTAAACCAATTACTTGAAAATACAAAACTATTTTTAACTTTATATAATGTAAAAAAACAATGGCAGACAGTCTACCCTGCAGTATGTAAACTTTCTGAGCAATACAGAGAATTATATGAGCAATACCCTGTAGCTTTACAAGCTAGGTGTGCTGTATTTAACCCTAAATATAGTTATTCTGTTAATTTGGTTATCAATCAATGTGTTTTAACCGCTGCTTTGTGTAAAAGCCAGCAATACAATAATCAGCTTAGTGAATTATATATCTGTGCTGCACTTGTTGATCACTTATGTGTGGGTGAGCAACTAAACAAGCTTTCCAAACAGTTAAAGTTTAGTGATAGTGATAAAAGAATATGGCAATTACGCCACCAGCTCACCGCTAAAATAATCTTAACTGGCGGTGATTCAGCAAAACCAATAACGCAAGTTCTTGCAAAACTAACTAAGTACAAGCAAGCATTAGTCACTACACCAAAAATAATGCTTTATGATGGTGGCATTACGCTTGTTGCTATCGCTAATATAATTGCAATGAACATTACTTATAGCCCTCCTAAACAACATATTAGTCTTTTTAAAGCTCTTGGCGATTTATATATACGTACACCTAACCTATTTGCGCAACAGCTAATAAAATTTTTAATCGCACATATAGGCCCATTATTACCGGGTAGCCGAGTTATATATAATGATCAATTAATGGTGTATTTGGCCAGCGACAATCAGCAGCGTCATATACTAATAAACGTCGAGAATAAAAATAAAATAGCGTGGTATAGAGTCAAGGCATTGCTAAACAGCAACGCTATCCAGTGGCAATCAAATGATTCACGTATCCAAATTAGTGTATGGGACAGTGAGCATATAACTTCCACTGCCAATATACTAAATAATGGGTCGCTAGCTTTGATAGAGTTAATTAGTCGTCTTAAGTTGCAGCATGAATACAGCTACAAAGCGTTAAGCCAAATTATGGCGCCTTATCCTAATGTAATAGAAAATCTATGTGAGGCTGTAAAACCTTATAATAATGAACATCAAGCGGCTAAAAGTTTGAAACATAGTCTATCTATGGTTGGTTATTTTAACGCCCCTGCAATTATTCAGCGAGTTATATTTGAGCAACTGGTTAAGGTAACTCCTCACCCTTTACAACAATTTGTTTTAACGCGACTAGAGTGCATAGTAGAAATTATTGCTCTATTGGTTAGTAAAAATAAAATGATTCAATTTGAACATATCGCACTTCCTCTCTATGGCTATGCTTATTTTTTATTAACACAATGCAGTACACATATATCTAGAAAAATAATGATTGATGAAACACCTAACACCACATTGAATACGCCTATTAGTGCCTTTTTTGGTGTTAGTTCATTAGAAACTGAGCAGCTAAAAGCACAACTTACATTACTATTAAGTGATAACCCTTGGGCAATCGCATTATTGGAAGCTGAACATCTTCCAAAAAAGCAGCTCAACGAACGCAGTAAACTATGGGTAGCAATAAAGGCGCTTACACAAACCGTATTTAAACCGCAGCTAAAGCTAAGCACTTGGCAACAGCAAATATTAGATCAGCAATTAACTACTCAAAAATGGGAAAACCATCACTTATTTAATGAACAGCTCCAAGAGCTTGCCTTATCTAATACTATTTAATACCAATCCGTAATAATACTTAATCAATTTGAGGGATTAAACCTGACGCTAACTGCGTTTAATCTACTTGCAATAAGCAAGCTAATGACGCGCAAATTCGCCTTTTTTCATTGAAAATCTCTGGCTAGAAAAATAATTTTAAATATCATTATGGTTCAATATGTTAGTAAATATCTTATATCTGTGTTCAGGTTATTTAGTCTTTTTATTTCCATTATAAATACAATTTATACCCAGTATTTGTAGTATAAACTGGCAAAATGGGCGATAAGTTGGTATAAATGCGCCCTTACAATTTTCAATCCCATTCACATAAATGACCTAACAAGCTGTTACTCTCTCAGAGTAATAATTTATGTGCAAATCAAAATCTTTAAAGGAAAAGTCAATGGCCAAACAAACCATCACAGTGATCAAAGGCGACGGCATCGGTCCGAGCATTATCGACTCAGCACTTGAAATATTAAAAGCCGCAGGTTGCGACTTTGATTATGAATTTGTTGATGCAGGCCTTGCAGCACTTGAAAAAACAGGTGAGTTACTTCCGCAAGAAACGGTTGATACCATTGCTAGAAATAAAATCACATTAAAAGGTCCTTTAACTACGCCTGTAGGTGAAGGTTTTACGTCTATTAACGTAACGCTTCGTAAGCAATTTGGTTTATACGCTAACGTACGCCCAGTTAAATCATTTGTTGGTACTAAAGCGCGTTACGACGATATTGATATCATTACTATTCGTGAAAACACCCAAGGTATGTACTCAGGTGCTGGCCAAGTAGTAAGTGAAGACGGAAATGAAGCACAAGCAAAATCGATAATTACGCGTGAAGGCGCAGAAAAAATCGTAACTTTTGCATACGAGCTAGCGGTACGCGAAGGTCGTAAAAAAGTAACTGCCGTTCATAAAGCTAACATTTTAAAATCAACATCTGGTTTGTTTTTAAAAGTAGCACGTGAAGTAGCAGAGCGTTACCCACAAATTGAATCAAATGAAATGATTGTTGATGCAACATGTATGAAGCTGGTAATGACACCTGAAGAGTTTGACGTAATTGTTACGACTAACTTATTTGGTGATATTTTATCTGACCTTTGTGCTGGTTTAGTTGGCGGTTTAGGTATGGCACCTGGTGCTAACATTGGTGAAGACGCAGCAATTTTTGAAGCTGTACATGGTAGCGCGCCTGATATTGCAGGCAAAAATCTAGCTAACCCAACATCTGTAATTTTAGCATCTATTCAAATGCTTGAGCATTTAAATATGGGCGATACAGCAGAGCGTATTCGTAGTGCTGTTGCTGATGTAATTAAATCAGGCGACCGTACAACTCGCGATTTAGGTGGCAGCCACGGTACAACTGATTTCACTCAATCAGTAATTGACCGTTTATAATTAATATTTGTTATTAATTTAAAAAGCCCGCTAATTTAGCGGGCTTTTTTATGTTTGCTAACTACGTTTATACTAACCTAGTGTATTTATGCAAGTTAGTATTAAACCTAAATAAGCCCAAAAGTAGTAATCCTAATAAACCTGAAAGTGATCCGCCACTTGACCCCGAACTACTTTGTTGTTTTTGCACAGTAGCAGATAACTCTTTAGTAAAAGTATCATTGGTTTGAGTATCAGTAACATTCAACGTTACGTTGTATGTCCCGTCAGTTTGATAAGTATGTATTGGGTTTTGTAAATTTGATAACGCACTGCCATCACCAAAATCCCAACTGTAAGTATAACTATTAAAGCCGCCGGTTACTTGGGCATTAAATTGTGCGCTTAAATCACTAACGGTAGCGTTTGCGTTTATGCTAAGCGGAACAGTTGCAGTTACATCAATCGCTTTAGTTTGCTCCGTGCCTTCGTTATCCGTCACTGTAAGCGTTACTTGGTAATCACCAGAGTATAAATAATTATAAGTAAGCGATTGCGTCGTTAAAGTACTTCCATCCCCTAGCTGCCAATTATAAGTATACGGTGCGACCCCACCTGTAAGCGAAGCCTCAGCTGTTAAAGTTCCTTGGTTTATTTCATATTCAATTTCATTTACAGATAATGGTTCAGCTAGTGTAACTTGAACTACAGCTACTTGATCTGAAGTACCATTACTTGCCATAAACTCAACGTTGTAAGTGCCATAGTCTTGGTATTCATGAGTAGGGGTTAACTCTATGCTTGAGCTACCATCATCAAAATTCCACGTAAATGTATCCGAAGGCGTGAGTGCAAAACCTTCTACATTAAAATTAACGGTTAAACCTGTTTTGGTAAAATTAATACCCTTAGTGACATCGTAATTAAGCTCTACTTCTATGTCTTCACTATCAGCTGACTGATTTATAATATTAAACCCAAAACCAACCTGTGGAAGCATAACACCCGATGGTTTTTGCGCTGAAAAGCTATAATCGTTTTTATCAGTGAACTGGGTGATAGCTGATAAATCATCATCACCTAACCCTGCCCTTTGTTGGTATAGACTAAAAGCAGCATCACGTATTTGAATTGCTGAAGCAGCCGGAGTTTGCGTACTGCCTTTATTTATTGAGCGCTGATCGGCATCTACCACTAATGCAAAACCACTGCCTGGATGCTCGGTAGTATTATTATCTGCTTGAGATTCATTGCTGTACCACAATAATAACCCCGGTGAGTACTGCTCTGCTTGTAAGCTACTGTCAACGTCTGTGTATGAACGCAATTGTAAATAGTAATGTGATGGTGATGCATATGTGTAATTACCAATTTTTTCAAAGCCATTAAACTCAGTGTTAACTTGATCTTGTGCATTATTTTGCCAAATTAAAGTATCACTTTGCTCAATGCGCATATCATCAACAACAAAACCATAATAATGTGTGTTCGCATCTGTTATGTATTCAATTTTTAAATCAATTGTTTGCCCAGCATAAGCTGATAAATCAAATTTATGGGTTAAATAGCCGTTAGGTTGCTTAGCATCACTATTAAGAAATGAATCACCTGAGATATATGGGCCAATATCACCGTAGTATGGATTAAGCGCTTGCGTATAATTACTCGCGATTGGCTCGCCATTTACTTTTACTTGAACTAAATCGTAATCGCGCTCAATACTGTAATAAGCAATAAAGCTTAAAGTAAGTGTCTCAGTTGTGCTTGGTAGCGCTATTGTATTCGCTAAGCTGTTGCTAATATTGTCGCCCGTATTTGAATAGTATTGAAAATCACCTTCTACTGGAGCCCTAAATTTTTCGAGCCTTGGTGGCAGTGTTATTTTTATTTGATTTTGCAGTTGTGAAATACTCGCAGTATTAATTAATGTTTGCTGTGAGTTAGCCTCTATCTCATCCATATCAAGCGTAAGCTGGTTAACCCAGTTACCCCGGTATCGTTTTTGTAAATACTCAAGCGCATAAGGACTAAACATAACCGGCTCTGAGCCTCTTGGCGAACCAGCCCAACTTCCTGTCGACATAACTGACCAAGACGCGACGGGTTCACCTACCGTGTTAGATTGCAAGTCGTATTCATCCAATAATCCTAAGTCATGTCCAAACTCATGCACTACCACACCAATCCCTGCATCAATAGGGTTAATGGTATAACCAAAGAGCTTAATATTGCTGCCTGCAATCTCGCTCGGCCCGCTATTTTCATCAAACACATAGTAGCGGTGCGACCAAATAGCATCGGTGCTTAGGTAACCGCCACCTGCTTCCTCACCAATACTTGAATGAAAAATCATTACATGGTCAATGATGCCATTAGGTTCATTAACAATACCGTCGCCATCAATATCATCTAAATCGGTTAAATCATAATCCGCTAAATTAATATTAAACTTTGCAACCGCCTTCTCCACAGCCTCTTTAATTAAAGCGGGTGCATTTATATCCCGTGTACTGCCTTGGCGCTCACCATATATTTTTGCATTGCTATCAGCGGTTACCCAGCCATATACCTGTCCGTTAAAGTTTAAGCTGTTCCCCGAAGCCACTTTATAATAATCAGCAGCCGTTTTTAAGCTTTGTCCATCAGGGCCCGTATAACCTTGAGTATTAAAAAGCATTTGCTGATAGTGCTCAGTTGAATATTCAGCGTAAAACATGTCGGTGTCTTGCTCTACAAGCTGATTGTCGTCATGTTTTAGATCAGGAAAATCAATTAAGATAGCTAACACTTTTACATCATTAACACTTTGATCTGGCACTAGTGACGTTGAAAAAGCAACCTGCTGTTTATTTGTGTTTGAAAAAACGTTAGAGGAGGATTTAAATTGCCTAAAGCCATTTTTAATTGAGTGACTGGCAGCTTCTTTATTACTCATATATGACTTAAATGAACTATCTAACTCACTTGAGGATATTTGGTCTCTTTTTTTAAGCCAATATAAAATACGTTCTTCGTTAGTTATACCAACATCATGCGGACTTATATTATTAGCTGCCACTATTGGGCTTAATAGCGTAGTTAAAAGCGCAATTAACATCACTTTTTTCACTGTGTTTTCCTCAAACATAATTATGTAGTAATCATACCTAATAATAGGAATTTAAACAGGCGATAAAAACATATAGTTAACATATGCAATAAAAGTTAATGGTCTCTCACTATTTTTATATCTAAAATCGAACCCACAACCTAAAGTGCATAATTTCTGCTAGTAAACTCAGTTAAACACAGAGTTTCTGCAGATTTAAATTAAAAAAAGCCACAAAACGAATTTAAAATGCAAAAAACCGCTTTCAAGGTTGACATAAAGGCTCAAAACCCTTAAAAATAAACCTATACAGAATTTTTAATTTAAAAGCAGTGTTTTGCTAAGTAGAGTAAAAACTATGAACACACACATTAATCTTTTAGTCGTACTCGTACTGGTCTTAGTTATAAGCCCAGCGGGGATGTATTAAAAGGTGATACTGCTTTTTAAAAACCCTCGCACTACGCGGGGGTTTTTTTATGCATAAAAAGCGCACAGAGGAATGAGGATGAGGATGAGCAAACAAGAATATAATGGTTCTGAACTAGTTGTTCAGGCATTAAAAGATTTAAAGGTTAAATACATATTTGGCTACCCCGGTGGTTCAGTATTAGATTTATACGATGCACTTTTTCAACAAGATGATATTGAACACATACTCGTGCGTCACGAGCAAGCTGCTACGCATATGGCCGACGGCTATGCACGAGCAACTGGTGACGTGGGTGTTGTGCTTGCAACCTCAGGCCCTGGCGCTACAAACTGTATTACAGGTATTGCAACGGCCTACATGGATTCAATTCCTATGGTTGTATTATCAGGCCAAGTACCTACAAATTTAATTGGTGACGATGCATTCCAAGAAACTGATATTGTTGGCTGTTCTCGCCCTATAGTTAAACACAGCTTTAATTGTAGAAGTGCTAAAGACATCCCTGCAATACTCGCTAAAGCCTTTTATATAGCCAGTACAGGTCGTCCAGGCCCAGTTGTAGTTGAACTCCCTAAAGACATGCTAAACCCTGCGATTAAGTTTGAATACGAATTTCCTCAAACAACAGAACTTAGAACCTACAGTCCTAATACTAAAGGTCACTCTAAGCAAATTCGAAAAGCTGTTACTGCCATTTTAGAAGCTAAAAAGCTTGTTATTTATTCGGGTGGCGGCATTGTTATTTCAAACACGTCAGAGCAATTAACACACTTAGTTGAATCGTTAAATGCGCCAATTACAAACACACTAATGGGATTGGGTGGTATTTCAGGTGTGCACCCTAACTTTGTCGGTATGTTAGGCATGCACGGTACACTAGAAGCAAACAAAGCAATGGCTAACGCCGATGTTATTTTGGCATTAGGTGCCCGATTTGATGACAGGGTAACTAATAATGTTCAAAAGTTTTGCCCTAATGCCACAATTGTACATGTAGATGTAGACCCAACCTCTATTTCTAAAACAATCAAAGCGCATATTCCCGTTGTGGGTTGCTTAGCAACGGTGCTGGAGCAACTACAAGCAGGTATCGATAAAAGCCCAATTAAAATCGACCGCAGCGCACAAGAAGATTGGTGGCGTCAAATTATCAGCTGGCGCGAACAAAAATGTTTAAGCTACAACACTGATAGCGAAAAAATTAAACCACAAGCCGTTATAGAAGCTGTTTATAAAGCCACTAATGGCGATGCTTACGTAAGTTCTGACGTTGGTCAGCACCAAATGTTTGCAGCGCAATACTACCCATTTAAACATCCTCGTCAGTGGATAAATTCAGGCGGCCTAGGCACTATGGGCTTTGGTTTACCTGCTGCAATGGGTGTAAAGCTAGCCTTTGCGGATAAAGAATCTGTATGTATTACAGGTGATGGCTCTATTCAAATGAATATCCAAGAACTATCTACCTGTTTACAGTACAACCTTGCGGTAAAAGTTGTATCACTTAATAACCGCTCTTTAGGTATGGTACGTCAATGGCAAGATATGGTTTACGGCGGACGCCATTCATCATCTTACATGGATTCCCTCCCTGATTTTGTTAAGTTAGTTGAAAGCTACGGACATGTAGGTATTCAAGTAAATACGCTTGATGAACTACAACCTGCAATTGACAGGGCGATGAGCATAAACGACCGCTTAGTCTTTTTAGATATTCTTGTCGACGAAAAAGAGCATGTATATCCAATGCAAATTAAATTAGGTGGCATTGATGAGATGTGGTTACGTAAAGGAGTAAAAGCATAATGCGTCGTATTTTATCTATATTATTAGAAAATGAACCCGGTGCTCTATCACGTATTGTTGGGCTTTTTTCACAACGTGCATACAATATTGATAGCCTGACTGTAGGTACAACTGATGATCAATCATTATCGCGTATCACTATTACCACCATGGGTGATGACCGTGTTGTTGAGCAAATAACAAAGCAAGTTAATAAACTTGTTGATGTATTAAAGATTATAGATTTAACCGAGATGAGTCACATCGAACGCGAGCTTTTATTAGTTAAAGTATTCGCGCAAGATGAATCAACCCGTGCTGCAGTAACCCGTGTGGTCGATGTTTTCCAAGGCGCTATTTTAGATATGGGACGTCAAAGTTACAGCCTACAACTTGTTAGTAGCACAGATAAGATAGAATCATTTTTAGATACGTTGCGACATGAAACTGACATTATTGAAGTTGTGCGCTCAGGTGCTGTAGGCATAGGAAGAGGCGATAAAGCCTTAAAAGCATAACTTACCTATAATTAAGCCATTGAAATTTGGCTTTTTAATAGATAAAAAAAAAGGGCTAATTAGCCCTTTTTTTATTTAATTTGTTAAACCTATTAAGGGTTTACTTGGTCTTTAAGACCTTTACCTGCTTTAAAGCTTGGGATAGTTGCTGCTGCGATTTGGATCTCAGCACCCGTTTGTGGGTTACGGCCAGTGCGAGCTGCACGTTCTTTTACTGAGAAAGTACCAAAACCAACTAACGCTACTGAATCACCTTCTTTTAAAGAAGAAGTTACAGCACCGGTAAACGCGTCAAGAGCACGAGTAGCGGCAGCTTTAGAGATTTCTGCATCAGTAGCAATTTTTTCAACTAATTGAGCTTTATTCATTGTTAGATTCCTATTCGTTATTATTTTGCCTTCGCAAATCCTATCTTTATGCATTTTTAAACAGTTAGCAACAGCAAATTGCATTTTTTGTTTAAAATCTTCAAAAACACATAAAATTTAAATAATTCTCGGTAAAATACAGCATGTTGAGTTAACAACAACTTAATTTAAGTACAATTTTGGTGCAACTTAGGCAACATAATAAACTATATTTTTTCGATAACTAAGGTCACTTCCCCGACCTCGACACCAAACTTAACAATAGATGTGCGGTTTATCAAGCGCGTTTGTGTAACCAAGTACATCCAATCGTCAAAATTAACGTTTAAAGTGCTGTCATCATATGCAAGTTCAACATTATAGTTCCAATGAAATACACTGCCATTACTTTTCCCTTTAGCTACACCAATAACATCATCAGCAGTGCCCGTTAGGCTGTTATCGTTATTAAGCGTTACTTTCCAAATACGTTTTTGTGTTTCACCATCATCGTAAACAAAATCTTCCTCAATAACGCCCTGGTTACCATCCCACGTTGCATTCATATCAACAACCAGCTTGCGGGTCAATTCGCCCTTAAAGTCTTGTACAACGCCATAGGCTTTTAAATTTCCACTAAAAAATGTTTTAAAGTCGAAATTTGGCGATGTGTTTTTATAATGTTCAACATTTGGCGCTGAACAGCTAATTAAAAGTAGAGCTGATGAGCAGATCAATGCTGTTTTTAACGTGTTTAATATATTCATATTAATTCCCTAATAGTTGCTTTCGTAGTTTTGGCTCAGAGGTTTTTTCATCAAGCCAAATAGCTAAAAAGTCACTCGAAAATTGAGGTTCATCAATTTCACCCATTTTTTCATCATTATGATAAAAAGTGCTCATACCTTGCTCATTTGTCACTAATGTTAGTGAGTCACCCTTTTTTATATCAGGCCAAATAGACAATAATTTACTGTCATATTTATCAGCTAGCTCTTTTTTTCCAAGATGTTCCCACTGCTCATTTGTTGCTTTAACTATTCCTTTAGCTTCAAAGTCGCGTAAATAGGTAAGCTTAAACTTAATAGGATGTGTTCCTGCGCTGTAATTACCTGAAGGGGTAAATAGCACAGCGTCATATACATCCCAAAATAAATACTCCATTCGTGCTTCGCCTACTTTATTGAATTGTGTGTTAGCTAAAACAATTGAAGTTGTAAGCAAATAAAAAGTAACTGCCTTTAGTAAAGATTTCAAAATAAGCTTCCTTTGAGTCAATGGGTAATGTTACGAAATAGAAATTATGGAAGATCAGCGATTGATAAATAACTTGATTTTTTGGTTTATAAAAAGAATAGCAGTAAACACTGTAGACCAAAGCGCCCCGTAAACGAGCCAGAATTGCCATAAAGGGAACCCTAAACTTATTACTTCAAAGCGTGCTCCAGCCCAATAACTTGCTGGCGCAAAAGCCATGCATACTAAAAAGGCCTGCCAAAGTTTTAACCTACCTAAAAAGATCATTGAGGTGTTTAAAGAAAGTAATAATGCAACCCATAAAAAGGCGAGCCATAGAGGAAAGGGATAAACTTTAAATTCTAACAAGCCTAACTTTACCGCTATAAACTCTAACAACATTGCTAAAGGTAGGGCTTTAATTAGTAGTAAGGTGTCTTGTTTTTTCTGCTTTGACAAACAAAACATTAAAACAATAATTAATCCGCTAAAAAATAGCGAATTAGCCTCAAGCAGCAATGATAAAAACCACACTGCTTGAAATAAAAAAAAATTAATAACCGAGCGCAATATCATCGTTATCGCTCATAAACCTCGGTTTACGTGCCATTAAATGCACTGTGCTTGTAGCTCTAGCTCTAAACGCACCTTCGCAATAAGCAAAGTAAAATAACCACAAGCGATAAAAGCGTTCATCAAATTTTGAACGGTCCAAATCTGGCCAGCTTTTTATAAAACGAGTTCGCCAATCTGCTAATGTTCGTGCGTAGTGAGCACCAATATCATTAACAGTATGAATTACCATGTCGGTATTATTTTTAATCTGCTCACTCATTTCGTTAAGTGATGGCAAACATCCGCCCGGAAAAATATACTGTTGGATAAAGTCAGAATTTTTTAAGTAGTGCTTATAACGCTGATCGCCAATAGTTATAGCTTGTATGAGCATAGCACCATCATCTTTCAACAGTTCACCACATTTGGTGAAAAAGCTAGGTAAGTATTCATGGCCCACCGCTTCTATCATTTCGATAGAAACAAGCTTATCGTACTTGCCTTTTAATAGTCTGTAATCGAGCTTGAGTAACGTTATTTTATTTTCAAGACCAAGCTCAATAATTTTATTTGCTACGTAATCGTGCTGTTCGTCAGATATCGTTGTTGTTGTAACATGGCAATCATAATGCGTGGCTGCATATATAGCAAAAGCCCCCCACCCTGTACCAATTTCAATTACTGAGTCATTTTTTTGAAGCTCAACTTGCTCACAAATGCGTTTAAGCTTGTATAGTTGAGCCTCTTCAAGTGTCGCTTCTTTTGTAGGATATACAGCACTTGAGTAAAGCATTTCTTTACTTAAAAATGATTCGTACAAATCATTACCTAAGTCGTAATGAGCAACAATATTCTTTTTAGATCCTGATTCAGAATTTTTATTTTTTATATGATTGAACCGGTGTGCGACATTGCTAAAAAATGCGAATTTTTTTTCAAACTCATCGAGTTGCTTTTCGTTTATAGCAAATATTTCTATAAATGAAGTTAAGTTGTCACAAGACCAGTGACCCAAAATATACGCTTCACCAGCGCCAACGCTCCCAGATAATGCAAACGCTTTATACATAGCTTTATCATTAACTGTAACAGTTGCTTTTAGTTCTGAAGATGAATCCCCAAAAATAGTTCTTTCGTTTCCCTCAATCAAAACTATTTGACCAGTTTTAATTGACGAAAAGGCTTTAGTTACTAATTTTTTATATATGTTAGTTAACCAACTAGTGCTTTGTTCACAATTTAAGCTCGACACTTTATCCATTAAAATACCTATTTATTGTTCTAACTATCTGTATATGTTTTATGGCCTACCTGAGTGACCTAAAAAAGGCACTCGCTTTATAAATAACTTTAGCGCTTGATGGTAAATACCTTTAAATATCGACCACGTCATGGCCGGAAAACGTTTTAGTAACTTACTGACTTCTTGATTAGTAAGCTCTGCACGTTTCAAACGAAGTGTTGCATCAAATAATAATACTTCATCTCGTTTATTTTCAATATGTATCAATGTTTTATCAGGCGACTGTCGAATATGCCAATGATAGTTCATATCTAAATTCATAAAAGGTGATACGGAAAAAACCTTCTTAAAGTTCACTTTTTTTTCTAGGGAGACTAAATAGTAATGGCGTTCATTCCACGGTGTATTACTTACTTCAGCAATCATATACGTAAAGCTATTATCGCTATTACCAAAAAAGTAAAAATTAACAGGGCTAAAATAAACCCCTAAACAGCGTAGTTGCCCAAGCATATAAACATGAGTAAATGTTTCCTTTATACCTAATGAAGAAAGTTGCTTATGAGCACGTTCAATAATGGGAAATTGGTCAGAAGCTGATAAACTTTGAAGGTAATCTGCCTCGTTAAACTTTAAGGCTTTTAAGCCTGATGTACCTAAGTTTTTATGTACACCATTTAATTGCTGAGGATTGTTTAGATCGACCCACATCATATACAAAGGATAGCTAAAACGATGTTCTTTAACAGCAAAACGGCGATGTTTTACATCGCCTAAATAAACTGCACTAGTCAAATTCGACCCCAAGCTGTTTAGCCACATCTACACCACTGTGTACACCATCTTCATGGAAGCCATTGTACCAATAAGCACCACAAAAATAACTATTATTGTTCCCATCAATACTGTGTTTTAATTTTTGAGCAGCAATAGATTCTTGGTTAAATACAGGGTGATGATAGGTAAACTCGCGCAAAATTTTACTTTGGCTTATTCCTTCAAGATGATTAAGCGTTACACAAAACTGTGTATCCGATTGTATACCTTGCAAAATATTCATTTGGTAAGTAACAACAGCTGCTTTATCAGTGTTGTTATTAAGTAGGTAGTTCCAGCTTGCCCATGCCGCTTTTCTATCTGGTAAAAGGTTTGTATCGGTGTGCAGCACCACTGAGTTCTCAGTGTAAGCAATTGCCCCCAATACTGACTTTTCTTGCTCCGTAGCATCACCAAGTAGTGCAAGCGCCTGATCTGAATGACAAGCAAATATTACTTTATCAAATTTACTTTGCTCACCATTGGCAAACTCTATTGTTACTTCATCATTTTGACGCGTAACAGATTTAATATTTGTATTGAGGTTAATTTTGTCGGCAAAGCCTCTGATCAGCGGCTTAATGTACTGACGAGATCCTCCTGGTACTACATACCACTGTGGTCTATTGGTTACATCTAAAAGCCCATGATTAAAGAAAAACTTAACAAAAAACTCAACGCCTACGTTTTCCATTTCTTTAATACTGGTAGACCAAATAGCCGCGCCCATAGGAAGAATATAATGGTATTTAAAAAAGTCGTTAAACTGGTTATCGTTAAGCAATTGTCCTAATGATTGTTCAGATTGATAGTCACCTTTTTCATGCATTGCTTTGCACAGTTTGTTAAACCTAACAATGTCGTACAATAAACGCCAAAATTTTGGTCTGAAAATATTACGGCGCTGTGCAAACAAACTTGTAAACGTATGGCCATTATATTCAAAACCAGTGGCTTCGTTGTGAACACTAAAGCTCATTTCTGTTTTTTGTTTATTGACACCAATACGCTTTAGCAGTTTTTCAAAGTATGGGTAAGTTCGGTCATTAAACACAATAAAGCCTGTGTCTATTGCGTATTTGATGCCGCTTACATCAACATCAACTGTTGCAGTGTGGCCACCTATGTAATCATTTTTTTCAAAAATGGTTACATCATAATGTTTGTGAAGCAAATGCCCACATGTTAAACCAGATACACCAGTTCCTATTATTGCTATTTTTTTCAACGGGCTAATCCTTTTGCGATTCTAAGCCAAAGTGGGAGTGGTAAAATACGTAATGCTTTTAATATAAGTGTAAAACGATAAGGGAAATGAACGTCTTTGCGGCGTTTTTGAATACCCTTAATCATGTAGTCAGCGGCTTTTTCAGCCGTAACGGCCATAGGCATCGGGAAATCATTTTTACTAGTGAGCGGGGTTTTTACAAAACCTGGATGAACTAAAGTCACATCAACATCATTTAAATCAACAGCTAAGCTTTTTGCTAAGTAACTTACACCCGCTTTTGATGCACCATAAGCTTCTGAACGAGGTAGCGCAAGATAAGTAACACTTGAGCTAACTAAAACAAGCTGGCCGCCTGGATTTATTTTAGGAAGTAACGCCTCAAGGCAATACCCCATAGAAAGTAAATTGACGTTTATTACACGTTCAAATAATGCACTATCAAAATTTCGCGCATCATCTATATATTCACAGTTACCGGCGTTTAAAATAACTCGATCAAAATGAGGAAAGCCAATAGTAGACTCTTTTATATCTTGCAGGTTAGTTGCATCAAATTTACAAGCTTGAATATTGTCGTATTTAGCAAGCTCGGCGAGCTTTTCACTATTACGTCCGCAAGCTATAACAGTGTCTCCTAGCTGCGCATATTTAATTGCTAGCTGCTCGCCAATACCTGATGTAGCACCCGTTATAAGTGTGATCATAATTAACCTGTCCTTTTATCAATTAGCTTTATAACGCTACCAAGTAAAGGAATGTGTTTGTATAACAACTCGCCCACATTAAAGTAGTCTCTGTGCTTGATAATTTTGCCATCTTTAAAAATAAGCTTGCTATGACCTTCTACCGAAATAGTTTTACCTGATGAGAGCTTTGGATGTGCATAATGCATAGTCCAATAAATAAAAGCATTGTTACCGCTATTAAACGAATCACTAATATCAAACTGGCAATGCTTAACATTGCTGTATAAATTAGCAAAGTACCTGCGCAATTCTACAATGCCGTTAATTTCATGCATCGGATCTATAAACTGTATGTTGTCGCAGTAAATATCACTCAATAAATCAAGATTAGTGCTATTAAGCTGTTGGTATATTTCAACAAATTTATCTACTGGTAACTGGTTATCCATATCACACCTTAAATGCAGCAAGTGCACGTTCTCGTGCCGCTTTATGATCAACTATTGCTGGCCAGTAACATTCCTTATCTTTGCCTGTTGCGGCTAAATAAGTGTGTGGAAAATGAATGTGTTTATCTGGCACGTTTTCAAGCTCTGGCAAATACTTACGGATAAACTTGCCCGTTGGATCAAAGCGCTCGCTTTGTCTGATAGGATTAAAAACTCTAAAATAAGGCTGAGCATCACAGCCCGTACTTGCAGCCCACTGCCAACCACCATTATTTGAGGCTAAATCGCCATCAATTAAGTGCTGCATAAAAAAGCGTTCACCTTCACGCCAGTCTATTAATAAATGCTTAGTTAAAAAGCTTGCAACAACCATTCGTAAACGATTATGCATCCAACCGGTTTGCTTAAGTTGTAGCATTGCTGCATCCACTAACGGGTAACCTGTACGCCCTTCGCACCATGCTTTAAAATCGCTTTCGCTTTTACGCCACACTACAGCGTTATACTTTTCGTTAAAGTTATCGCCACGCGAAAGCTTCGGAAATTCAGCAATTAAATGCCTGTAAAATTCGCGCCAAACAAGCTCGTTAATCCACGTAAACGTTTTGCTTTTTGATGTAGTTAAAATATCAGGATAACGCTGCTGAATATTAATAAGCAGTTGCTTTGTGCTTACAATACCTAGTGCTAAATACGGGCTTAAACCCGATGTGCCTTTTACACTGGGAATATCACGCTGGTCGTCGTAACTTGTAAGTTTGTCGCATATAAAATTATCAACTACGGTAGAGAGTGTTTCGTCGTCAACCGGCCACTTATCTGAGCACCCATCATTTTTTAGTAAATCACTCTCGTCAAATTCAATAGGGTCAGAAGTTAAAGGCCATTGTGGCAAACTAAAGTGTGTATCTTGATACTGCTTTAACCATGCACGTTTAAATGGAGTAAACACTTTATACATTTCATTACTTTGATTTTTGACTGAGCCTGCAGGCGCAATTAAATCACCTTCGTACAAAGTAAAAGTAATAGAAAGCTCATCGCATTTATGCAAAATTGCTTTATCGCGGTTTACTTCATTAAGCTCATATTCTGTATTAGCAATTACGTGTTTTACATCGTTTGCTTTACAAAAGTTAATAAGCTCGCGCGTACAATCACAAAAGCTAGGCGCTTCAATAATATGTAAAGTAATACCGTAATCAGCAAGTTGTGATTGAAGATAAGTAACTCGGCGCTTGAGTAAGTCAATCTGAATAGGCGCAGCTTGGTGTTGTTGCCACTGCTTTTCAGACACAAAAAAAATGGCGTGTTTAGCGCCATCATTTAGCGCTTGAATTAACGCTTCGTTAGAAAAAAGGCGCAAATCGCGCCTAAACCAAAATAATGTATCCATTAAATACCAAATCGTAGTTTTAAATCGTGAGGGTATGGGTTAAAAAACACTTGTTTTTCGAGGTACTCATTTGGATGAACTTTCAAGTGATGCTTTAACAAGGTAAGTGGTACATACAATGGCACCAATCCTTCGCGGTATTCATCTATCGCATCACGAAGTTCTTGTTTTTCAACCTTCGATAAATCAGTTTTAAAGTAGCCTTGTAAATGCATTAGCGTATTGCAATTATTTCTGCGAGAAGCTGGCTTTTTAAGACCTGTCATCAAACCTAAAATATATTCATCAGCAACTGCATTTATATCGTCACCTACAAACGTTCCAAGCAGGTTACCCAAATCACGATAAGCTTGGTAATTATGAGCCATCAACAAATACTTATACTGAGAGTGAAATTGAGTAAGCTTGTGAACCGTAAGCGGCTCTTGTACTAACTTTTGCCAGTTTTTAAATACGTAAATTCTCATTACAAAGTTTTCACGTAAATGAATATCGTTTAAACGCCCGTTTTCTTCACATGGCAATAATGGGTTGTGCTTCATTATTTGCTCAGCAAAAAAACCAACGCCTTCTGAGGTATTACCCGTGCCTGCTTCATTGTATATTTTAATGCGTTCCATACCGCAACTTGGACTTTTCGCGCAAAATACAAATCCACTCAACTCTTTAGCTTGTTCTGTTGCAACTTTTTTACCATATTCGGTAAGCTGCTGACCTACTTCGCCAGTGCCATCTGGGCGACATACTTTAATAGTGTCGCCCACTTTAACTTGGCGAATAGTTGGGCGAGGTATCGGTAAACCAACAGCTACTTCCGGACAAAACCGTGTGTATTCAACGTGTTTACCTAGCTCATCCATACAAAAATTTGATTTTTTATGACCCGTATCAAATCTAACTTTTTCGCCTGCTAAACAGGCGCTTATACCTATTTTTATTATATCTGTGTGCATATATTCTCTTAGTAAATCAAATTACCTATTGGATTTAGTAACTTGCTGAAGCCCTTATTAAAATGTAGCGCACTACTGACAACTGTAAAGCACAAACACCCGTCTTTCGTTAAAGGTGTATGCTGATGACTACCATCTTGCCATATAAAGTCGCCTGGTACGTAACTACCATCTTCGTCACTAAACTCACCATCTAAGAGTAGAGTAACTTCAAATCCAGTATGCGTGTGCTCTGGTATTTCACCACCCGCATCAATGTGTAACAGGCTAGAACGTAGCGCACCATCATCAAGCGAAACTCGAGATCGCGCTAACTTACCAACTTGTGTAAATTTACTATGAGAAATACGCGTTAAAGCACGTGGAAGCTGGTAGTTATGTTCATTTACTTTAATAGAAACAGGCTCTACCTCATAAACTTCGTCGATAGAATCATCAGATGTGATCATATCAAGAACATTCAATTCAAAGTCTTCAAATAACTCAGATTGCTCTGTTTGAACTGTCTCAAATTGGACTGGCTCTTCACTAAATAACGCGTCTGCATTACTTGCTTCAATTTTAGCGACTTTAGCTTGGCACACAGGGCACATATCTACATGTATAGAAACGGCTAAACTCAGTGATGTAGCAAGTGATGCATCGCAATACTGTGTCAGTAAAGTTTCACTCGGGTGATGTTTAATCATGCTGATCTCCCATTTCATTACGTAATTTTTGCAAGGCCAAACGTAACCGTGATTTTACCGTGCCTACTGGAATGTTAAGTTGATGTGCAAGTTGCTCTTGCGACATATCTTGAAAATAAACGCCTCTTACCACTTCACGTTGAGCGATTGGTAGCTTGTCTAAATAGCGTTTAATTTGCTTGTCTTCTAAATGATCACTGTATTCGTGATGTGTATCTTGTGATTCGTTTAATAACGGCCAAATATCTTCGCTTATGTTTTCTTCTTTGTTACTTTTCATTTTGCGAAGCATATCGAATGAAGCATTACGCATAACGGTATAAACCCACGTAGTCGCTGCACCTTTATCACTGTGATACAAATGTGCTTTACGCCAAACAGACGTTAACGTCTCTTGAACAAGCTCCATTGCTTGAGCTTCAACACCAAACTGCTTAATTCCAAAGCGTTTAATTTTTGGCGCAAAATATTCAAATAAATAGGAAAACGCTTTTTTGTCGCGTGATTGCGCAACGTCTATAAGCGCTTGCATGAGCTCTTTACTCGGCGTTTCTGGCATGGCAGTGTACTTACCTGTATTAGGTTCACAACGTGGTGACTGTTGTTGACTTACCATAATAATTTATCCCGTTATTGCTTTTGTATTAAGTAATACGGGCAATAATTAATTTAGGATCATAAAATTTAGGCAAATTCGTTATTAATCACAGTATGGAGGAAATTCAGTAAGTTATCAAAGTTCGTTTCAAACGCAAGTTGCTGTTTTTTCTCGATAGAAATAGGCAGGAGCTCAAGCCAACGTGCTGCAATCCAAGGCAACTTGTCAAAATGAGTTTTTTTGTACAGTAAACTAAGTTCCGGATTACTTTCAAAGACGTTTAAAAGCGCATCATGTAATAGGTAATGTTTGCCAATTGAGTTGTTAATGTCCTTGTACCAATAAGGCGTCTTACAAGGCGATACCAGCCCATGTCGCAGTTCGTCTTCGTCTTGGTAAGCATCATTAATTTGCACGTTTTTAGATGCATATACATCAATTAATAATACATCGTTATCGTCTTGATCAAAATCGATAATATCAACAAGACAACCTTGCGCACTTATATTAAAAGGCGTGTCATGCTCGAATGTACAAAGCACAAACCCTGTATTATTTTTTAATGCGTTTTTAACCATATTTAAATAGCGAGGCTCAAATATGCGTAATCGCGTATAACCTTCAGGTAACATAAAAATGGGTAATGGAAAAATCGCACGTTTCATAAAGTCTACTTATTTCAAACACTCTGCCTTTACTTACGTGCGCTTTTGCTAAGTCGATCAGCTTTGCATGAATCGAATTAATTACCTACTCCACCATTGGTTAAATATTAAACCAGCTCCCCATGCTTTTTAGTACTTGGACTGAGTAATATGCACTTATCATACTGGCTACTGGCGCTAACATTAAAGCAAATAACCCAAATTCACTGCTCATCGTTTTAATCCTTTAAATGGTTTATTTAACGTTTTTAACACTCGCGTCAGTATTTTTAGACGCAGTATTCTCGGTTAAAACAGCCTCATCTAATATTCCAACTAAAACAGTTTTAGCATCAAAATAAAGCGTTTCTTTTAATGACTTTTCAAGTTCGAATGTTGTTTGCTTAACGTAGCTTGTTACACTTTGAGCTAATATATCAGTAACATCTAGGTCCACTTCTGTTGCGTGTACTTGCGCAGAACCTAATACTAATAAACTTGCCATAGCGATTTTAATTGAATGTTTCATAATGGTATTCCTTGTTTGTATATTGTTTGATTAGACGAAGTTATATAATCAAGGGTTGTGCCAACATGAAAATAAAAATTAAAGTATTGTAATTAAATAGGTTTTTATAAATTTAATTAATTTCAAAAATTCACACTCTATTAATCTAACCACTTAATTTTATTTTTTGACCAATATTTGGTTAATAATTAAGATCTATTTACCCACGTTAATAAAAGTCACAGTAAATACATTTAGCGTTTATAAAAACGTCATATCTAAACGTTAAAGTTCCATTACTATAAATAATTGAAAAGTGCAGTATGTCTATCTTATCTCGTCGTGGTTTTTTAAAAACATCAGTAGCCAGTGTATTTACCGTTGCTATTTCCAGCGCTATAACAGGCTGCGCTCAAACACTAGCTGACAGACCATTATCAGCAATTGAGTTTAAGCATGGTGTTGCCAGTGGTGATCCACTAAGTAATGCTTTAATAATTTGGACGCGAGCCACAACCTCTCAACCATCTTCCATTGCGACTGTTTCATGGGAGCTGGCAAGTGATCCTGATTTTAAAAATATATTACGCAGCGGTTACGAACAAACAGATAAAAGCCGCGACTTTACTATAAAAATAGACGTGCAAGATCTTGCACCAAATACCGAATACTTTTACCGTTTTATGGGTTTGCAAACACAAAGCCCTATAGGCCGAGCTAAAACACTGCCAATAAGTAATGTTGAACAAATAAAAATGGCTGTTGTGTCGTGCTCAAACTACCCTGCTGGGTACTTTAATGCCTACACTGATGCCGCCAAGCAAAAGGATTTAGATGTAGTACTGCATTTAGGAGACTATATTTACGAGTACCCAATGGGTGGATACGCCACTGATAATGCTGAAAAAATTGGCCGCCAATTAGCTGCCGATAACAGCGGTGAAATTATTACTTTAAGCGACTACCGCAAACGCTATGCAATTTATAGAACAGACAAAGGCCTACAAGCACTTCACGCAGCAGCGCCTTTTATTGCAATATGGGATGACCACGAAGTTGCTAATGATACATACAAAAATGGCGCGGAAAATCACAACATTAATGAAGGTGACTTTTTTAAGCGTCGCGCAGCGGCTATTCAAGCCTATTACGAATGGCTGCCAATTAGACCGCCTATGGGCGAACAAAGCCCGCAAATATATCGCACGTTTGATTTTGGTAATTTAATAAGCTTACACATGCTAGATACGCGCGTAATAGCACGCGATAAACAACTCGCTTACAGCGACTATAAAAACCCCGAGACCAAGCAAATGGATATTGCGCGCTTTGTCAGTGATTTAAATAATCCAAAAAGGCAGTTACTAGGTAACACACAACTAAACTGGCTCACGAGTGCAATAACTGAGTCAAATGCAAAGTGGCAAGTATTAGGGCAGCAAGTACTCATGAGCAAAATGTGGCTGCCTACTGAAATATTCTCGCAATCCGATCGCACTAAAATCCCGCTGGTATTAAAAGAGCTTGTTGCCATTAAAAAAGCCGTGTTAGCTAATAAAGCGGTAACACCCGCGCAACTCGCACGCGTAAATACTTTAATGCCTTATAATTTAGATGCGTGGGATGGTTACCCAAGCGAGCGCGAAGCATTATACAAAAGCGTTACCGCATTAAATAAAAAGTTAGTAGTGGTTGCAGGTGATACGCACAATGCGTGGCATGGCACATTAAAAAATGCAAAAGGCGAAAGTGTGGGAGTAGAATTTGCAACACCTGGTGTTACATCCCCGGGTATGGAGCATTATTTAGCGCTTAATACAGCACAAGCAAAGCAGATGGCTGACTCGCTTTCATTGTTAATAAACGACTTAAACTATTGTGACTTATCACACCGTGGGTATATGTTACTGACTATTACTAAAGAGCAAATCACAACCGATTGGCGCTATATAGATAACATAAACTCTCCAAGCTACAACATTGCTGCTCAACACCAAAGTGTCTATAAGGGCTAACATTTTGTATAAAAAGAGAAGGTAAACACATTATTTACCTTCTCGTTTATTTTATTAAACGCGCTTAATTACAACTATAAAGAAGCGTCCACGAAGCATCACTTCCTGGAAGGCTGTTTGTATACCAATTTGCACTGTATGCATTGCCTTGATATTGTATTTTGTCGTCGGTGTTATTGTGTGTAAATGGACCGGCCGAATAATCCTTTTTCACCCAATTAGGGTATGTATTAATACCATTACAATCGGTTGAACTCACAACGCTACATCCATTTGCATCAACATTTGTACCAGCGGGTGTATCTGGGCACTGATCAATATCATCATTCACTCCATCATTATCCGCATCACTTTGTGGTTCAACTACTTCAACAGCACAACCTACATCATTAACAGTTTCCCCTGCAGGTGTATTTGGACATTGATCAACACTATCGCTAATACCATCAGCATCGGCATCAGTTACCGCACAACCAATACTATCAACCACTGTATCGGCAGGAGTATTATCACACTGATCAAGGCTGTCACTTATACCATCGCCATCAGAGTCTAAAGCAACGGTACTGCCACCCCATCCAGTGAGTATTTCTTTAACTTTAGTGCCTGAAGCGGTTAATGAATTCCAACTGCCGCCAGGGGTGAATAACGAAGCCCCTTCGTTTTTATCATTAATAGACCAGTTAGCGTGACTAATATTGTTTGTTTTAAAAAATGCCATCCATGCATCTGTTTCATTAGCATTAACACCACCATTGCCATCAGCATTAACTGTCCCCCACTCTGTAGCAAACAATGCAATACCGTTGTCGAGTGCTGTTTGCGCTTTATTTCGATATGATTGTCCGTGCGTGCCAGCATAAAAGTGCAGAGTGTAAGCAATATTGGCGCGATCTATCGGATCTTGTGATGCCACATCAACGTCTTGAGACCATGTTGGTGTACCAACCACAATTAAATTATCAGGATCGATTGCTCTAATTTTATCAATTACAGTTTCGGCGTAAGGCTTAATATCGTTAGCCCATGAAATTTGTAACGGCTCGTTATAAATCTCATAAATAACATTATCGTATTGCCCATACTTTGTAGCTACGTCTTCAAAAAATCGAACGGCAGTAGCCTGATCTGTATGTGCTTCATGGCTATGAAAGTCAATAATAACGTACATATCTTCGCTAATAGCAGCATTTACAACAGTATCAAGACGGCTCATATTCCCATCCCAGTCATAATTTAAGCTACCACCAGCACTTGACCCATGGCCTATTGCCGCGCGAATCAATGTTGCATTAAATTCAGACTTAGCACGTGCTACTGTTTCTGCGGTATAAAATTTTTCAGCCCCCCACCCCGTGTTACTCCAGAATAAGCTGGTACCTGCAAAGCTCGTATTTTCACCACCAGCAAGAATTTGATTACCGCTAACCGTTAATTTCTCAACAGCGGCATTAGCCATTGTTGAACAACCTAATAATAAAGCTAACGATAAGCTCGTCACTTTAAAGTTCCTTTTGTTGTGATTAATTAAACTGTTATTCATAATATTTCCTTAAATTGAAGTTATCAGTCGTCATTTCGCTGATGTAATAAAGTAAAACCGCAAAAAAACAATACAAAATAAGTGTCATTTATATTTTACGTAAGTTAAAAGTACCAACTTATTATTAACATTAACTGAACAAAAAATTCACGAAGCACTGCCGTGAATTAGGAAAAGGAGAATAAAAGGCATGTTTAACGAAGTTCGAAGATTTTGTCGGGGATATATTGTTTTTTACACTTTTTTTACATTAGGTAAAAATAAAATGTTTAAGTAGAGTAAATAGGTAGCCATCGATTAAGAAACACCACCTTGCATACATTTCAGTCAATTATATTGGGCAACACCTTACGTCCTAAACGATAGGCATCTGCAATACTCAATACCCAAATAACAATCATTAAAGGCACATACTTATATTCAGCGAATTGGGCGCAGGCGTCAGAAGGTTGTTGCGCGGCTTTTAGAATGGCCGTAACCGACATAGGGATTTTTCCGTGTACAATTTCATTTGCAGTACACTGTGCAATCGCAAATATATCTTGAAAGGTTAAAATTAAAAGAACAGAAAATACCCCCGCAAAAATAGCGCCTATAAGGTGTTTTTTTAAAGAAAAATGCCCCGCTCCAGGATAAACAATGGCGGTAAGTAAAGCAGCTTTAAGATCTGGTTTCATATTTATCCAATATAGAAATTACACTTTTTAAAGTGGTCACATAAAAAAGCCACTTTGCAGTGGCTCAATTAAAATATCAAGTAGTTAAATGTATTATTGTCCGCCAAACCCGAGAGTTAACTCAATACCAACAAAGCGAGGTGCTCCTGCAACAAATGTTGGGTTGCCAAATCCTCCTCCAGTATTACCAGCATCAACTAAGTACTCTTTATCTAATAAATTACTGGCAAATACACTAACAGCCCAATAATCACCACTCGCAATTCCTAAGCGCGCACTGACTAATCCAAGCCCTGGTTGGCTAATATCTAAGCCTGATATTGGCGCATTTGCTGGCTCAAAAAACACTTCAGAGCGGTAGCTATATATTAAAGAGCTCGTTAAATTAAGTGAGTTTGACAATTCTGTTGAATAAAACAGCCCCGTACTAAATGTCCACTCTGGTTGTAATCTAAATTTATTGCCTGCGAGGTTACCGTTATTACTGTCATCATCTATTTCAGCATCAAGGTAAGCCGCATTGGCAAATATCTCAAACTCATTATTAATTAACGCCCTTACTTCAGCCTCTGCGCCAACATTAGTGGCAGAGCCCGCATCTGCAGAAAACGCAACGCCTTCATCATCCTGTAACGTAACCTGAAAGTTAGAGTAATCTTGATAAAATACAGCGACAGAGTAATCTAAACGCCCGTCAAGTGCTTTACCTTTAATACCGGTTTCGTAGTTCCAAATAATTTCCGCTGGAACTTCTGATATTGAGGCTTCGACATTCCCTTGTTCATCGTTAGCCGAACTTACTTCAAGTACTTCCGAACGACGCCCTTTTGAAACAGTCGCATACATATTTGTAGTAGGGTTTATTATATAAAGCGCATTAAAACGTGGCAGCCAATCATCATAATCAGCATCGCCATAGAATGTTTCACCATTAGTATCAACCGTAAACAATGGCGCTTGCGTCAAAACACTATTGGGTGCAGCAGAGCTATAACCACTGCGCTTTTCTTCTTTTATATAACGAAGACCCGCTGTTAACTCCAGTGCCTCAGTTGCAGCATAAGTTACATCAGCAAACGCTGAGTACGCTTTGTTTTCACCATAGTTTGTAAACTCTAATGAATATGGCAACTCGTTTATTGCACCACCTGTTAATGCTGGCGTTAAAATATTAACGCTACCATCATTATTAATACAAGGAACACCTGAGCCCAATACACCTAAGCAATTTAAGAATATAGACTCCTCTGTACTAAATGGAATACGCTGGCTACCATCTTCTTCAAAGTAACTCACACCAAAAATACTAGTAAACTTATTCTGCGTATAAACAGCGCGTAATTCTTGGCTAAATTGATCGCCCTCAGCAGCTTCTGCAAATTCTAAAAACCATGCCTGCGTACCATCAGCATCAAACACTTCTAAAGAATCAAAGTTACGCCCTGCGGTAATTGAGGTGATTGTTAAATCGTTACTTACATCCCAATTTACAGTCAAATTTAAATCGTTAACTGTGCGCTCCACACCTAAGTCTTTTTTTCCAAACACAGACTCTGCATACGGACTACCTGGCATTTCAACAAAGCTATATGGGCTTGTATCACCACCGGTTGGTGCATAAAGCCCATTTTTAAAAGATGTACCCGAGTCATCATTTTTTTCATACGTATACACCAAATCAATCGTTACATCGTCACTAGGTGTAATACGTAAAGACGGACGATAAGAAAAACGCTCAATAGCATGCATATCATCTTGCTTAAACCCAGCCGGGTTTTGGGAGTTACTATCTCCTGCAATATTTTTTATAAACCCATCACGTTCACGATAAGTAAAAGCAACACGGCCTTGCATTAAATCATTACCACCCGTTACAAAACCACTAACACCTTTGGCCGAGTAATTACCAACGGATGCTTTTAATTGAGCCGAAAAATCTTTTTCTGGTTTACGTGTTGCTACACTAATAGCCCCCACAGAAGCTGCTGTTCCAAACAGTGTTGCTTGTGGTCCCTTAACAACTTCAATTCCTTCTACATCAAAAAGCTCAAAGTACGAGCCACGAGAGCGTGATACATCTGCTCCGTTATAATAAATAGACACACGAGGTGATGATTGAGACGACCCACTATCAGACGTAATACCACGAATTACAAAGCCCGGGTTGTTAGGGCTTTGCTCTTGAATAACAAGCCCTGGTGTTATTTCAGATAAAGTGTCGAGTTCGCCAATACCTAAGCTTTCTAAAAAGTCGCCATCGTAGGCACTTATTGTTACAGGCACATCTTGTATTGATTGCGCACGCTTTTGAGTAACAACCACTATTTCATCAAGTTCTTTATTTATGGTTTGATCTGCAAAACTATTTGTTGATGTAACGCAAATCATCGCCACAGACAATTTAGTAAGTTTAAGAAAAGGCCGTGTTTTTAATTTATTTTTCATGTTTTTCACTGTTCGTCCGGTTAATTGTTTTTAGGAATTACCAGTAATCTAACGAACTATTACGACTTTTTTACGTCTTATTAATTACGCATTGGTTAAATTGATGTTTCAACTTTATGAAAAACAATAAATTATTGTATTCATATAAAAATTATAATATTGAAAAACTCAGCGTACACTTGTACACTAAAATTCATTCAAATAGTGGTAGGATCTGTTATGTCGTTAGAAGCGCCCTATTCTAAAAAAGAAGAACAACTAAACGTAATTAGCCATGCACTTGGTATTGTATTTGCCGCATTTGTTATGTGGGATTTATTTAGCCAAGCCACCAGCACTAAAGCGTATATTAGTACTGTAATTTATGGCAGCAGTCTATTTGTACTATTTTTGTCATCCACTTTGTACCATGCCAGTATTCAACCGCGCTTAAGAGCCTTTTATAAAAAGTGCGATCACTGCGCCATATACTTATTAATTGCCGGCACCTACACTCCCTTTTTATTAATCTCATTAACCGGTGCTTGGTCATGGGCAACACTTGCATTTATTTGGACTGTGGCACTAGCAGGCGTTGCATACAAAGTATTTGTAAAAAACGGTAATAAAAAAATATCACTCGCCACCTACTTACTCATGGGTTGGTTTGCACTGGCTATTGTTTATCCGCTTTATTCAAGTGTTGATGTAAAAGCACTTTACTGGCTACTTGCCGGCGGCATTTTTTATAGTTTAGGCACTTTTTTTTACAGTGCTAAAAGCACCCAATTTAGCCACGCAATTTGGCACTTATTTGTTATTGCAGGGTGTGTTTGCCATTATATTTCAATTAGTAATTATGTTTATTGAGCTGGTATAGCCAATTAATATGGTCTGGTTTGAGCGAATAGCGGACACTAAAAAGTTAAATTTATTCCTACACCTTTGAGTAGGAGCCTAATTTTGTACGATAACATTATTAACCGCCTTTCTGAGACAAATTAACATGCTTGATTCCTAGCTGTTTTAATTACATGTTTACAAAGGTAATTATTGGTGAAATTATCAGAGTATGTAATATACGCCATTTTGGTGTGTTATAAACTACCAAAACGGTGTGCAATAAGTTGTTAGCAAACCGTTATAAACGGCCTCATCAATATAGGAAGTTAAATGTATCGTTTTCTTGTAATGAATAAGATGTTGTCTGTATTTTTTTTCATTAGCGTATTCACTATTACTTTATTTGAATTTATCTGCGCAGATCAAGTTGAAATTTTTGCTGGAGGAGCAAAACTCGCTAACGTTTCTGTAAATCTATCATTGGCATATATGTCTGCCTTTATTTTTTATATTGTAATAGCCTACTATCCTGAAAATAGTAAAAGAAAACATTTATCTGAACCGATGCTCATAGGTTGGATCTTAAGAAAACTTGAAGTTGAACTCTGTTAATGATCAAATAGTTACGCCAATAAAAACATGACTAAAAACAGAGTTCACATGCAGATTAACCAAGTTTCAAACCAATTAAAAGCCCTTATCTCAGAAAAACACCTCATTGAGCTTGCAAAAACCTCTGGATTTCAAGTTCGACACCGTTGCCTGTCGATCGTTTCTCTGCTCAAAGCCGTGTTTAAAAGCTTATCTTGCCTGCAAGACGCTAACTTGTCAGATATCCATCAAAACTTGCGAACGCAGGCTAATTGCACGATAAGTTATAAACCCTTTCAT
This sequence comes from Pseudoalteromonas sp. 1_2015MBL_MicDiv, assembly GCF_002407505.1. Classification (NCBI taxonomy): domain Bacteria; kingdom Pseudomonadati; phylum Pseudomonadota; class Gammaproteobacteria; order Alteromonadales; family Pseudoalteromonadaceae; genus Pseudoalteromonas; species Pseudoalteromonas sp. 1_2015MBL_MicDiv. The sequence goes on along the minus strand of NZ_CP012738.1, from coordinate 773,383 downwards.
AATCAAATTCGAAAACCAGCCTTGACTGAGCTTGTCCGTGAGCTCGTTATTCAAGCGATGTCTAAATTGACTGTAAACACGCTGGATAAAACCTTTTTTACCCAGCGAGGAGTACAGCGAGTGTTATTGCAAGATGGTTCTTCATTTGCTCTACATGATGAATTAGCGCAGGTTTTTGCTGGTCGTTTTACTGCTGTAAGTCCTGCCGCAATTGAGTTGCACGTTACCTATGACCTATTTAATGAACAACCCTGCGAAATAGATATTCGTCCTGATGTTGAAACTGAGCGCGCCTTTTTACCAGGTAGCCACACACTTGAAGATACGTTATTACTTGCTGATGCTGGGTATTTTGACTTAGATTACTTTGAGCAAGTAGCTCAAGATGGCGGATATTTTTTGATCAGAGCAAATAAAAACATTAACCCAATCGTTACATCAGCTTATTGCGCGGGTATAGAACTTAAAGAAAAGAACATTAAAATCAAAACGTTACTCGATAAATTCGCAAGCCAACCACTTGAATTAACAGTACGTTGGAAGAAAAATGGGCCCGAGTACAGGCTTATCTATTTACCGAATGAAAAGCGCCCCGTTTTCCTTGTTACTAATTTAAAAGAGGCACAGTTTAGCTTTGACGAACTACTCGATATATATGCAACTCGTTGGCAAATTGAGTTGTTTTTCAAAGAACTAAAGTCATGGAATAACCTTAAAGGGTTCATCACACGAGATCCTCATATTGCCGAATCATTGGTTTGGCTGAGCATACTGCAAACACTTATCAAGCGTTTTATCTGCCATAGTGCAGCGGGTATGTTTAAGTGTGCGATCTCGACATTTAGAGCGAGTAAGTGCAGTTATCTTTGGTTGGATGATATTCTGGATTGCATAGAACAAACACGGTGCAGCCATAAGATACATCGTGTATTTGAGCTACTAGCGGTAAATTGTAAGCGGCAAAGCATTGAGAAAAACAATGATATTTGCCGTTTTAAGATAGGAAGTCACACGGTCTGTGTTCCTTAAGAACTAAGCTATGAACCGATGCTAAGAACCAAAAATATAAGAAGCTTCAATATTCAAGGGAGTATTTTATTCTTTTGTTTGTCGTTGTTAAGTATCGGAGTTATTGTTGGTTTTACTATAAAAGCTAATTCGACCACTCTCGATGCTCTTTATAAGGCATTCGGTGTAATCTCGGGAATTGGTACTTTGCTTACCGCATTAATCGCTTCTTTAGCTTTGTATACATGGAAGTATCAATTTAGCCACGGTGAAAGGTTTAAGGCATTCAAAAAACTTGAGGAAATAGCTCTTGATTGTATCAGTGCAATTGAAGTGTACAGGGGTGTTTATGAAGATGAGCATCTCTCAGGTAATACACGTTGCTATTACGATGATCACAACAAGGCAAAGAATAAGAGCCGTGATACTTTTAGAGAATCTATAGAACGGTATCGTAAAGATGTAGATTTTGTTCAGTCTTTACTTACAAATGAGGAGCTAACAGAATTCGAGTTTACCTATGGTAACTTTAACTCAAAAGTTCATGGCATTCTGAACAGTGTTTCACAATCATATGAATTTAATGGCGAAGAACAGCATAAAGAATTACTTATTGTGGAAAAAGACATATTGGAATTGAAATTAAAAGTAAAAGAGCATTTCCGACAATTCAGAGGTCGCTGATATTTGCTAACAAGGCCATCAAGTCGGATTCGTAACAGTTGGCTACTTTACCAAAGATAATAGAAAACTTAGTAAGAGTAATATTTTAGGTAATTTGTTAAAACTATATAAAGCAGAAAAATGAGCGTGACAACAACAGAAGTATTCGTGATTAGCGCATTTTAAGATTGTTATGTGTAATGGAGTATACAGAGTATGAATATCGGAATATACATATACGATGATGCAGAAGTTCTTGATTTCTCTGGACCATTTGAAGTTTTAAGCACTGCAAATCGTTTAGGCAATAAAAATTGGAATGTATTTTTAGTTTCTGAAAAACCTGATGTTGTACAAGCTCGTGGTGGTTTTCCAGTGCACGGACATTTCTCATTTGAGACTCATCCGAATATTGATGTGCTTATAGTTGTTGGAGGTATACATACAGGGGAAGTTAAAAAGCCTACTGTAATATCTTGGATTTCGAATGTTGCTAGTACATCAAAAAGAGTCGCATCTGTCTGTACAGGAGCGTTCATTTTAGCTGAAGCTAATTTACTAAATGGTTTAACAGTTACAACGCATTGGGAAGATATAGCCGATCTCAGTGCTACCTACCCCAAATTAAATGTTGTGAGTGATCATCGTTGGGTCTCTCAAGGTAAATATATAACTTCTGGTGGCATATCAGCTGGAATTGATATGAGTTTACACTTAGTGTCAGAACTATCGACATTAAATTTAGCTGAGCAAACAGCTAAGCAAATGGAGTATCACTGGCAAAAATGCACATAACAACAGGCTAAGTCGTCGTAGTCAGCAAGTGGCACTTACCTGCCAATAATAGTCATATCACTCCCACCGACACTCACGCATATTTACTTTGTCATTTTTAAACAATACGCCTTCTGATAATAGCTTTTCGCGCTGTTCTTGGTATTTTTCGCTACCTTCAGGGAATGATATTTTACCTTGGCTATTCACTACCCTGTGCCAAGGTATAACCGAGTCGTTTGGCATCATTTTTAATAAGCGCCCAACCAACCGTGAGTTTTGCGGGTAGCCCGCAAGAGCTGCAACTTGCCCGTAGCTTGCCACTTTACCTATTGGTATGCCTGCGATAACAGTATAAATAAGTGTTTCTTTATCAATATCAGCGTTCATTTAAATACGCCTCACTAAGTACTTTAAATTGCTCCCAAATAGTACGCGCTACAGGTCCGTGGTGCACTGCATGTTGTCTAAAGGCTCTAATTTGTGCGCTAAATTTATGCTCTCGGTCAGTTATGTGTATTTCTTGAAGTAAGCCTGCTTTTATTTCAGGAGCGCAGTGTTCTAGGCTCATCATTGCCCAACCTGCACCTGAGAGTAAAAACGATTTTAAGGTCGATACATCATCAATTTTCATCATGGCCGAGCCTTTTGAGTACGATAGCCTGTCACTGTCGATACTCAAGTCACTTTCAAACATGGCTAAACACGGATACGTTTGTAGTTCGCTATAGGTTAGCTTTTGAGGAAATACGCCTTTAGCGCTGACAATGCCAATATCGAGCCTGCCTATAGGTACGCTTTCTAAATCGCCTGTCGCATGGAATAAATCAAACCACGGGCCAATACCTAATTCGGCTTGCCCATTATTTACTTGCTCTAACGAAATAAAGCGCTTCCCGCTTGTTAAGCTAAATTCCGTGCTGGTAAACAACCTAAAAATATTACTTATGATCTCGTTGTAACTTTGCATATGGCAAAGTTGTTCGTAACAAATTCTAAATTGGGGCTCATTCCCGAGTGCTAATTCTTTAGCAAGCTGTGCTAACTCGCCGTTCGCATGCAGGAGTTGCTGCGCCTCGCGGTGAAAAATACGCCCTTTTTCAGTAAGCTGTAATCGGTACTTACTTCTATCTAGTAACTCAAATCCTATTTTTTCTTCTAGTTTTTTAATAGCAAGTGTAAGCGCGGGCTGCGTTTTATGTAACTTTAATGCGGCTCCGCTTAAGCTTGCGCTTTGCACTATGGCATCTAAAATTATTAATTGATTCAGCTTCATATACCGCCCTGCAACATTATAAGTAAAACTTATTGAGTTTCTAAAATTTAATGATTTTTATTTTATATGTTTGCAGCGTATGCTGCACTTAATTATTTTGCCATCACTGCAACGGAGAAGACATGAAACTCTTTCGTCTATGTTTATTAACAACGACCTTACTTAGCTTAATAGCCTGTTCTGAGCCAGAACAACAAGTTAAAGAAGAGCCCATTCGCCCTGTTAAATTATTCAACATAGGTCATGATTCTCAAATTAACATTCGCAGCTTTCCTGCTGAAGTTGTTGCAAACCAAGGGTCATACCTTGCTTTTAGAGTAAATGGCGAGCTTGTAAAATTTCCTGTCTTAGCAGGCGAACATGTAGAGAAAGGCCAACTATTGGCAAAGCTCGATCCTGAAGATTTTGAATTGCAATATGATGATAGAAAAGCTAGGTATGAACTTGCAAAATCTCAACTTAACCGAATAGAACAATTATTTGAAAAACGAATTACTAGCCAATCAGAGCTCGATAAAGCAACTGCTGATATGCAAGTTGCTGAATCAGCATTTAAAATTGCACAAACAAACCTTGAGTACAGTGAATTACGTGCTCCTTTTAGTGGCATCGTCGCTAAAGTATTTGTTAAAAACTTTGAAAATATTCAAGCGAAGCAAAATATATTACGTTTAGAAACCCGCGATTTAATGGACGTTGAAATACAAGTTCCTGAAAAAATAGTTGCACGCTTTAATAAAGGCACTAGCTACCAACCTACTGTTAAATTTGACGGTTACGACGACAAAGAATACACCTTAACGATAAAAGAATGGGATACGCAGGCAGACCCTGCAACACTTACTTATAAAGTTGTTTTTTCTCTGCCTGTACCCGATGACTTTAATTTACTTGCTGGCATGACAGGCAGTGTACTAATTGATTTGAGTAAAGTAACTAACTCACAAGTTGCTTACACAATTTTACCTATCGAATCCGTTTTTTCTGATCCCCAAGAAACCATTAAAAACAATGCATATGTTTGGCTTTACGACGAGCAAACAGGTCAGGTTCATAAGCAAGCGGTAGAAATCGGTCAACTTCATCGCGACGGCATTGAAGTACTAAGCGGCATTAAAGAAGGTCAAATAGTTGTGGCTGCGGGTGTACACTCAATAAAAGAAGGAATGAAGGTACGCGCGTGGAATAAAGAGCGAGGCTTATAACAATGAGCTTTGCACAACTCTCCATAGAAAAAAAAGTAATCAGCTGGATGTTTACGTTGCTACTATTAATTGGTGGTAGCGTATCGTATTTTGATTTAGGGCAATTAGAAGACCCTGAATTTACACTCAAAAAGGCCATGGTTATAACCATGTACCCAGGTGCTTCACCGCAACAAGTTGAAGAAGAAGTAACCTTCCCTATCGAAAATGCGATTCAGCAATTACCTTATGTCGATTATGTAACGTCAATTTCATCAAATGGAAAATCGCAAATTACAGTAGAAATGAAAAGCACCTACCGTAAAGAACAACTGCGACAAATATGGGATGAAATGCGTCGTAAAATTAATGATCTCTCCCCCTCATTACCTACTGGTGTCTACCCAAGTATAATTTTAGATGATTTTGCCGACGTATACGGTGTGATGTATTCGGTTACAGGCGATGGCTATTCGTATGATGAACTTAAAGATTACGTAGACTATTTAAAGCGCGAGCTGGTACTTGTTAAGGGGGTTAGTAAAGTTACCATTGCTGGAGAGCAGCAAGCACAGGTTATGGTAGAGATATCGACTCGTAAATTAGCGCAATTAGGCATAGCTCCTAGTCATATATTTCAACTTTTACAATCGCAAAACACGGTATCAAACGCGGGTAAAATTCGCGTTGGCGATGAATCAATCCGTTTTCATCCAACGGGTGAGTTTAAAAATGTAAAAGAGCTTGAAACGCTACTGATTTCAAAAACAGGCGCAAGTGAGCTAATTTACTTAGGTGATGTAGCCAAGGTACACAGAGAATATGCCGAAGTACCAAGTAATATTATTCGCTACAATAATGAACAAGCATTACTAATAGGTGTGTCATTTACCTCTGGTGTTAACGTGGTTGATATAGGCAAGCATATAGATGAACACTTGGCATCGCTTGAGTATCAACGACCACATGGCATTGATATTAGTTCGGTGTACAATCAACCTAAAGAAGTTGAAAAGTCAGTTGATGGGTTTATTATCAGCTTGGTTGAAGCTATTGCGATTGTAATTGTGGTTTTGCTTTTGTTTATGGGACTAAAAAGCGGCATTTTAATTGGTGGTATTTTACTACTGACCGTACTAGGTACGTTTATATTTATGAAGTTGTTTGCTATCGATTTACAGCGCATATCGCTTGGGGCACTTATTATTGCACTAGGGATGCTGGTTGATAACGCAATAGTAGTAACCGAAGGGATACTAATCAACCTTAAACGTGGCCAAACAAAACTCAAAGCAGCAGTTAATATTGTTGAACAAACTAAGTGGCCTTTACTAGGTGCAACAGTCATTGCGGTAACCGCGTTTGCACCAATAGGTTTAAGCTCTGATGCCAGTGGTGAATTTGCCGGTAGCTTATTTTGGGTGCTGTTTATTTCGCTTTTATTAAGTTGGATAACAGCTATTACATTAACGCCATTTTTTGCCAATTTGATGTTTAAAGAAACTCAATTCAAAGGCGAAAATGACCAAGAAGATGAAGACCCATACAAAGGCTTTATTTTTAATGGCTATAAGGCTGTATTAGATTTTTCTCTACACTTTAGAAAAACCACGCTTATATTAATGGTTGTTTTACTGTGTACTGCGGTTGTTGGTTTTGGCTCTGTAAAACAGTCATTCTTTCCTGCCTCTAATACACCTATGTTTTATGTAGATTACTGGCAAGCACAAGGTTCTGATGTTCGCTCAACCCTTGAGGGAGTTAAACAGCTTGAGGCGTTTTTACAAAAAGAAGAACTCGTTGAAGAAATAACAAGTACCACAGGGCAAGGCGCACCGCGCTTTATGCTTACCTACGCGCCAGAAAAGTCATACCCAGCTTATGGGCAATTGATTGTTCGTGTTGCCGACAGGGAAGCTGTTGCCACTATAATGCAAAAAGTCCGTGATTATTCAAATCAGTATGCGCTTTCTGCACAACTTAAAATTAAACCAATGGAAATAGGCCCTTCTACCGATGCCAAAATAGAAGCCCGTTTTTCGGGCCCTGATCCTGTTATTTTAAGGCAACTGGCCGCTAAAGCCGAAGAACTGATTGGTAACGATGATGGCGCATACAATATTCGTAATGACTGGCGCGCACGTACCAAAATGATTCGCCCACAGTTTAACGAACAAAAAGCACGCCGCTTAGGCATTAGCAAATCAGACTTGGATGATATATTACTCACCAGTTTGTCAGGTAAGCAAGTAGGTGTATATCGTGATGGTACGCAGTTGCTGCCTATTATTGCACGATCCCCAGCTAACGAGCGCTTAAACGTAGAAAGCGTTCACGACCTTCAAATATACAGCCCAGTACTTGGTGTATTTGTACCAGTAACCCAAGTAGTAGACGAGTTTATTGTACAATGGGAAGACAGCCTAATAATGCGCCGCGACCGTAAACGTACTATTACTGTGATGGCCGATCATAATGTACTCGGCGATGAAACCCCAGCTAAACTATTTGCGCGTATTCGCGGCCCAATAGAGAATATGGAACTGCCACGTGGTTACCAACTGGAATGGGGCGGCGAGTTTGAGTCATCAAGCAAGGCTCAAAAAGCAATATTTGGCTCTTTACCATTGGGTTACTTAGCTATGTTTGCAGTAACTGTATTATTATTCAACTCAGTTAAACAACCTTTGGTAATTTGGGCAACCGTGCCTCTTGCTATTATTGGCGTAAGTGCAGGGTTATTGATTATGAATACACCATTTAGCTTTATGGGTTTGCTTGGTTTGTTAAGCTTAAGCGGTATGTTGATCAAAAATGGGATTGTGTTGGTCGATCAAATAAATCTCGAATTAAGGGAAGGTAAATCGCCTTATGAAGCCGTATTTGACTCTGGTGTGAGTCGTGTACGCCCAGTTGCTATGGCCGCTATAACCACTATTTTAGGTATGATCCCGCTGCTATTTGACGTGTTCTTCCAGTCAATGGCGGTAACCATAATGTTCGGTTTAGGCTTTGCCACCATACTAACCCTCATTGTAGTGCCAGTACTTTACACGGTTATATTTAGAATTGATTACGAACCGCGTAAGTAGTTAAACATCTAATCGGTTAACATAAAAAATGCCACTGGCTCAAGGTCAGTGGCATTTTTATTTAATACCGATGAAAAAAGAAAGGCCACATATTGAGTGGTTAATAAATTAGCCGCAACACTTTTTGTATTTTTTGCCACTACCACATACACAAGGTGCGTTACGCTCTGGTACTTTATCAAATACTTGTGGTGTTGACTTGCTAAGCGCAAAGTCTAGTTCGCGAATATCTTCTGGTACGTCTGCTTTAATTCCAATCGAAGCAAACAGCGAATGATCTTCTAGTATTGCTTCTATTTCTGATTGTCGTTCAGCTGAGTTTACAATTAGCGTTAACGGGTGCAACTCTGTGCCTACCTTTGCAGTACGATTTGGCGCAAATCCATTACTGTTATTTTTACCCATTATATCGGGCTTACCCATAAAGAAAAACTTTGACATGCTACTTCTATAACCTTTCTACATTATTAAGACGGCGCATCTTAACAGCTTACCCAACATATAACTAAGTGTACTTGTTAATGCACAATATAAATTAGGCTTTAGCGTATATACGCCTAATATAACGACATAAATAAGCTATTTAATGGATTTAAAATAGAGATTTAGACAAACCTTAAATTCGTAATAGAGTGAAATTACGCTGACTCAACTTAGAGACATTTTAGTATCTAATATCAATCCGTAATAATACTTGATCAATTTGAGGGCTTAAGCCTGACGCTAACTGTGTTAAAAACTTCTGATATACGACTGCATCGATGCAGAAGGTAGAGCAATGCAGGGGCAATTACTGATAACAACTAAATAAGAAATTTTTGCCTTGTTATCGACACTATTTTCTTACCTCAAAATAACACACTTAATTAAGCTAAGTGGTATAACACCACCACTTAGCTGCACATTATTTTTTTAAACTGAGAATACGGCCTGAGCTTGGTTGTGAGTCTGATTTAGCATTAGACGAGTTGTTCTCTTTAATACTTTTTGGCTTACCAACATACGTGGTAGAACGCTTTTGATAAGGCGCTTTACTGCGCTCATTTTTGCGCTCGCCATTAGCATTACTACGCTCAGAGTTGCGACTTGAATTTCGCTCAGTACTACGCTCGCCACTTTGTTCGCCTTTATTAAAACGGCGAGGATTTTCACCCTGAAAATCACGTTTTTTGGGAGCCGACGGCGTATTATTTTCTGATTGTTTGTTAGCATCAAGCGAATGCTCTTGGGTTTTACCTGAGTCAGAAATCGAGTCGTTTATTTGCGCCATTTCAGTATCAGACAAATGACGCCACTGCCCTACCTTTAAACCTTTTAGTGTTACGTTCATTATACGTGTGCGCTTTAACATAACTACTTCGTAACCTAAATATTCACACATGCGGCGTATTTGGCGGTTTAAACCTTGGGTAAGTACTATTTTAAATTCTTTAGGGCCACTTTGCGTGACTTTACATTCTTTAGTGACGGTATCTAAAATAGGCACGCCATTGGCCATTTTTGTAACAAACTGACGATTAAGCGGTTTATCCACCGTAACAACGTATTCTTTTTCGTGATTATTGCCCGCACGCAAAATTTTATTAACGATGTCGCCTTCGTTAGTTAAAAATATAAGCCCTTCAGACGGTCTATCTAAGCGCCCTATTGGAAATATACGCGTAGGATAGTTAACTGCTCGTATAATATTACTTTGAATTTTACTTTCGGTAGTACACGTAATACCAACGGGTTTGTTGTAAGCGATATAAACGCGCTTTGGTGTGGCTTTAAGTGGCTTGCCATCAATTAATACAACATCGGTAGCGGCTACTTTTACGCCCATTTCTGGAGAGTAGCCATTAACGCTGACACGACCCTGCTCAATATATTTATCGGCTTCGCGGCGTGAACAAAATCCTGTTTCACTAATAAATTTATTTAAACGTTTTAATTCGGTCATGGCACTTATAGCGTAGTAATTTTTAAGGCGAGTAGTGTAAACCACCCACACTATTTTTTCGCCCCTAATTTAGAATTTATAGGTGTTTAAGCATTAATTTTTGCTTTCGTTAATTTACGCCATACAAATTCAAGCGGGCCTTGGTTAAAATAGCGGCTGTATATAAAGGTAAATATGAGCTGCATTACAACTAATGCCGTTGCCAGCACCCAGTAATCAATACGATCAAAACCGAGCACCCAGTGTGTAAATAGCACTTTATATAACAATAGTTGCATGAGTGTTTGGCTAATATACAAGGTAAATGCTAAGCGCCCTGTTTGCTGAATAAGCTTGCCAACGTGTGCGCTGTTATTGCAAAATTTAACAATTAAATGAATATACAGCGTCGCCATTCCAAGTGCCGCAAACATATTTATTAACTCTTGTATGGCATACATAAAGCCACTACTGTATTGCGAGGTATAGAGCCTAAATGCACTCAAGATCGTGGTTGCAATAACGATTGTTACTAGCTGTTTTGTGCTTAAGCCTTCACTAAATACCCCCTGTTTATACAAGTAAATACCAATGAGCATAATCCCTGCACACATCCACAAGGTCATTATCGGCACTATAAATACCATTAATGCATTCATACCGAAATTAGAAATAAAATAATCAAAATAATGTGGGCTATATAAAGAAATAAAATCTTGAGAGTCGCGATAAATAATATCCACAGGTGCACTATACATAACCAGCCCAGTGGTGATGCCACACAGTAAAATAAATGCAAGACCTCGCCTCAAAAGTAACGCATTATCGCTTTGTAGGTATTTCAGAGTAAACCAACCTGAAATGCCATAAACAAATAAAATATCACCAGCCCAAAGTAAAAACCCATGCGCTAAACCAAACAGTATTAACCAGTAAAGCCTACTTTTTAACTGCACATCAGACTTATAACGTTGCCATTGAATATAAAGCCCAGCCCCAAACAGCAAACTAAACAGCGTTCTAAAACGACCGTCTACAAATAAGGTACTAAAAATATAAATAATAGAGTCACTAACAGGGGCATTACTGTGCGCAATGTAGCCTAATTCAAAAACACCAAAAGCATAGCTATTCATGTAAACTAAGCCCAGTACAGCTATGCCACGAATGAAGTCCATATTGTAATTGCGCATTAAAGCTAGTGTCCGTTAAATATTGTTCTTATAGCTGTCGGCCCAATTGACCGACTGCTGGTAGAGTGCAGGCAGTATAGCATTGTCTATATTCAACAAAAGCCCAGCTTGCTCTAACGCCCACCAGCTTCCAGTTTCGTATGCTCTAACAACATTTAAAATATAGTAAAGGTTATTTTTATCATTTAATAATGCAGCTTTTATCTCATCTGGAAAAGGCAGCTTTTCAACGAGTAAGCTCATCGGTTGATCAAGTATTGCATCAAGCAATGAAAATAAACCGGTTAAAAAAGCCTCTCCAGTTTGGCTCTTTGCTACATTTTTTGCTAAAAGCTCACAAAAACGAGCACGAACAACGCAAACCTGCATTAGCTCAGCAGGCTTTTTTCCTGCTGTATGAGCGGTAACAATAAGGCTCACAAACTTTTTAAGACGATCATGCCCTAAATAGACAAGTGCTTGCTTTAATGACGATATTTGACTTTGTATAGGAAAAACACCACTGTTTATTAAACGCAGTAGTTTATATGCAAGGGCGGCATCTAGCTCAAACAACCCAGATATAACTTTTATATCTGGGTTTGGCTTCATTATTTCAGCATAAATAGCGACAACTAACCCATAATTATAATCGATATCGTTTTGCTTGATCATAGTGGGTTTTGCAAAAAAATAACCTTGGAAATAATCAAACCCCATATCAAAGGCTAATTTATAGTCGTCTTGAGTTTCTATTTTTTCGGCTAATATTTTTATTTGTTTATGTGCTTGCAGCTTTTTAACGATGGGTTGTATTTCGTTAAGCGGTGTCATTCTTATATCAAATTTTATTAATTTGACGAGCTTTAAAAAACGATCCCACTGTGGTTTATACACAAAATCATCGAGTGCGAGTTTATAATTACTATGAAATAAACCTCGGCATAGTTCGTAGTTATCATCGTTTGGCTCAATGGTTTCAAGTAGTTCGATTACAACATCTTGGCAAGGCAAAAAAGCGCATAAGTCGAGCTTCAATGATTCAGGACCAATATTAATGAGTGCTTTTTTACCTGATGTAATATGGCGAGTACCTAAGTTAAGTTGATTCTCCATAATAAGACGAGCGGTCGCTTGGCCTTCTGCAATATCAGGAAAATAATTTTTAGGGCTATCACGAAAAAGTAGCTCGTAAGCTACTACATTTTGACGACGATTAAATATTGCTTGCCTTGCAACAAATACAGACACATTACCTACTTCTTGTTTTTTATTTCAGACTAAGTCATTAAACATTAAAGCGATACAATTGTCACTGAACTTTGCAAAGCACGTAATAATTTACCTATATAAGGTTGTTATATAAGCAGTTGCGATTTGCGTCCATGAAAAACGGGCTTGCTCAGCACCCTTTTTTACTTTATGCCACTTTTGAGGTTCTTGCTTTTTAATTGAGAGTGTTTCGTCTAAACAGGTGATTAAATTACTAGTTTGAATGACTAATGTGTCGCCACTAAAACTAAAACCATTTTCATTATGCTGAACGGTGTCTTTTAATCCGCCAACACTATGCACCAAGCAAGGCTGTCCCGCTCGCATTGCCAGCATTTGACTTATACCACATGGCTCAAACGAACTTGGCATTAAGAACAAATCACCTAGTTGATACATTAAATCACCAACACCTTGACCATAACCTTGCAAAAATAAAAGGTTAGAATTGCGTGCCATTGCTTTAGTAAAAAGACTTTCAAGTTCTTTGTCACCCGAACCTAAAACAATGAATCGACCACCGTATTTATTAACTAGTTGGCAAACGTTATCAATCGCTAAAGTACCGTTCACCTGCTGGCACAACAACAAGACTTTTTGCTCTGTAAGTCGGCCTACACTTGTTACTAATGGGCCATTATTTGCTGCTGCTTTAAATTGCTGTAGTCGCTGGTGCGCAATATAATAACCACTTTGAAGCTGTTTATCGTTACTCATCCAGCTAAATAAAGTGTTCTCTATTTTTTTATATAAAGTATTTAAGTCTGCATTTTCATTTGTTAACTTAGGATACTCACAGCCATTTAAAATACCAACCAGCTTGCCTTGTTCTGCCGCATTTTGCAGATCTTGCTCAAGCCCTTCGCCGCCAAAAAAACCATGTTCATAATTACTTGGTTTAAGTACTTCTTGGCTATAGGTTGGTGATACAACATGTACTTTATCGCATAGGTTAATGGCACTGCGCATTGGGTTAAAACAATGCGGGTAACGTGGATCACATAAATGTTGACCGTTATAACTAAGCGAAGGAAACCATGCTTCTAGACTCGAGTCATCGTGCTTAAAAGGCCTTATTCCCTGCAGCGCTATGTTATGTACAGTGTAGGCTATATGTATGTTATTTAGTGCGCTATAACGTGGCTCAAATTTAATTAAAACGGCAACACACGCGCTGTGCCAATCATGCAAATGTAATGCATTAGGGCGTGTAAGTACCCCTTGTAATAATGCCTCACAAACTGCGGCATTAAATAAAGCAAACTTGGTTGCATCCGTGGCAAATGGCCTACCGGGTGCATCGTTGCAGTAAACAGTGCCAGATTCACTAAACAATGGGTGGCTAATAACAATTTGGCTGACATTACTTTGCGTTTGTCGTACTTTAAAAAGTGTTAAAACATGTGGCTGTGCATTAAAAGCAACCGTTACTTCACCGAGATAAATACGCTCAATAAACGCAAAGCCGTAATCAGGAATAACAACATCTACAGTTACACCTTGCTCTGCCAACGCCTTTGGTGCATCACGCACTACATCAGCTACTCCACCTACTTTAGCGCCTGGTAACGCGTCGTTCTCTGCTGCAACCATTAATACATGCATTAATTTACTACTTCCTTTAACCTAATTAGCCTGCTCAATAAAGAGCAAGCCTTGTTGTCATGCTTAAAATTAGTTAGCTAGTTTATTTAAGCTAACTTTTTATTTTCATTTGCTTGGCGCGCAAGCTTTTTTGCAAGCTCAGTGAGCATATCACGGGTCACGAGTACGATGCCTTTTTTAGACACTCTAAAGCCATTGTCTTCATCTGTCTTACGATCAAAACCAATTTCTAGTCCTGCTGGTATCTCACAGCTTCTATCTATTATCGCCCGCTTAATTTTGCAGCCTCTATTTATAATTGCACCAGGCAATATAACTGACTGCTCTATCTCGCAAAATGAACGAATATGTACATTTGAAAACAATAAAGACTTTCTAACAGCAGAGCCCGAAATAATACAACCACCAGAAACTGTTGAGTCTAAGGCCATTCCGCGCCTATCATCGTCATCAAAAATAAATTTAGCGGGCGGTAATTGTTCCTGATAGGTCCAAATTGGCCACATCGGATCGTATAAATCAAGTTGCGGCTCAGGCATTACCAGTTCCATATTAGCTTCCCAGAATGAATCTAGTGTACCTACATCACGCCAATAAGGTTGCCCTTCTTGGTTTGGATCTCTAAATGGGAAGGCAAATACGTTATGCTCTTCTATTATCGCTGGAATAATATCGTGGCCAAAATCGCGACCAGAGCCTTCATTTTCAGCATCTTTTTTGAGCTGTTCGAACAAAAATTCGGTGTTAAATACGTAATTGCCCATTGAAGCTAAACACGTACCTGGCTTACCAGGTACTGAACTTGGCATTGCAGGCTTTTCGTCAAAACGGCAAACACGATTTTCCTCATTAACGGTCATTACACCAAAGGTATCGGCGGCTTCTTCTACGGGTACTTCGATGCAACAAACAGTCATGTCGGCGCCATTTTCTACGTGCTTAGCTAAAAGAGCACCGTAATCCATACGATATACATGATCGCCCGATAAAATCATCACATATTTTGGTAGTTCATGACGAATAATATCTATATTTTGAAAAACAGCATCGGCGGTTCCACAATACCAATCATCGCCTTGACGCTGCGATGCAGGTAGAATTTCAACCGACTCTCCCAATTCCTTTTTAAAATGCCCCCAAGCACGGTTAACGTGCCTAATAAGTGAATGAGACTTATATTGTGTGGCAATACCAACGCGCCTAACGCCTGAGTTAATACAGTTAGATAACGGAAAGTCGATTATTCGATGTTTACCACCAAAGTAAACCGCAGGCTTTGCTCGCCAGTCAGTCAGTTCATGCAGGCGTGAACCGCGACCTCCAGCCAGTATTAGTGCGTAAGTTTCTCTGGTTAGGCTGCTTATATAACGATTTTCGTAGTTGGGCATAATACTCTCTCCATTTAGTTTTTGCTGTTAGTGGTATGACTTTTAGTTGTCGTTAAGTCTGTTGCACTAATGTTGAGGGGTTCTAAATGCCAAATGTCGTCACTGTATTGGCTTATGGTTCTATCACTTGAAAACATGCCACTGGCTGCTGTATTTAAAATACTAATTTGTGTCCAGTAGGCTTGATCAGTGTAGGTCTTCTCTACTTGTTTTTGAGCATCAACATAGCTTTCAAAATCATGCGCGACCAACCAAGGATCGTTCGGGCTCTTAATCGCATTGATCACGTCATCAAATAAGCATGGTTCGAATAAATTAAAATGGCCACTTTCTAAAAGCTGCATTACGTTTGCCAAGTCACTATTTTGTGAAATTAAATGCTCTGGATTATAACGTGATTTAATATCATCAATTTGATGTGCTTGAGCACCAAACAAAAAGAAATTATCAGCACCCACGGCATCTCTAATTTCAATATTTGCGCCATCAAGTGTACCTATCGTCAATGCACCATTCATCATGAACTTCATGTTACCTGTACCTGATGCTTCCTTACCTGCGGTAGACACTTGCTCTGACAAATCGGTTGCAGGGCAAATAACTTCCATTGCTGTTACGTTATAATTTGGTAAAAATGCTACACGTAAATACGGTGCTGCTAATGGATCTTTATTAATAACCTCAGCCACATTGTTGATTAGCTTAATAATTTTTTTAGCCATGTAATAGCCTGGCGCTGCTTTACCACCGAGTAATACACAACGCGGAACAAGCCCTTGCGTATCACCGCGACGAATACGGTCATATAGATGAATTACATGCAACACATTAAGTAGTTGGCGTTTGTATTCATGAATTCGCTTAACTTGTACGTCAAACATCATCGATACATCGAACTCAACACCGCAACGCGCTTTGACTAAATCAACAAGGCGTTGTTTGTTTTCGCGTTTAGCTGATTGCCACTGAATATGAAAGGTTTGGTCATCAAAAAATCGACGTAGTTGACTAATTTGTCTAAAATCGCCTACCCAATCGTTACCAATTTTTTCACTAATTAATTTGCTTAGAATAGGGTTGCAGTGAGCAAGCCAACGACGTGGTGTTACGCCATTTGTTTTGTTATTAAACTTATCTGGCCACAGTGCATAAAACTCTTTAAACAAGCCTGCTTTTAGTAACTCAGTATGAAGTGCCGCGACTCCATTTACGGAGTAACTACCGACTATTGCTAAATAAGCCATACGAATTTGCGGCTCATCACCTTCTTCAATAAGCGATAGCGCTCGCTGTTTGTTAACATCCCCTGGCCACTGCTGTGCAACTTGGGCTAAAAAACGTGCATTTATCTCGTAAACTATTTCTAAAATACGCGGTAATAACCTTGCAAACAAAGATACTGACCACTTTTCAAGTGCCTCAGGAAGTAAGGTATGATTTGTATAGGCCATTGTTTTAGTAGTAATTTGCCAAGCATCTTCCCAATCAAGTTCGTAATCATCAATTAAAATGCGCATCAGCTCTGCAACAGCAATACTTGGATGCGTGTCGTTTAATTGAAACACATGAAAATCAGAAAAATCAGAAAAACTCTCACCGTGTTGTGCAACCCATTGATCAACAATATCTTGAATACTCGCAGACGATAAAAAATACTGTTGGCGTAACCTAAGTTCTTTACCATTTTCGCTACTGTCGTTTGGGTAAAGCACCATAGTAATTTGTTCAGCTAGATTTTTTTGTGCTACAGCTTCTGAGTAACTACCAGCATTAAACTCAGTTAGATTAAATTCATCTGTCGCTTCTGACTTCCACAGACGAAGTGTATTAACAATATTATTTTTATAGCCAGGAATTGGTACATCATAAGGCACAGCTAATACATCGTGCGAACTCATCCATTGACGATGCTCTCGGCCATATTTATCTGTATAGCTTTGCACATAGCCACTAAACTTAACGCGCTTTGCATGCTCTGGAGCACTCAGTTCCCATGGATGTCCTTCACGAAGCCAGTTGTCGGGTTGTTCTATTTGATTTCCGTCATTTATAGACTGATTAAACATACCGTATTCGTAACGAAGGCCATACCCAATGACAGGCAGGGCCAAACTTGCACAGCTATCTAAAAAACAGGCCGCTAAACGCCCTAAACCACCATTACCTAGCCCTGCATCATGTTCGGCATCTTCAAGCGTTTCGACTGTTGTACAATATTCTTGTAATGCAGAAGCAACTTGATCATCTAAATCTAGATTTAAAATAGCGTTACCCAGTGCTCGTCCCATTAAAAACTCAAGAGAAAGATAAGCCGTTTTACGGCGCTTTTGCTGTCTAATTTGTTGATTGGTTTCTCTGCAACGAGCAACAAGTCGATCGCGAATAGTGAGCGCTAATGCATGATATAAATATAACTGTGATTCGCCGACCTTATCTCGGCCGAGGGTGTAATAAAAGTGACGTGTTAAATCATCTTTTAACGTACTTTCATCAATAACAGGGCCTTCTTGCCAACCCTTTACTACACACACTTGTTCATCTTGCTTAGCCATGACCTACTTCCTCTAAATTTGAACTGAAAACCCAGCTACTTTGTGCAGAAATTTCAACCATCGCATCGTTGTTACTACTTACAGATGCATTATTTACACTTGATAAAACCATTTGCCAAGGCGCACTTATTGGAGATTGCGGCAATTGGCAGGAAATTACTTTTTTACTCGCATTAAAAATTATTAAAAGTGCATGTTTATTTTGCTTATCGAGCAAGCTGTACATTAAAAACTGACGCGTATTTTCATGCCAATGCGCGTCAGTCATAGTTACACCTTCTTCGGTAAACCACCTAACTGTAAAGCGCTCATCAATATCATCTAAAAACACACTGTGTTTAAACGCACTGTGGGCACGTCTTATTTTTAGTGCATCGTCTATAAAACGAGTCAATGTATGATTTAATTGTGAGTCTTTCCATGCAAGCCAACTGGTACGATTATTTTGGCAATAAGCATTATTATTTCCCCCTTGCGAGTGCGCTATTTCACTTCCAGATGAGAGCATAGGAACTCCTTTGGACAAAATAAGCGTAAGCAAAAAGTTTTTTTGCTGTTGCAAGCGAAGCGCTGTTATTTTGGGATCATTTGTAAATCCCTCTACACCACAATTAAAAGAATGATTAGCGCTGTGACCATCTCGATTTTGCTCACCATTTGCCTCATTGTGTTTTTCTTCGTAACTAACTAAGTCAGCAAGCGTAAAACCGTCGTGACTCGTTATAAAATTTATACTATTGAGCGGACCGCGCTCACTGTGCTCGAAAATATCAAATGAGCCATGTAAACGTTTGGCAACGGTGGCAATAATGCCTTCTTCACTTTTCCAAAAACGCTTTATTACATCACGATATTGGTCGTTCCATTCACGCCAAGGTGCCGGAAAAGCGCCTAACTGATAGCCACCAGGGCCTATATCCCACGGTTCACTAATAAGCTTTACTTTGTTTAAAATAGGATCTTGGGCAACCGCTTGTAAGAAAGTATGAGAAGCGCTAAACCCAGATTGAGAACGCCCTAAAATAGTCGCCAAATCAAACCTGAAGCCATCAACTCCCATTACTTCAACCCAATAACGAAGACTATCGAGTACAAGTTGTAATACACGAGGGTGGTCAATATTAATCGTGTTACCGCATCCAGTATCGTTTATATATAAATCTGGTCGATCGCTTACAGTGCGGTAATAAGCTAAGTTATCAAAGCCTCTAAGTGACAATATTGGGCCATCATTACCGGCCTCTGCGGTATGGTTGTAAACAACGTCGATAATAACTTCAATGTCGGCCGCATGAAGCTCTCGCACCATTTGCTTAAACTCATTTATATCGTCTTTAACCAAGTAGTCATTATGAGGTGTAAAAAAGTTAAGCGTGTTGTAACCCCAATAGTTTTGCAGCCCTTTACCCGTTAAAAATTGTTCACTAATAAATGAATGAACAGGTAAAAGTTCCACAGCTGTAATACCAAAGCTCTGTAAGTGTTCAATAAAACTGGGATGACTTAGTCCTAAAAATTTCCCTTGTAGGTACTTAGGAATTTCGGGATGACGGCACGTTGCTCCTTTCACATGGCATTCGTATATAACCGTATTTGACCATCTATGGTTTGGCTTTTTATGCGCGTACAACACAGGTGCTGCTACTTTTGACTTAGGTATATCAATCGCATTATTTACGGTGCTTTTAGTGCCGATTGGCATTTGCCCATAATGACGCTCACTCCAAGTAAACTCACCAAATAAGTCTTTTGCGTAAGGGTCTATTAATAGTTTGTTTTCGTTAAACAATTGACCGTGCTTAGGGTTATATTCACCCTCTACTCTAAAGCCATACAAAGCACCTGTATTTAAAGGAAATATATGAATACTCCAAATGCCGCCTTCGTTAATGCTCATTGCCACCTTTAATATTTCTGAATGGCCACTTTTGTCAAATAAACATAAATAAGCTTGAGTTGCTTTTGGCGCATAAAGTGCAAAATTTACACCGCCGTCAGTAACACTTGAACCTAAGGGTTCAACTTGGCCGTGAGTGACTTCAAATTGATTACTCATCTTCGACCTTTTGTAAATAAATAGTAGTTAAACCACCAATGGCAATAGAAATGCTTTGAGCGAACCCATGATTAGGGCTGTCGAAGGTAGTAACTATCTTTGATTCGTTTTGTGTAACGTCTATCCCTGAGCCAAAATAATCGGTTTCATCTGTATTTAAAATTACTTTATAGCGGCCTTTATTTGGCACACCAATGACGTAATTTTGATAAGACTCTGGAGTGAAATTAGCTATAACAACCACTAAATTTCGTGCATTTTTGGCATACCTTACAAAACTTAAAATACTTTGATCGTTATTGTTGTTATCTATCCAATCAAAGCCTGCTGCACTTGTGTCAAGTTCGTACAAAGCAGGTTGATTTTTATATACATGATTGAGTGTTTTAATTGTTTGTTTTATACCATTGTGACTTTGATGCTCTAATAAGTGCCAATCAAGCGAATGATCGTGGCCCCACTCAGTGCGCTGAGCTATTTCACAACCCATAAACAATAATTTTTTACCTGGATGCGCCCACATAAACGCATAATAAGCTCGAAGGTTTGCGAACTTTTGCCAATCATCCCCTGGCATTTTTTCAATAAGTGAGCCTTTGCCATGCACTACTTCGTCGTGACTCAATGGCAGTATGAAGTTCTCACTAAAGGCGTATACCATCGAAAAGGTTATTTCGTGATGGTGGTGCTGTTTGTAAAGCGGATCGCGTTGCATATAGTGCAAACTATCGTTCATCCAGCCCATATTCCATTTATAGCCAAACCCTAAACCGTTATGCTCAACACTTTGTGTAACACCTGGCCATGCAGTTGATTCTTCGGCTACCATCATGATGCCAGGGTTGTTTTTATAACTTCGTAAATTAACCTGCTTTAGGCACTCGATTGCACCAAGGTTCTCACGTCCACCATAACAATTAGGGATCCATTCACCTTCTTTACGGCTGTAATCTAAATACAACATTGAAGCCACTGCATCTACTCGTAAACCATCAAGCCCAAATTGGTGTAACCAATACATTGCATTAGAAATCAAAAAGCTTTTAACTTCAGGGCGATCGTAATTATAAATATAGGTATTCCAATCGGGATGAAAACCTTGACGCATATCGGCATGTTCGTACAAATGAGTGCCATCAAAACGATGCAAACCATGCGGATCACTTGGAAAATGCCCAGGTACCCAGTCGAGTAAAATACCTAAATTTGCTTTATGGCATTGCTCTACAAAATATTTAAAACTGTTATAGTCACCAAAACGGCTAGTAGGTGCAAATAAACCAACGGGTTGATAGCCCCACGAGCCATCAAACGGGTATTCACTGATAGGCATAAGCTGTAGGTGGGTGAAATTCATTTCAAGTGCATAGCTAACTAGCTTGTCAGCAAGCTCTACGTAACTTAAATAACGATTATTTTCAGCGCGTTGCCATGAGCCTAAATGCACTTCATAAATACTAATTGGTGCATCAATATGGTTACGCTTTTGTCTATTTTTTAAGGCCTGTTCATCAAGAATTATAGGTTCTGGTTTGTATTGCAATACACTGGCAGTACCGGGGGCTTGCTGCATTTTAAACGCATATGGGTCTGCTTTTTCAAACACGTCTCCACTTTGTGCGGTAATTGCAAATTTATAGCACATGTCAGCTTTAAGGCCTGGTATAAATAATTCCCATACACCACTTGCAGGATGAAAGCGCATAAAGTGACGATTAGCTTGCCAAAAATTAAATTCACCAATAATTGATACACTTGCTGCATTTGGCCCCCACACACAAAAACGCACCCCCTCTACATTTTGTTGAGTGCTAAAATGTGCACCAAAGTGTGAGTATGCATGCTCTAAACTACCTTCGTTAAATAAGTACATTGCCTGTGTATCGAGCGCAGTGTCAAAACTGTATTCATCGTAAAACGTAACGGCTGTATTTGTGTATTCAACATCACATTGATATGGCGCGCTTGGCAATGTTTTTAGCTTTGCAATAAACAAATCACTTTGCTTGTATCGCACCGCTTTTATTTTTTTACCGCCAAGGTTAATTACAACATTCAACGCAGTGGGTAAGTAAAGTCGTAACTCTGTGTCTGTGTTTGTTAGTTTATGTGCCCCAAGAAAGCTAAACGGGTCTTTAAAACGACCTGCGCTTAACGCTTGTACTTGATCATCATAACTATTAAAAGAAGATCCAATATTATCTACTGCTGAGCTACTCATTAACCTTTCCTTATTGAATCTATTGCAGCTAACAAAGAGGCATTTTTACTAAAAATCTCTTCGCAAGTGTGTGTTAAAACACGCCGCCAATTGGGATACTCGGTATCAGTTCCTGGAATATTCACACTGTAAAGCTGCTCATCTAAATCATCTATTTGCAGCGCAAGTAATCGTGATTGCGACTTTGCTAAACATAAGGCAAGTGATTTATAAACGTCCATTGCATTAGCTTGTAGGTTAAGTTCATTTGTTTGATTGGCATTAATAAAGCGCAATAATCGCTCTTGCTCTTTTACACGTTGGTGGGTTAAGTCGTTGCATTGCTGCTCGTTAATTAAACTGTATTGCTGCTTTATATCTAAATCATCGTGTTGCCACCAGCCCATAAAAGGAGGCACATCGTGATTGGCAATCATTAATAAGCAACGTGATGGTAAATCGTTAACCAATAAAAATTCATCATCGTGCTGTTTTTCAAAATAAAATAAGCTGTTACAAAAAATACCGCTAGAGGCTAAAGCATCTCTTACCTCAGGGGGACTACACCCAGATCTTCGCCAATAACAATACTTTGATTAATATGCGATTCAATTTTTAAAATTGCGAGTAAATGCTCAAACGGATAATAAACATAACAGCCATCTTGTTTACCATTCGTTTCAAAACACCACCATAAACGCCTAATAGCCATTACATGGTCAATTCTGAGACCACCTACATTTTGCATATTTGCGCGAATAAGTGAGCGATAAAACTCGAAGTGATTATTGCTAAGACTGCGAGGATTGAGTGCCGGAAGCCCCCAATTTTGACCTGCTTCAGCCCATGGGTCTGGCGGGGCACCAACACTTGCCTCTTGGCTAAATAATGATTGCTGATTTTTAAATTCGGCCCCATCGCCAGCACACCCAACAGCTAAATCGTTGATTAAACCAATAGCCATTCCCAGCTCTATACAACTTTTTTGACAAAGTGCTAACTGTAAATACGCTTGCCACTGCAAATAATAGTCAAACGTTAAATTATCTGATTCAAGGGTATTTAGCGTACTTGTATGAGTGTTACAAAATGCTGTAAACGCTTGTCGACGCTCATTACTGGCAGTTAATTCAAACTGACTATAAAGCGCTTTAAATAACGTATATTTAATACGACTTACGTTTTCGTAATTTATAAATTGATCATTGCTTTGCATGAGAGAAATAACATCATCACTTTGCATTAAAGCATTTAGCTCTGCATTGTTATTAGCGTCGTCACATAAATCAATGGCAATATATAAAGGGTTTAGCAAAGCACGACTGTTAGGGCTATAAGGACTTGCTCGCTCTGGCATATCGGCAAATAATAAATGAAGTGGATTAAGTAAAATATAATCCATGTTTTGCGCACTACATAAATGAGTTAACGATAATAAATCGCTAAAATCGCCAACACCTAATAGCGCTTTATTTTTTAAAGTATAAAGCTGAATAGAGAGCCCTGTACGCTTTATATCATCTACTTGATATACTTGTTCAGGAACAGACCAAACCTGTGTATTTGAAAATTGCTCGCCTACTTTTATCGTTGCATCATAATATCCAGCTGGGATAAAAGGTAATTCAAGCGCAACCTCAATATATCGCACGCCATGCAAGTAATATTCACCTGTGACAGGTAAATCACGCATAGTTTGAAATGCCAAGTCAAGACCAAGCGCCTCTACTTTTATGCCTACACATAAATGCTGTTGACGCTCATCTATACGAATCTTTAAGGTATTTTCAGGCCATTCAAGCAAGCTAACACGCGGAACTAATTGCTGCCAAGTAGCTGCATCTAATTCATAGTTAAGATGCGCTATTTGATTAGCATCGTTAGTGTCAATACCACAGCACTGTAAAGCTTGCTTTCGTGTATCGTTGCTAAAAACAACCTGTTCACCAGTGTATTTAGTGAATTCATAACCAATGCCATGCAGGTAAAATAACTGCGAAAGAGCGTCCATTTATTGGCCTTAATTTATACGTTGCGTATTCACTATGCTATTTTCTGTGCCAAATGTATTACCAATGTAACCGTCGGCTTGGTGGTCGTTATCCCAAATATCTCCATTGATTAGATAACGAAAATGGAACTGCTGATCAATAGGAAGGCGTTGCTTACACTTAAAAACGCCCTGTTTTTTATTGAGCTTCATTGGCACTGGCTGCCAATCATTAAATTCACCTAGCAAACAGACTTGCTCTGCCTCAGGGTGAGTGAACTCAAAAGTAACTTCAGCTTCATCTTTTGTTTTAAAAAAACGTTTATTCAACATAGCAGGCTCCAACTAAACCATAAAGGGTAATTAATCTTTGCCACAGGCCATACAACTAAACAAAAAGGCGATGTGGATTCCATTCAAAATCATTAAACACGTTGTAAGTTAACCAAAACTTTATTTACGCATTATTACAGTGCAGCAATTCTTTTTTTTGCACCTAAAAAGTGCAGTTAGTATCTAAACATTCACTTTTGTAAAGCTCAATATTATAGAGCAATATTTAAACCAACTAGACGTGCCACACTTTATTTATTGTCTAAACTTTTATTAGTACCAAACATGAAATAATTCAAAAGTATTACTTAAACTTATAAAATTCTTTTGTTATGCGCTTTTATAAACGATAATAAACCGCATATTAATACTTTGAAATATCATAATTTTCATGTTGAAAAAAAGCATTCTAATAACTATAGCAATCACCTTTTTAATAATAGCCACACTTATTGGTTCTTCAATCTATACCCTTTATAGCAAAAAAGAAATCTCAGTTGATCCTAAATTAAAAGAAATATCAGGTATAGAATTTGATAAGCAAAAACGCCTATGGGCTATTAACGATGGAGGCAATGAACCCAAACTATATAGGCTCAATAAAGATGGCTCTATCGCCAAAGAAATCTTAGTTGAAAATGCCAAAAACATAGACTGGGAAGATATGAGTCAAAACAAGTTTGGGCATTTTTTCCTAGGTGATTTTGGCAATAACAAAAACGATCGCAGATGGCTCACTATTTATAAAATAGAAAACCCAATAGATATAAAAACAGATATAACTCAAGCAGAAATTATAAAGTTTACCTACCCAGAAATGGATGGAAGTCCAATAAAACCCAATAATCGAAATTTTGATTTAGAAGCATTTGTCGCGCTTGGCCGTCATTTATATTTATTTACTAAAAACCGCACTGAACCGTTTGATGGTATTACTAAGGTATATAAAGTGGGCGATCACGCCGCTAACTTCAAAGCTGAGTTAATCGATTCTTTCAAAACATGTACTACATTAGAAAAACTATGTTGGATAACATCAGCAGCCTTAAGTCCAGACCGTAAAAAATTGGTATTACTTGATTCAACCAGTATTTGGTTATTTGAAAACTTTGAAGGTGATAAATTTTTCTCTGGTGATGTATCAAAAATAGACCTAGGGATTGTTACTCAAAAAGAGGCTGTTACGTTCTTTGACGACAACACCATTGTATTTACCGATGAAGAGTTTAAAGGTATTGGCGGTAATGCTTACTTTATTAAGCTTGATGAAGCCAAAAAAGAAGTTATAAGAAAAAAGCCTACATCAGAAAAAATACTTCCGTAAAATAGTGTTAGCGAAGCTAAAGTTCTAAAGCTTAGCTAACTTATGTGAAATTTATCGAATTAGTTACTCTTTTCGTTTGACGAATGGAGTGATTTTTCTACATCAACACCTAAAATCAACACTCCAATATGACTATTATTATCATCTATAACAGGAAAACTTAGCTGTACTTGAAAATGATGTGTTGATGCATCATATGTAACGCTATCAAAGTTAAAGTCTTTTGACTGTTCAAAAATATTAGTAAACTTACTTTCATCTCCTTGCCAGTAATCACTGGTTAGCTTACTTATTGCTATATTTTTTCCTTGGCTATCAGTCAGTATAAGCTCAGTAACAACACCTTTAAATTGTGATTGCCATTTTTTAAATACTTTAGATAACGGTAAATCAAGCATAGTTAACCCATCAGCATGCTCAACGTGTTTATTTTCTTTTATCCATAGCTGGTCTCGTCTCTTAATTTCGGGCTCATTCAAAGGAGACTCATTACTTATTTGAACTTGCTCTACTAAACTAGGTAAGTTTAATAAGGTTTTAGCGCTCCTGTACAGCCTATCAAGTATTTGCTTTTCTTCACTTTTTGATAGTAAAAATGGAGCTTGCGCACAAGTATCTATATTTTCATCAAACTGCTGCAAAAATTTAGGAAAGCGTTTAATAAGTGAATGCGAAGCAAATAATCCCAAAGGTACATATCTAAAAAATTCTCTTTGATACTCGTCTTCATTAATGCCTAGCTTAGAGGCTGCTAATTCAAAATCATCTAAATTAAGTAGGATTCTATCAATCCGTTTATGGTGCATAACATTTACTATTTCTTCTAATGAATTTACTTCCACCTCAGCAATAATATTCTGAGTTTTAAACCAATTTGCTTGATAACTTCCTCTTACTGCACCATAACGCATTTTATTTTTTGGTTTATTAATGCTCTCTGGGTGAGTAAACCAGTACCAGCTTTCTAAAAAGATGGGAGATGATATGCGTCCATAAGCCTTCATTTCAGGCATTAAATGGGTTGTGAAATATCCATCTAAGCGATCTAACTTTACCTCTCGACGTGCACGTAACCATGGCAAGATTTTCAGCTGAAAAGGGGTTCCCATTTCAAATAAAATACATTCGACTTGGTTGACTGCATTATTAGGTGCTGTGGTGGGTAAATTTGTCCCTAACTGGATAGGCTCAGTTAAACCTAATAAGAGGGTAAAAAAATATGCGGGCATAATCCATAATAAATAATGTACAAATTAAAATGAGTATAGTCATGCATATTAAAAAAGCATAAATTCTCCTTACGAAATTTTTTATCTTGTCAATGGCTTTAATATTTAAATCTATGATCTATATGATCCCCAGCATTAAAACTGGACACAATACTAAGCAATGTTCTTTAGTTCAAATGTTTCTGAGCTGAGATAGCCATTCGCACTATGCCTTCTTGTTTTGTTGTAATAAACTTCAATGTATTCAAATACTGCTTGGCGCATTGTTTTCCTATCCATAATTGGCTCCCCATGAATAGCGTCGACTTTCAATAAGTAAAAGAAACTTTCTGCGCAGGCGTTGTCCCAACAATTTCCTTTTCTACTCATGCTTTGCTGTAATTCATAATTTTGCAGCTAACAGAACCGCTTCTTGTTTAAATTCAGTCGTATGAGTTTTACGTGGTTTCTTTGTTTTCATAAGTACATCTATGATTATTGTACTTACTTAGGGGCTGTTGATCTTTGTTTGAATTTAGTGCGCAAGCGGTGATCTCGTATAAAATACAAGTATAGTTCATTTAGCTGTTGATAGTTATGGCTTACCAATTGAATTTATTATTACTGGCGGCGATGTTTATGATAGTAAAGTGGCAAATGAACTGATTGAATTATTGCCCCAAGGCGATTTTGTTATCGCAGACAAAGGCTATGATAGGAAGCCATTAGAAATAAGGTTCGAGAGAAAAACTCAAGCCCAGTGATCCCTAGAAAGAAAAACTCAAAACAGGTAATGGTGATATTGATTGGTGCTTATATAAATATAGGCATTTAGTTGAAAATGCCTTCGCAAGGCTAAAGCACTTCCGTGCTATAGCGACAAGGTACGATAAATTGAAATTACAGTTTGAGAGTATGTTAGCACTGGCATGTGCAATGATTTGGCTACCAATGTGAAAGATCAACAGCCCCTAGTCGTGTGTCTAAAAATAATGGCAGGGATCACCCTTCTATTATTAACCTAAAGTATACCGAGTGTTCACTTAAAGACTAAAAACAAAAGAACTCAACGACTCTAGCGCTTAAATTTGGTTTCTAAAATAACAGACGATGTTGTACGCTCTACCCCATCAAGATTACCAATATCGTCTAGTAGATGACTAAGTTGCTCCAAATTTTGTGCTTGAACTACCGCAATTAAATCAAACTCGCCACTTATGGCATAAAGCTGTGAAATAGCGTCAATTTGTTTTAGTTCTAAGTTGGTTTTAGTGGTGAGCTTTTGCTTTACTTTTATTGATACATGCGCCGATACCATTTTGTTTAAATAGTCATCTCCGTAGTCTACGCTATACCCTTTAATTACCCCGCTTTCTTCTAACTTTAACATTCTACTTTGCACTGTAGAGCGCGACAGGTTCAATAGTCTGGCAAGGTCAGAAATACTCGCGCGTGCATTTGTTTTTAGTATCGATAATAGCTTTTCGTCTTGTGGAGTTATCATAATGGTTATTTATTTCGTTATTTTGCCTTTTATTCTAATCATTTTTCACAAAATAGCACTGCAATTTTAACTGCGAACCTTCGATAATAGTGTCCTATAAAAAATAATAACGTGTTTGCTCAAGAATAACGGCTATATTCTTCTTTAATTTAGCAACTAATCTTTTATCTAAGCCCATTTAATTTAGGTGTACAAAAATGCAAGTAACTAGAGACTTATTTAACGACGTAATGGTACCAAACTATAATCCATCAGCAATCATTCCAGTTCGTGGTGAAGGTTCACGCGTTTGGGACCAAAACAACAATGAGTTTATTGATTTTGCCGGTGGTATTGCAGTTAATTGTTTAGGTCACTGTCATCCTGCATTAGTAAAAGCACTAAAAGAACAAGGTGAAAAAATTTGGCACTTATCAAATGTTATGACCAATGAGCCAGCACTTCGTTTAGCTCAAAAAATGGTTGAAGCAACATTTGCTGATAAAGTTTACTTTGCAAACTCAGGCGCAGAAGCAAACGAAGCAGCGCTTAAGTTAGCTCGTCGTTATGCATTGGACGTATATGGCGCTGAAAAAACGCAAATTATTGCCTTTAATAAAGGTTTTCATGGTCGCACATTCTTTACAGTAACTGTGGGCGGGCAAGCGGCTTATTCAGACGGCTTTGGCCCAAAACCTGCTGACATAGTACATTGTGATTTTAACGATATATCGGCATTTGAAGCGCTGATCAGCGATAAAACATGTGCTGTTATGATGGAACCATTACAAGGTGAAGGCGGTATAATCTCACCAACAGATGACTTTGCTAAAAAAGTACGCGAACTTTGTACTAAACATAACGCGTTACTTATTTTTGATGAAGTACAAACGGGTGTTGGTCGCACAGGCGATTTATATGCTTATGAAGGTCTAGGGGTTGTTCCTGACATTTTAACAACGGCAAAAGCATTGGGTGGTGGTTTTCCAATTGGCGCTATGATCACACGTACACCGATTGCTGAGCATTTAAAAATTGGTACTCACGGTTCTACTTATGGCGGTAATCCGCTAGCTTGTGCTGTAGCTGAAGCCGCATTTGATACAGTAAATACACCAAACGTACTAAACGGAGTTAAAGAGCGCGAGCAATTATTCCGTGACGGATTAAACGCAATTAACGAAAAATACAACGTATTTAGCGAAGTACGTGGTAAAGGCTTATTAATTGGCGCAGTACTAAATGACAAATTTGAAGGCCGCGCACGCGACTTTTTAGTAGCCAGTGCTAATAATGGTTTGATGAATCTTGTAGCGGGTATGAATGTAATTCGCTTTACACCGTCTTTAGTTATCCCGTTTGAAGATATTAAAGAAGGCTTAGCGCGCTTTGAAAAAGCCGTTAGCGACGTAGTAAACGGTTAATATAGTTTAAATTAGCACGCCTACAGGCGTGCTATTGGAGCAAGCAATAAATGCAAGTATTACGTCCTATTACTGCCAATGATTTTGACGCGCTTAAACAAATAGCGATTGAATCCGGTCATGGGTTTACCTCTTTACCTGTGGACGATGCACAGCTTAAAGAAAAAATTGAACGTGCTGAAAAAAGCTTTGCCAAAAACATTAACCAGCCACTTGATGAAAGCTATTTATTTGTTTTAGAAGACAGTGAAACAGGTGACGTTATTGGCACAACCGCTATAGAAGCTGCGGTAGGTTTATCGGTGCCTTTATATCATTATCATTTAGGTAAAACAGTACACCACTCGCCTACTTTAAATGTATATAACACCGTTGATATTTTAAGCATGTGTAACGACTACACAGGTTGCTCAGAAATATGCACATTATTTTTGCGAGAAAATAGCCGCAAAGGTTTAACGGGTCGATTTTTATCACGTTCACGCTTTTTGTTTATGGCTCAGCATAGCGAGCGTTTTGCCGATACCGTTATCGCAGAAATGCGCGGTGTTAGCGACGAAGACGGTCATTCTCCTTTTTGGCAATGGCTGCAAGAGCACTTTTTTAGTATCGAATTTCCACAAGCGGATCACTTAGTTGGCTTAGGCGATAAGGTATTTATTAGCGAGTTAATGCCTAAATACCCTATTTATGTGAACTTACTTAGCAAAAAAGCCCAAGCAGTTATTGGACATGTGCATGAAAAAACAAAACCTGCACTAAAGTTATTAGAAAAAGAAGGTTTTGAGCACAGAGGCTACGTTGACTTATTTGACGCAGGCCCAACAGTTGAAGCAAAGCTTGGAAATATTCGCAGCATTCGCGACTCTCAAGTTTGCCCTGTTACGATTGGCGAGCTTGATCACATATCACAAAATAGCTCTGATACGCTGGCTGTATGTAATCAAGGCGTAAGTGGCTTTAGAGCAATATTTACCAAAGAAGCACATTACAATCATGCAAAACATACCCTCGTCATTAGCCAAGATGTGGCTAATGCGCTTAATTTAAGCCAAGGAGATGCAGCGCGATTTTTCCGCCTGTAAATAATTTATGAATACACACCTAATAAATAATCAGTGGCATGCAGGGCAAGGCCCAGCATTTGAGTCAATCAATCCTAGTAATGGCGATGTAGTATGGCAAGGTAATGGCGCAAACGCCCAGCAAGTAGATTCTGCTATAAAAGCAGCCAGAGCCGCGCAATTACAATGGGCAGACAAACCACTTAAAGAGCGTATCGCCATTTTAGAAAACTTCGCAGCACAATTAAAAGAACACAGCGAAGAATTTGCTACTATTATTGCACGCGAAACGGGTAAGCCATTATGGGAAACCCGCACCGAAGTGGGCGCAATGACAGGCAAAGTAGCTATATCTGTAAAAGCGTACCATGAGCGTACAGGTACAACCGAAAACCCAATGCCCGGTGCTAAAGCGTTTATTAGACACAAACCGCATGGCGTTGTGGCTATTTTTGGCCCGTATAACTTTCCGGGGCATTTACCAAACGGGCATATTGTTCCTGCAATTTTAGCCGGTAACACCGTGATATTTAAGCCATCAGAACTAACGCCGCACGTTGCAGAATTTACCCTCTCACTTTGGCTAAAAGCGGGCTTGCCAGCTGGTGTTATTAACCTTGTGCAAGGTGAAATTGAAACAGGTAAAGCACTTGCATCTCATAAAGACATAGATGGATTATTTTTTACTGGTAGCTCAAACACTGGTCACTTACTACATAAGCAATTTGCAGGACACCCAGGCAAAATATTAGCACTTGAAATGGGCGGTAATAATCCTCTTATTGTAAAAGATGTGAGTGATATAAGCGCCGCTGTGCACGATATTATTCAATCAGGCTTTATTACCTCAGGTCAGCGCTGTACGTGTGCACGCCGCTTATTTATTGAAAAATCGCTCAATGGCGATGCTATTTTAGAAAAGCTAATAAGCGCAACTAAAAACATAGTTGTAGACGACAGTTTTGCTACAGAGCAGCCTTATATGGGTGCAATGATAAGCGAAAAAGCAGCACTGGGTATGGTTGCCGCGCAAAGTGAATTAGTCTCAAAAGGCGCGCAAATCCTTGTTGAACTTAAGCAATTAAAACCAGGCACAGGTTTTGTAAGTCCAGGCATTATTGATGTAACAAGCATTACCGACATGCCAGATGAAGAGCATTTTGGGCCGCTAATTAAAGTGTATCGTTACACCGACTTTGACAGTGCAATTATTGAAGGCAACAACACAAGCTTTGGTTTATCTGCAGGTTTACTTAGCGACAGTGAAGATGATTACACTCACTTTTTAAAGCGCATTCGTGCCGGTATTGTTAACTGGAACCGCCCCATTACAGGAGCCTCTAGTGCAGCTCCATTTGGCGGTATTGGCGCCAGTGGTAATCACAGAGCAAGTGCCTATTACGCCGCCGATTATTGCGCATACCCTGTAGCATCTGTGGAGTCAGATAAAGTGAGCTTACCGCAAACCCTAGCGCCGGGCTTAGTAATTGAATAAGCAATAAAACCAAATTTTAGATTTAAGGACTTAACATGCATACTGATGTAAATACATTATTTGAGAACCTTTGGGAAAACTATTTAAACGTAACTCCATCGGCAGATAAAATTCATGACCTTTTAGGTTCAACGCAAAAAGATGACATCATTAACGATCATATTGCGCTGCGTACATTTAATATAGAAAAAGTGAGTCTTGAAAAGCTCGCCGCTCACTTTTTAGCAATTGGTTACAAAGAATGTGGTGAGTACCACTTTGAAGCTAAAAAACTTTACGCAAAACACTATGAGCATAGCGATCCTAATCAGCCAAAAGTATTTATCTCTGAACTGTTAGTAGAAAAATGCTCGCCAGAGTTACAAGCCATCGTGACAGATATGGTAAGTCAAATTGACGAAAGTGCAGTTACAGCAGACAACTTTTTATATTCAGGCACGCATTGGCAAGTAAGCACCGATACTTACAAACAACTGCTAGCTGAAAGCGAATATGCAGCGTGGATGTCGGCGTGGGGTTACCGTGCCAATCACTTTACCGTAAATATTAATACGCTTGCTAAGTTTGATAACATTCATGATGTTAACCAAGCTCTAAAAAATGCAGGTTTTTCGCTTAATACATCAGGCGGCGAAGTTAAAGGCTCACCAGAGGTGTTACTAGAGCAATCGTCAACACTTGCTGATGAATACTCAGTTACCTTTAGTGACGGTGATATGAGCATTCCTAGCTGCTTTTATGAGTTTGCTATTCGTTACCCTAAAGCAGACGGCGAGCTTTATACTGGTTTTGTTGCAGCCTCTGCTGACAAAATATTTGAAAGCACCAACGCTCGATAATAAAATTCAAAATTTAGTACAAAAAAGCCCGAAAGGGCTTTTTATAAAGACAACACTGGAGATACTTGGTATTTTTAAAGAAAAAGGCATAAATATGAAGTTTTTTAAAATATGTATTCTTATCAGTTTATTAGTTACACCTTCTTTAATTTATGCGACCCCCTCCCTTACTATTTTATCTTATTCGTATTTTTCAGATGAAGATGCCGATTCAAGGGCCCGCGAACAATACTATAATTTTTTTCAGCCAATTTTGAACACGTACTTTGATACCGTTTTAACGAGAACAAATCATGCTCGATTAATTAAACGTTTATCGACTAAAGAGGCTGTTTGTAGCTTTAATTTAATAAAAACAAAAGCTCGAAACAAACAGCTTGTCTTTTCTCAAATTCCAACTTATATGCATCAGCAACGCAAATTATTCGGTTTCAAAAACACTTTAAAAGATTTACCTGCAAAAGTTTCTATTTCAAAATTACTTAATAACAAATACACCTTTGCCATAGTTAGTTCAACAAGTTATCAACAATTAGATGCGATATTTTCGGATTATAGAACCCAAGTAGCAAAAATAACAGGCGCAAACAGCTTTGCTCAACTTAGCCAATTATTAATTCATAAACGTGTTGATATGATCATCGATTATGAAAACACTATGAAAATGAACTTAACAGATACGCAATTTTCTCAGCTAGAAAGTCGAGACATTAGTGAATACCCCGAGTTTATAAATGGGTACTTTGCTTGTAGTAAAACTTCAGAAGGAAAAAAAGCAATCGCCTTAATTGATAATTACATGAAAACACCTGCAGCCTATGATTTTTTAAAGCAGACTCACCATAATTCGACTTCGCCAGAGGTAGCAGAGCGGATGATGGCAATATATAAAACTACGTTTAATATAGCTCAACACAAATGAATATTAAGATTTGAAACTTAGTTAACCTTCATCTGACCCCTGTTTCTTGTCATGTTCATATAACCACTTGACAATTAATAATTAACTTCAAGAATTTTTAAGAGTCACCTACGAGGGACGTTTTACTCTTTGTTGCCGGCATGAGTAT
The DNA here is from genome assembly GCF_002407505.1 of Pseudoalteromonas sp. 1_2015MBL_MicDiv. Lineage (NCBI taxonomy): Bacteria > Pseudomonadati > Pseudomonadota > Gammaproteobacteria > Alteromonadales > Pseudoalteromonadaceae > Pseudoalteromonas > Pseudoalteromonas sp. 1_2015MBL_MicDiv. The sequence continues at coordinate 738,990 of NZ_CP012738.1, read as the reverse complement.
AACGGCGAGAGCCGAACGCGAAAGCTTTACTCGGTTTTTTACTTATCCCACTAAGTTACAAACCTCGTACTACGATTAAATCGTTCCTAAATAGAACAAATTCCAATCATGCAAGGTCAACAAAAGTGAATTTAACTGTGCACATACATTATTAGTGACACTGAACTGACTCGTAGATAAACCATACACAAACAGTTGTTTGTACTTACACCTACAGCTGGAGGTACGTGCACTAACTTGGCAACAACCAGTGAAGCCAACTTAGTTGCTAGCGAAGATATCCCGAGTGAAAGTACTATTCACAGGGTTCCAATTAAAAGCAGTTGCTCATTCCAACCGCGCTTTTATTAAATTGAACCTTCAAAACATTGCTTTTCCCTTAATCTACCCTCAATTATGAGTGGTTTTTTAAGTTTGGATTTTTTTATGTCCGAAACTATTTCTCGAGTGGTTTCATCTTCAATCCAAATAAATACATTATTTCCATCTATTTTTCTATTTAGAATATATCTTCCCCCTGATTTTAAATTAACTTTAAATTTTACAAAGGCATTTTTTATGCTCGATTGAAAATCTCTGTCACCAATTACTGCTTTAACCCATAAGATGTGTTCTCCTCTCTCATATTGTCTAGCCTGATGCCAGTCTGTTGGTAATTTATTATTACACATTAAAAATACGTATTCTCTTTTCTTACCTTTATCAAAAGCAAAGTTTTCAAAACGAAAATGATTATCTTTTATATCTATTTTAATAGGAAAATTTTGACATCCAGTTACAAAAGATAAGCAAACTAAAATTAATAAGTAAACTTGCTTCATATAATTTCTTCTTTATTATTGTTTTACTTCTAAAGGAGTCATAAAATAAAAAAGCACTATAAAATTATAGTGCCTTTATTAGATTCATTTCGACTAGGTCAAAAAATTAGAACATCATATTGAATACAACTTCAACACGACGTGGCGTTTGGAAATATAGAGAACTACCAAACTTCGCATTCGGGTTGAATGCTGCATCTTCTTCTGCTAATTCCTCATAAGTGGTAACATTTGAGGCATCAAATAAATTGAATACATTTAAAGCTATATATGCAGAGTCAAACGTCTCAAAGTCACTTAAGTCATATTTTATATTAGCATTAATTGTTGTAGTCCAAGGTGTTCGGCCAAAACTACCACGAGAGAATTTAGTATCTCCTACATAATAAGTATCACCGTATTCATAAGAACCTTGATCTGGAGCATAACCCGCACCAAGTGCATTACGAGGACGACCAGAAGTAATATTAGCATTCATACCAACAAGTAAGTTATCTGTAACAGCGTAAGAACCGAACAGTTTTAATGCATGACGACGATCATTTGGTAAATAACCGTTTGCACCATCCATTAAGTAAGGGTAATCCCAGTCAGTAGTTAAACCAGCATCATCTTGACCATTATCAGATTTCACATAACCTTCAGCATTGCCGTAACTTTGTGACCATGTATATGTTGCGTTAAACATCCACAGTCCGTCCCAAGATTTTTCAAGTACTACATCCACTGAGTTGTAGTTACGTTTAGCATCTGGATAACCTAGTTGCTCTGCAGTGAAATCGTAATCTTCTAATGTGCCGTCACCATCATAATCATACTGGAAGGAAACACCCTCACCAGGATTAAATAATAAGAAATGATCACTATCTAAACCAATATCCTTGAAGGCTTCAACCATACTGCCATCATCTATGATGCTTTTTACTTCACGGCGCGTAAATTTAACACCTAGTGACCAGTCTTCGTTAAGCATGCCTTGGTATCCGAAAATCAGCTCATCTTGGTACATTGGTTGTAGACCGTTATCACGCACACTAACAGGGCTAGGTGTAGTGCCATCCCCTATTACATCTGTCTCACCTAGCTTATCTCCAAGTACAGGAACACCATCAGAACCTTCACTTTGAATTGTATAGTAATCATGCGTATAAAGCTCTGCACCTGATAGACGAACATTTGTATTTGATGCAACTGGTAGATAGTAACGACCTGCGTTAGCAAATATCTTATGCTCACCATCACCAAATAAATCATATGCTAGACCTAAACGAGGAGCAAACTGATTATCAATTTTAACAAAAGTGTTACCACTTGCATTTAAGTTTTCAAAACTATCCCAACGTAAACCAATTGTTGCTGTTAATTGTTCTGTAACATTCCAAGTATCTTCTATATAAAATGCTTCATTATTGATATCAAATTCACCACCAACATTGTAGTTACGAACACGTACGTATCGGCCTGATTCATTAATTTCATAACCGTTTGGTAAAATTGAACCTGCATCATAACCAATATATCTGTAATAAATGCCACCAGATAAGTCAACCTGGCTTGTGGAAGTGTTTTTTTCAGCATCATACCCGAAGCGTAAACGATGATCGTCAGCAACTAACCAATCAAAATCTAAACGATACTGCTTTCGCTCATCGCTATTAGTAGAAATTTGAAAAGCTGATGGATCCCAACAACCTAAGTTTTGCCCTGCTTGAGCATCGATAACTACAGGGCAATCAGCGCCAGCTGAACGCGTAGTATCATTGAATTCTACTTTACCAGCCATTGCGGACACAGATAGATAATCTGTCAAATTGCCATTATAGCGGATAGACCAGCTAGTACCACCACTTAGTGTATTAGAGCTAGAAGCATTTTCTTTATCGAGAGCCCCATTTTCATCACGATCATAAGTAGTTGAGTATTCTTTAGATTCATCTTTAAACATCCAAGCCATTAAAGAGTGATCTTCATTAATATTCCAATCAAGACGACCCAAGTAATATGGGTCATCATCTGTACGATTCAGCAATGCCGTACCACGTGACGACAGATCATCGTAGTCGTACTCTCTAAACTCATAAAGAGCATAGAAAAATAAAGTGTCTTCGATTAATGCACCACTAGCAAAAATATCAGTAGTTCTTGATGCTCGTGAATCTTCGCTATTATCAGTTATAATATCACCAACTGTGTTTGCGCAAGTTTTAACAACTTCATCATTTACAGATTTATAACTACAATCATCTGATAAATAGTTTGTGTTCGGACGTTGGCCACCGAGTGATTCAATATTCTGGCGATGTTGAAGACCGAAATGAAATTCATTAGTCCCAGCTTTTGTTACTGAGTTAATTACACCGCCTGTAGAACGACCGAATTCAGCTGAATAACCACCCGTTTTGATTTGAAAAGAATCATAAGATAAGAATGGAATTGTAGAGCCCCCAACACCATTTCGGAAGTTGGTCATATTGAGACCATTTACATAATAAACATTTTCAGCTTGTGATGCCCCACCGAAACTCCCTAATGAATTCCCTTTTGCATCAGAAAAACGTGAGTCACCAAGGTTTACACCCGGCGATAATAATGCTACTGAGGTAATATCTTGCGCAACCGGCAGGCGAGTTAATTCATCAGCTGAAATATTAAATGAAGCCTCAGAACTAGTTACATCAACACGTGCAATTTTACTTCCTGTAACAGAAATAACTTCAATATCACCCTCAGTCATTCCAACTTCAATAGCAGCTGATTTACCGATACCAATTACAATGTTTTTAAGTTCTGATGTCTGGTAGCCTACTTTTTCAATTTTAATATTATAGGTACCAACTGGTACAGCGTTAAGATTAAATTGGCCATTGCTGTCAACCTGGATAGACTTAACATAACCATTCGCTGGATTCGAAATTGTTACAGTTGCACCTGCAATCGGAGCTTCGTTAGCTTGTTGTGTAATGATACCTTTAATTGCACCATCAACATTGCTAGCTGAACTAATACCACTATAAAAGGTTAATGTTGAGCATATTGCAGCGCATAACGCTGCTTTTTTAAATAGTTTTGCTTTTGTTTTCACGATAATTATCCCTGTTTTTGTTATTAAATTACATCCAAAAGGATGAAAAAATACAATAGCATTAGCGTTTCCAGTATGTAAACAAAAAAACAGATAGTTAACATAAAAAATAAAAATACCATTAATTATAAAAATAGCGGTTTATAATCGTTTTCTAACTTTTCAAACGACAAGTCGCCAATAAAACGGCCAAAGCTCAACCAAGTTGCCAAACCGCGTAAATCTTTAAAGTGTGGTGGTACAAATTGTGGGCTCTCTATTACACCTAAATCATGAAGCTGCGATATTAATCTAAAATCATCTATCGATATTTTACCTACCAGTAATAAAGGAAGTCTATCGATTCGACCAAGCTGTATTGCAACGCGTATTAAGTTATAAACCAGTACAAAGCCTTTAATGTAGGCAATATCTTTTGTAAAAGGCAAACCTGTTGGCGTACTGCCTCTAAATACACGCTGCGCAAGTGTGTAGCTGTCATCTTTTGATAAACCTTGCGCTACGTAATCACGGTAAATGTCTACAAACTCAGCGCCATCTATTACCTTTGTAACGGCTTGAATACGATTCACTAATTTAGATAAACGCCTTGGGGTCGATTTTAATGTAATAATTTCGGTTAGTACCGCTAAACCTTCTTGGGTAATAGTGGAGCTTGGCGTACCTTTACTCAAACACGTTAAATAAGGCTGAGCTAAACCATTTTGAGTGGTACCTACGTGTATCCACCCTTCGTGAACTTCTAAAATATCAAGTTCACGCTGCGAAAACTTAACATCTTGATTAAGCTTTATATTATTAGCACCTGCGGCTGCATCACTAACAATACCATCGCTAAGCATTACCTCTACGTTTATGCCTGCCATACTAGCGGTTACTTGCTCAAACAGAATACGCACTGCATCAACAGCATCAATATTTTTAGGGTCGTCAGGCAGTATGTCGGCTATAAGTAAATTTTGCAGCGGTTTATCTAGCATATTAGCTAGCTCAGAAAGTGAGGGCTCACCGGCATGAAATAAATCTTTAGGGTGACCAAATAACTCCACCGATAAGTCATGAAACTCTGGTGTGCCACGATACTCAAGCATGCTTAATACTGTTTTATACTCTGTGCACATTTTTCCCATGTATTGAGCAATGGGATTTAACTGCCCCAATTGATTAATAATGTTACGGTGCAAAGTAGAAAACGCTTGGCGTAACTCGCTAGGTACAAAACCAAGATCGCGCTGTTGATAGTATGCACGATCGATCAGTGGATTTTTTTGACATTTTTGTCTAAAAAACTCCTCTTTAGTTTGTTTATCCCAATTAATAGCATCGAGTATCCTAATAGGCGTTTGCAATGCAATTAATTGATCCGATAACTCACGAGTTTTTAGTAGTAACGCCTTGTCTATCAAGGTGTAAGCTCAACAATAAATGAATTTTGAGCATAATTTAAAAAGGCCAAATTACAAAGCAATATCACATTTTTTTAGCTATTGTTTTTAAGATGATCGACCCTCATATCTATATCGTATTAGCTTTTTAATAAAAGGTATAAAACATGAAAAACGAACTCGACAATAAACAGATTTTAGCCGTATATGAACGCATAATTCAAAAAGGTGAAATGACTGATGAAGGCAAACATTATCAGGGAGTTACTGCATATTCAGACGTAGACGGTTACACCGTATATCTACAAGGTAGCGGCGTAGAACTGCGCTTTGGTTTTCATAATACTTACCACCTTGACTACGAACATGAAAAGCATAAAGACGACTTTTTGAAAAAATTATATAACATTGCAAACGAGAGCTAATGCACCCACGAAAACTAAGACACCGCCCGACCAGTAAGCTCAATACTACTTTTATTAATCAAGTAGTAGAAGAGCTTAAAGCTAATCCAAGTAAAGTCTCTATTATTCAAGACAACCTAGAACAGTACCGTTCTCAAACTCATTTAAAGCGTGGTTTTTTACTGGCTATAGAGCGCTTTGATTGGGTATTTGAAGCAAACAAAGATATTGATTTCATTTGCCAGCAAATTTTAGCTGATGACTACATTGGCAATAGACTAAGACGTTACCCCCTACTTTTTAAAGGCGTTATTAATAATGCCTGACCTTTCAATACCAAGCGCTTTAAAACGATAAAACCACAAAGTTTACTCTCCATATAAATTTATTAGAGCACTAAGCAATTGCAGGTTTAGTGCTCTTTTGTATCAAAATAATACTGTTAGTACTCTAACTATTATTGTTCTAATGGTTTTTTGACATTTTATTCATTTATTTCTGTAAACAAATCATTACTATTATTAAATTTAAAAATTAAATTCTCAAGCCACTGTTTTAAATGAAATTAAACAAATAAAAACCTCATCTTCTTTGCCTTATTAATTGCACTTTTATTAATGATTAATCTACATTTTGGCATCTAGGTATTTACTTCAGCCTTGAATTGTTAGAACTATTACCTTAAGCTTATCTTTATTGAACGTTCAATTAATAATAATTATGCCTAAAGTCGGAATGGAACCTGTTAGACGTCAGCAGCTAATTGACGCAACTATAGAGTCAGTTGCTACTAAGGGACTTCAAGGCACAACGATAAACAGCATTAGTAAAAATGCAGGTTTATCATCAGGTATCATTAGCCATTATTTTGGTGGAAAGCAGGGGTTAATTGAAGCCACGGTTAGATACTTACTAACAAGCTTAAAGCAAGGCTTAATAAGTAAAGTAAGTCATCAAACCACTGCCACTGAGCGTTTAATGTTTATTATCGAAGCCAACTTTGCGCTTGTACAACAGCGTAATGATACAACCCGAACGTGGTTGAGTTTTTGGGCGCAATCGATGCACGATGAAGAATTACACAGACTACAAAACGTAAACAGTAAACGCTTGCAAAGTAATTTAGCATTTTCTTTTAAGCAATTAATGCCTATTGAGCAAGCAAATCAAGCTGCAGAACTTAGCGCCGCGATGATCGATGGCCTATGGTTAAGAGCAGTACTGAGTAAGTCAGACAATAATCAGTTTAAACACAGTGAAAAGTTAGCAAAAAGCTATGTACTTTCACTTATCAAGCAATATGGAGCCTAGCGTGACTACACCTGTCTATCAAAATTTTATTAACGGCCATTTTCTTGCAAACCAAAGCGGCAAAACATTTGATGTAACAAACCCAGCTACGGGCGAGGTTATTTACGCAGTAGAGATTGCCGACGAATTTATTCAAAACGCAGCCATTGCCAGTGCAAAGCAAGGCTTTGCTCAGTGGTCAGCAATGACACCCATTGAACGCAGCCGCATTTTATTAAAAGCAGTGGCTATTTTACGCGAGCGTAATGATGAGCTAGCACTTGTAGAAGTACTAGACACCGGTAAACCAATGCAAGAGGCAAATTGTGTTGATATTGAAACCGGCGCTGATGTAATTGAATACTTTGCAGGCCTTGCGCCAGCACAAGTAGGCCAACAGCAAATGGTGGGTGATGACTTTTACTACACACGTAAAGAACCGCTAGGTATATGTGCGGGTATTGGTGCATGGAACTACCCACTACAAATTGCATGTTGGAAGTCGGGCCCTGCCCTTGCTGCTGGTAATGCATTTATATTCAAACCATCTGAAGAAACACCTCTTGGCGCTATTAAACTTGCAGAAGTATTTGTTGAAGCTGGCGTACCTGCAGGTGTGTTTAATGTTGTTCAAGGTGCTGGTGATGTAGGCCAGTGGCTAACGCAGCATAACGAGATTGATAAAGTATCGTTTACAGGTGAAGTAGGCACTGGTAAAAAAGTAGTGGCAAGTGCTGCCGGTACTTTAAAAGATGTAACGATGGAGCTTGGTGGTAAATCTCCACTATTAGTATTTGATGATGCTAACATTGAGCAAGCGGTTAGCGCGGCTATGTTAGGTAACTTTTATACCCAAGGCGAAATTTGTACTAACTGTACACGTATTTACGTTCATAAAAATATCTATCAGCAGTTTATTGATGAACTTAAAGCGCGCACTGAGAAAAACATTATTGCCGGCGACCCACAAGATTTAAATACAAACTTTGGTGCGCTTATTTCTAAAAAGCACCAAGAACTAGTAATGAGCTACGTTAATAAAGGTATTGAAGAAGGTGCAACGCTATTAACTGGTGGTACAACGCTTTCACCTGAGTCTGCACCTAATGGCTATTTTGTAGCACCGACTGTGTTCATTGATTGCAACGACGATATGACTATCGTTAAAGAAGAAATATTTGGCCCTGTAATGAGCGTGCTTGTTTTTGACGACGAAGACGATGTTATTGCACGCGCTAACGCAACTCACCTAGGCTTGGCCGCAGGCGTATTTACTAGCGATATTAAACGTGCGCACCGCGTTATTCATAAGTTACAAGCTGGTATTTGTTGGATTAATGCATACGGTAACTCACCTGCTGAAATGCCAGTTGGCGGTTATAAGCAATCGGGCATTGGCCGTGAAAATGGTATACAAACTCTTGATCAATACACGCAAACTAAGTCTATTTATGTTGGTATGGCCGACATAGAAAGCCCATTTTAAGGCGCCCTACTATGAGTAATCATTACGACTATATTATTGTTGGCGCGGGTTCGGCGGGTTGTGTTTTAGCAAACCGTTTATCTGAAGATTCAAGTAACCGCGTGTTACTACTAGAAACTGGCGGTAGCGATAAAAGTATTTTTATAAAAATGCCAACCGCGTTATCTATTCCTATGAATAGTGACAAATACGCATGGCAGTTTCATACGCAGCCTGAGCCTCATTTAGATAACCGTGAAATGCATTGTCCTCGAGGCAAAGTATTAGGCGGCTCGTCATCTATCAACGGCATGGTATATGTACGTGGCCACGCAAAAGATTTTGACGAATGGCAGCAACACGGTGCAAACGGCTGGGATTACCAATCGTGTTTACCGTATTTTCAAAAAGCAGAAAGCTTTTACCTTGGTGAAAATACTTACCGTGGTGGAAAAGGCCCGCTTGGCGTTAATAACGGCAACGAAATGAAAAACCCGCTTTACCGCACCTTTATCAAAGCAGGTGTGCAAGCCGGTTACGCTTCTACAGATGATTATAATGCATCGCAGCAAGAGGGTTTTGGCCCAATGCACATGACCGTAAAAGACGGCGTGCGCAGCTCTGCTTCGCGTGAGTATTTAGACCCTGTTAAATCGCGTAGTAATTTAACGATTATTACAGGTGCACTCGCACAGCGCGTGATTTTAGATGGCAAAAAAGCCACAGGCATTGAATACAAAGTAAATGGCGACGTTAAAACTGCACATGCTGCAAAAGACGTTGTACTAAGTGCAGGCCCAATCGGCTCTCCACATATTTTACAACTCTCTGGTATTGGTGATACTCAAGCGCTTGAAAAAGCAGGCGTTGAAGTACAGCATCATCTACCAGGTGTAGGTCAAAACTTACAAGATCATCTTGAGTTTTACTTTCAATACAAGTGTAAGCAACCTATCACGCTTAACGGCAAGCTAGGCATTGTTTCAAAAGGGTTGATTGGCGCGCGCTGGTTATTAACGCGTTCGGGTTTAGGTGCAACGAATCATTTTGAATCGTGTGCGTTTATTCGCTCAAAACCAGGTGTTGAATGGCCAGATATTCAGTATCACTTTTTACCAGCGGCTATGCGTTACGATGGTAGAAGTGCATTTGCAGGTCATGGTTTTCAGGTGCATGTTGGTCATAACAAACCAAAAAGTCGCGGTAGTGTTACTATTGCTTCTGCGAACCCTGAGCAGCCACCAACTATTTTATTTAATTACCTTGAACACCAAGACGATATTGAAGGCTTTAGAGCGTGCGTTCGCTTAACACGCGACATAATCGAACAAAGTGCCTTTGATGAATACCGCGATGAAGAAATTCAACCTGGTAAACATATTCAAACAGATGAAGAAATAGATGCTTTTGTTCGCCAAGCCGTAGAAAGTGCCTACCACCCTTCTTGCTCATGCAAAATGGGTGAAGATGATATGGCCGTTGTTAATTCAAATACGCAAGTACATGGTATTGAAGGACTGCGTGTTGTTGACTCTTCTATATTCCCAACAGTTCCTAACGGAAACTTGAATGCGCCTACTATTATGGTTGCCGAAAAAGCAGCTGACATAATTTTGGGTAAAAACCCATTACAGAAATCGGATGTGAATGTTGCCATAACAACAAACTGGCAAGAAACACAACGTAGTTCAAAGATCTAACTTTAGCCACATGCTCAGGTTTAGCCTCGTCGGGCTAAACCTGAGCGTGCCTTGCAGTGGCACACGATGTAAATAGGTTACGTTGTGTTAATGCGAGAATAAAACAATAAAATACGGAGTGCTTATGAATTATTTTTATTCATTATTGGAGGGTAACAATGACTATTTGGCTTAATGCAGGCATCATTTTTACTTTACTCGCAGTTGTTATTATCTTACTTAAATGGGGTAATGTACGTGTAGTAGGTGTAACACCGGTAAAAACCTTTACGTTTATAGCGATACTATTTACATCAGGCCTTGATGTTGGCCTTATTATGTTTCCTTTAACTGAGTTTGCAGGTTATGCAGACATAAAAGCAAGCCCAGAATACGCGTTTGCAAATCCACTGGCTATTGAATTTGGCTATTGGGGATTCTTGATCTGGGGATTTTACTTTCTTACGTGCTTTTATTTCTGTGTAATAGAACCTAAAGTTAAATTTTTCGAAATTCCTTGGGTCAAATTTATCAATAATGTTGTAATTATTGGCACATGTGCATTTACCGCTTATTTACTACTTACAAATTTACCTTGGTACTTACCCGAATTAGGTGACGGTACAAGTGTAGTTAGCGAGTTTTATTTAATTGTATTTGCTGCGATTTGTTTTGCAGTGTACTCAAGCACCGACATTAAATATGTGCGTATTTTAAGTATTGCGACTACGTGGTTATTCTTAGCGTTAATAGGTTTCATGTGGGTTGGCGCGTTTGTTATTGGTGATAGTGAAATGTCTGCGTTTACTAATAACTTGGGCTCAATTGGCACTTACTTTGCCAACATTAACGAATTTGTTTTACCGTTGAATGATTACCATGAGTTTTACTTATTTTGGTGGTTTGCGTGGAGCATAATGATTGGTCAATTTACATCACGCTTTGTTGGTGGACTTAAAACATACCAAGTATTAGGTGCGATGTTGATATTCCCTTCTATTCCTATTGCGATATGGTTTAGCGTACTTTATCACTACCATGAAGCAGGGATCCCAACTCAAGGTATTAAAAACTTTGCTATGGTATTTGTAGGTATTGTATTTGTAATCAACTCACTCGACTCGTTAGTGCGTTTATATACAGATAACCTAAACCTTACTGTTAAACGTTTTGGTAAAATGAAATATATACTTGGGAATGTTGTCGCTCTGTCTCTATTAACACTATTATTTAAACTAGAGTTTTTACAAATTCAGTGGGTAGGCGCATTAGTTATTGGACTATTCTTTCTGTGTGCTGCTTTTATTGGATACAGTAAATTTAAAACAGTCAAAAATATAGACAGCTCACCAAAAGCAAACAAGATTGATTACACAAAAATAGACACAGTACACTAGGGATAAACAATGAATAACAAACTAAAACAACTTGTAGTAGCACTACCATTTGCACTTTTATCAACAACGGCAGCTGCTGATTGGTCAACAACAATCACGGCAGCGTCTGACTACACATTTAATGGTGTAACACAGACAGATAGCGACCCTGCAATTCAAGGCAGCTTAGATTATGCTTTTGATAGTGGTGTATACGCCGGTGTTTGGGCGTCAAATGTAGATTTTGGTGATGACACTGATTTTGAACTTGATGCTTATGTAGGCAAGTATGTGCAGCTTGATGAGCAGTTTAGCGTTGACTACGGTATTGCTTATTACACTTATCAAGGTAATAACAGCGATGGTAACTACGCTGAAGCATACACTAAGTTTGGCTATGCGAGTGAATACGGCCAAACTGAGCTTAACTTTTGGTATAGCTGGGATTACTTTGGTCAAGGTGGAGGTCATGTAATCTCAATGGTTGCACACACCTATGAGCTGGCTCCAAATCATGCACTACGTGCAAGTTTTGATATATCAAACTCACTTGATGGCCAAAAATGGGCGTGGGACGTTAACGAGAAAAAATCATACAACCATTACCGTTTAGCATATCTAACTAGTTATGAAGGATTTGGTATTGAAGTGGCGGCTGAAAATACGAGCCTTGACTACGATTACGCAGATGAGCGTATCGTACTTGCCATATCACGTACTTTTGATTTGTAAGTAAAACACATCAATAATTAAAAGGCTTCTTATGAAGCCTTTTTTATACTCTCAAGATAAGCGCATAAAGAACTCGCATCTAACGGTTTAGAAAAATAATAACCTTGTAAATGCGAAACGCCTAAACTGTATAACTTTTCGCTCTGATCAATTGTCTCAACACCTTCAGCAACCACATCAAAGCTAAGTGAACTGGCCATTTGTACCACTGCATTTACTATACTCAGACCTTTTTTATCGACATCTTGAATAAACGTTTTATCTATTTTTACGATATCCACACCAATATCTAACATACTTGATAAGGATGAATAGCCAGTACCAAAGTCATCTATCGATATCCTAGCCCCTAACTCTTGCAAAGATTTAACCGTTGATAAAAATGTACTTTTATCCTTAGCAAATACTGACTCAGTGATTTCTATATGTAACTTATCAGCTGGAAAGCTAAATTTTCTTAAAATATCAGCAACTTCAACAACAAATTTTTGCCCTTGAAGCTGCATAACAGAGACATTAACACTAATTGATAAATCGGGAATGATTCTTTGAAACTCGAGCCCTTGAATACACGCGTTTTTTAAAACCCAGAGTCCAATTTCACTAATCATCCCATATTGCTCTGCAATAGGAATAAACTCATCCGGTGGAACCGGTTCACCATCCATTTGCCAACGTAAAAGTGCTTCAACTGAACTGGGGAAATTTGTATTCGAATCTATAATAGGTTGAAAAACAAGCGATAAACTTCCGTCTTGTACCGCAAAAGAAAGCCTGTCATTTAAGCGTCTTATACGCTCAAGTTGCATACGCAAATTATCATCAAAATAACTAATTTTTCCTCTATTAATACGCTTTTGATGATACATCGCCATATCTGCATTTAGAATTAATTCGTCCAAATCACTGCCATGTTCAGGATAAAATGCAATACCTATCGTTGCACCTATTCCCGCTTTGTAATGGCTATTCGAGTGTACTTGTGTAATGGCACTAATGATTTTATTTGCAAAATCATTAGTTTTATCCTTACAGTTATAATCAGTAAGTAATAAAAATTCGTCACCTCCCCATCGACACTTATACTCATTTTGGCTACACACTGCTGAAATTCTCTGGGCAGTTTTTGTTAAAATCTGATCGCCAACCTCATGCCCCATAGTATCGTTAATATGTTTAAAGCCATCTAAGTCAATAAATAACAACGCAAATGATTCATTAGGGTATCGCGATAGCTTTTTTTTGACTCTTTTAAAAAAGCGTTTCTATTCAATAATTGAGTAAGGGAATCGCTATTTGATAGATGATAAATTTCTTGTGTTCGTAATTCGACACGCTGCTCCATCAGTTCTAATAGTTCAATATTTTGATTTTTTAAATGGATGGCATTTTGCGTAAAGTTTGCAGCCTTGTGTAAAGCAATAAGCGTAACAAACCCAAAGCCTATACCTAATACTCCTAATACATTTTGATAATGTTCTTCAGATAGGGTCAGTAGCACTGAATATGGTATCAATAACAAAAATGCGTAAATAAAACATGTTGGTCGATGCGCTGAAAGAATATTTGCAGAGCCACCACCTAGTGCAGAAAAAATGATGATTATACTTGTAAGCTCTAGGACGCTGAAAGATGAATGGAAATACAATCCATAACAGCACCAAATCAACGCCGTGAGGGTTACACTTAAAGAGAATCTATATAAATCAACATAACTCGCTGCTTTACTGCTTCGTTTAAAATAGTAAACATCTATCAAACGGATCCCTAAAACAACAACCATGATAAACCACCAAATAAGCTTATCGGTAACTGAAGTAAAAGACTTATCACTAAAACCAAAAACTATGCCCGTACTAGCAATAAAAGATATAAACAATCCAGAGTAGGCATTTAAATAAAGGATCCGCACACTATCATTTAATTCTTTTTCTATTAGAGGGCTCACATGCATTAAAGATATGCCTTTGTTTAATATTATCAACTTTTTATACTACTAAACGTAAGCTTTAAATTCGATATTGTCCAATATAAGGTGTCTTTTGATGTGTTTATTTTCAGTGCTATAGAAGGTAAAAACGATAGATATGAGCGTTGTTCTTCACAAAACGAAGACCCTATGTACTTGCTATGTTGAATTAATTTTATTGAGGAAGTAGTTCAGCAAACACTACCTTTACTGAAAATTTAAATCTGCTAGGGGCTGTTTATCTTTCGAGGTTAAATTTGCAGCAGTCTGTTTGGTATTTAGGCAAGGCAGAGTCTATGTAGTGTGGTTATTTCCCATAAATAGGCAATAACGTGGAATAAATGCCAAACATGCGCTGCCCGAAGGGCTGACGAATCCCCAAAACGTGACAGGCACAGCAATTTATGATCTTATGTAAATCACCACAACCCACATAAGTCACAACTGCTATGCCTGACACATCAGTTTGCCATAAGTACTTTAAACATGCATTAGCGCCATTCAATAATGCCAGAGTAAAAACATTACTAAGCTGCAGTAATGCATTAATTTCGGGCAATAAACTTACCTTAACTGAAATCGGCAGAAATTTGTCTGGCGCTGTGGATGTAAAACATAAAATAAAACGCGTTGATCGCTTCTTAAAAAATACTCACCTCTACAATGAAAGGGTCGCTATCTATAAAGCATTAGCTCATCCTATTATCGACTCTTTACCAATGCTTGCAATTGCCGTTGACTGGAGCGGTGCCTGTGGTCACGACTATCACTTACTGCGAGCAAGCTTACTTGTGGATGGGCGCTCTATCGTGATTTATAACATGATTGTTGAGCAGAAGAATTTTGATAGCCCAGCAACCAACAGCCTGTTTTTAGATGAACTTTATGAAGTGCTTGGACGACATCCTAGTGTCTATATTGTAACAGACGGCGGCTTTCTTACGCCTTGGTATAGTAAAGTACGCGAACTTGGTTGGCATATGATAGGTCGATTAAGAGGCTCAATGAAGTGTAAACTAGCCATGCAATCACAATGGCATACATTAAAACAACTTAGGGCTGGTGCCAGCGATATACCAAAGGCGTTAGGTCAAGCACGACTAACTCAGTCCAGCCCGACAGCATGCGATGCATTTTTACACGTATATCATGGAAAAAATAAAGGAAGAAAAGGAAAAAGCAGATTTACGAAAGATACAAAAATGTATCAAAACTTAGCGAAAGAGCCATGGTTACTCGCGACATCAGACAATACAATGACGAGTAAGCGAGTAGTTGGTTTATATAGTAAAAGAATGCAAATAGAGCAAAATTTCCGCGATGACAAAAGTTTGAGATATGGTTTTTCGTGGCGTTTTAGTAAAAGCACCGGCATAAATAGAATAGGAATATTATGCTTGATAGCCACAATAGCGAGCACTGCGTTATGGTTTATAGGGTGTGAAGCAGAAAAAAGAAAGTGGCATATAAAATTTCAAGCAAATAGTGTTAAGAATCGCCGAGTTCTTTCATTTTTAACCTTAGCCAAGCAAGTCATAAAGCTATGTAAGAGACGTATTACACAAAGCTATATAGAAAAAAGTTTAAAAAACTTTATTTCTAATTATCAAAAAGAGGCCGCTGGATAAAGTGGGGATCCCTCAGCCCGAAGGGTTCTGCCTAGGGGCAATTTACTCTTTGTTGCTTGGTTTTGACTTAGCCCGCTAGGTTACAAACCTCACGCCGCGATTAAATCGCCCCTAGATTGAACAAATTTTAATCCTGGAAGGTCAACAGGCCCTAGTAAAAGAAATTTACTATTAAACTCGAAACTATACATATGATTATTGTACTTAAATAAAATTGTAACAGTCTTTCGAGGTGACTAATAAGCATTAATCACCTCGTTTTAGCTACTTTAAAGTTGCCATGCATAGCTAACTTTTGTAAAAAACGTACGCTGATCTCGTTCAATATTTTTAAGTGAATCGTCTTGGTACCCTCTATCTGAATACCCTAAATAAAATAATGTTTGTGCGTTAATTTTATATGAGTAAACAAGCTGGCTACCATAATCCTTATTAGTTTGACTAACCTGATAAAAGTAAGCTTTTTCGTTACGATCTATATCTTCAAATTGTAAAATTAACTTAAGTATTGAACGCATACTGAATTTATAATGAAGCCTAAAATCAACCAAGTTCGCTGTAAATACACGATCCCCTTGTGGGTTGTCTAATTGGCTGTAATTATGTTTCACATCAAGCTGCCAGTGGTCGTTAATATCCCATATTACTTGAGTTTGGGTATCAAACACATCGCCAATCTGCTCATTCGCATAATCAATTCGGCTAGCGTATTCAAGATATAACGAAAGCTTTAAATCTTTAGTAGGTTTGAACCCAGTGTAAATATATCCAATATTTTGATTATAAAAATTATCGTTATAATTTTCATAACGGTGCACTAAACCAATTTCAAAAATGGATTGTTTTTGACCTTTGAAGCTTAAAAAACCTTCGTATTCTTCTTCAAGTAAGTCGCCGTTTTGCGCCCACGTTTTATCCCAGTCAGCTTCATATGACCATGAGGTAAGTAAATCTGACTCATCTCTGTACCATGTTTGTCCGCCACCTAAGCCTACTTTTTCATAATCGACTTTAGCTTGATAACCTAAATCAGTGCGGTAATCCTGCCCAATATTTTCATAAGAGGCGAACAATTTATAATCACGTTTATCGCGGGTAAGTTCTAAGGCATAAGCTTCATCTGACTGAGTTTCAGATAAGTTATAGTTTTCAATTAAAAACGCCGAGTTGCGAGTATCAGCCGTCGATACTTGATACAAAAGAGTATCCGATTGATTAAACCAATAACTACCATCAACTGACAATACTGTATTATGGTAGCTATCACTTTCTCTATGTGTGCTTGAAAGTCCAATAGTACCTTGCTGACCAATATCATATTGATAACGCCCAGCCACCGCATTCGTTTTTTCGTTTAAGCTTGCAAAGCCAGAGCCCTGATTCGTTGGCAGTAAAATATTACTGTTGTCGTCGTCAGCCAGCATTAAAGCATAACTATGATTGCCTGTTTTACCCGTTAATTTTGCGCCTAAATTAGGCTCTGCAATTGTACGCGTGTATAAAAGTTCAAATAAGCTGCTTTTAAAGTAAGAAGCACCATCTAAAAAGAAAGGACGCTTTTCAGCGTAATAAATAGAGAAGGTTGTGTTTACATCAAGTTCTAAAGAGTCTGTTTCTACTTGCGAGAAATCAGGGTTAATTGTTGCGTTTAAAACAGCGTCTTTTGTTAAACCCCAGCGTAAATCTAAGCCCACTTCAGTGTCTATATCGCCATTATTCCAATCACCCGGTAATTCAGGTTTGTTATCGTTACGAAGTGCCGTCAACGTGGGTGTTAATTGAATATTTTTACTAGATTCAATGTCACTAAAGCCAACTAACTTATCAAACTGACAAAGGCTGCATTTCACATTTCTGTCAAAGCCCATGTTTGATAGCTGATATAATACATCTCGTTGATAGTTTCTCATTACAGAAAAACCCCACGTTAGCTCATTTTTATTTTCAGGAAAACGCAGTGCTTTAAAAGGAATACGCATTTCAACAACATAACCTTTCTCGTTAATTTGTCCTGCGCTATCCCAAATAGCATTCCATGAAGTATCAGAGCTCCACCCATCGGTATCGGTCATTCGTATATCGCCTTGCGCGCCCAGCGGGTTCACATGGAATTCATAGCCACTGCGTTCATCATTAAATGTATCAATAACAAGAATAACTACGTCGTCTTCCCAGAGCGTATCACGATCACGAAGTGATGCACGAATTTGCGTAGGGTCTGGGTCTTGTGCAACATAGGCAACATATAAGTTTGTGCCATCTTCATAGATAAAGGCATCAGTTTTTACAGGAGGAGTGCCTTTTTCATTAGGCTCGTCTTGGTAGAGTAAGGAAACACGTGTCGCATCTTTCCAATGCGCTTCATCCATAACACCATCAACGGTGATATTTGAATCAATGCGGGATAAGGATACTTGCTGTTTTTCAGCGGCTACATCTAGGCTGGATAGTAATAAAGAAAAACTTGAAAGTATAAAAATAATTTTTTTTATTATGGTTATAAAGAGTTGCATAAACATCCATTTAAACTTGCTTTACTCGGTGTGAGTAATTTATAGGATGAATTGTAATTTAAGCGAGTACATTTGTTAATACCTTGCAAAGATTATTATGCTAAATATTAACGAATTAATAATAAAGGACTAATTTTAAAATGATAATTAAGTTTCGAGTAACTTAAGTTTGTTGTCTATACCATTCCATACGTCAGCATCTTCTGGTGCAGGTTTTACTTGTGTAATACGTGGCCATACAAGTGCAAGTTCTGCATTTAACTCAGTAAACTCTTTTTGAGATTCTGGTAATTCATCTTCTTGATATATAGCATCAGCTGAACACTCAGGTACACATAATCCACAATCAATACAATCAATTGGGCTAATAGCTAAAAAATTAGGGCCTTCAAAAAATGCATCTGCTGGGCACACTGATACGCAATCGGTGTACTTACACTTTATACAATTTTCAGTAACGACAAACGCCATAATACTTTAACACCTACTATTTTAAACAACAGCTGTAGATCATACCCATCAATCCCAAAAATACAATAAATAAGTGCCATATCAGGCTATTTTAACGTAAAATACGCGCCTTATGTTTGCACACTCTTTGTGCCCTGCATCCCCTTATTGTGAGCGGTAGATAAAACCCCGCTATGACACCTAAAAGAGATATAAATGATACGTTTAACCGAAATAAAGCTGCCACTTGATCATGACGAAGATGCAATTGGTCAAGCAATTGTAAATAAACTTAAAATCCAACCTGAACAATTGCACAGTTTTAATGTGTTTAAACGTGGTTATGATGCACGTAAAAAATCAGCTATTTTACTTATTTATACACTCGATATAGAAGTTGATAACGAAGCCGATCTACTCACCGAATTCGAAAAAGACCAACATGTAAAAGTAGCGCCAGACACAAGTTATAAATTTGTAGCCCACGCTAATAATAATATCAAAGAGCGTCCTGTCGTGATTGGTTTCGGCCCTTGTGGTTTATTTGCAGGTTTATTACTTGCCCAAATGGGCTTTAAACCCATTATTTTAGAGCGCGGGAAAGAAGTACGTGAGCGAACAAAAGACACGTTTGGCTTTTGGCGTAAACGCACACTTAATACAGAATCAAACGTACAGTTTGGTGAAGGTGGCGCAGGTACTTTCTCAGATGGTAAATTATACAGCCAAGTAAAAGATCCAAAACATTATGGTCGTAAAGTCATTACTGAATTTGTAGAAGCAGGCGCACCCGATGAAATTTTATACGTAAGTAAGCCACACATTGGTACGTTTAAACTTGTCACCATGATTGAAAAAATGCGTGCCCGCATAATAGAACTCGGTGGTGAAATTCGCTTTAGTACACGTGTTGACGATATTCATTTAGACGACGGACAAGTAACAGGTTTAACACTTTCAAATGGCGAGCAACTAAACACTCGCCATGTTGTATTAGCCGTTGGCCACAGTGCACGTGACACGTTTGATATGATCCATAAAAGAGGGATTTATGTTGAAGCAAAGCCATTTTCAGTCGGCTTTAGAATCGAACATAAACAATCAATGATCGATGAATGTCGTTTTGGTACAAATGCAGGAAACCCAATTTTAGGCTCTGCCGATTATAAACTTGTTCATCATTGCGACAATGGCCGCACCGTTTACAGCTTTTGTATGTGCCCAGGTGGCACAGTAGTCGCGGCAACCTCAGAAGAAGGCCGCGTTGTTACCAATGGTATGAGCCAATATTCACGAAGTGAACGCAATGCTAACAGCGCTATTGTGGTAGGTATATCACCAGAGCAAGATTTCCCTGGTAATCCACTTGCTGGAATAGACTTACAACGCAAACTTGAAGAGCAAGCGTATGAGCTTGGTGGTAGCAACTACGATGCACCAGCGCAGTTAATTGGAGATTTCTTAAAAGGTAAATCATCTGCAGATTTAGGAGAAGTACAACCCTCTTACACACCTGGTATTAAGTTAACTGACTTGAGTAAAGTGTTACCACAATTTGCAATTGATGCCCTTCGCGAAGCGATACCAGCGTTTAATAAAAAAATTCGTGGTTTTTCAACTAACGACGGTTTATTAACCGGTGTGGAAACACGTACTTCGTCGCCTATTAGTATTAAGCGTGATAAAACATTCCAAAGTATTAACACCAAAGGGCTTTACCCTGCAGGTGAAGGCGCAGGTTACGCTGGCGGTATTTTATCAGCGGGTATTGATGGTATTAAAGCAGCTGAAGCAGTCGCACTGTCTATGTTAGAAAACGCTTAAACCTCTTTTTTAAGCTGTTTATCGAAAAGCCTCACTTTGTGAGGTTTTTTTGTGCTAAATGTATAGAAAATAATAACACCTCAAGCACCTCAACAATGATCAAAACATTTACCTTTTCGTTGCTTATTGTATTAGCAATTTTTAACGCTAAAGCACAAGAGCTAAAAACCATCGATGAAATCCACACTGCATATAAAAATAATTCTATTAATGCACAGCAACTCACCCAAAGTTATATAGAGCGAATTAATAAACTTAACCCACAATACAATGCAGTTATTAGTATTGAACCTACAGCTATTGCTCAAGCTAAAACGTTAGATGAACTTGCCGCCAAAGGCTCTTGGGCAGGTCCATTACACGGAATACCTGTACTTCTTAAAGATAATATAGAAACGAAAGGCACACTTCCCACAACGGCTGGCTCTTTAGCACTTAAAAATAACGTTACTAATAATGATGCTTTTGTTGTTAAACAACTACGTAATGCGGGCGCTATAATTTTAGGCAAAGCTAATTTAAGTGAATGGGCAAATTTTCGTTCATCCTATTCATCGTCAGGCTGGAGTGCCGTAGGTGGGCAAACACATAATGCGCACGATGTAACACGTAATCCATGTGGTTCTAGTGCAGGCTCTGCTGTGGCAATCGCACTTAACTTTGCGCCTATAGCATTAGGGACTGAAACAGACGGTTCAATTACGTGCCCTGCCTCAGTAAATGGAGTTTATGCAATAAAACCGAGTATGGGCCAAGTATCACGCTCAGGTGTAGTGCCTCTTTCTAGCAGTCAAGATTCAGTAGGGCCGATGGCGCATTCACTTAAAGATGCACTGCTGGTTTTGTCGGTTTTGCAAGGTGAGGACCCCCTTGATGCAACAACTACAGGGTTTGAATTAAAAGCAGGTAATCTAAAATCAAAATCGTCACTTATTATCGGTGCGCTACCTAGCGATAAATTTACAATTGAAACGCAGCGCCTTTATGCCAAGCAGTTACAAGCATTAAAACAGGCTGGGCACACTGTTATTAATGTAGTTATTACTGATAACTTAGATACGCTATTTGTTGATGAATACTATATTTTACTTTACGACTTTAAAGCCGAAATTAATCACTACCTCGCAAGCACTCCCGCACAAGTAGCTGTTAAAAGCCTAAAAGCACTTATTAATTTTAATATTCAAAATAAAAATACAGAAATGCCCCACTTTGAGCAAGATATCCTAGTTCAATCGCAGGCTATTGATTTAACAAACAAACAAAAATACCAAGAGACTAAAGAACGCTATCGCACTTTAGCAACGACAGCCATTGTTAATGTATATAAAAACAACAAGCTTGATATTGTTATAGCGCCTACAGTATCACCCGCCTGGAAAACAGACTTAGTTAATGGTGATAATTTTAATGGCAGTAGTAGTTCGTTATCTGCTATTGCAGGAACAACGCACATAACCCTACCTGTCGGAAAAGTAAGTGGTTTACCGGTTGGTTTGTCCATAATAGCAAATAAAGAGGACGAGCAAGCGGCTTATGTATACGCAAATATTATTGATGAGGTGTTATCACTAGGCACAAAAAAACCTGAGTAAACTCAGGTTTTTTTAAACTATACGGCGTTAACTATGACTTTTTAAGTGACAGTTTTTCGCCTTTTAAGCTTTTACGAACGCTTGAAATACGTGAGCGATTTACTGCTCGCGCTTCACCGGTTGCTTGTCCTGATAACTTGTTAGAACGTGTACGGCGTAAATGCGCTGGTTTTTTACCAATTTTATCAATGAGTACTTCACGGTTACTTACTTCGTAACCTTCTAAATATACACGTTTGATTTTTTGACCGATTAACGTTTCAATTTCAAACAAAGTGTTTTCTTCTTCGCGGCTAACAAATGAAATTGCTTGACCTTGGCGACCAGCACGACCTGTACGGCCAATACGGTGAACGTAATCTTCTGCAAGCCATGGTAAATCAATATTAATTACACGAGGTAAACCATCAATATCAATACCGCGAGCAGCCACTTCTGTAGCTACTAATACACGTACTTTGCCTTCTTTAAATTCACGTAAAGCACGACGACGGTTGCCTTGAGATTTGTCACCGTGGCAAACGCCTGCCGGAATACCATCAAGGTTAAGCTCTTTAACAAGCTCATCAGCCGTTTCTTTCATGTTTACAAATACAAGCACTTGTTGCCAGTTTTTCTTACCAATCAATTCAGAAAGTAGCTCTTGCTTACGACGTTCTTCAACAGGGTAAACAACATGCTCAACAGTGCTTGCTGTACTGTTAGTTTGATCAACACGTACTATTTCAGCTTGTTTTAATACCTTAGATGCAAACTGTTTAATCGCTGCAGGGAATGTAGCTGAGAAAAGTAAAATCTGGCGCTCTTCTGCACAGCTTTTAATAACGTTTTGCATATCTTCAATAAAGCCCATATCAAGCATACGGTCAGCTTCATCAAGAACAAGGTGCTTAACACTTGCAAGGCTTAAGTTACCTAAACGAATATGATCAAATAAACGACCTGGTGTAGCAACAACAATATCCACACCTTCTTTTAAAGCGTTTGCTTGGCCGGCGGTACTAACACCACCAAATAAACTAACGACTTTAAGCGAAGTATGCTTTGCAAAATCTCTGAAGTTATTTGCAATTTGTTCTGCAAGTTCACGCGTTGGCGCAAGTACTAATGCATGAGGTGCATTCGTTGTGCTGAGTTCAGACTCAACCAATTTTTGGATGATAGGTAAAGCAAACGCGGCTGTTTTGCCGGTACCAGTTTGTGCACTGGCTAAAACGTCTTTACCTTTACGAACAGCAGGGATTGCTGCGCGCTGAATGGGCGTAAGAGTGTGATAGTTAAGTTCGTCCAACGCCTGGATGATTTCAGGAGCGAAACTAAAAGATTTAAAATTCATGCTGTATAACCTACGGCCACATTATCAAGGGTCGCAAATTATACAGTAAAAACGAGTCAACAGTTAGTCATTACTTCTATTTTAACGCGTTTAATCTGCTTTATAGCGTTTAAATATTAAAGAGGTGTTAATACCACCAAACGCAAAATTATTACTCATTACGTAATCGGTATTAATCTCACGCCCTTGGTGTGTTATGTAATCAAGCAGAGCACATTCGTCATCAACGTTGTCTAAATTAATTGTTGGTGCAAACCAGTTATCAGCCATCATATTAATGCTTGCCCAAGCTTCTATTGCACCACAAGCACCTAAAGTATGTCCCAAATAACTTTTTAACGAGCTAATAGGTTTATTGCCAAGTGCGTTAAACGTTGCATGAGATTCGGCAATATCGCCTCTGTCTGTCGATGTACCATGCGCATTTACGTAACCAATTTCTTCTGGTTTTAGATTGGCATCTTGCAGTGCCATTTCAATCGCTAGTTGCATTGTTTTTGATGTAGGTTGAGTAACATGTTCACCGTCAGAATTGCAACCAAAGCCAACCACCTCTGCTAATATTGTCGCTCCGCGTGCTTTGGCATGCTCGTATTCTTCTAAAATAAGTGTACCCGCGCCTTCGCCTATCACTAAACCATCACGATTTGCATCAAAAGGACGAGGTGTTTTTTTTGGTGTTTCATTTTTTGTAGATGTCGCGTAAAGGGTATCAAATACTGCAGCCTCTGTGATGCACAACTCCTCTGCACCACCAGCAACCATTATTTTTTGTCGGCCAAACTTAATCGCTTCATAGGCGAAGCCTATACCTTGAGAGCCCGATGTACACGCTGAGCTTGTTGTTATAACGCGCCCTTTTAAACCAAAGAATACACCAACATTTACAGGGGCGGTATGCGCCATCATTTTAATGTAACTGGTTGCTGTTACACCCGACATCGAACCCGTTTCCATCATATTTGCAAAGGCGAGTAAAGGCGCAGTAGAACCCGTTGATGAGCCATATGCGATGCCCGTAGAGCCATCTGTTAGGCTTTCGTGTTCAAGTAGCTTTGCTTGTTCAAGTGCACACTCAGTAGCGCGAGTTGACATAAGTGACACTCGCCCCATTGAACGTACTTGTTTGCGCTTATAGTGACTTGGTCGCTCAAAGTGGTTAACTGGTGCTGCTAGACGAGTATTGAGTTCGTCGGCCATATCCCACTCTGGCATAGTAACAACCGCATTTTCACCTTTAATTAAGGCTTGTTTAAATTCAGACCAATCATCACCCAATGCAGTGACCACTGACATACCGGTTACGACAACGCGTTTCATCAAACCATGCCACCATTAACAGAAATTACTTGGCGTGTAATATATGCTGCGTCATCAGACATTAAAAAAGCGACGGTTCCTGCAACTTCTTTAACGCTCCCCATGCGCTTGAGGGGGATCATTTTCATCATTTCATCAATAGGTAATTCGTCAGTCATCGCCGTTTCTATCAAACCAGGTGCCACACAATTAACTGTAATTTTGCGTTTTGCCAATTCTAATGCAAGTGCTTTAGTGGCCCCAATAATACCGGCTTTTGCTGCACTATAATTTACCTGCCCTCGGTTACCTGCAATACCTGATACCGACGACATTGTAATTATACGCCCACCTTTGCGGCTTTGTACCATAGGCATTACAGTTGGGTGTACTACATTATAAAACCCATCAAGGCCTGTGCGTATAACACAATCCCAATCTTCCCCTTGCATGGCCGGAAATGCCATATCGTTAGTAATACCTGCATTACATACCACGCCATAATAAGCGCCATGCTGAGCTATATCTTGCTCTATTTGTGCCTTTGCCAGCTCTCTATCGCATACATCAAATTGCAGTAAGCTGGTCGTTCTACCTAAGTTATTAATTTCATCGCATGTTGCTTGAGCCTGCTCAACACCCGATCTGCAATGCACTGCAATATCAAACCCTTGCTCAGCAAGTTTTAACGCAATAGCTTTACCAATACCACGGCTTGAACCTGTAACTAAAATTCTTTTTATCATTGATTTTCTCTTATAAATTCCAGCGGATTTTCAGGCTGAAATACATTAATTTTTGCTTGGCAAAGTAAGGTTTCACGCAAGAGTATTTGGCATTCAAATACACTCAAACCTGATTCTTCTTGATATAGCTTTTTCACTTCAATAGTCAGCTTACTGCCGTTTTTAAAACACGGTAGATAAGTTTGATATTTTCGCGTACCAATTAAAAAACCAATTTTTACAGGTTTATTTTCATCATTCGCCAACGCGCCAGCGTAAGCGGCAATAGACTGCGCCATATACTCAACGCCAATATAGCTAGGTACACCATTAATCGCAGGACTAAAAAAAGGGCTTTGCTCAGTGATAGTAATAATGCATTGTGCTTCATCTTCGCTATACGCTAAAAGGCTGTCGATTAAAATCATAGGCGCGTCGTGCGGGACCACTTGCTCAATAGGGTAATTAGTCAACATTAACTCCCAATATTAAGCTGGCATTATTACCGCCAAATGCAAATGAATTAGATAAGCAGTATTTAAGAGCGGGCTTAAACGCTTGTTTTATTATTTTTATATCAGCCAAATCACCGTCTTCTTTAATTGCGTTAAATGGCAGTATATGTTGGCCGCTATCTTTTAATAATAACCAACATATACCGGCTTCAATGGCGCCTGCAGCACCTAAGGTATGTCCTGTTAAATGCTTACTTGAACTAAGCGGGGTATTGTTGCCAAACACGCGATTAATTGCAAGTGCTTCCATTTCGTCATTTTTGAAAGTGGCCGTACCATGGGCATTAATATAGTCAATATCACCAGAGGATAACTTTGCACTTTTTAATGCTTTTTCCATTGATGCTTGAGCACCCATTCCATTAGGATCAGGTGCAGACATATGATGAGCATCAGAACTTTCCCCACTGCCTACTAGCATAATGCCGTTATTTGTTATTGGTGTATTTTTAGTCATTACAAATAAAGCTGCCCCCTCACCAATATTAATGCCGTCTCTATTGCTAGAAAAAGGCTGACATAAACCTGAGCTTAAAGAAGCGAGCGAGTCAAAGCCATTAACTGTTAATTGACACAAACTATCTGCACCACCACAAATTACTACATCAGCTAAATCAGCATTTAACAACGCACGCGCACTAATTAGCGCTTTTGCACTTGAGGTACACGCTGTAGAAATACTGTAACAAGGCCCTAATGCACCTATTTTATGTGCAATGTAATGAGCGGGTGTAGCTAACTCTTGATCACTGTAACTAAAGTCATCAGGCCAGAGTTTTGTACTTTCATAGCTTTTACGCGCTCTTTCGCCGTCATGAATATCTGAGGTACTAGTACCCATTACAATTGCGATACGCGACCTATCAATATGCGAAAGTTTATCTAAGGTTGGCTTAATCTGTTCTAAAGCTAGATCAATAAATGTATTGATACGTTTATTATTTGATAAAGCAATAGATTGAACTTGCCCTACATACAGCGGGGCTTGCTCAGCACTTAGGCTTTTATTTAAAGTTAATAAAGGAGTTGCAGGGTTATATTTATTTAAGCTTGTTGTGGTTGCATCTTGGCCTATGCCCATCGCACTCACAATGCCTAAATCATTCAGCCAATATGTCACTGTGCTACCTTTTTAAATGTTATTTGATACTGATGTAAAATATTGTTCAACGTTGTCGACTCATCACTATAGTCAATGGTGATAAATGTACCCTCATCGTTAAATACTTCCCGATTAGAGCCAACCTGCTCTATTAAAGCACCCTCTAACTGCTTTTGTAAAAATGCTACTGGCCAATGTACTAATGCAATATCCGCTAAAATATAATGAGGGTCTATCCCTTCTACCGCCAGCATATTTCGTGTTTTTACTGGGCCATTTAAAGGTTTTTCAAGCTCCATAATCGGAAAGCCTTGCACTGTCATTAACAATAACTTAATTGCACCTTTGTCATTTATAGCTAATTGGGCAAATACAGTGTGTGTGTTTTGCTGATTCGTAATATACAAAACATGCTGCCAAGACTTATCAAACATTTGTGCTGGCACGCTATTAATATTTAATTGAATATTAGGTGATAGATACACTCTATTTTTAGATGCTGTAAAGCTCGTACATGCGCTCAATACAGCAAATATAAATACACTACACACCGCATACTTAATTAATTTTGACATAACTGAGCCAACACATTTAAACGGCGTTCACTTTGTGCAACAAATGGGTTATTTGTATCCCATGCGTAACCCGCTAAAATAGCACTAATCATTTCTCGCACCTGAGTATTTTGTTCAGAGTAAAATATCACATCCTGAAAACGCGTATCGTACCACCCTGTTACAAATGTTCTAAAACAATCGACTCCAGCTTGTAATGGCTGTGCGTAGTGAGCGTCAAAATCGACGACTTCGTTTTTTAAATAGCGATCAACAAGTGGGGCAACTAAATTTGCAGATTTGAGTGCAATTGTTACACCTGATGAAAATACAGGGTCTAAAAACTCCCCCGCATTACCCAATAAAGCAAAGTGCTTACCATATAACTTACTCACATTTGCCGAGTAACCTTTAATATTCCTTGCAGGAGTTAATAACTGACGTTGTGCCAACAGTGTTTTTAAATAAGGGTCTTGCTCTATAAATTGATTTAGCACATCGCTAGATTCGTCGTTATTAAGACGCTCCGACTGCGCCACAACACCAATACTCGCAGTACCATCACTAAAGGGAATAAGCCAATACCACACATCAGAATATTGAGGATGTACGGTAATCAAAATTTTATTGCGATCGAAGTTTTTATCACTAATATTGTCTTTAAAGTGGCTAAAGTAAGCGCTGCGTACAGGAAAGTGAGAGGGAAGCTCTAAATCTAACAATTTTGGTAATACACGCCCAAAGCCACTTGCGTCCAATACAAACCGAGCATTAACGCGGTAAGCTTGCTGCTGCTCGTTGTGCACAAGTAACGACGCACCATTTAATTCGTCATTATAATCGACTACAGTGTGTCTATATCGAATTTCTACGCCTTGGTCTTGTGCTTTGTCTGCTAATAACTTGTCAAAGTCGGCTCTTTTTACTTGGTACGTAGTGCCTGGGCCATCAGTGAATTTTTCGGTGAAGTTTATAGTTGTATTTTGCCCCGCCCGATGAAAAGCAGCACCATCTTTAAATTGAAAACCTAAAGACGCTGCATTGTCATGTACTGAATCAATTAAAGCTGCCTCTTCTAAGTAGGCCATGCATTGCGGTAATAAGCTTTCACCAATTGAAAAACGCGGAAACACCTGTTGCTCGAGTACAAGTACCCGCCAACCTTTTTGAACTAACAGGCTACTAGCCAGAGCGCCTGATGGACCCGCGCCAATAACAACAACATCGTACTGCTCAAGGTTATTCAATTTATTGTTCCTTTTGAGGCTTTAAAACACTTAGCGGTGATAAAAAATAAATAGCTAAGATCCCGACCATTACACTCAGCCCAAAGCTAAAAATAGCAGGGGTTTCAGAGGCACTCAGCATGCCAAATACCCACATTGATGACGCTGCAGATAAACTAATCGCCAGTACATTTTTGGGCTCTAACTTATTTATTTGATAAAAAACGAGGTAATCAATTGCTAAAGCAATAACAAGTAATGCACCGAGCAAATTAAATAACGACAAGCTACCTTGAATTACGTTACATATCCAGAGCATGCTCAACACCACAACAGATAAAATGGTTACTTGCAGAAGCGCTATCTTAATCGTAAACCGCCAGCTAAATAGCAGCCAGCTGATCAGACCCGCGAGCACCAAGCTTAATAGCAAATATTCGCGGTAGTCACTTAATAAAGCACTAATTTGTTGAGGTTTGTTATAAATATAAACACCTTTGCTTTTTTCAACTTCATTAATTAATTGATCAGATGAAATACCCGAAAGAGACATCCATGTTATCGACTGATTTAGTTCAACAACCATTTGGGAACGTAATAATGGTTTAAGTGCACTCGCGACGAGTGTTTCATAAGTGATTAACGGTGATTTTGTACTTGCAAGTGCTTGCCCTGTAACGCGCTCTGCAATATCCAAAACCCCTTTGCTTTTAGCCTGTTCAAACACAGCCTGGTTATCGCCCTGTCTTTGTAAACTAGGCAACCAATGGCTAATGCTATTATGTTTAAAATTTGGGTCTAGTTGGGTTAAGCGTGTTAAAAATTGTTCTTGTTTTTGTAAAAGCGCTTCGTCGCTATTTGCAAACATAAAAACAATTTGGCTGTCCCATTGTCCAAGTAATAACAAATGCTTTTTTTCGTTTAGCATTAAGTGATCGGAGCTTGCATTTAATAGCTTTACATCATCATTAAAGCTAATTGGTTTAATTAAAAATAACGCACTGATAAAGGCCAGTAATGTAATAAGTATTGGTGTTTTTAGGTGGTTACAATATTCAAAAACATTGATGAGTTTTTTACTCATTAATAAACTCGAAGGCGATAACGTGAGCGTAGATTGCCACAATGGCAAAACTAACACGGTAAATAGCCATGCACTCACCAAACCGGCAATAACAAACACCCCAACTTGAGACAATAACGTCAGTGGCGCACCGAGTAAGCAGCAATAACCCAGCGTAGTCGTAATAAGAGACAGTAAAAGCGCAGATTGTGTCCCTTTGCTGTAGCCTTTTTCATGCTCTTTTTTGGCTAAATCAGTCATGCCATGAAATGCATAATCAATGGCAATACCAATCAAGGTAACTGCAAAAACAAGCGTTAATAAATGAATAGTCTTAAATAGCAACACCATAGCGATAGCGCCACCAGTAAGTGCGCTCAGTACGGTAAAGCTTGCTAATAAAATACTGTTTAAACGCCTAAATACCCAAAATACCATAACAATAAGGGCTAATAAGCTAATGCCACCAAACAAGCTCATCTCGTATTTAGCTTGTTTAGCATTTTCAGCCGTATGAAATAGCACACCGGAGTAAGTAATGCTTAAATCAGGGTAGGTTTTATTAAGTATATTGATCTGTTTAATTATCGCGCCAGCTAAATCAATTGATTTATTAACCCCTAAATTTTCAGGCGCTAAGTTTGCCAAAATGACACGGTATTCAACGCCTTTTAAACGTCGAGTTAAACGGCCTTGTTCAAGCGTAAACAATTGGCTTTGTTTTAAGTTATCTTCTATAAATGCCGCTAAGCTCAAACTTGTATCTTTGCTTAAGGTAGCACTTACAAATGGGTTGCCTAACTGATTTAATTGCGCAAGGTAATAATGTTCAAACGTTGTTTTGTTGCTTAATGTTTGTTTGTAAGTATCACTTAATAACGCATGTTTGAAAGGTGAGAATGTTTGCGCTAAATCGTTAACGGACGGAAAGTTAAGTGTGCTTTTAATTGCATTATCGTCAAGCCATTTTTGGAAATCATCAAATGCTTTATTTTTATTATTTCCTGCAAACGAGAACATAACACGGTTAGCATTTTGCTGAAAAAAAACATCTTCCGCATGTGCAATTTGGGAGTGCGACTTTGGCAATAAGCTAAAAATATCGGCGCTAAACGTTGGTTTAGACAGCCAAAAAGCTGCAGCAAAAAGTAAAATTAAACTGCTAAACCACCCTACAATAACGGTAATTCGTTTTGTCACTGCACTATTCCCTTAATTAACCACTGCATTATTTAAAAACATAATTTTATTTGGGATAAGTAAACTCAATTTTTGTGTTATTTCCTGAGTGCTCATTTAGTGTAATACTGCTCACTTGCTTAGCAGTATTACATAAAATAAAATCACTAAATAATTGCTGTAACATCGCTTCTTTTGGTGTTAACTGTGTGCAGCCGTCTTGCATTTTAGCAATGTCAAAACGTGTTTCCAGCGCACTCATATTTACGCTAAGTAAGTCACTCAGTAATCCTACAAATTGCTCGCTACCGGGTTGTGGTATTAACTCACCATTGGCATTTTGTGCAAGCACTTTGCCGTTTTCTATTATGAGCATACTCTCAACAGGCATTTTCACTTGCCAAATTAGTTTTTCGTCAATTAACGAAAAAACACCCGACGAAATAAAAGGCTTAGCAAATCCATTAAATTGCTTATATTGCTTAAACTCACCTTTAATAGCTGCTGCATTTACTACAGAGCAAAACAGCAAAAAGCTAATGGCAATGCTCAATGTAAAACATTTTAAAAAATTCATTTAATCGCCTATAAAATAAAAATTTAATTCAAAACTGCTTTTAACTTATTAAATAAAATAGCGGGTGATTCAAATTGCATTTCTTTGGAGCTGATCTCAACCGCAACTTGCGTGGTTGAGGCTTTAGTAAGGCGCTTATTAGTTAGCGAGTCAGTGATTACGTAGTCAATCCGTAGTCGATTCTCGAATTCTTTTAAATAAGCCGCTACTTTAATTTTTTGAGTAAATACCGCTGAGGCAATATACTTTATTTGCATATCAACAATAGGCCACGCGTAGCCCGACTCATGCATTTGTGGGTAATCGTAATCAAATAAACGCAGTAACTCACAGCGCGCTACTTCTAAATAACGTGGGTAATTACCATGCCATACAACATTCATTGGGTCGCAGTCATGAAATGGAATTTCAATTTCTACCACATGCGTTAATAATGCACCTTTACTATTCATACAACGCCCAACGTTTAGTTTGAATATACCCTATTGTTTGCCTTAGCACGGCTTCCATTGGTCTATCCTCTGTGAGGTTTTCAAAGTAATCAGTTATATCGGTATACATGTTTTGCATATCTTGCGTTAAAGTCGAAAACTCAAGATCGCCTTGCTTAATACGTAATCTAACACCTTGAATACTGGCTAATAACGTACTTGCTAACACTTGTTCTGTTAGCTGTAAAATACGTAAACAATCGCGTGACGCAATAGTCCCCATACTCACTTTATCTTGATTATGGCACTCTGTAGAGCGAGAAAAAACGCTGGCCGGCATGGTTAATTTCAATGCTTCAGCAGTGTAAGCACTACAGCCAATTTGAACCGCTTTAAAACCATGATTAATATAACGGCGCTCTGGTGCACTATCAGACAAGTTTGAAGGTAGGCCGTTGTTGTACTTAGTATCAACCAAAGAAGCAATTTGTCTGTCTGCTAAATCAGCAAGGTTTGCAACGGCTGTTTTCATGCTATCCATTGCCATTGCAATGTGGCCACCGTAAAAATGCCCGCCGTGCAATACATGCTCACCTTGGCCGTCAATTATTGGGTTATCGTTTGCTGAGTTAAGCTCGTTTTCTATCATGTGCCTAAAAAACGGCAGACTATCTTGCAGCACACCAATAACATGGGGTGCACAACGGATTGAATACCTATCTTGAAGTCTGTCTGCATTACGAGGGTGATCGTGATGGTTTAAATCTTTTCTTATCCAACGCGCAATTTGTTGCTGCCCTGGGTGCGGCTTAACTGAAAATAATATCTCATCAAAATGATGGCTATTTCCTTTAAGTGCTAAGCTTGCTAATGCAGTAATACGGCTCGCCAATTTAGCCAAGTAATTAGCCCTATCAAATGCTAAACACGCTAATGCAGTCATTACCGCTGTGCCATTCATAACGGCAAGACCTTCTTTTGGCCTTAGTGTTAGTGGCTCTAAGCCAACTTCTTTCATAACTTCAGCACTGTTACGTACTTGGTCTTTGTAAAACACATCACGCTCGCCTACCATCGCACCTGCAACGTAAGATAACGGTGTTAAATCACCGCTGGCACCTACTGACCCTTCTTGTGGGATCACAGGCACTATATCGTTATTTAAATAATCTTTAAGTAGGTGCAGCATTTCCCAGCTAATACCAGAATAGCCTTGTGAAAGTGATGTTAAACGCGTCGCTAAAATTGCACGCCCTTGCACTTTATTAAATACATCCCCCAGTCCACAGCCGTGAAAGCGAGTTAAATGCAGAGGTAATTCATCAACTAAATCAAGGGGTACTGCCACCGTTACAGAATCACCGTAACCAGTTGTAACGCCGTAAATTACGCCATCTTCTCTTAAAAGTGTGTCTAAAAAACACAAAGCGCTATTAATTTTAACGCTAAAAGTTTCACAGCTATTTAATTGCACTTGTGTTTCATTAAAGGCAACTCGAACAATATCTTCAATTGATAATCGCTGATTGCCAAAAAGCTGTATATTTTGTTCAGTCACACTTGCTCTCCATTGATTGATCGCGCACTACCTGCTGATCACTTTTCCAAAAATCGTAAAAATTAAACCACTGATAAGGATATAAAGCTGCGTAATAACTCAAACGCTCTGCATAGTCAGTAATAATAAGTGTTAGCGCCTGCTGTCGCTCTCGTCGAGGCATTTTTAATGATTGGCTGTAATGCTCAAATATCACTTGATACTTTTTGCTTTTTTTATCTTTTAAACAAAACAAAAAGTAAACGGGACAATCAAGCAACGCGGCTAATATAAAAGGCCCCTGTGAAAATGGGGCGTTTTTTCCTAAAAATGGTACCTGTACCGACCGAGAAGCCGTTGTTGTGCTTGTTCTGTCACCAACAATAACGATTATTTCCCCCAGCTCTACTTTTTCTTTTAATAAAATAGCTAAGTCAGGGCCCATATCAGTCACTTGTATTAAATTAACCGACACATCTGGGTTAATCTTTTTAAGCATTTTATTAAATTCAACAGCGTGATGAGTAAACACCAATACATTTATTTTTTTACTGCTGCGGTGTTGGCTAAGTGCCCTGCATACTTCTAAATTACCCAAGTGAGAACCTATAAAAATAGCCCCTTGGTTTTGCTCATCTAACTCAGCAAATAAATGCTCATTAGTGTACTTAATATCACGTTGGGTTATTCGCCCAAGCCAAGCATCAATTTTATCTAATGCGCTATCTGCAAAACTGCAAAAGTGTGTTAATTGCATTTTAAACGTAACAAGTTGTTTGCAGCCTTGGTAAACATTAACCTGCGCTAAAAACGCTTTAGATGCTTTACGTGCTACTTTTCCTGTTAAGAAAAGATAAAAAACCACAGGAAACAAAACAATCCACAGTCCTTTTCTACCCAGTAATTTATGGGCAAATAACAGTATTTGAATACCTAAAAAATTACCGCGTTCCTGCATTTTAGACCAATGTTTAGTGGCCATAACGCCTCTTTAATTTATGACAAATTAACACAGGAGAGCGAATCAACATGCCAAAAAACAAACGAGTGTGTAACCAGGAAATACGCGCATTATCGTGCAATGGTTGAAAATGAGAAAGCCCATTTTCAGGGTAAATTACTTGGCTAGGTAAAAATACAAAAGGCACATTGCGCCAATATAAACGCACTAAAATTTCAGGGTCAAAATCCATGCGTTTTCCAAGCGACACCTCATCAATTAGCTTTGTACTTTGCTCAAGTGGATACACTCTAAAGCCACACATCGAATCTACAATTGTAAAACTTAACGTTTCAATCCATACCCATACATGCGTTAAATAACGTGCTAAATAACGGTGTTTAGGCACTGAGTCATCATATATTGGGCAACAACTTATAAGCGCTTTAGGCTGAGCATTTGCAAGTGCTATTAGTTTTTTAATGTCAGCTAAATCATGCTGCCCATCTGCATCAACCTGTATCGCATGTGAAAAACCTAGCTTATGTGCCTGCTTTAAGCCTGTTTGTACCGCGCCGCCTTTGCCCTGATTATCGTCGTGGGTAACTACACTCAACTGCGCGTATTTTGCATCAAGGTTACTGAATACATTTTTAGCTTCGGCGTTGCTTGCGTCATCAACCATAATAATAGGAAGATTAAATGACGATAATTGGCTCAGTACATCATCAATAACCGTAATATGATTATAATTTGGGATAACAATGCAAAAGTTATTCATTTATTAGGCTATCAAAAACAACACGGCCAGATGCATGCTGTCCTTTGTTTGAATTATAAGAAAAGGTATATTTATTCTCTGCTTTTTGCTCAAGCAATAATTCAACTGTTATACCTGGGGTGATCACTACCTGAAACTTTAATACTTCAACATTTTTAACAGGTTGCTGAACCTTATAATATTTACAAATTGCAGCCACAGCCCAGTCTAATTGCACAACACCTGCGAGTATTGGGCCATCCGTAAAGTGTCCTTTGAAATAATCTAAATCATGAGGAACTAGTAAGCTTAATTTATACTTTTGCTCTGCTTTTTCACAAGACAGTAAATCAGGCTGTGTTTTAGTCAACTTTTGCAAAAAGACTCTCCAATGCTTTTAAATTTAACTTTGCCTGTGAGTTGTATGGTAATTGCTCTACAAAACGCCACTTTTTAGGGATACAAATTCGCTCAAAGCGCGCTAATGCATGCGCTTTTAATAAATTATTTGTAGCTAGCTTACCCTCACCATTAAAGAGCATCTGCCCTTTATGCGTAAGCACAACAATAGCCCCTACAATTAATCGCTCACCAGGCAAGGCGATTACTTTAGCTTCACTTACCCACTCACTAGTACACAAATGTAGTTCTAGCTCATCTAAACTTAATCGTTTTTCTTCTAATTTTATAATTCGGTCGAATCGACCTAATAATCTAAATTGACCATTTTTAAGTACTTCGCCTCGATCATCTAAAGGGTAATTTTTGTCGCGAACAAGTGGAGAGGTTAAAATTAAACGCTGATCATCCAAAGCCCGTACTTTAATACCCGAGAAAGGCTGCCAAAGGCTAACTTTTTCATGTGATGTAACTTGTCGATATGCAATACCACCTGTTTCGGTACTACCAAAAACTTGTGTGACTGGTTTATTTAATTGCGTAAACAACGAAATGGCATCTTCATTTAGTAGCGGTCCACCTGATGAAAATATCCATTGTAAATGAGACTTATCATTCACTAATACATTATCGATACATAACCGTTTTAACTGCGCTGGGCTTGAAACAAACACTACTTTTTTAAATAACCTAAGCTTTTTAGCTACATGCTCGGGGTAATGCAGTAGTTCTGTATTAACAACTTTCCCTGCACGCAATGGCCACAGTAACCTAAACAGTAAACCGTATATATGCTGATGCGAAACACTTGCTATAAAAATAGGATTATCAATCAGTGCGTAGCTGTTAATTAATGTATTTACTTCTTTATTTATTACCTGCCACGTTTTTACAATTGGCTTTGCTTTACCCGACGAGCCCGACGTATAAAAAACGATTGTACCTTCTTCAGGCCAATTAATTGTTTCAATGAATACAAAGTGAGGTTGATTGGCTAAAGTGCTTACATCTAAAAAATCAGCCGCTAAATCAGCTATTAATTCAGACTCACCAATAAAAAACGGCGTCTGTTTAAGCAAGGAGTTTAACGTTTCAGGTTGCCCATTAGGCGGCAAAATCACTGTATTTCCGTGTAATGCCAAAGCAAATAAGTACACGGAAAATTTGTAGGCGTCTGTGGTGTATAAAACAACCGATGATGTAGCGTTTAACGTTGATAGTTTTGCTAAAACCTCATTTATATCACTAACAAACTCACGCTCAGAAATATCATTATCAGTATGATTAAAACATGTTCTTATTGCATTACTTTGAAAAGCATTAAACACCGGCGTTCCTTTTTACTTTTTGTCTGACTAACCACTCTATAGCAAACAATGTGCCCATAGCTAAGTAAGCAATAAAACCATTATAAAAAGCCCAGGTTTCTAGGCTACTAAAAATACTGGTGTACAGGGCAATACCACCGTTTAATACAAAAAACAGACACCACACTAGCGTTACTTTTTTTGTATAAATCAGAGCGTTTTCATCAAGTGAGGGCTCAGTAATGCGCGCAAAGGTTTCAATAATAGAAGGCCCTTTATACAAAGAATACGCAAACACAACTAACATAACTAAATTAATGATTACGGGATACAAACGCAGCCCTAAGTCGCTATCCATTACCTTGGAAATCAAAATAGTAATGACTGCTAAAAATGTAGCGGGCTTTAACCACGGCATTTTATCAAATAAGGCTCTGCTTAACCAAAGTCTAAGCCCGAGTAAAAACAGCAGTAATACTGTAATAATCTGACTATTAAAACGCGTAAGGCCTACGTACACAATAATAGGGTAGCAAGCCAAGCAAATCATAATTAACGTTGTTAAAACTGCTTTTAACATAGTATTAGTTAACTAACTTTTCTATTTCGGTGACTATATCTTGCACTGTGCGCACAAGCTTAAAGGCATCAGGCTCAATTTTTTTACCTGTGATTTCTCTTAATTTCACAACTAAGTCAACTGCATCAATACTGTCTAAATCAAGATCTTGGTATAGGTTAGCCTCTAAGCTAATATCTTCTGGGTCTATTTCAAATTCGTTTTCTAAAATGCCGTGTAATACATCATAAATTTCAGCAGCGGTTTTCATTTTTCTTCCTACTTTTATATATTAAGAACGTGCTTGTTCAATAAATTTTGCTAAAGAATTAACTGAGGCAAAGTGCGCTTTAGTTTGCTCAGAATTTGCATCTATTTTCACATCAAATTGCTTTTTTATCGCAAGGCCAAGCTCTAACGCATCTATGCTGTCTAGCCCTAGCCCATCTACAAATAAAGCGTCATCGTCTTTAATGTCAGCAGTGGTCATGTCTTCAAGGTCAAGGCTTGAGATAATCAGTTGTTTTATTTGTTCTTTTAATTCGCTCATATATTTTTTAGCTCTTGTGTAAAATAATGTTGTAAATCTTTAGTCAATTGGCGTGATTGCATTGCAGGCATATCGCTGTCGTACGTTGCACAATTAAACTGCTGGCTCGTAAGCCTCATTGTAAAATGCGCCTGATATGGCGCGACTTTATACCAAGGAGTGCCTTTGGTTAAAGTGTTTGGTTTCATTTTAATTAAAAAAGTAGTGATAGGCGCATTACATCTAATTGCAATATTTGCAGCGCCACGTTTAAACTTTAATTTTTTGTGAGGCTCTGTCCGTGTCCCTTCAGGAAATACAATTAAGTTATTACCCGTTTGTAAACTTTGCTCGCACTCTCGTAATAACTCTTGCGGATCATCATTACTTATATAGCCTGTGCTTTTAATAACGCCGCGCACAAAAGGGTTTTTAAATAAATGCGCCTTTACTACGCAATCTGCGTTTTTTATCACCGAAATTAAAACAACAACATCAATTAAAGAAGGATGGTTTGCTAATATCAATTGTCCTTTTAAGCTTTCAATTTGTGCTTTATCGTTAACATGAAACCGAATAGCACCCAGTAAATGCATTAAGCTAACAAACAATTTGAAGCAGTAATGCACTGTTTTTCGAGCTTTAAGCTTTTGTTTAACTGGGTTATTTTCAAATAAACGCTGAGCGGGAAAAATAATAAAGGCTAATACTAAACCACCAATTCCAAAAACTGAAAAGCAAAATGCAGTAGTAATCATTCGCCAAAACAATCCACATAGCCTTTGTGCATTTTTAAGCATGGTACGTAAGCTGCCAATCGTGCTCAAGCGCGTTATGAACAAGTAATATATTGCTGCGCTCATACAAAGCTTTAGCGCATTGGATACTCATTGGTAAGTCGCTTTTTTCCATGCCCGTATTAAATACTTTTTTTAAACTAAAATGAGGTTCGCCTTCTTGCGGGGCTCTGATTATTAAACCAATTGAGTGTGCTATTTGCTGTTCATCAGCGAACTGCACGTAAATGTCAGGGAGGGTTTCATCGGTATGGACTATTAATATATGTTGCTGTTCACTATCAATAAGGCGTACAACGCCATCTACTAGTGCATAAATAAAGCTTTCAGCGCCTGCCGAAATTGCATTTGTAGCACTTGTATTACCCTGTATTATCCCAAAAAGTCCTGAAGCCGCATTATGCACACTTAGCCCAAAACCAGTTGGCGACAAAGGCTGATCATTTACTACATCAACAAGTAAGTTAGACGTTTTGTGAAAATCGCCGTGGCGAGAAGAGAAAACACTAGGTAAATTAATATAGCTACCTTGAGCACTTACTTGATGGGCACTAAAGAGCGCCATTTTAATAAAAGGAGTCATGCGGCGTCGCTGCATAGCAGGCACCCAACTAAGATTTAATACGGAGGAATCAAACCAATTACTCTCTTTTATTTGTCGCTGTTCAGGCTTTATCCATATAGCGAGTTCTTCAACAACAAATTTCACAGATATACATATTTTATTAATTATAAGGACGAGAATTTTACCGATATTAGCAATAAAAGTAAATAATCATTAAATAAAAGCCAGCAACTAAAATCATTCAGTACTGGCTCATATTACTAAGAAAGTAGAGCAATATTTTTTATATCTATATAGTCAGCCTTACCGCCTACTACATCACTTTCGTTAAGTTGATTTATTAATGGCAAACCGATTTTTTGTTGCTCCTCGCTAAGCGGTAAATACGGTAATCTAAATACTGGATTTACTGCACCTGTCATCATCAACGCGGTATTAATAGCAATCGGGTTTGGTTCACAGAACAACCAGTTCATTAATGGTTGTAACGAAGTATTTAGCTCGTTATTTTTAGTATCCATTAATTGGCGAAATAACCCAGGTATTAAGTTAGAAGTAACCGAAATAACACCGTGCGCTTTATGTGTGTGGCGCGCATCGTGGCTTTCGTCATCGTTACCCGACCAACATGCAATACCTTGTTGCTCATAATGGGCAATGCGTTCATTGCCGCCACACTCTTTAACACCAATAAAATATTCGTGCTTTGCAAGTGGCTCAATAATATCAGGTGTTAGGTCTTGACCTGTGCGCCCTGCTACGTTGTAAATAAAGGCTGGGCCAATATCAAGCACACGCTTAAAGTGCTCTTTAACACCCGCGATTGACGTACGTCCGTAGTACGGGTTAATTTGCAGTGCTGCATCCATACCGCTGGCAAAGCCATATTTAGTTGCTTTAATCGCTTCACGGGTGTTGTTACTACCGGTATTACCAACAATAACCAGTTTGTCGCCATACTTGTTTGCACTGTGCGCTATAAGCATTAAATGCTCTTCCCAGTTCATTAACTGGCCTTCGCCTGTTGTGCCACCGACTACAATGCCATCAACGCCCGCTGCAATTTGTATTGCAACGAGTTCATCGTACTTTGCTAGGTCTATTTCACCGTTTGCTAAGTATGGCGTTTTAATCGCTGTAATAAGGCTTGCTTGTTTAATTTGTTCTAGGGTGCGCATAAAAATTCATTATTTATAAAACTTGCGCTATTTGTAACATATTTGCCAGTACTTTTGGAGGTGTAAGCGCATATTTAATTATAAAATACCTTGTGTTATTGAGTTTGTTAATTCAAAATGAAGCACTGTATATATAAACAGTATTTGTATTTTAACGATACCAGAGGCTTTATGCGTTTATCTGACTACTTAGCAACTCATTTTTATAACACCGATGAACTATGCCAAGCATTAAATATAGATTCAGACATGCTTTTAACTTGGCAAGAGCAAAGTGTTTTCCCCAAACCAAGTTATTGTATTAAAAGTCAACTTAGTTGTAGTTCATATTCAGGTTTGTATGAATGCGAAGAGTATGACGATTACTACCCACGCGGCTGTGTAAATTGGGGGCAAGGTTTAATAAAACAAAAAATAGAATCATCAAGCCATGCTTTTAATTACTTTGCACAACAATACATTGCCATTTTGACTAAATTAGCTCAGCAAGGGTTTGAATTTAATGAAGAGTTATTTGGCTGCGAAATAGACGAGCACTTACAACAAGTCTGGCAACAATTTTTATGCAGTAAATACGGCGTACTTACTCAAAATGGATTAATAGACGAAATAGTCGCTGTTGATATTGGTCGCTTAGTTGTAGACGATATTACCGAACTACGAAGTAAAGCGAGTTTAGACAAAGACGAGCGTTCTTACTTACATCCCGCTATGAAGCTTTTAAACCGTGCACTGAGTCATGGTGCCGATCATGAAAAGCAAAGCACATTACGCACTCGCTACATTGATGCACTTGTTTTAAAGTATGATTTGTCTATTAAATAACATTATATTAAGTTGATTATTTACTATTTTAGGATTAAATGAGATCTATTAACGTAACTATCACGTATCAAACGAGCGAAAATTCGCAATAAAGCACCTTAATAAAGGCACTGACTCAATGACAATGAAAACAAAAATAAGCTTAATTTCTGCTGCACTCACAATTCTTTCTTTTAATACGCTTGCTAAAGCTAACCACGAGAACGTAAGCGATGACGTAGTAAAAACACAGCGCGCCGCACTTGCTAAAAACACAATTAATAAAGGTTTTGGCCCTCAATCTCCGCGTAATATTGATAATCATAAAGGCGAGAATACAGTAATATTTTCTGATGCGCCTGCTTCATCACAAATGAACTTATGCAATATCCATTTTCATAAAAATGCAGAACACGCCGGCGGCGAGTTTAGTAAATATGCAGGCAATGGCGATGGTCATGGCTATCAAAGTGGCTATGTGTATTCAGGCTCTTTAACTAAAAATGAGAGCAAACCTACAAAAATAAAGATTTGTCCGAGCGAACACGGCGCTCTTTCAGTAGGCGACACCATTGAAGTTCACAATGTGCATAGCAGTGCAATGGTTAAACCTGGCCCTACACTGGGTAGTTGTTTGAGTGATTCGATTAAAAATCCGCAACTACGTGTTGAAGCGCAAGTATACGTATTAGTAAACGATGCAAACGCGCTTGATTTTAACGAAATAAGTAACGTGTCATCGGTTAATGGCTATTACCAAGCAGCGAATGCACTTACTAATACTGGTGAAGCAGTTATTTATACCGGCTCTACCACTGGCCCTGGTTACAATGAGGCAGGCTCTCCTTTCCAAGTAACATGGTCAGTTAAACCAAAAGTAGCAAAAGTAGATATAAACAGTGTAGGTAAGTGGTGTGAAAGTAATACCTTTAATGAAGATCATGCTCACGGTGTAAGAAATCTCGTAATAAACCCTGCATTACTCTCTAAAATCAAATAATTAAAATTTAGCCTAATAAAAAACAACCCACTAATTAGTGGGTTGTTTTATTATGACCGTTAAAATGAGTATTACGCTTAATGGGATAAAAATGTCACATTAAATGTATTTAAATCTTCATATGTAATACATGTTTGCTCATTGGTATTAAGCTCAACAACACCACAATAAGAACCTGTTATAAACACTTGCCCTGCTTTTAAGCTAATTCCCTTTGCTGATAAGTAATTAACTGCCCAATAAAGTGGAAGTTGCGCAAATTCTGCAGGATGCACACCCGCTAAATTTAACTCCAGCTCAGTTTGCTTAACGTTTATATTTACAGTACTTGCGTTATACGCTTTGGCTTTATCTATTTTCGGGCCTAAATACAAGCCTTGATTAGATAAACCATCAGCCAGCTTTTCAATGTGAGTGCTTGGAGTGTCTTCATCAAATCTTTTTTGAATAAGCTCAAGTGCCAAGTGGACGCTGGCAAATGCAGTATCCACGTCTTCATTTGTATAGGTTTTATTACTTGGTAAATCGCTTTGTAAAATAAATGCAATTTCTGGTTCAATAAGCGCTTTATTGTTTGTTGTATACAGTGGGCAATTTTCAGCTTGTTTTATAGGTGCATGTAAAAGAGGCGCTAATATAATTGAGCCATCATCTAAAGGCAGCATACACTTCCAGCCATATACAGTTTGATCATTTAAGTAAATCATCAACTTTTGTACTTCTATCGCATCGTCAGTCGAGTCTAGTACTAACTCTTTGGGAAAGTTTGAACGCGCTGGGTTTTCTTCTCTTTGTGCTAATAAATGAGTAGCAATTAGTTTTAGCTGTATTGAGTTGTTCACATAAATCTCTTTAAAATACGTTGCTGGTTAAGCAGTAAATAGGAAGGATTATATTATTAATATATTAGTTTAGGCATTGGAACATCATGTTAAATGCCTCTAGTTAAAATTGTATTTAAAACAAAGCGTGGTAATTATTTAAGTATCAACAGATTTAAGCGAGCGTAAAAACAGCCCTAGCCACCAAACGCTAAAATTATAATAACAATCAAATCAAACGACGTCATAGTTCGCATACTAAATCGAACACTCGATATAACGCCAAATATTAGTGCTGTTAACGAGCCAAGCGATAGCACCCAGCCTAAAATGTTTTTAGAATTATAAAAAATTAGGCCCACACCAAAAAGAAACGGGATCATAACCATGCCGCCTGTAACGCCAAAGCCACCTAAAGCATTAACACTATAAATGCGAGAGCTTAGTCCAAAATTAGAAGTCACCGAAATTGCGTTTAGCAGCATATAAAAGCCACCGCACATCATAATTAAACCAATAAAAAAATGCCCAATATCACCAGAGCTTCCACCCGCACCTTTCATTATTAATTATTCCTTTTATATTTTTAACTTAATCGTTTTAAATGGTAATTGCTCAACTATTAACATTGACCGCGGTCTACAAATCAATCAGTGCACACGCGAAAACACTTATCGCGTAATTACATGCCAAATA
This sequence comes from Pseudoalteromonas sp. 1_2015MBL_MicDiv, assembly GCF_002407505.1. Lineage (NCBI taxonomy): Bacteria > Pseudomonadati > Pseudomonadota > Gammaproteobacteria > Alteromonadales > Pseudoalteromonadaceae > Pseudoalteromonas > Pseudoalteromonas sp. 1_2015MBL_MicDiv. Next base: position 694,878 of record NZ_CP012738.1, on the reverse strand, counting down.
ACATAAAACCAAGATAAAAAACCATGCAAAATTGCCCATAACACAGACTCGTTAGCACTCCATGAAATAGCAATTGCTAGGGCTGTACCAAAAGAGACTCCATATTTTACTATTTCATTTCTTGAGTTTCTCATTAATTATATTCCTAATTTTTAACTTATTAGTTACTTGATTTGCTTACTAAAACTGAAAGCTCTTTACCATCAATATTGTTACTTGCTTCTTTGCCTAGTTCAACAACTAAAGAGGGAGCCACATGTTTTCCACCTAGTTTCATGTCAGTTGCTAAGCTATCAGAAGAATCATCAATTTGCATTAGTAAGAGCAAAACCATATGAATTATCAACTAAAACAGGTGGGCCAAGTAGATTTTCTATTACCATAAAATTTGGCGTTCACTACAAAACTATCTTAGATTTCGACACACTACGAATTCATAAAAAGAGTCCTATTAGGTTGCATTGATATATTGGGGAAGTTGAGTATTTTAGAGGCAGGTTAGAGTGAAAAAATAAAAAGGTGATGTAAGTTAACAGCACCTATTTGAGTATTTACTTTATTACATGTAATTTAGCTAAGTATTTTAATACATACCATAATAAGCACTATAAAAATAATTTAACCAATTGATTTATATACATCGATACTACTATTGGTTAAAAGCCCAGTAACTTGCGTACCAAACGCTTTAAAGTGTGGCTCGTTTTTATGCGCTTCAAAGTGCTCGTCAGACGCCCACTGTTCGCTAACAACGTAATCGGTATGTTCATCATCACTTTTTACCGATAGTTCATAACGTAAGCACCCTACTTCTTGGCGCGATGACTTTTGTAAGTTTTCAAGTGCTGTAAGCATTACATCTGCATCAATATTTTTGCACGACAGTGCCGCTATAACCGTTAACATGTGTATTCCTTTTTAAAAGTTAAGGTGTAGATAATCTACACCTTAAAATATTTAGTTTAACTTTGCGTTTGAGGTAAGTTTACTGATCCCACTGCGGCGCAAAGTCTGGTGTTGCTTGGCGGTCGCCACAATCTAGGCCATCAATGCGAGCTATGTCTTCATCATCTAATTTAACGTGGTCGTTAAAGTTATCTTCTAAATTTTTGCGCTTAGTTGATGATGGAATTGTCGTCATGCTGTTGGCGTTAACCCATGCTAAAACAACTTGTGCTGGGCTTGCATCGTGCTTGTTAGCAATGTCGATAATGGTTTGATCTTTAAGTACGTTGCCTACTACAAATGGCATATACGCAGTTACATGTATATCGTGCTGAGCACAAAATGCGCGTAATTTAGTATTAGTTAAATATGGGTGAACCTCAACCTGATTGGTAAATATTTCACGCGAGTCAAGCGTTTGCATTGCTTCATTTAAGTTTGCAATGGTGAAGTTTGATACACCAATATGCTTAGTTAAACCAAGCTGCTTCGCTTTTAGTAATTCAGTGAGGTATTCACTCATTGGCTCGTCGTTAGCAGGCGATGGCCAATGAATTAGTAGTAAGTCGACCGAATCAACTTGTAGCTTTTCAAGTGACTTTTTAACGCTTGGAATAAAGTCGCTTTTGTTTAATTTGTTATTCCACACTTTGGTGGTTAAGAATATTTCACTGCGCGGAATATTGCTGTCTTTTATAGCTTGACCTACTTGCTCTTCATTGCCATAAATTTGTGCGGTATCAATATGGCGAAACCCAACTTCGAGTGCCATTTTTACTGAGTTATAGGCAGTGTCGCCCTCTAAGCGGAATGTTCCCATACCTAGTTCTGGCATTTCTATTACACGTTTTGTCATGGTTTATCCTTATAAAATAATCGGTTAAAAACAAGCTCTTTTAAAGCTTTACGAAATACACCTTTTACTTCTTTTGTGTCGTCACTTAAAAATCTATGACCTCATAACAGGTATGAGGTCATAGATTTTAGTTTCAATCTTAACAGCTAAGACTTTATGCTTGCTGAATTTCACGTTTATCAAGCATACCGCTGTAGCGTGTAACACCGAGTGCTAAAACAGAGATAACAGCGCCTATCCATGCTGTGTCTTGCAGGGTCATGTTCTCTACTACGCTACCACCAATAATTGAGCCAAGTGCAATACCAATATTAAATGCGGCTATGTTTAAACCTGATGCAACATCTACCGCATTTGGCGTGTGCTTTTGTGCTTGCTTTACTACATAAAGTTGCAAGCCTGGCACATTACCAAAAGCAAATGCGCCCCATACTAAAATAGTAAGTACAGCAGCAATTTTTGATTCCATCGTAAAAGTAAATATCAGTAAAATAACACTCAAAGCGCTGAATATAATACTCAGTGCACTAATTGGGCCGCGTTTGTCTGCCAACTTTCCACCCCAAATATTACCTATCGCTACCGATACGCCGTAAACAAGCATTATTAAAGCAATAGCCGAAGGCGCAAAACCTGTTTGTTGCTCTAAAATAGGTGCTAAATAAGTAAACGCTGTAAACGTGCCGCCGTAGCCCAATATCGTCATTAAATACACGAGTAATAAACGCGGTTTTACAATTACTTGTAGTTGCTCTTTGAACGTGGCTGGTATTGATTGTTTTAAATTTTTTGGCACTAAAATAGAGCTGCCGATTAATGCCATTAAACCTAATACCGACACAACTAAAAACGTTGCACGCCAACCAAAGTGTTGTCCAATCCATGTACCTAGTGGCACACCAGTTACGAGTGCTACAGTAAGCCCGGTAAACATAATGGCTATTGCACTGGCTTCTTTGTCTTTGCTTACTAGGCTAGTGGCAATCATCGATCCGATTGAAAAAAACACACCATGGGCAAGCCCCGTTAAAATGCGCGCAAGTATTAATGTTTCGTAACTTGGCGCTTGCCATGCAAGTAAGTTACCTAAAACAAATAAGCCCATTAAGCTTATTAGTACCACTTTACGATTCCAGCGACCCGTTAAAGCTGTCAGCACCGGCGCACCAATGGCAACGCCAACCGCATATAAACTTACAAGCAAACCTGCTGAAGGTAGGCTTACGCCTAAGTCGTTTGCAATGGTGGGTACTAATCCCACTATTACAAACTCAGTTGTTCCTATTGCAAATGCGCTTAAGGTAAGCGCCCACAAAGCCAATGGCATAGTTATAACCTCATTAATATATGAAGAATATAGTTTGGCTAAAATATCGTTTGCAAAAAATAGCATTAGTGACAAAATACTTTTGTTAATAATGCAAAGGTGATGTTGGTATACTTATGGCGGTTCATTCAAAAACTGAAGATTTAGAAACGTTTATAACGGTAGTAGATTGCGGAAGCTTTTCGGGGGCGGCTAATTTGCTCGATCAACAAGTGGCTAAAGTGTCGCGAGCTGTATCACGCCTTGAAAATACACTGCAATGTACTTTGCTAAACAGAACAACACGCCGATTAGAACTTACCGAAGAAGGCCATACTTTTATAAAATATGCGCGCGAAGGATTAAATACGCTTTATACCGGTGAAGAAGCCATAAAGCTTTTAAAACAAGCGCCAAGTGGCAAGCTGCGAATAGATGCGGCAAGCCCTTTTGTATTGCACCAACTTACGCCTTTAATTGGCGAATTTGCTAAGCAATACCCGCACATAACGCTTGATATAACCTCGCACGATAGCATTATTGATTTACTTGAACATAAAACCGACCTAGCCATACGCATTGGTGATTTAAAGGACTCAAACCTACATGCTCGTAAGTTAGGCCATAGTAAACTGCGTATAGTCGCAAGCCCTGAGTATTTAAAAAGTAACCCTAAAATTAATGCTATAAATGATTTAACCAGCCATAAATTAATTGGTTTTACCGACTCACCTAAACTTAATAGCTGGCCGTTAATTCAACCTTTAAAACTAAGCTATTCGCTGAGCGCGAGTAGCGGAGAGACAGTACGACAATTATGTTTAGTAGGGCAAGGCATTGCTTTACTTTCGGATTTTATGATTGGAAATGACATAAATGAAAAGCGACTTATTGAATTACTACCCAATGCGGTTATGAGGCCAAATAATCGTGAAATTATACAAGCGGTTTATTATAAAAACAGCGCAGTTTCGTCTCGTATTGTCGCTTTTTTAGATTTTATAAAACCAAAACTAACTTTGTGATCTTTTAAAATAGAAATAATAAAGGTAATAAATTAATCATCGAGTGTTATTTGATAACCAACATAAATAACCATGGCTCTCATCCTCATCTCTCTCCATGATATAAACTGCGTTTGCCTAGTTATGTACGCTTCCCAATCGTTACTAGGAAATAAATTAAATTGTTTTTCATCCGTTATTTCAAAACCGCCTCCGGCCAATAAACTATCAAAATCATTATACTTTGTATGTGAGCTAATAAAGTCAGGTGTCATTAGTTTATTAAGCGGTATTTGATTATCTTTCACTATTGTTTTTATATTATTTACTAACTTATCAATGTCTGCCACTGTTGACTCCTGTTAACTGACTAATTTTAACAAACATTTCTTAAAAACTTGAAATTATTAAACTAATTTAGCTCGGTATAACCAAACTTTAATCAGAGAGTAAATTTATATTAGTCTAATAACGCTTTAATCATAAAGTTAAATTATTCGTATTTAGAGTAAAACTAAGCATCTAAAACAATATTAGTTTTGATGCTCATATTGACCTCGATAAATTTCAAAAACTTTTAATACCGTATGCTGTTCTTTAGATAAATTATCAAACCAATCGTCAAACAATTCATCATTGTCTTGCTCACTGAGTGCCATATATTGTGCCAATAACTCAACAATGTCGTTGTGGTTACAACTTAAAGGATTAAGTTGATGTGCTAAGGCACTATGGTCACGCTCTCTTAGGGTATCCATCACCCCTTGATCTATTTTTTCTTGTTGTTGTACTGCGTCGCTCATACATTACCTCTGTGATCAACTGTAAATGCGGTTTTAACGTTTTTATTAGCTTAAATATAGTTATAACAGCCTAAACGCTAATAGCCAGCATTTTTAATCTAAGTGCTTATTTTTTGATTTATTTGCACAAATAGCCATCAAACTGGTGCTTTTCACTGCTTTTAAAACTATTTGCAAAGCACAAAAAAATGCGTTAAATTAAATGATATATTATCACATATCATTTATTGAGGCGCATTATGAAACCAAATATTCACCCTGACTACCAAGTAGTTGCTTTTCACGACACCGCTGCCGACTCTTATTTTATTATCGGTTCAACAATTAAAACCAACCGCACTGTTGAGGTAGACGGTAAAACTTATCCGTATGTGCCTATTGATGTGTCGAGTGATTCACACCCTTTCTATACAGGTAAGCAAAAAACCGTAACCACAGATGGTCGTGTTGCACAGTTTAATCGTCGATTTAAAGGTGTTTCAACGAGTAAAAAAGAGGAAAAATAATGAAGGTACTTAGCTCACTCAAAAGTGCAAAACAGCGCGCTGGTTGTCAAATAGTTAAACGCAAAGGCCGTGTATTTGTTATCTGTAAAAGCAACCCTCGCTTTAAAGCCGTTCAAGGGATGAAAAAGAAGTAATCTCAGCGGGGTATTAATACATAATTAGGTAGCTTATTTAAGCTACCTAATTTTAGGACGTTACTATTTTACAATGACTGAAAATTCAGGCACGGCCTGAATTACTTTTTTAACAGTACACGTATTAACAGCAGCTATAAGGGCTTTTTTATATTTTTCAGGAAAACCCTCTGGTAGGTTAATTTCAATAGCAAATAACTTTTTACCATTGTCATCAACGTTTTCATTGTTTTGTGTTAGCGTCATTCCTTGTGTAGAAATATCACGTTGTTCACAAAATTTTCGTGCGTAAAACCCTGCGCATAGCACCATGCTCACTAAAAAATAGTCAAAAGGTTCAGGGTGTTCGGCACTCCCACCCGCAGCAATACTTTGATCGCTTATCACTTCTAAATCGCCAAATTTTGCACTTTGCTTTTGGCCTTCTAACATTGAAACTGAAATTTCCATTGTTATTCCTTATATAACCTAAATGTTGGTTAAAATATTGACTAATACATAATTTTAGTTTGAGCCTAGATTACGAACCAAACAATAATTCAAAAAAGCCTGGTGGCTCATGTAGTTTGTGATATTTTTTACGTAAATCATCTATATTTTTTAATGATGCTTTCGCCTCTGCGAGCCCTTGTTCATTAGCCGCATTTTTAGCAAGCTCAGCCTGAGTAATTACTTTATCAAGGCCTTGTAATGACTGTTCGGGCTCTTTATAAAATTTGGCTGTTTTACTTACTTTTACCAGCTTAATAAACTTATCGATTGCGATATTAAATTCTTTTAGATCAGTTGCTTGTACTGCTTGTTTATAAGCAAGCCCTGTGTTTTTCATGTTTATTTCGAGATCAACAGGCTGATCAGCAAATGCTAATGAGCTAAATAACAATGTGAAAAATATATAAAAAGACTTCATGAACAACCTTACTAAGTTAAAAACATACAGATTGTATCAAGGATAGAAAAGAAAGTAACTCGGGTAGTGAAATGGCTTAAAACTAACTGTAAAGCCCCTTTACAGTTAGTTTTATATTTAAATCGTTAAAAATATTTACTGCAGGTTGCTCAACCACACGCTTTGATATGGCTCGAGTTCAATATTTAACTGCCCTTCTTCTATTGTGTTTACTGCAACTAAATCGAACCATTGCTGCGTATTAATTAGGTTTAAATCGGCTAGTATTAAGGTTTGTGCTTTATCGCTTATATTATAAACACAAAATATACTTTGCTTTCGATCGATGCTTTGTCGCCAAAAACCAAATAATCCCCCCGCTAAATGCAGCGTAAACTGCGTGGCATTAGGATGAAACGCACTTTGCTTTTTACGTACACCCAATAACGCTTTAATACCGTTAAATACTTTATGATGATGGCTGTATTTTTCACCAATCGCTGCTAACAATTTTGACTCTTGCCAACGATGACGATTAATGGCTCTGTTGTGTTGAGAGTTTTCAAAACGCTCGTAATCGTTTGTTGTGCCAAGTAAACTATGGATATAAAGCCCTGGTATTCCCTCAAGTGCAAACATAATTGCGTGTGCACACATAAACCGTTCAAGGCCAAATTTGTCTGGGCCGTTATGTGTTCCTTGTAGCGCATCGAATAATGCAATGTTTAGCTCATACGGGGTATGTGTGCCGTCATTACTGGTACGCATTGAAACACGCCCACCAAATTGCATCGTTGTGCTTACGAGTGAAGCCACTTCGCTAGGTTCTAATAAACCCTCAATTGGCCTAAGCCCAATTCCGTCATGCGATGCTATAAAGTTAAAGTAGGCTGTGCCGTTTTGCGCCGGCGGCATACTCATCATCCAGTGTTTAAGTGCTGTGCTATCACCACTTAACAAAGTGTGTAGCAATAATGGTGGCAGTGCAAAGTTGTAAATCGCATGCGCTTCATTGGCGTTACCAAAATACGATAGGTTTTCTTGATTTGGGATATTGGTTTCGGTAATTATGACCACACTTGGCTCTACATGCTCAATAAGCGTGCGCATTAGCCTTACGGCTTCATGTGTTTGTGGTAAGTTAATACAATTTGTATTTAGTTGCTTCCATAAAAAAGCAACTGCATCGAGTCTAAATAAGCGCACACCGTTGTCTAAATAATGCCGAATTATACCCACAAACTCTTTAAGTACATCAGGATTGCCAAAATCAAAATCAACCTGATCGTGACTAAACGTGCACCATACGTGCTTTTCGCCGCTTGGCGTTGTTACGGTATTCAATAACGATGAGGTACGCGGGCGTACAACTTGGCTTAAATCATCAGTTAAGCTTGCCGTTTTAAAGTAATCTTTACCTGGGTGTAAATCGTTTAAAAAATTCTCAAACCATACGCTTCTGCTTGAGCAATGGTTAATTACTAAATCAGCCATTAGCTTTACATCTTTGGCTATGTTTTGAATATCCCCCCAATCCCCTAGCGATTCGTTAACTTGCACGTAGTTCATTACTGCAAAGCCTTCGTCTGAGCTGTACGGGTAAAATGGTAATATATGCAGCGCATTAAGTTGCATATCGCATTGATCTTTTATAAATCGGTGTAGTGTTTTGAGCGGAGCTTCCATTGGGCTTGATACCGCAAAATCACTATTATCATGCTTAATAATTGAATCGCCATAAGCTATCAATACTATATCTTGTTCATCCCACCTGTTTGTATGCGGTGTCGGGTCGCGCAGTGGACTGCTGCCTAAAATAATCTTAATCAATTGCTGAGCAAGCTCAGCAATTGATAAGGGCAGTTCAACATCCTCATAAATTATTCGAAGATGTTGCTCTACCCGCTGTAAAAATAGTTCGTTAACTGTGCTCACATGCGCCCCTTTTATTTTTTAGTTACTTAACCTGAACATTTATTTTTTAGGTTGGCTATATTCTTTGTTATCTAACTCCACTGCTTCTTTTAAGCGCTCAAATACATCTGGCATTGCTGACACAACACGGTTCCAACTTGGTACAAATGGCGCTTCCATTGGGTTATCTAAAAATTGTTGCCCTGCATTCATAATATTTTGTGCAAACATTTCTACTGCTTTTTCTTCTTGATGCACATCAAGCGTTAAGCCATTCATTATTGCATCATTATGGTAGGTTTCTATAAAATCTAAACCAATACGGTAATACGTTGCTTTGAGTGAGCGAATAGTTTCACTGGTAAAAGTAACGCCTTGTGTTGCTAGCTTTCTAAATAAAGCTTTGGTTATATCAATCGACATCTTAGATAACCCAGCACTTTGATCATCAAGTGATAGTACTTGGTGTTTGTGATCGTAGTTATCGGCGATATCTACTTGGCACAAACGATTATGTGAATAATTACGATACATTTCACTTAGTACGCCAATTTCTAATCCCCAATCACTTGGGATGCGAATGTCGTTTAATACATCACGTCTGAACGAAAACTCACCTGCTAATGGGTATCTAAATGAGTCCATGTATTCCAAATAGTCGCGGTTACCTAATATAGTTTTGAATGAACGCAGTAGTGGCGTTACTAATAAGCGTGATACACGGCCGTTAATTTTTCCGTTTGCTGTACGCGGGTAAAAGCCTTTACAAAATTCATAGTTAAAACGCGGATGCGCAACGGGGTAAATTAAGCGAGCAAGTAGGCTTCTGTCGTAGGTTAAAATATCGCAATCATGCAGCGCGATAGATTCTACTTCTGCTGTTGCTAGCTTATAACCCATGCAGTACCAAACATTTCGGCCTTTTCCAAGCTCTCTTGGCGCTACGCCTAGCTCTTGTAATTCTTTATCAAGAGCTTGTAAGCGCGGGCCGTCGTTCCAAAGTACTTTGTGGTTTTGATTTAACTCTTTAAAAAAACCAAGTGCGTGGCGATACTGTGCTTCGTCAGCTCTATCTAGGCCAATAGTAATTTGCGATAAATACGGTACTTCACGCAACTCGCTAACTATATTTTGCAGTGCAGGGCCTTCTAACTCGCTAAATAACGATGGTAATATAAGCCCCATTGGACGCTGCTTACTAAACCCGATTAATTCTTTTTCTAGCTCTTCAATTGGTCGGTCAGCTATATTGTGTAATGTAGTAATTACGCCATTTTGGTAAAAATCAGCCATGAGATGTTTGCTCCTCAGTAATACTTAAAATACTGTTAATACAAGGTAGTGATGTTATTTCTTCAATCCAACCTAATGGTGCTGGCGATTGTGAATAGCGTGCCTTGTTATGTGACAATTTAACCGGTTTTTTGCTCGCCGGATTTGCAATAATAATGGCAATATTGGCTTGCTCTAACATTTGCTTATCGTTATCGCTATCGCCCAATGCTATGACTGTGAGAGGCTTTCTAAAGTGATGGGTAAACTGCTTAACTAACCACTGCTGTGCAGCGCTTTTGTCTGTATTTTTGGCAATATGAATAAAGCGCCCTCCTACTTTTATGTCGTAACCAAGCGCTTTAACATCTTCGACAAAGGTATTTAGTAAGTCATCATTGCCATACCAATAAAGTGGATCTGAGTAGTCTCTCGTTTGCGCACGCCTTGCTTGTTCGTCACTCAACCCTGTTAACTCAGAGATTTGTTCACCGGTTAAGTTGCTAAATAATTTATAATGCGCTTTGTATTTAGAATCGAGCGACTCTAAATCACTTAATAAACGCGACAAAGGCTTAGCTAATGCAAAACACCAATAAGCGCCAACTTTTTTACAACCAATCGGTTTAAGTTCAAAGTAGTGATCGGGTATATAAACTGCAGCGCCATTTTCAACAATAAAAGGCTGTTGGATGTTTAATTCGTTTTTAATTTCAACCACTTCGCAAAATGTTTTACTGGTATTAAACACCACTGGGATATGTGCGTTTTGTAACTGTTGCAATAACACACTCACATTACTGGTGTTGTAATCGCTATGATCGAGTAAAGTGCCATCTAAATCGGTAAAAATAATTGGCTGAAGGGTGTCATCGCTAATTAAATGCATCCCACTTATATCGCGATTAGCATCAAGCTCAATCAGTGCGTTTGCTTTACTGCTCAAAGTATTTAAATTTTCGCGTGTAATACGCTCAAAGTGAGAAATAAACCACACTAACTGCGCATTAGTCATCGTGCCTGATCCTGCACCTTCTTTAGCAATTAGTTTTTGCTCTTGCTCTTGTCTCCATGTAAATACATCACTAAAGCTTGGCGCTTTAAGCATTACGGTGTAATCAATTTTATTAAAGATTGCTTTATACTCATTGGCTAAACAACTGTTTATACAACGACGCCACACGCCCTCCTTATCATGAAGCTGCTCCAACTCATTAAGCGGTTCACTCAATGAAAATAATGGTTGCGGCTCACTGCCTACACACCATCCTTCTAAAATAACAATATCGACAGGCGTTGAATTAGCTAACCATTCATTTTGAGAAACGCAATCATCAATGTGTTTATTAAAGCGTGGTAATGGCACATTTATATCACCTGCTAATAGCTGCGAAATAGTGCGATTCATCAACTCCGTGTCATGAGTACCTGGTACACCACGAGTTGCAAATAGTGGATGAACATCCTCAGCAAGTTGTTTACGCGCTTGCTTAGCTAAATAAAAATCGTCAATAGATAATGCGACACTGTTAAGGGAGGTGTTTTTAGAAAACCACGTAACTAAAAAATCAGCGAGTGTTGTTTTCCCTGATCCTTGGCATCCATTTATGGCAACAAAAATAGGAGTATTTGTTTTTTTAGATTCGAGGATGTCATGCGCGAGTGGAACAAAGTATTGCTCACTCAAATATTGATACTTTAAAGGCAGTTGGTGCTTTGCTAAAAACGGGGTTATATCCACAATATTGGCCTCTGACATAGTAACTCCTTGCATACAATACGTTCTGAAGGAGTAAATGCAGATACTAGACCAATATTTTTTTTGTATATTTTTTAATAGGTTAAAAAAATAGCGCATTTAAAATGCGCTATTATGGTGCAAACTAATTAGTTAATGTTCAAAATTAAGCCTCTACAGGCTCTGCTTTAGGTAATATTAAGTTAAGTACGATACCTAAGATGGCGCATAAACTTACGCCCTCCAAACTAAATTGGCTACCACCAACATGCATTCCTCCAATACCGCACACTAAAATAAGGGCAACAATGCTTAAGTTGCGCGGCGCAGTTAAATCATCTCCCGACTTAACCAGTGTATTTAGGCCAACAACGGCAATAGAACCAAAAAGTAGAATCATAATACCGCCCATTACAGGTACCGGTATTGTTTGCAGCCCAGCCCCCATTTTAGCGATAAACGCTAAAGCAATAGCAATAATGGCCGTCCACATCATTACTTTTGGATTAAAGTTTTTGGTAAGCATTACTGCCCCCGTTACTTCTGAGTAAGTAGTGTTAGGCGGGCCACCAAATAATGACGCGGCTGATGTAGCTAAGCCGTCACCAAACAAAGTACGGTGCAAGCCAGGCTTTTTCAAAAAGTCTTTGTTGGTTACTTGGCTAATCGCCATCATATCGCCAATGTGTTCAATGGCTGGCGCAATAGCCACTGGCACCATAAACAAAATAGCTTGCCATTTAAATTCTGGCCATGTGAAGTTAGGCACAGCGAACCATTGTGCATTACTTACTGCGTCAAATTGCACAACACCTAAAATAAGCGATAAGCCATAACCCGCTACAACCCCTGCCAGAATAGGAATAAGTTTAAATACCCCCCTTCCCCATACTGCAAAAACAAGCGTTACTAATAACGAAAACATCGAAATAAAAATAGCGTTATTGTAATCAATAATTTGAAGACTGCCGTCGCCACTTTTACCCATCGCCATATTTACAGCAACAGGTGCAAGGGCTAAACCAATAACCATAATTACGGGGCCTACAACCACAGGTGGTAAAATTTTATGAAGCGTTGCTACGCCTTTAAATTTTACTAATAAGCTCAACAGCATATATGCAAAACCTGCCGCCATTAAGCCCCCCATTGTCGCGGGCACACCCCACATTTGCACGGCAGCAATAATAGGTGCAATAAAAGCAAATGAAGAGGCTAAAAATATAGGCACTTGACCTTTAGTCACTATCTGAAACAGCAAAGTACCAATGCCTGCGGTAAACAATGCCACACTCGGATCGAGCCCTGTTAATAGCGGCACAAGCACCAATGCACCAAATGCTACAAACAGCATTTGTGCACCCGTTAAAATGGTTTTTATAGAAAATGTGGCGTTATTTTGCACTGAACACTCCTAAACTGTACCGAATATTTTGTCGCCCGCATCACCTAAACCGGGCACTATGTATCCTTTTTCGTTCAGGTGGCTGTCTACTGATGCAGTAAATATTTCTACGTCTGGGTGAGCCTCAAGTGTTTTTGCAACGCCCTCCGGTGCTGCTACAAGTATAATAACTTTAATTTCTTTACAGCCTGCTTTTTTAAGCATGTCGATAGTGGCAATCATTGAGCCACCGGTTGCAAGCATTGGGTCAATTACTAGGCTCAAACGCTCGTCAATATTACCTACTAACTTTTCAAAATAAGGGATTGGCTCTAGCGTTTCTTCGTTACGTTGAAGACCTACAACACTAACCTTAGCGGCTGGTAGTAATTGCATTACACCGTCCATCATACCAAGGCCTGCACGTAAAATAGGCACTACTGTAATTTTTTTACCTTTAATGTGCTGCACATTTAATTTATTGCCGTCCCAACTGGTAATTTCGTTATCTTCAAGTGGAAGGTTTTTAGTAGCTTCGTAGGTTAATAATGTGCCTACTTCAGAGCACAGTTCACGAAAGCTTTTAGTGCTAATGCCATATGCGCGCATTAAACCAAGTTTATGTTGAACAAGAGGATGAGTAATAACGTGAATAGCCATGATAAAAACCTACAGAGACAATAATTAGCGGTATTTTATATTAAAAAAGGTCATTTGACCTGTAATTTTAAAGGGATTTTCATATGCTGTGCAAAAATCTATTGCTTTGCTTGATATTTATGCAAGTGGCTAACACAGTCTGTTTATTAAATATTAGCTGCTAACCAGTTATTTACTTGCTTAAGCATATAGCTATTTATTTTTTGATGTTCAGGACTCCAGCCAACTAAAAACCGATAAAAGTCAGCCCATGCCGCAGGCCATAAAACGAGCCAATCGTCAGCTATTTTACCTGCTGGTGCTGTAGGGTGATAAATATTAATAGCAGCCTTTAAATTATCAAAATAGTACACAAGGTAATCCTCAGCCCATTCGTGTAATTGTGCATCACTTAAGCAACTGGTCATAAAATACATTACATCAATTATCCCACTACCTGCACCTATATACTGAAAATCATAACCGAGTATTTTATCGCGCTCATTTGCTGCAAAGTTAGCAAGTTTTGCATCGCCATGAATCAGCGTTTTATACGCACAACTTTGTAGTTCCTCATCTATTTTATGTGCAAAATTTTTAATATCGGACTTTTCATTCGCGTTTGTTTTTAATTTATTAAACTCATCTGGCCGCGTACTTAAATGCCAATAATTGCCTTGCCGCCACAAGCCGTCAACAGGTTTGTTTAGGTTAAATGCATGAAAGTACGCAAGCCACTTTAATATAGCTTTTATATGTTCGCTTTTCGCTTGAGTAAACCCATGCTTGGTAAAGTTTTTAAACACCAGCGCGTATTCATCATCTTTATTAATTGCGCTTATACATTCAATACTTTGCGCATGTACTGGTAAATGCTGGCTATAAAGCTTATAAAAAGTGTATTCAACGCTATAGGAATGCTGTTTTCTTTTAAGTGCAAATTCGCTTTGTTTAATTTTTGGATGGTTTATATAGCTAGGTATTTTAATCGCTTTAATAACACATGCCTCATCATCAAGCTGGCACTGCACAATACTGCCACAGCCACTCCAAAGGGATGTTAACGTATCGCCAATTTCAATGTGCTTAAAATGAGGTTGTAATAAAGGAATGTAAAATGCCATGGTAATATTAAATAATTAAATTTTTTGTAGTTTAACATTAGTGGGCGTTTTTAATAAAACTACTTAATAAAAACCGAACGGTTTAACAAAAATATACATTTCTTTTTGACTGACACCCATCTTAATTTATCTATACAACTTGTTTCTAAAAATGCAAAATTTAGGATGGGCGTCTGGCTTATTTATCTTTGTTTTTTAGCAAGCTTGTGACGCATCATTACTGGGAAATGGGATACATGATAATTAACAAAAGCAAAAACTTAGATGTTTATACATCGGCTCGTCTTGACTTCAAGGGAGCGTCCATATGTGTCATGTTAATTTGTTTTATTAATATTTAGTCAAAGTTAGACATAGCCAAAGTATAACTTGTATAAAGCAATGCAGCGTCTGCTCGGATAACGTGTTCTAGTAACGCCTGTGCTCCTAATTATACTGATGGGCATTGACATAAACTATAAGCCTGACTTAATATCAACTGGCTAAAAATCAAGCAGGAAAGAAGTAAGTTTATTCTACAGGATGCTTACCTCTTTTTTCTAAAGAAACATAAAGCAAAGGAATCGCAAATGAAAGCCGATGGACATATAAAGATATCTGTAGAAGCAATTACTCAAATGCAAAAAAACTGTCAAGTGGAAAGGAAACTCTGTAGCCTTCCAATATTCGTAAATGGGACTTATCAGTGGAGCAACCCCGAAGTTTCAAATCGAGCTGATTTTATCTCTGCATTTATTGCCTACATGGTCAACCTTAGAGCATATAATTTTAACGCTTTCGATCCTAGAAAAAATCTTGCAAGACGAATCGCAGCGGTTGATTTTGATGAAAGTTGGACACATGAAGCTCCAACTGGCCAGCGTTATCACTTCATGAAATCTTCTAATGAAACCGAATATGACTCATACATTAATGGCTGTGTGTTCATTAAGGAGAAGATGGATCGATGGGTGATTGAGTGTAAGCAAAAAGTTAATATTTTAAAACAGCATCAAAATGATAATGAAAATGTAACTTTTCAAACTAGGAGGTACGGGGTAAAACATTTAGCTTTGGCTTTACACGCATTACAAGATTCATTTTCTCCAGCCCATACAGTAAGAAGTGAAAAAGCTATATATCAAATCAAATGCAGAAAAGAAGCTATGATCAGTGGTGTTGATGCTGCAGAAGCTAACCACCCCCATCCAATCATTAAAATATTTGATTATGATAAGCAGAAACATGGTTCACCAATAGACACAATTACTCCACACTCCAAAGGTGATATACACTCAGGGTCTTTGAATACTAATTCAGGTAAACTAGCTGTAAAAGCAACACAAGAGTTGATTATTTTGGGGTTACAATCGGTTTCTCAAAATAAAGATTCACTAGCTGGTTGGGGAGCATATAAAGCAAAGTGGTTAGCACAAAAAAACCTACCTAGTACGGAAAATTATAAATGTTCATAAGTAAAAGTAAATTAAAACGGATATTGTTTAATAAGATTTCTGGATCTATCTATTGGTTACTCGTATGGCCTTATATTAGTATGATTTTTCAATCCAATTCGCATTATCCTGCCTACCTTAAACCTATAGGTGTGTTTTTTGTTTCTTCAGATTCATCAGCGCCTGAAGGATACTATACAAGTATGTCCTATTTTATCAGTGACATTTTTCCTGCTATATTTTTCTGGGGGATATGGGCGGGAATAGTTATTATATTACCAGCAGCTAAATTTAAAAAAGATTAAAATTATCGCCATTTTAAACTACAGCTAAACTATGAAGCTACTTTAATCAGTTAAAATAGACAGCCACTATAATTAAACAAACAAAACGTTGCCATTAAATTTGTAGGTTAAGAATTTATCTTTTACTACTCGGTTACTTACATTTCATCCATAAAAAAATTAGCACGCTGAAACCTAAATTCGGCCCATGAAAATAACTGCATGGTGCAGTTGTGATTTATTACTGAATAGTTTTACTGAGTAGTTTAAGTTTTATGCCAATAGCTTTTCGCAGTTACTGATATTCGCTCGCCGCTTTCGCTTGAGTTAAACTAGACAGCCACTATAATTAAACAAACAAAACGTTGCCATTAAATTTAATTTGTTGGTTAAGAATTTATCTTTTACTACTCGGTTACTTACATTTCATCCATAAAAAAATTAGCACGCTGAAACCTAAATTCGGCCCATGAAAATAACTGCATGGTGCAGTTGTGATTTATTACTGAATAGTTTTACTGAGTAGTTTAAGTTTTATGCCAATAGCTTTTCGCAGTTACTGATATTCGCTCGCCGCTTTCGCTTTAAGTTTTCACAATAACTTTCTTGTGAGGCTGGCCTGCCTACTGCGCCATGAAATACGCGCGTAAATTGGGTTGTAAGCTTTAACCAGTTTTCGGGGGAAATATTAACTCTTTCGAGTAAGGGTAAGTGTGTACTTTTAATATAACCGCGTTTATCCTCTCGTATACAACGCCCTGTTAATTCAACAAGTTCAAGGTACGATTTAAGCTCAAACGGGAGTCCTTTTGGCATTATCTGACGTGGCATTCCTGCAAAGCGCAGTAGTTGTTTTGGTTGTTTGCCTTCTTTTGCGTATGTTAGTCGTTGTTTAACGCTGGTGTGGTCTGATTCCTCAGGCGTTTTAGCCATTTTAGCTCTAATTGGGTTTAAATCGACATACGCCATACAAGCGGCAAGTGCTGCTTCATCTAGTAATGCTTGTGATGTAAATCTGCCTTCCCAGAACCGTCCTGTGCAGTTATCTTCTTTATTTGCTCTGCGTGCAATGTTTTCATTTAACAACCGCATAAACCAGCTAATACTTGATAGGCGCTCGCGGTAGTCGTTTACTGTTTGATTGAAAAAGATAAGTTCGGCTTTACTTAGCTTTTCACCCTGTATGTATTTTTGCGTAAGTACAGTACCTTTACAGATCTTATGCCAGCGAATGATAATCGCTTTATCGTTTAATCGATTCGCTTTTTTATCATCAACATACAGTACTAAGTGGGTGTGATTACTCATAACAGCGTAAGCACATACATCAATACAAAATACCTTCGCTAATTCAAGCAGCTTATCTTTAACCCACCCTCGTCGATGCTCGTAAGATTGACCAGTAAAACGGTCTTCGCCACATAAAAATGCACGGCGCACGCAACGCGAAATACAGTGGTAGTATTTTGTATCAACCAAACTTACTTGTCGTTTTCTTGCAATTGCCATAAGACACCCTGCTTGTTTTTTGTACTAATTAAAGGCTAGCCTTTAATTTTGAAAAGTGCAAAATTTAGGATGGATGTCTAGTTTATTTGCGACGCGAAATACAGTGGTAGTATTTTGTATCAACCAAACTTACTTGTCGTTTTCTTGCAATTGCCATAAGACACCCTGCTTGTTTTTTGTACTAATTAAAGGCTAGCCTTTAATTTTGAAAAGTGCAAAATTTAGGATGGATGTCTAGTTTATTTGCGATGATGTAATACATTTATTATTAAAATAAACCCTAAACTTTAGTTCTTGTAATTTAGCCCAGCTAGTAAGTTCTGAAGCGAACTCATTAATTTGCGTTTCTTTTAAAGGCAGCTCATCAAGCCAGAATAAAACAACATGTTGCTCGTGAGCTGAGTCCTCACTTTGGCAATTAAATTCAAAATTCCCCTTTTTGCACTTCAGTTCATGACTGTACATGTGCACATTTTTCCTAAACCTAAATGCCCAACTCATTTAAACACCTAACGCAAAGCTTTGGGGCGGCTGGAGCGAAGCGTAAGCCGTCCCAGCCACGATAGTGGCGACAATAGCGCCTTGTTAGTTGCGAACAACACGATCAACCTTCCAATTTGTATACTCATAATTACTAAATTCTACCGGTTCACCATATTGAATAGACCTTCTTGCCATAGACTCGATTAATATTTTTTTATTATGTTCAAGTCCATTAAACCAGCTCATAGAAAAGTATGCGTTCTCTATATAGCTAAAAATCAATTCAACCAATTTACTCGGAAGATCATTATGACTAATACTGATTAAAGAATCAGCGAATTCACCGCATTTCGTAAAACTTTTAGGCCATGAAAAAACTAAGGCATAACCATCTTTTGTATTCAAAGTATTGACTGCAATATTCTCTACAAATTTGACACCCGGCGCCAAAGTTTGGATACGCCTACCGCTGATAGTAAAGTCAGGTGAAAAACAACCTGAAACTGCAATGTCTAAGTCACCTGTAAAATAAACAGTTAGGCTTTCAAAATCATCATAAGCTTGAGACTGGTGGCTGTTTACATAAGTATTTAATGTTTCTTTAAAATCATCGATTCCTTTAAAAAAACCTTGTTTCATTGAGTACAAGTTTCTCTGTAATTCAACTTGAGCCTCCACTGGCATACCTCGATCAACATGTTGGCTCATGAAAGGTAACCCTTTAACTACGCTGATTTTTTTGAAGTATTCTAAGGCTACAGCTCTATAGCCTGCGATAAAACTTTGACTTTTTGATCCGTTATATAACTCATCTTCAATGGGGCTAAACATTGCTTTATCGTGTTTCGCACAGAAACCCTTGAAAGTAGATGCCTTTTGCCAACCTAATTTCAGTACTAGATCTTTTCCATTCTGGTCAGTTCTGAAGCAATAAACATGATTTGATTCATCGGAGATGGATTTCAACGATCCTTTCTTTTGAATTGTATGAGCGTCAATAATTTTACTACTGCAAGAATCATCAGATGCATCAGGATGCATACACTCTTTATGAAATGTCTTTGATCTTAGCTCAGCAATGAGTCGATTGATTGAGAGCGCTTCTTCAGTAGATCTATTCAAATGGCACTTTTTATATTTCTGACCAGATCCACACCAACACGGCTCATTTCTGCCTATTTTGCTCATATGTTCCTTGTTGCAACTAGACATAATGACTCCCACACGGTGTTAGCCTCCGCTTTTCGTGGGTTAGCTTAATTCAAAGCCAGAGCCATAATTAGTTTGTCAATTAACTAAACAGCAGAGGCTAACATGAATAAACATAGCATACTTTTTATCGGTCTTGATACACATAAAGAATTCAATGAAGTCGCCTATATTGAAGAACATAGAGGTGCGAAACCCGTTCATCTTGGCCGAGTTTCGTCTTCCAAAGTGGCTGTTCAAAAGCTTGTTCGTCAGTTTGAATCCAAATACCCTGGCGCAACACTTCATTTTGTTTATGAAGCTGGCCCATGTGGTTATTGGATTTACAGATTAATTACCAGTCTCGGCCATTGCTGTTATGTGGTTGCACCCTCTCTTATTCCCAAAAAGCCAGGTGAGAAGATTAAAACCGATAAACGTGATGCCCTTAAGCTCGCTAAATTACTTAAATCTGAAGATTTAACACCTATTTATGTTCCCGAGCCTGAAGATGAAGCCGTACGTGATTTATCTCGCGCACGCGAAGTGGCAATGAAGGATTTAAAAGATGCTAAATATCAATTAAAGGCACTGCTGCTTCGCAATAATATTAATTACAGAGGCACTGCAAATTGGTCACAAAAACATTTACGTTGGCTCACTGAGCTTGTGTTGCCACATCCCGCGCAGCACATCGTCTTACAAGAGTTTTTACACACAATTAATGAACGAATAAGCCGACTTGAACGGCTAGACAATGAACTAACACACCATGTTCACCAGTGGCGTTATTATCCTGTAGTAAAAGCAATACAAGCTATGCGTGGCGTTCGTTTGTTGGTCGCCACCGGCGTTGTTGCTGAGCTTGGCGATTTATCGCGCTTCGACCACCCCCGCAAATTAATGAGTTATCTTGGTCTTGTACCTAGTGAGCACTCGAGTGGTGGCAAACGCCATATTGGCGCCATCACAAAATGCGGAAACGGCCGAGCGAGGCGCCTTCTCGTTGAAGGCGCACACACTTATCGGTATGCGGCAAATATATCGACAGATATGCAAAAACGACAAGAGGGTTTACCAAAGGACATTATTGATATTGCGTGGAAAGCACAACTTAGGCTCTGCAAGCGCTATAAAAAAATGATAGCCAAAGGGAAACATTACAACCTGGTTGTCACCGCCATTGCTCGAGAAATGATTGCATACATATGGGCAATTGCAAAAGAAGTGGTGCTAACGCCAGTAAATACAAAACTTAGATTGGCAAGAGTACCTGCATGATAAACGAATTAGAGTTAATGCATAGGATCAAGCATCGGGAGTGGCACAACCACCGACGGCGTTAGGATGGCAATGTAGCTAACGCTTCATTGAACCACGAACATAGACTGAAGACAGGTGCCACGACGAAATAAGTAAGGTCTGCTCTGTTACTAGAAATAGTAATAACCAACGAATATCAGCAAGATAACCGACGACATTACTTGCTTCATCCTATGTATTAACTCGCTCTAATTCGAGCTAAAGTAATTATGGCTTAAAAAAGTTAGGCAGGGATCAGTGCGTTTAACTTGACAGTGGGAGTCATACCAACGCCTCATTAAGAGGCAATAAAATAGTTGGTTAAAATAAGCGAGGCACGAGCAAAAACCAACTGTTTTTTGTCCTGCTTTAATGACTTGTTAGTTTTACTTAAACTGCATAGCCATTTCTTGTGCTTGTTCATAACTATTACAGTTAAAATCAGCAACTTTAGTAAAAACAATCCAAGTAGTTTTTTGTTCAAAATCATGGTTTGGAAAACGCTCCATGTAACTACTACCTAAGGCTTTTTTAGTATTAGGGATTTCAAAAATTTCAGAATCCCCGATTATTTCAGATTGTAGAGCTACTTTTTTTTGATAGTTATAGATATCTAACTCGTTTAATTCTTCCTGTTCCCAAATTTCTGATATTAAGCTCAAATTTCCATTTAAGAGTTCTTTCAACTCATTTTTCATTAACTCTGAAGTTATTTGAATAGCCTGAGCAGACTCTTTGGGAAGTTTAGGTTTACTTTCAAGTTTATTGAGCAACTCAGCAAGAGAAACTGGCTGTTTAGGGTAATCTGTAGCAGGCTTTCCAATCACGCACCAATAATCATCGTTATAACTACTGTGACAAAACACAATCATAAGAATTGAGGATGAATAACAAATAGATGATTCATCCCTAAAGGTTTTAGGTGGTTTGCTCTCAAAACCAAATTGCTTTAAGAATTTAAAGCTACTCTGAATATTGTTTATAAATTTTCGGCTAGATTGAAACACCATACTTCCTTGTAAAACTAACGCTTTGCTAAGCGGCAATAAAATAGCTGGCTAAAATTAGCGAGGAACGAGCAAAAGCCAGCTGTTTTTTGTCCGTTTAAGCAACTTGTTAGAGCACCATTACGCCGCATTTTCAGCAGCTTCTTCTTCAATATTGTCCTTTGCTACACTCTCATAATATTTCTTAGTTAATTCAGATTGTAAGAAATCGTCGTTTAATAGTTTAAGAAATAAATTTTGAGATTTTTTAGTTTTCAAATCAAACTGAGAGCCATCGCTACTATATTTAAACTTACCTTTTAACGCAGGGTGAGTATTTGTAAAAGATAATATTTCACGATTAGGTATTACTGATAAAACAGGTGATTGACTAGCCGATTTAACCAGCTTTCTTGAAAAAGTTATATCATCAAGGCGAGATTCAAATACACCACAATCCATTACTAAATCAGATGATTTAATATTCTCTACACCCTGTGTAGCAATGTTTTTAATGGCATCATGGAAACCGAAAAATCTCTCTAATGCCTTAATGTCGAGGATGTAATATTTACCATTCAATTTGATAAACTGAAACTTGGGATCAATTTTAAGAATATCTTGATCTAGTTTCTGAAATCTATTTGAGCCTCGCATTTTAGTAAGGCTAAAGCCGCTATCTTTTTGTAATAATGTTATTGGGTAGTGGTGTTTATAAATGGCAAGTTGAACGTCTTGATTACCAATTAAAATAAGCACTCCTTCAAGTTGTTTTAATGAGTCATCACTAAATGAAAAAGGGTCAAACTTTTCACTTTCAATTATTTTTTTTAAATTCGACAGTTCATCAGGAATATCATCTAAATCATACTCGTATAAAGCATTTTTTCTGTCATCTGCACTTGATATTGGAATCAGTGAAAGATCATCATTAAGGAGAATATTATTACTCAATGACTCCGTAAACATTTCTGCCAATTTAGTCTGATCTTCTTCATTAATATCAACAGACTTAACACACATGCCTTCATCGCCATCTAACAGAAAGAAAAATTCAGCAGAACATCCTTTCGCTGTTATAACCGATGAAATTTCTTCCTTTAAGTTTTCAATAGTCATTCGACTTTCCTCGCAAAATATACTTTGTTATCTAAATCTAATGTTTTTAATTGATCAAGTTCACTTAACCTATCTTTTGTAATTACAACAATATTTTCTTTTATGCCGGTTCTTGTCTTAACCGTCACTTTGTATAATCTAAAACCTAAAACGGCCAGAGTCGGGTTGGCATAAAACTTATCTGTTTTTACATAAATAATACCGATGACAATTAATAAAAAGGCTAGAGCTATCAAATACCTTGTACTTGTCAGGTTAAAACAGATTAAAGGAATTATATAAGTAGTTAGAAATGTAAGATGCTCGTAATTCAGGTCTTCAATATCTGTAATTTCAACGGGTAATTTCTTACTACCTGAAACTCTATAATCAAAGCGATAATAAAAAATAACCCCGAATAAAACCAACAGCAAAGAAATAGCAGGAACTATATTCTTTTTAATAACGTCCCAAACTCCAATGAATTGGCAGTTATCACCAAAGCACATAGGAATATCTACAGTGATCACAATGATTAAGAAAAACAGGAACCAAAGTGACATTATGTATAATTCGAATTTGTCCCAAATCTCGCCAAACTTCATATGTTCATCCATGCTTGATTACTGGTGCTCTAACGCCCCAATAAGGGGCTAAAATTGTTTGCTAAAATGTGTAGCGAAGCGAAACCGAGCAAACTGTTTTTAGTCCCGCTTAATTGACTTGTTATGCGTATTTTCAACCAATTCATTTAGAGACGATAGCTCACTATCAAAATGACTTTTCTCATTTTTAGGTATTACTCCGCCGCAGTAATATGTATCAAGTTTACCTTTAACATCGTAAGCATAAACTAAATAAGTTTGTGATTCATTAAACCAATACCCGTTACAACTTGCTCTATTAGCTACGGTATCTAGAGTGACCTTTTTGTTATTACCTTTCCATGATTGGATAACAGAAAAATCCACTAGAATATGATCTTCATTGAAAGGTGATTTAGTTCCTTTTATAGTGATAGATGAAACTTTTCCAATAAATACATATTTTGCATTCGCTAATTTATCATTTACTTCGCCAAGTCTACAGTCACAAGCTAATGCAATATTGGTAAAAATTAGAAGAGAAATTAATGTAGATAATTTTAACATCCGGATGATCCTATACGCATAACACCCGCATAACGGGCAGAAACACGTAGGCTACAATACCAAGCGAAGCGCAGGGAGCCTACGTGTTTTTGTCCCTAGCGAGCGCAGCGAGTGTTAATGCGTTTGTTATGTTTTTACGACACTAAATTAGAAATAACTTTATTATTTTTAGAGCTTTCAATTGTATCTAAGAGCTCAATTTTGCTCGACTCCATATTGTACCAAAAGCAAGACGTCATAATTGGGAGTTTACTATGCTTTTGTATTAAGTCGCCTAGATCTTGGTCGGAGTACATACTTAATAAATTGGAAAAAGCATCAATAGCTAAAGCACAATATTCGTTACTGGAGTTATCGGGGAATAGGAGTTTTAGCTCAATATTTTTATCGACGTAAAATATTGATGAAGATATTGAAAAAGAGCCTGAAAAGTAATTTTCTTTATATACGCCACCAGATGTAACTCTGCGAATTTTTAAAGAGGCATCTTTTTGAAGAAATTTAGGTACTATTTTTTCGCTAATGGCCTTTTTTAGAATTTTGTAATGGTCTTTTCCCGCCTCTTTTAAAAATTCGTCAAAATACGGCTTTAAAATATAGAGACCAAAAGCTGTTGGTATTAACCAATCTAAAGAGGCGTACGGTGTATTTCGCCGCTCTTTTTCTGAAACGGCGAACTTTGAAGCTTTAAGCTCTTCATAAAAATCTAGCAGCTCAGCTTCTGGAATTAGTTCGCTTCTGCTCGCACTTAATTCATACATACTTAATGGTTACTCGTTCCATGATAAAAACATAACGTCTTGCACAGTGGAAAACGACGAGCGCCAGCGAGTTGGTTTTCCAATGCTGCAACTTGTTATGTGTTTTTAACTTGTTGATAGCTATCATGGAAACCTTTAACTTTATTGATGATATCTTTATCTGGTAGCTGATGGTGTATTGACTGACCCCATTTACCAAGTAATGTTGACTCTTTTAAATGTTCTTTAACGCCAGTATTTTCAATTAAATCTTTTGCTTCTTGCTCTACAGTCGCTGACTCATATAAAAATATGTCTCTAGCATCAGCTTTAATATGAAAGGTTTCTCCCAATTGAGAAAGTTCTTTAGCTAGATCAAAACCTATATTACTGATTTCAATTTTATTCATTTCTACGTTCTCATAAGACACATAACGCCCGCATAAACGGACAAAAATTGTTGGCTAAGATTGTTGAGGAACGAAACAAAGCCAACTGTTTTTGTTCCGATTTAATGCACTTGTTATAAGGCTTTACAAGTCATAGAAGCCTGCTGATAATATATCAAAGTTTTCTACTCCGATTCCGATACTGATGACTACACCATTTTTACTCCACGATAAATCATAGCGTTGCTCGTTCTTAATGATTTCTAAATCAAGAACAGTTAATAAGGAGCCATTGCTGTCAAAATACTTAATTTCATATTTACCATCAAACTTTGTACTTTGACCACCAATAGCCAAACCTGTTCCGTGACCATAATCAGCATGAATCCAGACAGCTTTTAACTCACCAACACTATTTCCTTTAGAATATTGGACTGAACCTATATTTGACATTTAAAACTCCAAACACGAATTGCCTTATAACGCCTCAAGAAGGGGCGCCGTTTACGGCGTCCCTCTTGCTTGATTTGTTATGCATTGTTTCAGACTGTTCGGTTTCAATTATAGTATCGGTAGTTTGCTGTTTTTTTATAACCTTGGCGTAAGCGTCAATTACTTTTGATAGTCCTTTTTCCTTGCCAGCGTAAGTTGGATATTTATTGGCAGCAAAATACGCATAATCTAGAGTTGTCTTACTTTGAACTGCTTTATCGACAATAAGATCAAGCATTTCTGCTCTGCTTGCATATGTAGGCATTTCCAACGCAGCCATCAATGCAATGTTGAAGTCATCGACATCAAGCGCAGCTACGACTACCTTTTTTAAGCCTTTCTGTTGAGCGGCATATGTAGGCATTCCATCGGCGGCCTTAAACATGGCAGCCAGCCAATTTCTTTCCCTGGAATAAACAGGAATATCCAGTGTTAGTTCAATCTCATCCGCACGCTGCTCAAACTCATTACTAGGTGAGCCTGTACCAGATGTGTCATTGCTACCAGAGAAGTAAGATGCTCCTGCAAAAACAGCCCCAACTATTGTAGCTATTGCAGCCAAGTTATTGAGCTTCAAATATATCTCCTAAGATACATAACGCCGTTATAACCCGCCGGAACGGAGTTGATTTGTTTGCGCTAGCGTAGCGGTTTAGCGCAAACGAAGCAACGCAGTGCAGGTCGGGTTGATAACATTGTTAGCTGACCGTGTAATACATATATTTAGCCACACGCCAAAATACTAAACTTGATACTTAACCGCCTCAAGCGGCACAAAAACCTTAACGACAACGCACAAAACCAAATGACCTTTTACTATACTCCGCACCTCAGCGCGCGCAACTTAACTTTACCGCTGCGTATTTCTTTTGTACTTTAACATATTGCCTGATTTTTATATTTCCGCCTCAGTGGTGCATGGCGACAGATTTATAACATTTGGCTTCTTTAGAAGTACAACACCTATTCTGTAACATCTTTCTTTTCATGGTTTTTTGCTTTTAAAGCTAACAATTTAATAGTGCGCTCATCGCGCATATATCTGCCAATGTCACGCTCATGTATTCAATAATTCTTTTTTAACAAATAACTTAACACATTGCTACATATAATTTTTTATTAGCACTCAAACTCTCAATAAAAGAGAAAATGCGCTCGTCGCTCATTTTCTTGAATATGGGAGCAGCACAACTATACTGTATATAAATACAGCGTTATTATTGGTGGTAATATGAAAACACGTTCTCCATTTTTAAATTATATAGCTGAATATATGCTAGTTCGTCAATATTCATTACGCACCGTAGATACCTACCTAAGATGGATTGCATCTTATATCCATTTTCATAATAAACGCCATCCCGCCTCAATGGGGGACAATGAAGTCGAACGCTACTTAGAACATTTAGTGTTAAAGCAAAACGTTGCACCACGTACGCAAGCCACCGCACTCAATTCATTGTCATTTTTATACAAGCACATAATAAAAAAAGAACTCTCATTAAATTTAAATTTTGCCCGTAGTAAAAAACAAGCAAAGCTCCCTGTAGTGATGACCCCAGAGGAAGTTAAAATGTTGATGGCTCATTTAAATAAGCGCTATTATTTAATTGCAGCCCTTATGTATGGAAGTGGCTTAAGAGTAATGGAAGCGGTGCAATTAAGAGTAAAAGATATTGATTTTGATTATAAATGCATTCAAGTATGGAATGGAAAAGGTAATAAACACCGCATTGTTACGCTGGCCACAGAGCTAATTCCTATGCTGAGAAATCAAATTTTGAACGTTGATGACTATTTAAAACTGGATTTAAATAATACGGAATATTCTGGCGTATGGATGCCATATGCTTTAACAAAAAAATATCCAAGTGCCGCAAAATCGCTTGCGTGGCAGTATTTATTTCCTTCTCATATATTAAGTTCAGATCCTCAAAGTGGTGAAATAAGGCGACATCATTTTCATCACTCTTGTATTAGAAAAGAGGTTAAAAAAGCCGTCCAAAAATCAGGGTTAACAAAAATAATAACACCTCATACATTAAGGCACTCTTTTGCTACTCATCTACTGCAAAATGGCGCCGATATAAGAACTGTTCAAGCTCAGCTTGGCCATTCTGATGTTAAAACTACACAAATTTATACCCATGTACTACAACAAGGTGCTAACGGGGTTATCAGCCCTTTTTCAAGATTATAAGCGTCTCTTTTTAGTCCTCTACACATACATACTCGCTTACAAATCAATACCGCTATCTATTTCCATTTTAAAAACATAAAAAAGCCCCGCTTGTTTTTACACAAGCGGGGCTCCACACTAATTTTTTACTCAAGAATAAAAGCGCCGATACTGCGGGCGCTTTGCATCATTGAATTTAATTTTACTGATTAACTACGCTTTTAAGCGGGTTAATCGGCTGTGCGTTATCGTCTAGTATGTTCATATCAAAATCGAACTCATCTACACGAATCGCTTTTTCACGTTTAATGTTGTAATCAATTAACTGAACGTGTTCAGCTTGGGTAATTACGTTCGCCGCTAGTGCGTTATCAAGCGTAATGTTAAAACGTGCACCTGGTTTAATTACTTTAGCACGTAGTGCTTTTTTAACTTTAGCCAGCTCGCCAAGTGATGCCATTTTAGCTTTGTAAGCTTGCTCATTAATATGATGACCATCGCCCTCAACTGGCTTAACTAAATGCGTAATTTGCGCTTTAAATGCGGTATCTAGCTGAGCTTGCTTAGCTAGTTCGCGGATTAAATCATCGCTAATTTTTGGCATTTTAGTTGAGTAGTTCATTGTAATGAAACGAATAAACTTACGTGTACCACTTGCAGGGAAGTTATCTAAAAACTTATGCAATGCTTCTTCAGCACTTTGTAGTGCAAAACGCGTTGCGTAATGGAAATACGGTGCAGCTTGTTCACGGTCACTACTTGATACTTTTTGCTCGTAATATTTAATTGATGCCATAGCTGCATATAAGAAGCTCATTACATCGCCTAAACGTGCCGATAGCATTTCTGCTTGTTTTAACTTACCGCCAAGTACAAGTAACGAAAAGTCTGCGTACACTGCAAGTTTTGCAGATAACTTATGTACTGCTTTTTCGTAGTCGCGTACTTCTGGTAATTCAGAGTTTGCACTTGCTGTAAATGGTAAAACACCAAGGCGGAAAGCACGTAAGCTGTTTGCTGTGCTGTAGCCAATTGTTTTACGTAAAATACCGTTAAATTCTTTATCTGCGCCTTTGTCTTCGCTATGAATTGACTCAACCATAGATTGTAAATATGGGTGACAACGCATAACACCTTGACCAAAAATCATTAGGTTACGAGTAAGAATGTTCGCGCCTTCTACCGTAATGGCAATCGGCTGAGCAACATAACCACTTGCTAAGGTATTTTGTGGACCGTTTTGAATCGCTTTTCCTGCTTGAATATCCATTGCTGAATCAAGTACGTCGCGACCAAGCTCTGTCATGTGGTATTTAGCGATTGCGGTTACTACTGATGGCTTTAAGCCCATGCCTAAGCCTTCAGTTGTAAGTACGCGCATTGCTTCTTGTAGGTATGTTTTACCTGCAATGTCAGCTAGTTTTTCTTGAATACCTTCAAATTGGCCAATCGCTAAACCAAACTGTTCACGCACTGCTGCGTATTCAGACGCTGATTTAAATGCAACTTGTGCTGTACTAACACCTAGCGCAGGTAATGAAATACCACGGCCGGCACCTAAACAGCTAACCAGCATTTGCCAACCACGGCCGATGTTTTTTTGCCCGCCAATAACAAAGTCCATTGGTACAAATACTTTGTTACCACGTGTAGTACCGTTGTAAAAACGAATGCCCATAGGGTCGTGGCGATTACCAAGCTCAACACCTGGGTGCTCTTTTGGAATAAGTGCACAGGTAATACCTAAGTTTTCTTTACCACCTAATAAACCATCAGGGTCAACTACTTTAAATGCTAAACCAAGTACGGTAGCAATAGGTGCTAGTGTAATGTAGCGCTTGTCCCAAGTAATTTCTAAACCAAGCACTTCTTCGCCGTTGTACATACCTTTAGTTACTTTACCAACATCAGGAATACCGCCTGCATCAGAACCCGCTTCTGGGCTTGTTAATGCAAAACATGGAATATCTGTACCATTTGCTAGGCGTGGTAGGTAATGTGCTTGCTGTTCTTGCGTACCAAAGTGAAGTAGTAACTCACCTGGGCCTAACGAGTTTGGAACCATGACGGTTACCGCAACTGCTGAACTTTTAGTCGCAATTGTGCCAACAATGGTTGAGTTTGCATAAGGGCTAAACTCTAAACCACCAAACGACTTAGGAATGATAAGCGAGAAAAAACGCTCTTTCTTCAAAAATTCTAAGATGTCATTTGGTAAATGAATGCCGTTTTGAATCACTGAATCGTCAATCATGCCCAGTAGTTCTTTTAC
Organism: Pseudoalteromonas sp. 1_2015MBL_MicDiv; assembly: GCF_002407505.1. NCBI lineage: Bacteria > Pseudomonadati > Pseudomonadota > Gammaproteobacteria > Alteromonadales > Pseudoalteromonadaceae > Pseudoalteromonas > Pseudoalteromonas sp. 1_2015MBL_MicDiv. Next base: position 664,858 of record NZ_CP012738.1, on the reverse strand, counting down.
TGGACCGTCTAAGAATGCTTGCTCGTCTGCGCTTAATGTAGCTGCAGGTACGTCGCGCAATGCGCTGAAATCAGGTTTACCTTGATAGATAGACCCTTCAAGCCATACATCACCCGCGTCTAGCGCTTCTTGTTCTGTGATAGAAATACTTGGTAATACTTTTTTTAGTTTTGTACGTAAACTCATGATTGAACTCATCCGACCAGCTAAATAATACCTACATTACGTCATAAAAAATCGTTTAGATCAATTACTCTATTCAATTAATTAACAGTTTTTTCAATTTATTTTCTTTACCTGAACGTAAACTGTTGAAACACAAAGGCTTACAGTTGTACGCTGAAAACAACTGTTTTTATTAAAATGACGAATAAAACAGCTAATAAACCTGAACTCTGGATAATAAATCTATCTCTAGCAGCTATTTTCAGTGCTAACTGCGTTGAATTTACTTGCAATAGGCCAGCTATTGACGCGTAAATTCGCCTTGTTTTCATTGAAAATCTCTGGCTAGAGAAAATAAATTTAAATATCACCATGATTCAATATGTTAGTAAACCTCTTAACCAGAGTTCAGGTTAATAAATAAAAATACGATTTGGTGGGATGCAAAATACATAAAATAGGCATAAAAAAACGCAGCATAAAATGCTGCGTTTTTTAAAGTGACGTATGCTTATGGTGCTACATGAACAACTTGTTTACCCGTAAAGCCACCCGCTAATTGCTTATTAAGCGCATCAGACACAGCCTGTGCATTAAACTCAACTGCGGTGAGTGCAGGCGTTTTAATATCGCCATTACACGCGCCTTCTAGCAATAAGTTACCCATAAAGCTTAAACGCTGTTGTGCACATAAACTATTAGCAAGCCATGCACCACCAAGCGATACCACGCTAATATTGGGCGCTCTGCGATACATTAGGTCCTGATCAAAGCATGGCAATGGATTTAGGCATGCAATTTTGCCGCAAAAACGCATTAACTCAATATTACGAGCTGTTGACTCACCACCAATTGTATCTATAACGGCATCAAAACCTTGTGGGCCGAGCTCTCTGCGAATTTTGTCACACAACTTTTTATCGTTGTAATCAAAAACCACCTCAGCACCTAACTGCTTAACCAGTTTATGGTTTCTTTTCGATGCAGTTGCAAAAACGTTTGCCCCCCGCTGCTTAGCATACTGAATAGCAAACTGCCCTACGGCCCCCGCACCACCTTCGATAAGTACAGTGTCGCCTTCGTTAATACTTAATTTGTCTATGCTTATAAGTGCAGCCATACCGGCACAAGGCAAAATAGCGGCCACCGCAGGGCTTAACCCTACTGGTAATACCGATACTGCGTAGTTAGGTACTTTTGTGTATTCACTCAATACACCTTGACCACCCACACTGGCATGCCACATGACCCGCTCACCCACGCTAGGAAAAACGCCTTTATTTGCTTTTACCACCACTCCCACGGCGTCAAGACCTAAAACATGGGGGTATTGCCAATTACAAAAACCCGATTTGGCAAATTGCCCATCAACAGGATTTAAGCCAACGTATTCAACTTTAATAAGCAATTCGTTGTCTGCACACTCTGGGACAGGCAATTGAACGTCAGCCAAGCTAATTTCTTCGTTTGGCTCTGGTAATACAATAGCGCGCATAGTGTGCGGTATAGTGTATTCATGTGTAACATCAGTATTAGGCATCAATATAACTCTACTTCTTAGTGTTGCTTAAAGCATAACTCCATCGCCCGTTAAATGACTGATAGGCATTAACTTTAGCGAGTAGCGATGAAATTTTTGAATCGACAGCGTTCTCTTGCGCTATTAAAACATCCTGACGCGCATCTAACAACTCAAGATAAGGAATTTGCCCTTCTTCGTACATTGCCTGTGCTTGTAAAAATGCTTTATTAGCAAAGTCATAACGCTCATCGGCAAAGCGTTTTTGCTGTGCTTGATTGACCAACAATTGCAGTGAAAGTTCACTTTCACTTAGTGCACTTAACACCACTTGTTGATAATCGCTGTAAGCGGCCTCACTTAAAAACTGCTGCGCGTCACGCTGCGCTAAAAGCGCAGGATAACTTAAAATAGACCACTGTAACTGCGGCGCTACTTGCCACTGTTGTTGTGTATCACTAAAGCCATTACTACCTAAACTAAGTACTCCAGCAAAACCACTTAAACTTATATCTGGCAATAACGCTTTGCTTGCGGCAACACTTAAACTGTTAGCTTGGCTAAAGTCATAAAGCGCACGACTAATATCGGGTCTTAGCGCAATTGCATTATTTGGCTCATTAAGAGACACCTTAAACTCATGCTCTAAAATAGCTTGTTCATTACTTAATTCAACGTTTTGCGTTAAACGCCCAGTAAGCACGGCAAGCGTTGACAGGTCGCGATATTTTGCATATTCAAAAGCAGGAACAAGTGCTTGCTGCTGTCTAAGCTGCGCCATAGTACGATTTAAATCAAGTTCGCTTGCAACACCTTCATCAACGCGAGCTTGTAGTACGTCTATACTTTGTTCAAGCGCTTCTATTTGCAGCGCTACAATGTGTTGTTTTTCAACATTACCCTGATAGCTTACAAACCCTTTAACAACCGACGAGACTACTTCAATCTGAAGTAAACGTACTTGCTCTGCTTGGCTCATAGCCGATGCATTTGCCGCATCAACCAATGCTGTAATGCGCCCAAACAAATCAAGTTGCCAGTCGAGCGCTAAATTAGCAGTTGATTGGCGGCTATTTACATCGCCTAGGCCACTGCGCTGAGCACTAATTTCAGCACCACCTTGCGGCAGGTATTGTGCTTTTTGCTCACCTAATCGTGCGAGCGCACTTTTAAGCGTTAATTGGCTAGTTTTTAAATCGTAGTTATTTGCAAGTGCCTGAGTTACCAGCTGATTCAATTGGCTTGATTCAAGCCCTTTCCACCAGCTTGTTTCGTCAGCGCCAGTAAGCTGCTCAGCAACGGCTGCTTTTGCAACAAACTCATTAATTGCGTTTTGCTCACTGAGCGTATCTATTTTGCTCGCACAGCCTGATAAAAACGCAGCCACCAATACAGTACTTATTGTTAAGCGTGTTTTTAGCGTTTTATTTGCTAACTTATTCATGTGGTAACTCCTGCGCTTTTTCTTTTTTATTTACTACAAGCATATAAAATACCGGTGTAAACAATAAGCCAAACACGGTTACACCAATCATGCCTGAGAACACGGCATTACCCATTGCATGGCGCATTTCGGCTCCTGCGCCGGTTGCCAATACAAGCGGTATAACACCAGCTGTAAACGCAATTGAGGTCATTAATATTGGGCGCAGGCGCATACGACACGCCGCTAATATGGCATCAAAATGTGATAATCCAGTCTCATTTTGATCTTTCGCAAATTCAATCATAAGAATCGCATTTTTGGATGCCAAGGCAACTAATACGATTAATGCTATTTGCGTAAATATATTGTTGTCTGAACCTACAAACCACACACCAAGTAACGCTGAAAATATGGTCATTGGCACGATTAAAATAATAGCCAATGGTAAACGCAAGCTTTCATACTGAGCAGCAAGTACCATAAATACCAGTAGCACTACCAGTGGGAATACATACACCATGGTATTACCCGCAAGTACTTGTTGGTAAGTAACCTCAGTCCACTCGTATTCAATACCACTTGGCAAGTTATCAGCAAGGATTGCTTCAATCGCCAGCTGTGCTTGATCTGAGCTGTAACCCGGCGCTGGGCTGCCGTTAAGTTCTGCACTTGGGTAGCCGTTGTAATGCATTACACGGTCAGGACCAATTGTTGGTGTAACCGTTAATACTGAACCTAATGGCACCATGTTACCCGCGCGGTTTCTTACTTTTAAATTAAGGATTTGGTCAGGGTCTAAACGGTAATCAGCATCTGCTTGCGCATTTACCTGGTACGTACGACCAAACAAGTTAAAGTCATTTACATACACCGAACCCAAGTAAATTTGTAATGCATTAAATACTTCATCAAGTGGAATACCCTGAATTAGTGCTTGTTCGCGGTCTACATCTATATCCATTTGTGGTACTTGAATACGAAAACTTGAGTAAAGCCCCATTAACGCAGGATCTTGCTGTGCTTTACCAATAACCGTTTGCAGGCTATTAAATAACGCTTCGAATCCTTTGTTTGATCTGTCTTCAATTTGCAACTTAAAGCCACCTGTTGTGCCTAAACCTTGAATTGGCGGTGGTGGGAATACCGCGACAAATGCTTCATCAATTGCGGCAAACCGTTGGTTTAGCTGCGCGGCAATAGCCATTGCAGATTTACTTGGATCGGCGCGGTCTTCAAACGCATCTAAAGGTGTAAAAACAATACCGCTGTTAGGGCTATTGGTAAAACCATTTACCGACAAACCAGGAAAAGCAACCGTATGCGCAACACCCGGAACATCTAAGGCAATTTGCTGCATTTGTCTTAATACATCTTCAGTGCGGTCAAGGCTTGCTGCGTCTGGTAACTGAGCAATCGCCACTAAGTATTGCTTATCTTGTTGTGGAATAAAGCCACCAGGTACGGTATCAAACAGTTTAATTGTACCGCCAACCAGTGCAACATAGGCCACCATAGCAATTAGGCTTAGGCGAATTAGCTTTTTAACCAATTTTTCGTAGCCCTTTGCGCCACGGTCAAATATGCGGTTGAATGGTTTAAATAACCAACGACCAAATAATTTATTTAGTAAACGTGTAAATGCATCTGGTTTTGCATCGTGCGATTTTAATAACAGCGCTGCTAATGCAGGTGAAAGTGTTAATGAATTAAACGCTGAGATAATAGTCGAAATTGTAATTGTAAGTGCAAATTGCTTATAAAACTGACCAGACAAACCTGTAATAAAGGCGGTTGGAATAAATACTGCACTTAATACCAATGCAATAGCAATAATAGGGCCAGTTACTTCGTTCATAGCAACGCGGGTGGCTTCAAGTGGTGATAAACCTTGCTCAATATTACGTTCAACGTTTTCTACAACTACAATCGCATCATCTACAACAATACCGATGGCAAGTACTAAGCCAAATAACGATAAGGTATTAATCGACACACCCAACCACTGCATAACAGCAAACGTACCAATAAGTGAAATAGGCACAGCAATAAGCGGGATAATAGACGCACGCCATGTTTGTAAAAATACAATAACTACAATTACAACCAGTACAATGGCTTCAAGTAACGTTGCAATTACTGCGTCAATCGAGCCGCGTACAAATACAGTAGGATCGTAAACAATGTCGTATTTAACCCCTTCTGGAAAATCTTTTGATAAACGCGCCATGGTTTCGCGCACTTGATCCGAAAGCTCAATAGCATTAGAACCTGGGCGCTGATATATAGGCATTGCGAGCGCTGGTTGAGTGTCTAACTCTGCGCGCAGTGAGTAAGTATTTTGCCCTAATTCAACACGTGCAATATCAGATAAACGTGTTAACTGACCTTCATCGCCTACTTTAATAATTACTTGTTCAAACTCTTCAATACTATTTAAACGCCCTTTCACGTTTAATAGTATTTGGAATTGGCTGTCGTTTGATACCGGCTGAGCACCTAAGCTACCTGCGGCCACTTGTTGGTTTTGCGAACGAAGCGCAGTTACAACATCGGTTGCTGTTAGCTCACGTGCTGCTAATGCATCTGGGTTTAACCATACCCGCATTGAGTATTTGCCCGGACCAAATAAGCGAATGTCGCCTACACCAGGTAGTCGTGCAATTTCGTCTTTAACATACAAATCGGCATAGTTAGATAAATACGCGGTATCGTGTGTTTTTTCTGGCGAATATAAATGCACCACCATGGTTAGATCCGGTGATGACTTTTCGGCTACCACGCCTAAACGTTGTACTTCTTCTGGCAAACGCGGCAATGCACTGTTTACACGGTTTTGTACTTGTACTTGAGCACGGTCTAAATCGGTACCCAATGCAAATGTTACCGTTAGGGTCATACGCCCATCGCTGGTTGCTTGTGAAAACATGTACAACATGTTTTCAGTGCCGTTTATTTCTTGCTCCAGTGGTGTTGCCACTGTTTGAGCAATAACCGTTGGGTTAGCACCGGGGTAACTTGCTGTTACAACTACTGTTGGTGGAACAACTTCTGGATATTCACTTACCGGTAGCTGAAATAAAGAAATGCCACCTGCAATTAAAATAACTAAAGACAACATAGCCGCAAATATCGGCCGTTGAATAAAAAAGTGTGAAAATTTCATCAATAAACCTTATTGCTTAGCCACTAAGCGTGATTCGTCATTAGAGAGTGTGAATGCAACATCACTGCTGTCTATTGTCACTGTGTTTGGTGCAATTGGCATACCAGGGCCTACGCGAGCAGGACCATTTACGGCAATCACATCACCTTCAGACAAACCCGATGTTACTGCGCGAAGCGAACCATAACGCTCACCCACAGTGACTAATTTGTACTGCAATACGTTGTTTTCGCCAACGGTTAATACAAAGCGATTTTTTAAATCAGTGCCGATTGCTCTGTCTGGCACAATAATTTGTTCACTAATTGAATTAGCCGCTAATTTAATACGCGCAAATGACCCTGAACGAAGTTGGTTATTATCTTCGTCAAATACAGCGCGCACACGCAAAGTACCCGTAGAGGCATTAATTTGGTTATCAATAAAGTTGATATACCCTTTGTATGCAAAGTCGTGTTGCCCTACTTTTTGCATAACAACAGGCTGGCGGCTAGCGGCTGTTACATTACTAAAAGCACTATTCCAAGTGCGTTCATCAATATCAAAGTATGCATACATTTTTTCGTTAGAAACAATGCTTGTTAATACACTTTGACCCGCAATAATATTATTACCTCTAGTAATGTTTGCACGCGAAATAACACCATCAATTGGCGATACAATTGAAGTGAATTCTAAATCTAGTTCGGCTGATGTAAGCTGTGCTTGCAAAGCAACAAGCTGTGCTTCACGTTGGCGTAAAACAGATGTACGAGATTCAGCCTGCTCAGTAGAGATTGCTTTACGCTGTGTTAAACGTACCGCGCGTTTAGCTTCACTTTTTGCTTGTTCTAATGCAGCTTGTGCACTGTTGATTTGTGCTTCAAGGCTTGCTACCACAGCCGCAAATGGGCGGTCATCTAACTTAAATAATAGGTCGCCCTTTTTAACATTGTCGCCTTCATTAAATGCAATGTGATCAATAACACCTGACACACGCGGCATTAATGCCACTTCTTGAGGAGACTCTAAACGCGTTGTATAGGTGTGCCAATTCTGTACTGGTTTAACAAGTACCGTTGCAACATCAATTGGTTGAAGATGTTGCGCCTGAGCTGAAGGTGGTGTGCTTTCGTCAGCACAACCCGCAAGTGTTAATAATGCGCCAGCGAGTGCAGCAGCAATTAAATGTTTTTTCATGAAGACGCTCCTTTTATAATTAGTGTTGCATAGTACGTATTAAGCTTGCGGACAAAAAGCATAGATTTTTAAATTCATTAGTGCCAAAATGGCATCAATAAATTAATTAGGATGTAATAATGGATACGACAAGTCGGCTTTTGATGTTGCTTGAGGTGGTAGAACAAGGCTCTTTTGCCAAAGCGGCTGAAATTCGTAACATTGACCGTTCTGTTATTTCTAAGCAAATTAGTCGCTTAGAAGATGAACTCGGCGTTAGGCTACTTAATCGCACGACTCGCTCATTTTCACTCACTGCTGCAGGCGCAGAAATGATAAAAAAAGCCGCTGAGCTAAGAGAGCTGCTTGGTGAAACAGTGCGCATGGCTGAAAACTACCATTTAGAGCCCCGAGGCGTATTAAAAATCACATCATCAACCTTGATCGGACGCCGTTACTTGCAACCGGTACTGAATAATTTTCAAAAACGCTTTCCTCAGGTTGAGGTAGAACTTCGCTTAGATGATAGGCTCGTTGATATTGTGTCCGAAGGCTTTGATTTAGCATTTAGAGTTGGCGAGCCAAAAGATTCATCGCTTATTGCTCGTAAAATTGCGCGTAACCGACTATTGATTGTCGCAGCACCTGAGTTTATAGAGACTTATGGGATGCCTAAAACAATGGAAGATTTAGCCGATTTGCCCGCAGCAAGCTATGCTAGCAATTCTATAAGGGTTGAAGGAGTCGATTACTACAATAGTAAAGGTGAGCCTTGTGAGCAAAAAATAAAGAGCGTATATCGTGCAAACGATGCGGAAGTACTCCTAATGAAAGCAATTTCAGGCACGGCCTATTTTGTAGCACCCGCATTTATAATTGGCAATGAAATCACAGATGGTAAATTAATTCCGCTCTTAACGGATATAAAATTGATGGAATACAGTGCTATGTATGCTGTTTACCCACATCGTGACTTACCTGTGCGAACGCGATTGTTTTTTGATGCGGTCCGAGAGTACTTAGGAAAAGATAAACCAATTTGGGAAAATGGCATTCCTAACTTTGAACAAATGTATTAAACCAAGTTGAGTAGAGTTTTCTTCAATACGTTAACCATATACTTTATTGCGCCCAAGGCGTTTTGCTTTATAGAGTTCTTTATCTGCTAAGTTCACAAATTCAAGAAGAGTTTGACCATTTTTGTATTCAGTTACCCCAATACTGATGGTTAAATTAATCACTTTACCGTCGATGTCTATATTAGTGGTTTCAACTATCGATCTTAGCTTTTCTGCAGCGGCAAACGCATCATCAGCGTTTTTGAATGAGCTAAGAAGTGCAAACTCCTCGCCTCCGACTCTAAATACATACCCTTTAGCGAGAGTCACTCTTAACAATGCAGCAATTTCTACGAGTACTTTATCGCCAACATCGTGACCATATTTATCATTCACTTGTTTGAAAAAATCTAAATCTAATAAAAACAAAAAAAGTTGAGATTTATCTTGTAGTTCCACTTCAAAATAATGGCTCATTGAAAGTCGATTGCCTGCTCCTGTTAATGGATCAAGTAATGCTAAGTTTTTTAATCGTTTAGAAGAATGTGCCCTACTCACTTCAAAAATATGTGATACTGCCCATATACTTATGTACGTGAGTGATAAATTTAAGCTTAGATTAAATGTGGTAAAGGGGAGCAATGGCGACTTTTCGAATAAGATAATACTTTGCAGACTAAGTAAGGACGCTGATAAAATTACCCCTGGGTATTTACCAAGCAGAAGATAATATAAAATGGGGAGCGCAAATGACCAAATGAATACACCATTTTTAGGCGTTGCTATGTAAGTTCCAAACACCACTATTAATGTAATAAGCCCGCACATTACAATCGATTGCCAAGCTTGAAGCGCTTGTTTACCTAAGCGAATAAAAGTGTACAAACAATATAAAGAAAAACATATTTCTAAATAACCAAGTGTATAAAAGTTGTTTACTGTTAAATTAAAGGCAGAAAAGATTGCAGATAAGCTGCCAAAGCAGAAGCACATCCACCTAAGTACATTCCATCTCAGAACTTTAGTACTATTAAGAGCTGCGATATCCATTCATAAAACTTAATAATGAAATAAAAATCCAGTTTAACGTGAAAAATAGAGATAACAAGCTTTACAAATATAAAATTCTGAGTATTAGTACTGTTTTTAGTAAGTTAAGCTAGGGCGTGTTGACCTTTGGTGGGTGAATTTGCAGCAGTATGTTTGGTTTTTAGGCAAGGCAGAGCCTATGTAGTGTGGTTATTCCCCATCAATAGGCGATACCGCAACATAAATACCAAACACGCGCAGCCAGTTGGCTCATCCTAAGAGCGATTTATTCCTTGTTGCATACATAGATGTAACAAGGAAAGTAACGCAGAAACTGTTACCAAATTCGCAAACTTCACGCCGCGATTAAATCGCCCTTCAATTGTAATAAAAAAACACTTTATTGCTGCGGGCTTATTTATACTTAAAAATCAGCTAGCCACCCAACATCGATAAATTAGTCGTAATACCCGTATTACCTTGTTGCAATAAGTGGGATGGCTTTTTAGTTTTAATATAGCGCGATAACAATGCGATTAACGCTTCGTTTGAATCGCTGTTCATATGCTCTCTTAGAGAGATGCCCTCTTCAGAGAATAAACACAAATGTAAATTACCTAACGAAGACACCCTTAATCTATTGCAGGTACTACAAAAGTCGTTGCTATAGGGCATTATTAAGCCAATATTGCCTTGATAATCTGGGTGCGAAAACTCTTGCGCGGGGCCCGCTGAAGCATCTTGAATGATACGTTGCCACCCTTTTTGCAATAACTTGGTTTTTATTGATTCACCTGAGAGATGGTTTGCATCAAAAAAATCTTTATTATCGTTTGTCTGCATCAATTCAATAAAACGAATAGTGACAGGTCGGTGTTTAAGCCAACTTAAAAAGGTGTCTAGCTCTGAGGCGTTATATTGTCTCATCAGTACACTATTTATTTTTACTGACGAAATACCGCTATCAACCGCTGCATCTATACCACGCATCACAGACGCAAATTTATCGTGCCCTGTAATTGAGTTGAACATACGTGGATCAAAGCTATCAATACTCACATTAATGGCACTTAAGCCGGCATTTACCCAATCATTAATGTTTTTTTGTAAAGAAAAACCATTTGTGGTCGCGGCGATTTGACTTATACCGGTTGTGTCTTTTGCTGCGCGGATGACATCTATAAAGTCTTTTCGAAGCGTTGGCTCCCCGCCGGTAATACGTACCTTTTTAATACCATGATGAGCAAATGCTTTAATTGTATTACTTATTTCGTTAAGCGAAAGAAAGTCTCGGTCGTGGTCACATTGATAACCATTTGGTAAACAATAAACACACTTAAAATTACACACGTCGGTAATTGATAAACGTAAGTAACTAAATTCTCGTCCTGCTGGATCGACTAACATAACTAAACCTTGGGTATAACTTAAGTATATTTATTACATGTTAAAGAGGTCGCATTAAAATACAAACCTCTTACACATATACTGCTTTTACTGTTTTATGTTGACAAGCCCTTTTTAAGCTCATCTGGTTTCATAGGTAGGTTTCGTAAACGAACGCCAACCGCATTAAACACGGCATTACCAATCGCGGGGGCGATACCAATAACGCCCGGCTCACCTAAACCAACCGGAAACTCGTCACTTTTTATAAATTCAATATCCATATCCGGTACATCTTTCATTCTAAGTGGTAAGTAAGTATTAAAGTTGGTCGCTGAAACCTGTCCGTTTTGATACGTATTTGATTCATGCAACGCAAGGCTCGTTCCCCAAAGTGCAGACCCCTCTAATTGCGCTAACGCGCCATCAGGATGAACTATTAAACCTGCATCAACAACAATATACAGCTTTTTAAGGGTAATTTTTCCATTACCACGATTTACATGCACATGTGCCGCTGTAGCAATCCATGCAGGCATTGTACGTTCTTGCCCTGAGCTCGCTGAAAAGCCGATACCTTCACTTTCACCTAACTTAATATTGGCTACTTTTTCAGATACTTTTGTAAGTACGTTATGCAAGCGTGCTGCCCCGCCGATACTCTCTGGTGCTTTACCTGCTTGCTTGCCTTTTGCATCTAGCATTTCAAGGCGAAAAGCAACAGGATCTTTCCCCTGTTTGTGTGCAACCTCGTCAATGAACGATTCAAGGCTCCACGCAATCCAACCAGGCCCAACCGAGCGTAACCATCCTGGAATGAATGTGCTTTGTACAAGCTCATTATTAATGGCTCTTGCGCGATGGCTGTTCATGCTATACCAATGATCGGCACCCGATGCAGAAAACGCGTCAAACTTGCCTTTTCCATCAACACCTGGGGATAAAAACCCCGGTGCCATTGCCTTGGTTGGCCAACCCGCAGCAAAAGCATGTTCTAAGCCCGTGAAAACGCCGTTTTTATCAAACGATGCCGTCATTTTTGCAACAGAAGCTGAGCGTGATTGGTCAAATAAGCTGTCATCAGCGCGAGTAAATACAAGTTTTACAGGTTTGCCTACTGCTTTAGCTGTAAGGGCTGCGGGTACAGTCCAATCACCAAATAATCTACGACCAAAGCCACCACCTAAATAATAAGGGCGAATAATGACTTTCTCTTGCGCTACTTCAAGTGCTTTAGCTATCGCAGGTAGTGTTAGCGACTGCCATTGATTACCGGTATGGATAATCCAATTTCCATCTTTATACTGAGCAAGGGCATTTAAAGGCTCTAATTGGTAATGGCTAGCGGTCGCTGTGGTATACATTGATTCAAGTAATTCTTTGGCATCGTTTTGCGTTTTCTTAATATTGCCTTCATCAACAAATAAAGTGCCTGAATCGGTTTGCTCACACAAACGTATACCCTCTTTTTGAATATCAGACTCAGTTACGTTTGCTGCGTTACCTTTTTTATACTTAACCTTTAGTACATCAACCGCTTTAATGGCACTGGGGTAGTTATCAGCAAGTACAACAACCCACCCTTCTACCGTATTACTTGGGTCGGTTAAAATCTCATAACCTTTGTACCCTTTAATAGCTTTTGCTGCTGTGTCATCAACACTTATCACTTTACTGCCAAACCGTGTTGGCGGAATTACTGGACGAGCATAGAGCATCCCCTCAACTTCTACGTCAATACCATACACAGCAGTACCATTGGTTTTAGCTGGTATATCAAGCGCTTTAAAATCTTGTTTAAGCCCTGTTAAATGGCGTTTATTGGCAGGTTTTAGTGGTAAAGTAGCAACTTCTTCACTTGTAAAAGTACGATTAAACTCATCTTTTTTAACTAAATCAGCATAACTAACAGATTTATCGCCAGAGATTATATACCCTTTTTCAGCGTGGCATGTATCCACAGCCACACCCAGCATTTTTGCGCCTGCTTCTATTAGCGCAATTCTACCAGCGGCACCTGCTTGGGAGAGTGGTTTAAAGCTTTGAAAAACCGACCACGAACCGCCAGTTACCATATAACCCCATTTTTCATGGGTATCTACATACGTAATTGATACTTTTTCCCAATCACATTCCAGCTCATCTGCAACTATACGCGCTAATGCAGTGCCTATATGTTGACCCATTTCAGCCTTTGCAATGCTTACTTCGACGCCACCTTCGGTGTTCATTGTCCACCAAATTGTAGGAGAGAATGCTTGCTGAGCTATTGATTCTTTAGCGCTTAGCGAGCCCGAAAAAAATGCTGGAGCAAACGCCATAACCAAACCTGCGCTTGCAGTACCAATCATGAACGAACGGCGGTTTAAATTAACGGTTTCACTATTTTTTTGAAATAATTTTTTCATTATTAGCTCCAGTTAAGCGTCTTGTGCGTTTGGATCAAAAATATTGACAACACTTTGTGACTCATCAGCCGCTCGTTGAATCGCTGTTTTAATGCGTTTGTATGCCATACAACGGCAATAGTTGCCGTTCATATAGTTGGCTATTTCGTCTTCAGAGGGATTTGGGTTCGTTGCCAGTAATGTAGCTGCTTGCATTATCTGGCCCGATTGGCAGTAACCACATTGTGGGACTTGTTCGTCAACCCATGCCTTTTGCAGTGGGTGTTCGTTATTTAATCCTTCGATGGTAGTAATTTTTTTGCCCGCAATAGCGCCTACAGGCAACAAGCACGAACGCGTAGCTTGTCCATCTAAGTGCACAGTACACGCACCACACATCCCAATACCACAACCAAATTTTGTCCCTTTTAGTCCAATTTCATCACGAATAACCCATAACAACGGTGTATCTTCACTTGCGTGTGATTCAATCACCTTGCCATTAATTGTAAACGTCACCATAGCTTGCCCCTTGATTAAGCTTTTATAGTAACTCTTTAAGTTATTCGTATAGCTTAAAGAGTTACTATAACTATTAAAAAATGTAATTACTGACCTTACTCATTACTTTTGCCGTGAAAATACTTTACAGCGTTTTTCTATAAACTCATGGAGTTGCGCTTCAGTGTCTATATCCAAACTCGCACATTTTAAATTAACAGTATTAACTTCTTCATCATTGCAACGCAGTAGATGCTGCGCACCTTTATCTGTAGTTAAGTCGCTAAGCTTCGATAGATCAACGTTAGGAAATATCGCAGGCACGCCTAAACGCTCGCCGTAATTAGCACACCAACGAGCAGGATGCTTTTTAAAATTTGCAACTAATTCACTCAAATGTTCTGTAGTAAGCTCAACCTGATCAGCAAGCATAAATAAAATACCATCTGGCTGCTGATTTTTTAAAATAGCTTTTGTGGCTGTCGCAATAGAATCACCTAAACCTTTATCCCATTTTTTATTTTCAATCAGCTTAATATTTTTATTATTTTCGAGCGTGTTTTTTACTTCTTTATGCCATGCACCAGTGACGACAAATACAGGTGAGCTATCAAGTGCTTGTATAACATCAACCGCACGTTCAATCATCGTTTGGCCTGCGCCAATATCGGCAGTTAACTTACAACCATTGAACCGTGATGACTGCCCCGCCGCTAATATCACCTTAGCGATTAACACTTTTCATTTCCCCAGTTACTCAATGAGGTGGCATTTTTATTTGAAAACACGGCGTGTATTTCGCTAATGAGTGAAAGTGCAATGCTCTCTGGTGAGTCGCCGCCTAGATTTAAGCCTACAGGACCAAATACAGGTGACTTTACTTTCTCTAGCGAAGTATTCGCCTGCGTTAGCACTTGCGCACGTCTATGTTTAGGGCCAAGTAAACCTATGTATTTAAATGCTATATCAGCGAGTACGCAAAGCACACTAGCATCAAGCTCAACACTGTGGGCCATTAAAACAGCGGCATCCACTTTGTTTTCTATACAATACTCACGTAATTGATTTGGCTTAGAACGTAAAATAGCATCAGCATTTGTAAAGTACTGCCTTTTAGCATTTGCTGGACGCGTATCCCATACGGTTACACTCCAACCAAGTTGTTTAGCAAGTGTATAAACAGGCACCGCGTCTGCCCCACCTCCTACAATAAGTATATGAGGCGCAGGGTAAATAGAAATATCTAAAAACGTTGCATCATTAATTTCAATCAGTTGAGCTTTTCGATTAATTGATAAACCTTGTTGCTCTGCGTTTAGAGCAAATTCCCCACAGCCACTAGGTATAATAGGGTTCACTTGTTGAAGGTAGTGCCCCGCTATATTGTCGTTAAGTGCTTTTCTCATATGTTCAAGCTGCAAATACTCGTTAGCCTTATGAATTGGCTGAAGTAAAATATGCACTATACCGCCACATCCAATACCTAACTGAAATGTTAAATCATCTTCATCTGTTGCATCGTAACTTATCGTTTTACTAGTTAACGTGCTCATTACTTGCTTAGCATGTCGCTGTATGTCAGCCTCTAGGCAACCACCAGAGAGCATACCTAAACGCTGCCCTAAACTCGAAATAAGCATCATTGCGCCTAGCTTACGATAACTAGAACCTTCTATTTGATACAAAGTGGCTAAAACCCACTCTTGTTTATCTTTGAGAGGCTCCCAGCTATTTAATATATTTTTTAAATCAGTAACCATACACTTTTACCTTAAAAAATCATCGTGTGTGCCGATGATTACTGCCACTTTACGTGACAATTTTTAGATTCGTTTAAACAACTACAAAAATTGAACAGCAACCTTACTTTGCCGTAACCTTATGTAACACTTTTATAGCAAAGTGATTGATTATTAATGTTTTAGCCCTCAATAATATCATCCAATGTGTCGATTAGCTCATCAAAACGTTCATTTACATTTTCGCGTTGTTTATCACTTAAAGTGGTATTTAACTCATTTAATAAATTTACATATAAACTAAGGTTTTCATCATTAATTTTAAGCAGCTCTGGGCTCATATATAATTCACGTTCTTTTATAACCGTGCTTAATTGCTCAATAAACTCAGATTGCGTTAAATTTTCACTTTCAAATACTTGCTTAGCAGCATTTAAACGCTGTTGTTTGTATTCGAGCCACAGCTCACTTGAGTCCTGATGTTTATCGTTGGTCAGTTTAATTAGTATTTTTTGCTCAGCATTAAGTTTTCCGAGCCATTGCTCGTAATATTCTAATTGTTCTTCTAAACGATCTTTTTTACGTGCTATAAAAGTTTGCTCGTTAAGTTCATCGCGTTCTTCATCAATTTTTTCTTGAATATTATTTATGAATGTTTTGCGCTGTAAAGGCGTTAAATTTTCACCTAATTCAGCCAAAGGCAAATAAGCGAATTCAAGTAAATTTCGCCAATGTTTTTTTGCAAAAACAACGTGTTCTTTAAGCTGAACGGGTTTTAAACCTTCGTTAAACAAGGTTTTTATATTTTGTATATCTTGTTTGTATGCTGGTAACTGCGTTGACCTATGCCAATGCTGTGTTGTTTCGATAATTTTTTTTAGTTGCTTGTTTTGTTGTTTATTTAAATCAACATAATCATCAACCCAAAACGATGAAAGCCAGCTTAAATTATTATAAGTAAATGAGGCAGAGCAACTGCATAAAAACAACATGCTAATAGCGACGCCTACATGTTTGAATTTTTTCATTTTAGTGTTGTTTAGCATCCCATTCCTTTTTTAACTTATATTGTTATTAAATAAATTCATTTGATAATAATTATCATTTACTATTGACTTGCATTCTATTACAAGTGATAATCGTTCGCATAAACACAGTGTAACGACCTCAGTGCCTAAGGAAGAAGTTACAGCAAGGATGCTGATATTTAATTAAGAAGACTGTGCCGCTTCGTGTTTGCTACTTACTCGACCCAAGTAGTCAGCACTCAAGATCACAATTACTTGCTACATTGCTCATATTAGTGACGGTTGATATGACTCAAAAAAGCCCTAACGGGCTTTTTTTATTTCTTTAAATTTTCTGCAATATCTGTATCTTACACACCACTTATAAATTTACTTCATGCAAAAAAACTCTGTTTTGAGCTATACATTACATATTCAGCCAAACTAGAAGCACTGTATCTTGCGTTTATATAAAAGCTGGCGTAAAACATAACAGTAGACACTTCTTTTTGCACTCACATTTAAACGTTACAACAGTCTATTTAGCGCATTAATTTGTAATAAAATGACGTTTGACTAATACATATTGCAACGATTACTAATTGGAGACATGAATATGTCACAGTTTAATTTAAAAACTTTAATACTTGCTAGCGTGTTGCTTACAAGCCCTTTTGCCCATGCAGGGCTCGAAGATGGCATTAAAGCAGCTAATGAAGGTTACTTTGAAGAAGCCCTGAAAGAGTTTGAATACCTTGCTGATAAAGGTTATGCACCTGGAATATATGAACTCGCGAAGTTATATGAAGGGGGTTACGGTGTAATTCGCGATTATCGTAAAGCCGCTCAACTTTATCAAGAAGGTGTTAAGAAAAACCATGTAGACTCTATGTTTGCATTAGCGGTGTTATATGATGAAGGCAAGGGCGTTAAGTTAGATAAACAAATGGCGTTAAACTTATTTGAAAAAGCAGCCAATAAAAATTTACCCGCTGCGCAGTTTAATCTTGGTGTTATGTACGCGAATGGTGATGGCGTTAGCCACGATTTTGAACTTGCAAAAAAATGGTACGAAAAAGCAGCCGCTAATAATTACTCACTAGCGCAATTTAACTTAGCACTCATGTATTTTGAAGGTTTAGGCATGCCAAAAGACTTAGAAAAGTCATACATTTGGAATACTATTGCTGAATACAACGGTAATATGCAAGCAAGCCATAGCCGAAAGCTCGATGAACGAAAAATGCTACCTAAAGAAGTTGAGGAAGCTAAAGAAAAAGCGGACGCTATTTATACCAAAATTTTAGCTGGTACATATGCAGGTGAAGGCCGATTGTTCTAATCTTTATATTCACTAAAGCTGAACTATTACCATAGTTCAGCTTTTTTCATCTGAAGCCACACCTACTTAATATAAAGCCACTTTAAAAGCTTTATAAGCACGTTACTTTGCTTGAGTAACATACCAACTCGCGGATTAAATGAACCTGAAACTAGCGTATTTTTAGCATGGCTAAAGGTTAAAAATCCTTCTTTACCATGGTAATGCCCCATACCTGAGTGCCCAACACCACCAAATGGTACATCATCTGCTGTAACTTGCACTAGCGTGTCATTAACAGCAACTGTACCGCTGAGTGTTTGCTTAATAATATAGTCTTGAGCTGGTTTATCTTGCCCTAAAATATAAAGTGCTAATGGATGGTGATGTTGTTTAATGTAATCAATAGCATCGTCAAGTTTGTTATAACTCATTATTGGTAATATAGGGCCAAATAATTCATCCTGCATGAGCTGCATTTCATCGCTTACCTGTGTAACAATGTGCAGCCCCATGCGGTGTTTTTCTGCATCTTGCTGGTTTTGCTCAAGCGGTTTTACAATCGTTGCACCGAGTTCTTGTGCTTGCGCTAAATAACCCGTTAAACGCTTGTAATGTGCATCGCTAATAATCGATGTTAAGTTTTTACCTTCAACACCCTCTTTAAAATGCTTTTTATAAAGCTCACATAATTGCTGAATGAGCTGATGCTCAAGTGCTTGTGGTACCAATACATAATCGGGTGCGACACATATTTGCCCAGCGTTAGCCATTTTCCCAAATAGTAACGTTTGCGCTGCTTTTTTAATATCAGCCTGCTCGGTAATAACAACGGGTGACTTCCCCCCAAGTTCAAGTGTTACTGGTGTTAAGTTATGACTCGCTGAGGCCATCACCAATTTACCCACCGCAGTTGAGCCCGTAAACAATAAGTGAGCAAATGGCAACGATGAAAACTCACTTGCAACCTCACTGCCGCCCTGAATTACTTTGCAGTGCTCTTGTATTTCGTCGCTAAATAATTTTTCAAGTACCACATTTGTGTGTGGTGTAAATTCGCTCAGTTTTAACATCACTCTATTACCTGCGGCAATCGCTGTTACAACAGGTACTATGGCTAATTGAATAGGGTAATTCCACGGTGCAATAACGCCAACAACCCCTTTAGGCTGATAAGTTACACTGACTTTTGAAGGCCATAAACTTAAACCTACCGCACGATTACTTGGTTTAGACCAGTTAGGCAATTTTTTTATTATATGCGCAAGTGTTTGTACTGTAGGCAGAATGTCGCCAAGTAAAGTGTCAAATGCCGTTCGGTAGCCAAAATCTTTTGAAACTGCATCTACAAGCTCTTCTTCAAGTTCAACAATTCGTAATCGGAGATTTTTTAGCAACGTAATACGTTTATTAATTGGTAAATAAGGCGTACTTAGAAAGGCATCTTGTAACCCATCAAACTGTGTGGTTAAAGAAACTGTATTAGAAGTGTCAGTGGTCAAAGTAGGTTACTCAATTTTCAAAGTTACTGCAGATAATAACCCTGAACTGTTTTTCGAGCAATCACACTAATTTAGCTATAATAGCCAAACAAGTAAGCATTAAGAGTCGTTTTGCCCAGCACTGAGATGATAAGCAAAACGACTCATATCGAGATAGCTATAAGCTAAGTTTAAGTTTGTTTAAAAATTAAATACTTTTGCTGCAATAGTCATCGTCACTAATGTAATTAAAATTATCGCAATAATATTAAGCATAAACCCTGCTTTTATCATATCTCGTATTTGTATTTTTCCCGAACCAAAAACAATTGCATTTGGTGGTGTTGCCACTGGCATCATAAACGCACAGCTACATGCAATAGCTGCTGGAATAACCCAAACTAAAGGCGATCCGAAAATACTCTCCGCAACAGGGCCTAAAAGAGGTAAAAAACCAGCGGCAGTAGCCGTGTTACTGGTTATTTCGGTTAAAAATGTAATTAACGCAACAACCACCAATACAGCCATAACCAGAGGTATTGCGCTTGCACCTTCAATTAAATGCGCAATGTATTGTGCTAAGCCAGATGATTTTATTTGCGAAGCGAGTGATAACCCTCCTCCAAATAATAATAGTACTCCCCATGGTACTTTCGATGCACTCACCCAATCTAAAATTCGTTCATCACTGCCTTTATTGGCTGGTAAAACAAATAATAACAATGCAGCCGCTATTGCTATTGCTGTATCTGAAATTTTAAGTCCAGAAAAATCAGCGAGTAAAGGTCTAAAAACCCAACAAAGAGCGGCTAATACAAACACATAAAACACCCCTTTTTCAGCACGCTGCAAAGGACCAAGGGTCGTCAGTTCTTTTATAAAAACAGATTTACTGTCGTGTAAATGTTCTGTTTTTTCATCAACCTTGTAGCTGAATTTTGTGAGCCAAACCCAACATACTATCAACATAACAATTGCTAACGGAACACCAACAAGCATCCATTGACCAAACCCTATTTCGATTTGATAGCTTTCTGACAAATAGGCCGCCATTAAGGCATTCGGCGGTGTACCTATTAGTGTTGCAATTCCTCCAATGCTCGCACCATATGCAATAGATAACAAAAGTGCTTTAGCAAATCCATCATCCTCTGAGTTTGATTCGCTCACTAAGTGTATGATTGAAAGTGCAATTGGTAGCATCATTACTGTCGTTGCAGTATTTGACATCCACATAGATAAAAATGCTGTCACCAACATCATAGCTAAAATCTGTAAACTCGGCTTTTTACCCGCATAAAGCATCGTCGTTAACGCGATCCGTTTATGTAGCCCCCAACGTTCCATCGCGATGGAGATCAAAAAACCACCTAAAAATAAAAATATTAAGGGGTGCGCATAAGGCGCTGCGGTACTTTTTATAGGTGCTATATCAGCAATCGGCGATATAACAAGTGGCAATAATGATGTTGCAGGTATTGGCACAACTTCACTAACCCACCACGATGCCATCCAAAAAGCTAACCCTGCGGTTTTAAATGCAAGACCAGACATACCACTAGGAGGGTCTATCAAGCACGTTAATAGCATTACAGCAGGGCCAAGCCATAATATAATTTTTTGCGTTAATGTATTTTTCACTGGCTCGTTTTTTATAATTTTCTGAGTCATAATTTGCCCTTAAAATTTGTACTTGAGACCAAGTGCGACACTATTATCCGCATTTTCTTGGAGATCTAAATCGGTATACAAAAGATACGCTGTGGTTTGCTTGTCAAAAACATAGTCAAATCCAGTACTCCACTGAATCGCTTTTGACTCTTGACGAATTGCAGAGTCATCTTTAGCAAATTGTAATTTTGGAACCCATTTATCAATTGTATAACTTGCACTTAATACATAACCGTTGCCTGACTTAGTCTCATCAACTGATTCCGAATGTTGGTACAGTGCACCTAGCTGTAATTTCTCAAATTTATACACGCCCACGATTCGGCTAGCTGTAATATTGTTCAAAGAATCAACCCTACTTAATGAGACGTAATAAGGTGTATTATTTAAATTACGGTCACCGTAGATTAGCGTCGCTGCAAACCCTGCTTTGTTATTTTTATTATCGTCTTTTGGAGCATAGGTAAACGAAAACTGAGCATTAGACCAATATTGAGATGTGTATGTAAGCGTATCACCAAGCCGATCTTGCCCAGCAATTACCTGCGCCATATCACCTTGGGTTTCATTGAAGTTATCTAATTTTCCTTCGGAGTATTTAAAGCGCGTATCGTTTCTACCTATAACGATTTCACCAAACGCCCCTTTTAGACCCAAATAAGTATTACGTGCTGTAAACGGCTCTTCTGTATCATCCTCTTCAAAGCCTTTCACCTGTACTTCGTATTTAAAAACTGCACTTAAGTATTCATTTAATTTATGCTGACCTTTTATACCAATACGAGAAAAAGGCGCTTCAATTTGCGTACCTTCTTTGGCGTAGCGCATAATACCAGTGTCGGTATTTGCGATTTGAACTTCTGCTTTACCGTAAACGGTATAATCAGCGGCTAAAGTAATACTGGGCAATATTGCTAAACTACTCAGGGGTATAAGCAAAGTAGATAGGTGTGTTGTTTTTATCATTGTGCGTCCTAATTATTAGAATCAACTTATTGTCAGCTCTAATAAGGCAAATTTACTGCCAATGATATAAAAACCTTTTTTTTCATAACCTTAAAAAAAATTGCTGTTATTATTTATACAAGCGTGTGCGGTTAACCGCACACTTAGAAATGCATGTTGTCACTAAATCCGCACAACTATTCCGTAAACATATCTCGATTAAGATTATATTTACTCATTTTATCGTAAAGTGTTTTACGCGCAATTTGCAGTGTTTCCATGGTATTTTTGATGCTTCCATGATTTTGCTCAAGCGCATATTCAATCAGTGATTGCTCATAAAAAGCCACTTTTTCTGATAAGCTCAAATCAGGAGATAATCCACCAAACTGCTGCGTATTAACCTCGGTAAAGGCAAGTTCGGCGCCAAGTAATACCGCACGTTCGGCTTGGTTTCTGAGCTCTCTTACATTACCAGGCCAATCATAAGCAACTAAGCGCTGTTGTATTTCGCTGTTCAGGGGTGCTGGAGGCTTGTGATAGCGCGTTGCAGCAATGGAACTAAAATGCTTAAACAATAAAAGTATATCTGCTTTTCGCTCTCGTAAAGGCGGAATATTTACTTTAACTAAGCTCAACCTGTAATATAAATCAGCTCTAAACTCGCCTTTTTCAACTAATGACAGTAAGTCTACTTTAGTCGCTGCAACAATTCTTATATCTAAATCAATGGCTTTGTTATCACCTACAGGGGTTACTTTTCGCTCTTCTAAAACGCGCAGTAATTTAACTTGCAGCGACATTGGGGTACTTTCTATTTCATCTAAAAAGACCGTACCGCCTTGTGCATATTCAAACTTACCTTTACGGCTTTGCGTAGCACCCGTGTATGCTCCACTTGCTGCGCCAAACAGTTCACTTTCTATTAATTGCTCTGGTACAGCCCCACAGTTAATCGCCACAAAGTTACAACTCGAACGAATACTCTGATCATGTAAGTAGCGTGCTACGAGCTCTTTTCCTGTGCCGGTTTCACCTTCAATCATTATATCTGTTGGCGTATCTATTACTGTATTTAATAAATGCATCATATGTTGCATTTTGGGCGTATCCCCCAATATACGTACACCCGGCGCAGATGCTTTTTGCACAACCACTTTTAATGCGCGATTTTCCATAACAAGACTGCGCTTATCACATGCTCTGGCAATACAATCAAGTAAGTGTTCGTTCAGCGGTTTTTCGAATAAATCGTATGCCCCTAATTGCATTGCTTTTACCGCAATGGACACGTCGGCATAGCCTGTTAAAAATATCACAGGAAGCTCACTGTCAAAGGCTGTGATTTGCTCGAGTAAAGTTAAACCGTTCATTGTGGGCATATTAATATCGCTAAGCACAATTCCATTATACCGTCGGCTAAGCTTACTAAGGGCCGTACTTGCGTCGTTAAAACACTCTACGGTATAACCTTCTAGTGTGAGTAGTTGTTTTAGCGAATCTCTGATCATCGCTTCATCATCAATCACTATAATGTGTTTACACAACAAACTATCAATCATGCTTATCCCCCTGCTTACTTGAAAGACTAATAATAAATTCAGCCCCACCTTGCAATCTATTGTGTGCGCTTAAAGAGCCATTAAATGAATCAATAATCTGTTTTGATATTGATAACCCTAAACCGAGACCTTTGCTATCTTTAGTGCTGTAAAAGGGCTCAAATAAATGACTAAATACATGTTGTTCAATACCCGAACCGGTGTCTAAAATAGAGAATTTAACGCGTTCTTCAAAACACTCCAAATTGAAGGTCAAATTACGTTCAACAGCACCATTCATAGCTTGGCTGGCATTGGTAATTAAATTAACCAGCACTTGTTCAAACTTAAGAGCATCAACCCAGACGATGACTGCTTCATCAAATTGCGGGGGCTCTACCTGCACATTGTCTTGCTTTAACTGCGCGCTAGAAATCATTAATGCATTATTAACAAGCGCAGCAAGCGGGTATGGTCTTAATTGCATCCCTGATGGTTTACTAAAGTGTTTCAGCTGCCCCACAATTTTATGCACTCGCTCGACTAGCCCTTCAATAATAACCAAACTTTGACTTAAGGCTTCGTAATTACCTTTTGCTAATAGCCGCTTAGCACTTGCTAGGTATGTATTAATTGCACTAAGAGGTTGGTTTATTTCATGATTTATACCAGCACTCAGCTGCCCTATAGTAGCCAGTTTAGCTGATTGCACTAAAGCCGTTTGTACCTTTTCAAGCGTTTGGGTACGCTCTATTACTTTTTGCTCAAGACTATGCCTTGAATAAAGTAATTTTTTATATCCAGCAAAACGAGCTAATAAGCTATACCCTATAATAATTATAAAACTGTAGATAATAATAACCCAAAATAAGCGCGATATTTGTGCGCTATCGACCTTTGATACATCGACAAGAATATGCATTGTGGCATTAAAGTTATTGAGTTTCATTGAGGACGAAACATATCGCTGTTTATCAATTTTAAATTGCGTCGTACCTTGGCTCTGAGACTGATACTGCTTTATGTATATAGGTTGATGATCCAGATAAGAACGGCTAGATTTAATCTCCTGCTTTGCAGTAATTCCAAGCTGAGTAAAGCTATTCAAACGCCACTGTTCAATATCAGACATGGCAATAACGTGATCGGGAAGTTGTAAATAAAAATGGCTCCCTTTCGACGTATTTAGTAACTCTCTATCATTTTCGAACTTACTTACATTAACTTTTAAAACCACTACTCCAATGGCTTTATTATCACTATAAACTGCTTGTGAAAAATATATGCCTCGTTTATTTGAACGTATACCAAGTGCAAAATAGGCCACTTTATCATCTGTAAAAGCACGTTTAAAATAGGGTCTAAAAGCATAGTTACTGCCCAAAAAAGTGTAATCAGTCTGCCAATTACTACTTGCAATAACATCACCTTGCGTATCCAACACAAAGATGTCAGACGCACCGCTGGCTTGCTGAATATCAGCTAGATAATTATTAATTGCGCTATAATGTTGTGGTGTTCCTGATACAAAACTTATCATCAACTCATTATAAGTTAATAACTCTGGGATCGCAGAAAAGCGTGCAAGTTCAGTATCAATATAATTATTTAATTGAGTAACTTGACGTTCAGCCTGAAGGTTTGCTTGCTCAATATCATGAGTTCGTCCGAGAAAAAATGATATCAACAAAATAAATATGGGTAATATACAAGTAATAATGATTCTTTTAGAAAGAGAAAACATACTGACCCACAAAATAACCTGATGAATTTAAAGAACCTAGTTTAACTGCTTATTAGCCATAGCGATATAAACTTTTGTTAACAAAAATCAGAGCGAGTAAAAACAAAAAATCACCGCAAACAAAAATATTCACGGTGATTTTTATTATACCAATTCACTTCATTAAGTTATCTATTTTGAGGTAGTAAACATTGCCGATAACAAGGTAAAAATTCGTTATTTCGTTGTTCCCAGCAATAACTTCTGCATTGCTTTATCTACTGCATCCATGGCGTTGTAAATCAGAAGTTTTGACTTCTGTTAGCCTCAGGTTTTATCCCTTAAATTGATAACGTATTATTGCAGATTGATATAGAGCATCATCTATTCGCTAAATTAGCTTGCAGTTACAGCTCTTCGATTTTTAACATATTTGTATAAACCAATTAATGACGCTGCAATCCAGAATATTTCGATTACAAAACTGGCTAAGTTAAAGTTATAACAAAGGCTGATCAACAATAAAATGGCCCCCGTTAAATTCATCATATTGTACATTAAGCTAGTTGGAGATGTTTTACCTAGCTGCAGTAAAAAGAATGAGCCAACGACTAAAAAAGTACCTGTCATACCTATGATGTCAAATAAGAGTGCTATCACGAAACTATCCTTTATCCATTTTTAAATAACCCAAAAAACTGGCCCGATCCGTGGGGAGGGTATTTTTTCATTCATTGAAACAGCAAAACCGGGCGATTCTATCAAGATGATAAATTCTAACAAGGGCATATGTCCGCATAAGCAATATGCTTATTTAAATGTAACTTTACCACCAATAATTTTATAAGCGGGTATCCCTCTTATCACAGTAGGCCTTGCAAAAGGACGATTACAGTTAGGGCAAATACAGGGCTCTTTTGTGAAATTTTGGCTAATACGTTCTATAAAACATTTAACAAGCGCTCCTTTACCGCCCTTTCGATACTTAAATAAGGGGGTTTTGCAAGCAGAACAAAAAATATCAACCGTTTTTGTTGGCCCTTTTTTATTTGGTTTAGCCATAATTAGTCATTAATTCAAAGTAATACCTAAAGTGTAACAAGACTAAGGCCAAATACCCAAAATTAGGCCCATTAAAGAAAATTGTAAAATATGAAAACTACCATTAATTAAAAACAGCTTCATCGGCCGTTGCTCAAAAATATAACTAAGCCCAAGTGAACTACTAACCCAAAATACACCGATAATAAATCCAGTTCCTACACTTTCACCAACGTTAGGGTTTTCACCTAGAAACAATGCAAGCAAAAAAGTGGCTATAAAAGATAATAAAAAGCTCCCTCCAAAAATTAATTTTGGATCTGCTGATTGCAAATCTAGCTCTGTTAAACCACAACTTTCAAGCCAAGCTTGTTTAAACATTTTATTTGAATACCAAATGCCGCCAAGCATAAAGCAAGAGAGCGCGGCAATTAATACCGCAAAATAATCAACATCAGAAAAATTCATATACTGCCATAACTTATGCATGATGGGTTATTTGACTGTAGTTAATAATTATTAAAGCGGCAAACTCATAATCTGGAAACTAGGGCCTTATATGGACTCCCCGTAAATGTCAAAAAGAAAAAGTTAAAATATCCCCAGTTTTGCACCAGTTAATGTAATAAGATCGGTTGTCATTAATTTCACTTCTAAACCGCGTTTTCCTGCACTTACATATACGTGCTCAAACTGTGATGCACTACCATGAATGTAGGTAGCGAGGCGTTTTTTTTGTCCCAGTGGACTTACCCCTCCTAAAATATACCCCGTACTGGCTTGTACTTTTTGTGCAGCCGCCATTGCCACCTTTTTAGATGAAGCTAATTTTGCCAATTGCTTTAAATGAATTTGTTGAGAAACAGGTGTTACTGCAACAATTAATTCGCCTTCATGTGTTTCAAGCACTAATGTTTTAAATACTTGATGGCTATTAAGCTTTAACTTTTCAACTGCTTCAAGCCCATAGTGACTATTGCTAGCGTCATGCTCGTAACTTAAGACATCAAACGGGATTTTTGATTTTTTCAATAGATCGATTGCAGGTGTCATAATACTTAATCATTTTTTATTAACAGTAACAAAAATAAAATTTAAAGCAAAAAAAACGACGCTAAATAGCGCCGTTTCATTATTTATAATAATTTAAATTTACTTAGTTAAATCATCAAAAAACTTTTTAACACCGTCAAAAAAACCTTGCTCTTTAGGACGGTTTTTAGAGCTATCTGTGCCCATACTTTCATCTAATTCAGTCAGTAATTCACGTTGACGCTCGTTAAGATTTACTGGCGTTTCGATTACCACTTTACAAATTAGATCGCCTTGGGCACCACTGCGTACAGACTTAACACCTTTACCACGCATACGGAACATTTTTCCCGTTTGCGTTTCAGACGGTATTTTAAGTTTTGCACGACCATCAAGTGTCGGCACCTGAATTTCGCCACCTAAGCCTGCTGTAGTAAAGCTGATTGGTACTTCACAATATAAGTTATTCGCTTCACGTACAAATATTTCATGCTCGCGAACCGATACCTGCACGTACAAGTCGCCAGATGGCGCGCCGTGCATTCCGGCTTCGCCTTCACCCGTTAAGCGGATACGGTCACCGGTATCAACGCCAGCTGGAATCTTAACTGAAAGCGTTTTGGTTTTTTCTACGCGGCCTTGACCATGACACTTGTTACAAGGATCTGAAATAATCTGACCTTGTCCTTGACACGTTGGACATGTTTGCTGCACAGCAAAGAAACCTTGGCGCATTTGCACTTGGCCAGCACCATGACATGTAGTACATGTTTTAGGTTTAGAACCCGCTTTAGCACCACTGCCGTCACATGGCTCACAACCCACCCATGTTGGTACTTTAATTTCAACTTCTTTACCACGAACCGCTTCTTCTAAGCTTAAGTCCATGTTGTAACGTAAGTCAGAGCCACGTTGCTGACGAGATTGACGTCGACCACCGCCACCACCAAAAATATCGCCAAATACGTCGCCAAATACATCACCGAAATCACCTTGGCCGCCGCCGAAACCACCATGGCCACCACCGCCGCCTTGCTCAAATGCCGCATGACCATGTTGGTCATACATTTGGCGTTTTTGCGCATCGGTTAAAATTTCGTAGGCTTCTTTAACCTCTTTAAACTTTGTTTCGAGATCTTTATCGCCTGCGGTACGATCTGGATGATATTTCATCGCTAAGCGTTTATACGCTTTTTTTATGTCTCGCTCACTCGCATCTTTGCTTACGCCGAGGGCTTCGTAATAATCGCGTTTTGACATATCTATCACACTACTCTTTTCTATTTGCAGCGTAAGCTGCTGGATAAACCGATAAATCGCATCGATTTATCATTGAATTTGAACCTTAAACACATGCAAAAGGCGCGACAAGCTATTGCTCGCGCGCCTCAATTGTTCATCCTAACCTAAACACTCAACTGAGTTAAGTGTTTTTGGCTAGCGAGAAGCGTTAGCAACAATTATTTGTCGTCTTTCACTTCTTCGAACTCTGCATCAACAACGTCGTCATCTTGCTTAGCTGATTGCTGTTGCTCGCCTGCATCTGCTGAACCTTGCTGCGCTTTCGCTTGAGCAATTTCCATCAGTTTTTGAGACTTTTCAGCAAGCGCTTGAGTTTTAGCTTCAATCTCTTCTTTATTGTCGCTCTTAATAGCCGCTTCTAAATCTACAACAGCCGCTTCAATCGCTTCTTTGTCTTCATTTGGTAATGCATCGCCAGCTTCTTCAATTTGCTTGCGAGTACCATGAACTAAAGCATCAGCTTGGTTACGAGCAGCTACAAGTTCTTCAAACTTTTTATCGTCCTCAGCATGTGCTTCTGCATCACGAACCATTTTTTCAACTTCTTCATCGCTTAAGCCTGAAGATGCTTGAATTGTGATTTTTTGCTCTTTACCTGTATCTTTATCTTTCGCAGATACATGTAAGATACCATCGGCATCAACATCGAATGTTACTTCGATTTGCGGTGTACCACGTTGTGCTGGGCGAATACCTTCTAGGTTAAATTGACCTAGAGATTTATTGTCGCTTGAACGTTTACGCTCACCTTGTAACACGTGAATTGTTACAGCAGATTGGTTATCTTCAGCGGTTGAGAATGTTTGCGATTTCTTAGTAGGAATCGTCGTATTTTTCTCAATCAATGCAGTCATTACTGAACCCATTGTCTCAATACCTAGAGATAATGGAGAAACGTCTAGTAATAGTACATCTTTAACGTCACCAGCAAGTACACCACCTTGAATCGCTGCGCCTACTGCAACTGCTTCATCAGGGTTTACGTCTTTACGTGGTTCTTTACCGAAGAAATCAGCAACTGTTTTTTGTACTAAAGGCATACGTGTTTGGCCACCAACAAGAATAATATCGTTGATGTCGCTTACTGATAAATCAGCATCAGCAAGTGCACGTTTAAGTGGCTCTAGAGACTTAGTTACTAAATCTTCAACTAGTGATTCAAGCTTAGCACGTGTTAGTTTCACGTTCATGTGCTTAGGACCAGATGCATCAGCAGTTACATACGGAAGATTTACTTCAGTAGATTGTGCAGATGAAAGTTCAATTTTTGCTTTTTCAGCAGCTTCTTTAACACGTTGCATTGCAAGAGGATCAGCTTTTAAGTCTAAGCCTTGATCTTTCTTGAATTCAGCTACTAGGTAGTTGATTACACGGTTATCGAAATCTTCACCACCTAAGTGAGTGTCGCCGTTTGTAGCAAGTACTTCAAAAGTGTGCTCGCCTTCAACTTCATCAATTTCAATGATTGATAAATCGAAAGTACCACCACCTAAGTCATATACTGCAACGATGTTTTCGCCACGGTTTTTATCCATACCGTAAGCCAGTGCCGCAGCAGTTGGCTCATTGATAATACGTTTAACTTCTAGACCCGCAATACGACCAGCATCTTTCGTTGCTTGACGTTGTGAATCGTTAAAGTATGCAGGTACTGTGATTACAGCTTCAGTTACTTCTTCACCTAAAAAGTCTTCAGCCGTTTTCTTCATTTTTTTCAGTACTTCAGCAGAAATTTGTGGTGCAGCGCGTTTTTCGCCACCCGCTTCTACCCATGCATCGCCGTTATCTGCTTTAATGATTTTAAACGGCATGATGCCGATATCGCGTTGTACTTCTTCGTCTTCAAAACGACGACCAATTAAACGCTTGATTGCAAATAATGTGTTTGTCGGGTTAGTAACCGCTTGACGCTTAGCAGATTGGCCTACTAATGTTTCGCCGTCTTGCGTGTAAGCAATAATAGACGGGGTTGTGCGATCGCCTTCCGCGTTTTCAATAACACGTGCTTTGCCACCATCAAGTACTGCAACACAAGAGTTTGTAGTACCTAAATCGATTCCAATAATTTTACCCATGAAACTTCTCCAACTTCAATATTCGTTAATACGTTCGATGACTTAGTAAATAGGGATGCGCCAAACTTATTTCAACTGTAAAAATGAAAAAAAATTCATTTTTTATGATTTATTTACAAAATAACCCTAATAATTGTAAGGAATGATGATTTTTACACCGCCAGAGGCGCTTTTAATTACTGGTCTGACTAGTTTGGTTGTGTTATAAATTTATTAAATCGCACTTTAAAAGGACATCTTCATGCATTTTGAACAATTACTTCTCCAAGCTGAAAAAATTGGAAGTTCAGATAATACCGAACAATTAACTAGCACAATGCAATTTCCAGAAAACTGGTGCCAAGGCAGAACTGCTTTTGGTGGGCTATCAGCCGCACTGTTGTATCAAGCAATCAGAGGTAAGGTTGCAAGTGATCGTCGTCTACTTTCTCTTAGCACTAATTTTGTAGGACCATTGCTTGCCGATACTCCCTTTTCTTTATCAGTAGAAATACTACGACAAGGTAAAAGTAGTACACAAGTACTTGCCAAAGCCATTCAAAATGAACAAGTGTGCGTTATCGTACAAGCATGTTTTGCTAAAAGTAGAGAGTCGGGTGTTAATGTGCCCGTTTCGAAATCTTTAGGGTTAAAACCGGTAGACGAGCGCTATACACTCCCTTTTGTTAAAGGCCAGATGCCTGAGTTTTTTCAGCATGTTGATTTATGCCCACAACAAGGCGCTATGCCATTTAGCAGCGCAGAAACTTCTCACTTAGGGGGCTGGATGCGCTTTAAGCACACCCCAGAGCAAATAACAGAAGCGCACGTTATTGCATTAACAGATGCATGGCCACCTACGTTATTACAAATGTTTAAACAACCCGCTCCAGCTAGTAGCATGTCTTGGTACTTAGAGTTTGTGCAAGAACCAAACTTAACACCTGGCGAATGGCTTGGCTTTGAAGCAATCACTCATCATTCAAAAGATGGTTATGGTTTAGAAGATGGCTGTATTTGGTCACAATCAGGGGAGTTAATAGCCCTTACACGCCAAACGGTGGCGTTATTTGACTAAAAACCCTAAAGCCAAACAATATTAAAATGTTTGGCTTTTAAAGGCTTATTCACTGTTCGCGTTGTATTAATGCATTAAATATTGCAAAATTGGACAAACATTCTTCTTGCTTGGTATTAAATTGCAAACTGTCTGCCCCTGCTGCGATCTGATCATAGACATACCTCGCATAATCGCGAAACAAATGGCGATATGCCCACATTGTCATCATAAACTTTGCGAAGCCGATGTGAATCACGACAGCCGTATTGTTGCACTGAGTTTTAGCGCTTTGTTAATGTTGCTAAGCAGCATGTTTTACCCTTTCATTTCATTTAGCAGTAGCGGCATTACTCAAACAATTACTCTACCCGATGCCGCACGAATTTTATTTAATTACGATAGCGAACTACTCGGCTTATTTATTGATCTTAGTATTATTGCCCTGCCTATGGGTTTACTCCTTATTTTGATCCCTCTGCACTTAGGGGTATTAAAAACATTGCCCGAAGGCATAGCAAGGCGGTTATTGAAATTCACGCTTGCGTTAGAGCCTTGGATTATGTCAGAAATATTTTTAATCGGTGTGCTGGTCAGTATGGTTAAAATTATGTCGCTGGCTGATATTAGCTTTGGGGCAAGTTTCTGGGCTTATGTAGGGTTTGTTATTTTATATATAGCAGCACTTGTTCACTTAAATCGCCCGCGTTTATGGGCTCAAATTAAGCCTGTAAAAATACTCGAAGGCGCTGATAACGCAAAACGCGCAATTGATGAAAATATTAAAGCCTGCCATGTATGTCACCAACTATGCACCGGTGATATCTGCCAACGTTGCCACACTAAAACACACGTCAGAAACCCTTATAGTGTACAAAAAGCAACTGCATGGTTAATAACCTCTGTTATTTGCTATATTCCTGCTAATGCTTTACCAATAATGCATACCACTAGTTTAGGTGATGAATCCCCCTCTACATTAATTGGTGGTGTAATTACACTTTGGAAGAGTGGTTCCTATCCCATTGCTGCCATTATATTTTTAGCCAGTGTGGTTGTACCGCTTGCTAAAGCGTTTGTGCTGAGCTTTTTATGTATTATGGTTACAAAGCCTGCAAATCGGCATACAAAAAGTTATACTCGAATTTATCAACTGACTGAGTTTATTGGAAAATGGTCCATGATAGATGTATTTGTCGTTGCTATTTTAGTTGCCTTGGTACAGCTTGGTAATTTAATGTCGGTAACTCCAGGTCTTGGCATTGTATTTTTTACAGTTATGGTATTATGCCAAATGATGGCTGCCCATGCCTTTGACCCACGACTGTTGTGGGATTCACCTAAAAATAAGATATCAGAGAATAAAGCATGACCGAAACTGCTGAAATAACAAAAGAACCGAAGATTTCCGCCATCTGGATCATTCCGGCAATTGCGCTTTTAGTGGGCATGTGGATGCTATATCAATATCAAGCAAATAAAGGCCCTACTATTTTTATCGAGATGCCACAGGCCGAAGGTATTATTGCAGGTAAAACGGAAATAAAAGTACGCAGTGTAAAAATAGGTCAAATCGATCATATTCGTTTATCTGACACACAAGACAGCGTTATTGCTCGTGCACAAATAGATAAAAATTACAATGACTTATTAACCGATGATGCAAAAATTTGGGTCGTTAAACCTCGCATTGATGAAACAGGTATTAGTGGTATGAGTACTCTTTTATCAGGTGTTTATTTAGAGTTTTCTCCAGGAGAAAGTAAAGAACTAAAAGAAAGGTTTACGCTCCAAGATGAACCCGCACTTATCGGTAAAGACGTTAAAGGCGGTCGCTTTAAACTCCTTAGTTATAATGCTGAAGTACTAGATGTAAGTACCGGTATATTTTTCAAAAATTACAAAATAGGTCAGATAGAAACCGCTACTTTTGATTGGGAAAACCAAGCAATGAAGTATGGCGTGTTTATTAAAGAACCTTATCAAAACCTCATCACTATGAATTCTATTTTTTGGGTGAACGCGGGTATTGAAATTGACCTCTCTGCAGACGGTATTAATATAAATACTGGCTCTTTAAGCAAACTTTTAAAAGGCGGTGTTTCTGTTGGGTTACCTGAGCAACAGGCACCGGGTGAAATAGCACAAGATGGGCATAGCTTTTCATTAAGCCAAAGCTATAAAGAAGCGTTAGAAGAGCGCTTTTACGACTTTGATTACTACCTAATTGAATTCGAACAATCCGTTAGAGGGTTGCGCACAGGAGCGCCTGTAGAATATAGGGGTATGCGTGTAGGGACTGTTGTAGAAGCCCCTGCTAATGTAATTGTTAACGGTAAGCCCGCTCACTTTAGAAACCACAATACGGCCGTTCCGGTACTTATAAAAGTAGAATACGGACGCTTGTATCATGACAGTGCTTCAGCTAAAGAATATTGGCAAGGTAGTTTAAAAGGCTGGATTGAAAGTGGGATGCGCGCTTCATTAAAGCCCGGCAATTTATTAACGGGTGCGGTGTATGTTGATTTTGATATATATCCCGACGCACCCGCAGCGCATTTAGGCAAACTTGTTCAATATGATGTTTTTCCAAGTATTTCCAGCGGTATAACCGTATTGGCAGATCAAGTATCTGATGTACTCAATAAAGTTAATGACTTAAAAATTGAAGATAGCTTAGCGCAAATGCAAGCGACATTTACTGACTATCGAGCGCTTGCTAATGAAATGCGAGAGCTACTGAGCCAAAAAGACACACAAAATTTACCGGGTGACTTTAACCGTAATTTTGAGAAAATGACAAAAAGTATGGTGCAATTTGAAGTAACCATGCGTCAATTCGACAAAACAATGGCCAGTTACCAAGCCGGTTCTGAACTTCATCATCAAATACAGCAAACATTAAAAGAATTTAAACGTTTAAGTGAAGGGTTACAACCGCTTACTCGTGGTTTGAACGAACAACCTAATATGCTAATTTTTGATAAATCATTACCCGCAGATCCAAAACCAAGGAAGCAATAATGAGATCGTTATTTTTAACTGCAAGTTTATTATTACTATTGTCAGGTTGTAGTTCATCAATACAAACTGCGACACAGTATTACCAGTTTGAACAGCCAATAGGCGCTTCGTCTCGCAACATTGCGGATACAGATGCGCAACTAAGAATACAAACTGTTGTACTCAGAGGCGCTTTAAATAATTTGGGCATTGCTATGAAAATAGATAGCAACCAAATTCATGCTGCAAATTACAACCTGTGGGGTGAATCGCCAGATGTAATGCTTACTGCCACAGCCCAGCAAACACTTTTTAATGCTATGCCCAACTGGATGGTAATAAAAGGCTTACCGGTCATTACTGAACTTGATCAACAAACATTTTATGAACTTGAATACGAGATTCACCACTTTAATGGCGATATGCAAGGTAACGCCGATATTTCGGGGCTCTGGCGCTTGTACTATACACATCCAGAAACCGGACGACGTCTTGTAAGTATTCATAATTTTTCAAACCTAGTGCCTATTGATGATGATGGCTATGACGGCCTGGTTTCGACACTTGAAGCAACATGGCTAAATATAAACCTAAATGTTGCAAAACAAATAGAACAAGCAAGACTTTAATCATTAAGTGACAATATAATCACGGCGGTTT
This sequence comes from Pseudoalteromonas sp. 1_2015MBL_MicDiv, assembly GCF_002407505.1. NCBI lineage: Bacteria > Pseudomonadati > Pseudomonadota > Gammaproteobacteria > Alteromonadales > Pseudoalteromonadaceae > Pseudoalteromonas > Pseudoalteromonas sp. 1_2015MBL_MicDiv. Next base: position 629,489 of record NZ_CP012738.1, on the reverse strand, counting down.
TATCATCAATTACCGTCGAATCTTACTTTTTGCTGCTTCTTCAATAATTTTTTAAGTTGATGAATGGCATCTCTTTACCTCAAGGAATTAGCGCTACAAAGCACTCAATTAAACCGCCTCTAATAAAACTTTATCAAACATGTAAATTTTTGTTGACTGAAATTAAAAAGCAGATTATTTTTGCGCCGATGTTTTTACAGGCACAACAATAGCGGTTTGCACTCCTCGCACCGTCTGGCGCCAAAGCCAACGCGTTTCACTTAAGCCGCTATTTAACATAACTGTTTAAGTGTCCCTCCCACGCGTACAAAAGCAGTGACTTGGAAAATGATTTAACAACAAACTTATCATCTTCTTTGTTTTTGTATAAGCAGTTTAAAAATTAATACTATTTTAATTTTTATACATGCTTTTAATTTTGTGAATACTTAAATGCTTGAACCTTCTGCGTTAAGTTTACTGCCACCGTTGGTGGTAGTTGTATTGGCTGTTGTATTACGCCGCCCTATTTTATCTTTACTTATTGGTGCTTTAGTTGGTTTAGTTATAGCCGACCCTGCACAGGTACTTACTAACTTTGCGAGTACATCGCTAAAAGTGATGACAGACGAAACCATCGGCTGGCTAATACTTGTATGTGGTGGTTTTGGCGCACTTATCGCACTATTAGTGCGTACAGGTGGTGCATCGGCTTTTGGCAAGCTAGCTCTTAAGTACACCAAAGGTAAGCGTTCATCTTTGTTTATGACCTTTTGTCTAGGTGTGGTTATTTTTATTGATGACTACTTAAATGCGCTTACTGTGGGTGAAACCATGAAACGCATTACCGATAAATTTAAAGTGAGCCGTGAGATGCTTGCTTACGTTGTTGACTCAACTGCTGCACCAATTTGTGTGCTTGTCCCTTTATCTACCTGGGCGGTATTTTTTAGTGGCTTATTGGTAGATAACGGTATTGCTGAGGAAGGCAAAGGGATTGCTGTTTATATTCAAGCTATTCCGTACATGTTTTACGCGTGGTTTGCAGTGCTTGTTGTTTTACTTGTTGTGCTGGGTGTTATTCCTGCGATTGGTCCAATGAAAAAAGCAGAGCAAATGGCTCAAATTGAGCAAGCTCAAGTTGAGCCAGCCCAATACAATGACGTTCAAACAGCGGATGAATATGCAGTAAAAGCCGTAGAAGAAAACTTTGAAGATGCTGATCCTAAAGGTAAATTACGTAACTTTTTGGTGCCGATTATTTTACTGGTTGCATTTACTGTTTACTTTGAAATAGACGTATACAAAGGCTTATTAGCAACAATGGCGGTCACTCTCCCGTTTTATGCTCTACAAAAATTAATGAGTGTAAGTGAAATGATTGAACGCATGCTTGATGGCTTTAAAAGTATGATCCCCGCGATTGGTACTGTTATAGCTGCGTTTATATTTAAAGATGTATGCGACTTAATTGGTTTGCCTCAGTTTGTTATTGGCAGCTTAAGCCCTTATATGACCGCTGCATACTTACCTGCCGTGGTATTTATTTCAATGGCTATTTTAGCGTTTGCAACTGGGTCTAGCTGGGGTATTTTTGCTGTATCAATTCCGATTGTTATGCCACTGGCAAATGCGGTTGATGCAAACATACCACTGGTCATTGGTGCGCTATTATCGGCTTCCTCTTTTGGTAGCCAAGCGTGTTTTTACTCAGATTCAACCGTACTCGCAGCGCAAGGCTCTGGTTGTAATTTAATGAGCCATGCCGTTACACAATTGCCTTACACGCTAATTGCTGCGGCATTAGCTGTTATAGGCTTTTTGATAATGGCTTAAATTTGCTTAAATAAAAACCCCAATGTAGTGATACATTGGAGTTTATTTTTAGCTACATAAATAAAGCTTACTTTTGTAGCTTTATGCCATTGTAATAGGCATCAAGCGTTGTGATTTTAGTTTGATTTGGTAAATCGGCAAAGTCACTTTCTATAAACTTAGTACCACGTAATTGCACATTTAAACGTGCGGCATTAGGATTAAGCATTGTTTGCTTGTAGTAATCTTTTATATCTGCAAGCGTTACTTTTTCAACTTCATCAATCAGCTTTTGCTTAGAATCAAAGGTAAAGTTTTCACGGTACCAATCGTTTATAAGTGGGCTCATTTCGTCATTTAAGTTTTTAGGCTGCTCTTTAAGTGATACAAGTGTAGAGTTTTTAAGCTGCTCAAAAGTCTCTTCGCTCATGTTATCAAGTTCAACTGCGTATTCTTTTTTAAACTTATCAAAACGAGCTTGTATTTCTTTTGGTCCTTTAACCGGTGTTTGAATATACAAACCAATTGCTGAGTAATCTTCAATTGGGCGAGCTAACGCACCTACTGCGTATGCAAGTTGCTCCTCTGTACGCATTTTATCAAACGCAACTGTTCTAAAATGACTTTGTAATACAGCCGCTTCTGCTTTTTGTTTATAACCCGCAACAGGATGAACGGTCATATCGACCACCGCTACATCGGCTACATCAATATCTTTTTGCAATACCAGCGTTTCGCCAGGTTGTGGCAACCATGCTTTGCTTCGCGCAAATTCACTGCGCTTATGATTACTTGGTAATGTTGCACTTAACTCTTTTGCTATCGCGTCTATATCTTGCTGATTGTAGTTACCGTAACTAAATACGCGTAAATCGTTTTGTGCAAACGTAGCTGTTTTTAATTGTGCTAAGTCGGCAACACTCAGTGAGTCAGCGGCTTTGATAAGCGCATCTGTATCAAAACCACCTGTACGCGTTAGTTTTGAATACTCGCCAAATGCTTGTGCATACGGAAACTGCTTTTGTTGATTTAGTAAATTACGTTTAAAGCGATCAACTGCTTGGCTAAATGCTTGTGCTGTTTCATCGGCTTTAAATCCGGTTAAAGCTTGTTTAAGCAATACATCTTGCTTATCTGTAAAACCACTCATAGATAAAACAAGACCATTACTAGGTGCTAAGCTTACGCTCATACCGGCGATTGCTGCTTCGGTACTTAACTGACTTTGTTGAATATTATATAAATCAGCCCAAACAGAATAAAGGACTTCTGCTTTAATATCGTTCAAACCTGGTTGAGTATTTATATAAACTTCAACAAGCCCTTTTGGCTGCTCTGCAAATTTTTGACTTGCTTGGCGCCATACTTTTACACCATTTTTATCGTAAGCAAGTTCTGGGTGTTTTTGCTCTTTAAATGCTTGAGTTTTTATTGCGAAATTTTCAGGCAATAAATTGTTTACTGTTGGTAGTGCTAGCTTAAATTCGCTTGGTTTTTTCCAGCTGGCAATTTCATCATCGCTAATGTCACTGATGCGGTATTTACCGTCGTAAAAGTGTAGTTGTGAATCTGTCTCTTCTTGCTGCGATACATACCAAATACGAAGGGTATCGGCATTCAACTGCTCAAGCACATTGTTCACAGCGTCAGCGTCAAACTTTGCATAATAATAAGGTGCATTAATAGCGTGATTTAACGGATAGTCTTGCATGCTTTGCGTAAGCGAGCTTACATAATTAAACTCATCACCTTTTTCTAAAAACTTAAACTGGTTATTAAGTGATGTACGAATTTCGTTGAAGTACTTGCTATCAACGCCTTCTTTTTTAATTAAATCGATGTACTGCATAATAGTCGCAACTATTTCGTCACGATTTTTCATGCCTTCATCTGTAAGCTCTACATTTACATTTAACGAACCGTAGTTGCCATATTGATTTGGTGCAGCTGAAGCTGAAAGCTGAGACACCCACCCTTTATCACGAAGAAGTTGCGCTGGGCTGCCCGGCATTTCATTACTTAGTAAATACGCTACAAAACGGTTTGGTTTAAGTGCAAATTCGCTATTATTATTAGCAATGGTGAAATCAAGCTGCAGCTGTTTTACATCTTCATTTGGTGCATAAAACACGCGTTTTCCGCCAGCGTTATCAAAATCAAGCTTTGCAGTCACTGTAGGTTTTTCGATGTTTTTATTTTTTATATCAGCAAAGTATTTTTGCGCTTTTTGTTCCATTTCAGCAATAGGTAAATTAGAAATAAGCGCAACTTTCATAATATTTGAAGAGTAGTATTTATTATAAAAATCAACCGTTTCTTTATGCAGCGAGCTGCTTTCTTTATCGCCAAGCGTTTCAAGGTTCCCGATTAAAAAACGATTAGCGGGGTGATCGCCCATCATTTTACGCGCGAGTTTAAACTGACCAAAAAAGTCCATTTCGCGGCGCATTGACCACTCTGCGTTCACTGCATTTTTTTCTTTGTCTGTGTATTCTGGGTATAGCTTTGGCGCTTTGAAAAAATCGGCAAAACGATCTAATCCTTCATCAAACGCGTCGTTATTAATTTTAAACATGTAATTGGTAATATCGAGCCACGTATACGCGTTGTGCGCGCCACCATTTTTGGTCATAAAATCAGAATACCCTTTTGTATCTGGGTAACGATCTGTGCCTAAAAACAGCATGTGCTCTAAATAATGCGCCATACCTTGCTGCGACATCGGGTCGTGCAGTAAACCAACACCAACGCTTAGTGCCGCTGCTGATTTTTCAGCACCCGGATCAGACACTAAAATAACTTCAATGTCGTTTGCCAGCTTAAGTGTTTTATATTCGCGGTTATCGTTAGGACTTACGACTAACGTATCTGATAGTAAAGAGGCCTGAGGCGCCCCTGAAACCGAAGCCGTATTTGAACAACCACTTAAAATTGCAAGTGCGATGGCACTAAAACCAATAATCTTTTTCATTTTTGTTTTCCATTAAAAAGTATTGCGCAAAATAGCGTGCGCCAATTCAAAGCAATATAGTTAAGCTAAACTAACATTTTCAATTAATAACTTTCTACAAAATAACGCTATTTTGTGTAACACATTGTGAAAAATGACTTCATAATCGAATATTAGATTGGGAATCTGCCAACCTTACAAGATTAAAAATCATTCAATATCAAAAGATACACAAACTCTAAATAATAATAAGGAAAAATAATGGAAAAAATCATCATACTTGCCATGTTCACACAAGTTACACTTTCACTGGTTGTTATGCTCATTATGGGTAAAAGGCGCTTTGCAGCAGCTAAAAATAAACAACTAGATTTAAGGGATTTTAAAACAATGCAGTTAGATAAGGCTGGCGACACTATTAGGGTTGCAGATAGGAACTTTTCGAATCAGTTTGAAATACCTGTACTTTTTTACGCGGGATGTTTACTTGCACTACAACTAAATAGCGCCAGTACACTTGTGGCTATATTGGCCTGTTTATTTGTAGCAACACGAATTGTGCATAGTGTTATTCATTTAGGTAAAAATAACGTACGCGCACGTTTTAACGTGTTTTTACTGGGTTGTATTTGTGTGTTTTCAATTTGGCTTGCGATGGTTTGGCGAGTATTATTTTAAATAGCAAAGTTTAATAATAGTAATGTGGACGACTGGTTTACGCCATCCACATTACCGTTAATTTTAATTATTTAGCACGTTTTAAACGAGGTAACGCAAGTAAAAAAGCACCTAAAAGCCAAATTAACCCGCCGCCAGAGCTACTACCTGAATCTGTTGATGTGTCAGCGTCAATTAACGTATTTGCAGTGACTGTTAGCCCTGCTGAAGAATTCGGGTCATCATCCATTACAGTTACGCTTTGAATAGTCACTAAATTAGCACTGCTAATCGTTACGTCATTGCTTGAACATTGTTCAGCAGTAATATCAACAACTGGAGTTTCACCACAGTGCACCAAAGCTGCAATTTTATCTAAAGTAGATTGACTCGCTGCAGTAATTTGTCCGAACACAGTAAAACCACCATTTTGCGTATCAAGTGCAGCACTGTTATCGGTGATATTGAAAAACCACTGGCTTGTCGCGCTATTAGCATCACCTGATAATTTAGCCATAGCAATTGTACCCTTAACATTAGAAAAAACCGGCTCATTTATTACAGTAGGCTTTGTCGTAATCGCATCTAATGAATCAGAAAATGTAAATCCACCACCTTGAATAACGAAATTACTGACAGAGCGGTGAATCACTGTTTCGTTATATGAATCATCTTGAACATAACTTAAAAAATTTTCGACTGTTTTAGGTGTTTGTTGATCAAAAAGATTAATTTCTATCACACCTTGGCTCGTGTTCATTTCGACAATAGTAGCGGTGCTAGTAAAACTTGCTGCAGCGAGTACTGAGCCAAGTAAAAGTTTTTTCATGTTACATTCCTGTTGTTATATTTTTTAGATAAGTAGTTAATACGTTAACACATTAATACCATAGGCGATTTAAATCGATTCTAAAGTGCGAGCTGATACAAATTAGACCGTGTTGATAACAAATTAATTACATACATCATTATTTATATGCTTTTTAGCTATATAAATTTAATTATTTACAAATAAATCATCTAAAAAGCGTGACTACTTTTTGTTACTTTAAAAAAACACAAACAACAGGATCTAACAATGCCACACACTAAACAAACGATTTGCGACTTTGGTTTACACAAAGGTGAACCATACACAAAACTACCGGCGAGCTTTTTAACATGGATGATAGGTACTAATCACAGCAAGCGGGAATATGCGAATACCGAATTAAGGCGTCGTGAACGTGCTGCAACAAATCAATTAACTACACCTTCTAAATAAAATGTAAATAAGTACGTTTTTTTAGGATTAAACTAGTTTAAACTACCCGCTCAATAAATTAAGTAGACCTTAATCCATAGGTATTTTATGCGTATTATTATTTTATTCTCAATTATTCTTAGTGTACTTGGTTGCACTTCATCATCAACTAGTAGTCCCTCAACTCAATACTTAACTGTTCTACATACAAATGATAACCATGGACGTTTTTGGCACAATGAAAAAGGCGAATACGGCATGGCTGCACGTAAAACGCTTATTGATTCGCTTCGAGCTGAAGCGAACAAACAAGGTCATGCCGTTTTACTACTCTCTGGTGGTGATATTAATACGGGCATTCCTGAGTCAGATTTACAAAAAGCAGAACCTGACTTTAAAGGAATGTCGCTGATTGGTTACGATGCAATGGCATTAGGTAATCACGAATTCGATAACCCTATTGATGTTTTGAAGCAACAACAAAAATGGGTGAACTTCCCTTTTTTATCAGCCAATATATTTGAAAAAGAGTCAGGCGAGCACGCTTTTGATGGCTACAAAATATTCAAAAAGAATGGATTAACTATTGCTGTTATTGGTTTAACAACAACCGACACAGCCAAAATTGGTAATCCTCAGTATATTGGGCACTTAGAGTTTAAAGACCCTGTTGACGTTACAGCAAAACTAGCTAAAGAAATAAAAGCTAAGTATAACCCTGACATTACAATCGCCCTGACTCATATGGGTCATTATGTTGATGCTAGCTTTGGTATTAACGCACCCGGTGATGTAACACTCGCTCGCTCACTTCCTGCAAACACCCTTGATATGATCATTGGTGGCCACTCTCAAGAACCTGTATGTATGAGCGATACAAATGTAAATGACGATAGCTTTAAACCAGGTCTTGCCTGTAAACCAGACCAACAAAACGGTACTTACATTATGCAAGCCCATGAATGGGGTAAGTATGTTGGTAAAGCTGAGTTTAAGCTTGAAAACGGAAAATTAACGTTACTAGACTACAAACTGATGCCAGTTAATTTGTATGTAGATAAAGTACAAGCTGATGGCTCAACTAAAGAAGTATTAGCAAACGAGTACATTAAACCAGACTCAAAACTTGAATCTTATTTAGCGGTATACCAAGCTAAAGGCGCTAAACAAATTGAAGGTACCATTGGTGAAGTAGATGCTCGCTTAGAAGGTGACAGAAACAAAGTTCGCTACCAACAAACAAATCTTGCACGCGTAATTATTCAAGCTCAAATGGGTGTAGTGGGTGCAGACTTTGGACTAATAAGTGGTGGTGGTATTCGCAGCTCAATAGAGGCTGGTGAAGTGAGCTATAAAGATATTTTAAAAGTACATCCTTTTAAAAATCGTATTACTTACATGGATTGGCAAGGCAGTGATTTATGGGACTATTTAAATACAGTAACGAGCTTCCCACCGGATGCTGGCGCTTATTTGCAATACCATAAACTATCGTTTGAGCGTAAAAATGGACAGTTAGTTAATGTGCTTATTAATGGCCAGCCTTTTAATAAACATAATACGTATAGAATGAGTCTAAATAGCTATAACGCATCAGGCGGTGATGGCTACCCTGCGCTTACAAATAAAAAGGGGTTTGTTAGTACAGATGAAACAGATGCCCAAGCCCTTCAAGACTTTATATCAAAAAACAGCCCTCTTAAAACGGCTGAGTTTGCTCCTAAGTAAATAAAGATAATAAGAGGAAAGTAGCCAAGCTACTTTCCTCTTATTTCGATATTGCCTTTTCTAATATTTGCCAGCCCATAACTATGTAAACGAGAGCGAGAGCCCTCACCATACGCTTTTGGTGGATAATATAACTCTTTCTCTTCAGGGCATTCGTTAAGTACTTCATCTAGTGCCGCACGTATTTCACTCAACGTTTTTTCAAGACTATTATTAAAGTTAGGCCTTTTTCTAACCGTATGGCCGAGTTCGACCAACCTATAAAAATACTTGTTAGCAAGCTCTAGCAGCTCCTCTGGCACATCTTTATTATGACTAAGCGCTACATCATCGTTCTTTGTACAATACTCTACAAGTGCTAAATAAAAGCACAATGGCTTATTGGCTAAACACATTTTTTGTTCTGTATTACAACTACTTGATAATGTTTTATCGTTAAGGTCAACAATAAGTATCAGCGGCGTAGGCTCTGCAATTGATTGATGCTGTGCATTATTAAACCGCTTATTGCTTTGTTTAATAAACGCAAACTTTACCCAAAAACTAACCAACACACTTAATACTAAAAATATAAAATAGTAAATAAAATGGCTCAATGTAAAGTGGGTTTGTTGGACGTTAAATACAACTAATACGAGCCCATTATTAGTGCTCAAACTACGTATTATTTGGTGTGGGTTTACAGGTGTTACCATTTCGCTTTTTGGTGCAATAGCAACAACTTTGAGCTCGTTCGAATTAATGTAGCTATTTAAAGTTTTAATGTAGCTGTTAACTGCATCTTTATTACCTGAATGCTTTAGCAGCTCATTTGATAAATCGAGTAATGGTAAGTCGAGTGCTATTTGTCTTTCTATCTGCGTAATTTTTTGTTTAGCTACTTGCTGGCTTTTTTGAGTTACAGAAATATAAAAGACAGACGATAAAATAAAAAACAAACTTATAATAACAAGTAATTGCTTATACTTACTCATCACCAGCCTCCTCTTTTAAGCTTACTAAGCTGGCGCCACAGCGCCAAAATGGCTGGACGTTTTGATAGTAATGCAAACTTTGATCTTTAGACATATCAAGCAAATTTTCCTGCACTGCGCATAATAAATCAGTGTTGTTTTGCTGCATTTTTAAATACCATCTTGTTCCAGAAATATTATTACTCAATGGCGTAATATAGTTTTTTGAAAAACGTTTTTCGTCGCTCTCTTTCCAAAACGAGGCAATAATATCTACTTTTCCGTCGGCGAGTAAATCACGTAATTCGTTATGAGAGCTAGCATAAGTGATTTTCAAATTAGCTAAATTTATATCCAACTCTTTAAACGTCTGCTTTGGTAAAATATGCCCAGAGCGGCTGGTCGGATAATCAAGCAAACCTATGCGCTTATCTAAAAAGTATTGTTTTGTGATTCGAGGTTTTTCTTTAGAAGATATAAAAAAGGCCGTGTAGTCAGAAAAGCCAACAACAGGCTGGTAGTTATAGGTCGACTCTGCTTTAAAGGCTGCCATAATATTATTTTTAGCCAAAATTAAATCAGCAATACCTTTACCAACAAACTCAAAGCTGTCTGCCGTTCTATACCCCCAATATCCTTTTACAGTGCCGTACTGCTTAGACACTACGTTATCAGAACACAAGTTTTGTGTTAATAACTTGGCTATTTTTTTTGATTGCGTAAAAACAATCAATTGGCTTTTATTACTTGTTGCTGTTGTTTGACACTCTGTTGAGGTTTCGATCATAACTGGGAAATGCAAATCATCGTTATACACACTCACTTGTCCACAAACCCACGTAACGACCAATAAAATAAACAAAAATGTAACAATTAACGTTTTATGTAACACGATATTTTTCAAATTCAACGCAGTGCCACTCAAAAATAAATCATATATTGTATTTGAACAACTTTACTTACTTATTACAACAAGTAATTTTACCTGTTAATTATAAGTCATTGATTTTAATCACAAGTGAATAAGAAAGTATGAATTTTAATAAGTCCTTCCTATCAACATTAAAAGTGAGGACAATTGACCGCATTAGCTTATAGCAACCCCATGAAATATTCATTTAGGAAGTTCTAATGCATAACAATATAAAATACTCGATATCTTCTGCACTTTTGATTAGTGCAATATTCACAAGCACGGATTCACATGCTTGGGGTCAAAATGGCCATCGTATTGTAGGGAAGATTGCAGAATCTCATATAAGCGAAACAACAAAAACGGCAATACAACCCTACCTTGATGGTGAGTCACTTGCGCAAATATCAACGTGGCCTGATGAAATGCGCTCTGCTCCTGGCGAGTTTTGGCAAAAACAATCAGCTCGTTGGCATTATATTAATGCAGCACCAGGAAAATCTTTCAGCTTCAATCACGATCACACTAAAAACAAAGAATCTGTAAGTAATATCCTAGAAGGCATTCACTATTCAATGCAAACGCTCACTGATAAAAATAGCACCTTGAATGCTAAACAGTTCAGTTTACGTTTTTTAGTACATTTGGTGGGTGACAGTCACCAACCATTTCATGCTGGTCGAAGTGAAGACAGAGGTGGTAACCGTATCAAAGTTTCATTTTTTAACGAAGAAACAAACCTTCACAGCCTTTGGGATACTAAGTTAATCGAAAACCAAAACTTGTCTTACACCGAATTTGCACAATTTATTGATACAAACAATAAAGAACTAATTGCTGAGTATTTACAAAGCTCACCTAAAACTTGGGTTGAAGAATCTCATAATTTAGCAACAAAAATTTATAAGTACACCAACGACGAAGTTGGGTACAGCTACATATATAACAACACTCCGATTATAAAAACGCGCTTACAACAAGCGGGTATTCGACTAGCTGGATTACTAAATGCCTTATTTGACCCTTCTGCAAAAGAGTTAGAAACGGCACTAAAAATGACAACTGACAAATAAACTGTATTAAATTTATATAACCTACACACGGGAAATCAACATTATGACTAAGCTTCGCCTTTCGAAATTAACTGGAGCGGTAATTTTAGCTCTAGGTGTTTCTACAAGCGCAATGGCTGCTGATACTTCATCTGCAATGCGTGGTAAAATTACGACGCCTTCAGGTGGCAGTGCTGCAAACGTTAAAATCAAAGTAGTTCACCAACCAACGGGAACTATTAGCGAGCTCACTACAAACGAAAGTGGTACGTTTATCGCTAATGGTTTACGTGTAGGTGGTCCTTACATGGTTATCATCGATTCTGATAAATTTAACGATACGACTGTTGAAAATATCTATCTAAATCTGGGTGAAACATACCGCTTAAGCTCGCAGCTTGCTCCACGAAACATCGAAAAGATTGAAGTGTCTGGTTATAAGATTGTTCAGCAATCAGGTGGCTCTAGCAGTACATTTGGCTCTGACACTATTGAGAATATGCCAAGCTTTAACCGCGACATTAAAGATATTGCGCGTTTAAATCCACTCGCCAGCATTAATGGTAGTGGTGAGCTAACGTTTGCAGGTAGTAACCCGCGTACCAACGGCTTAACTGTTGACGGTATTGGTCAAAATGATGACTTTGGTTTAAGTTACGGTGGCTACCCTACTTCGCAACCACCTGTAGCACTTGATGCAATTGAGCAAATTTCTGTTGATGTATCTCCGTTCTCAGCCTCTAAAGGTAACTTTGGGGGAGGTACCATTAATGCAGTAACAAAATCAGGTACTAATGAGTTTAAATTTTCTGGCTTTTATGAAATATCTACGCCAGATATTGCAGGTGATGTAGATAGTATTTCTCAAGTATATGCTGATGGTAGCCCAGTTTTAGATGAAGATGGACACCGTACATACGTTATTGATCAGGTAGAACCAATTCAAACTGAGAAACGTTATGGCTTTAATGTTGGCGGCCCATTAATCGACGATACTTTGTTAACTACAACAAATGGACAAGTGAACTTGATTTAGATTACGGTTTTGAAGGCTCTGGTGCAACGAATGAATATGATGTAACAGAAGAAAGCTACAACCAATTTATTAATATTTTAAATAATGAATACGGCTTAACCGATTCTCTAGGTGGTGACCCTAAAGATACAAACGAATCATTGCTTGTTAAATTAAGTTGGAATATTAATGATGATCATCGTTTAGATTTCACTTACCAATGGCAAGACGATAAAGACGAAACAAATGTCGGCACTGGCGGTAGTACAGTAAGCTTAGCGTCAAGCCGTTATACTTACGCTACTAAATTCAATAATTTTGCGACAAAATTATATTCAGACTGGAATGAAAACTTCTCAACTGAAATTGGTATCGCTTACAAAGATGTATCATCAAGAAGCTTAACTAACTCTGATATTGGCTTTGTGAAAGTTGAAGAATACTTCCGTGGTCCAGCTTATGAGTTTGGTACAGATGAATTCCGCCATGCAAATAGCTCATCGACTGAAAACTTAACGCTTACTTTCGATGCCACTTACTTAATGGATGAGCACGAAATTAACTTTGGTATGCAGTATGAATCGCTAAATTTATATAACTTATTTGCATCTAACTCATTAGGTTCTTGGGAATTTGATGACTTCGAAGGTTTTGCAAACCGTGAAGTGGGTAACTTTAGAGGTACATACGACTTTTCTTACAGTAACGCGTACACAAATAACCCAAATGACACTGCATACGATGCGACACGTAACCAATTAGCACTTTATATCGAAGACACTTTTTATGTTGGTGATGATTTAGAAGTAACAGCTGGCGTTCGTTATGAGCGTTTATCATCAGACGATAAACCAACTTTAAACGAAAACTTTTTAAATACTTACGGCTTTAGCAATCAAGAGAATCTTGATGGTTTAGATATAATTTTACCGCGTATTGGCTTTAAATATTATGCAACTGAAGCATTAACCATTAATGGTGGTATAGGTCGATTCCAAGGTGGTATTCCAAACGTTTGGTACAATAACTCTTTCCAAAATGACGGTATTACATTTGTTGAAGCACCTCAAAGCGCTATTAATGATTATTACGCCAATAACCAAGCCGATATTACGCAAGTACCTGACGCTATTAAAACCACGTTAGTCCAAGGTGCCGGTAGCACAAACTATGTTGACCCTGATTTTGAGCTTCCATCGAGCATAAGAGCTCAAGTTGGTTTTGAATACGAGTTTGACTCAGAACTACTTGGCGAAGGCTTCAAATGGCAGGCTGAAATTGCTTACCATAAAAAAGAAAACGAAGCTGTATGGCATAACACTGCTTTAAACCCAATTGGTGTTGCTGCTGATGGTGAGCGTGTAATTAACGAAAGTATTTATACTGGCGACCTTGCTGATAACTTTGATATTGCAATGACTAATTCATCTGACGATGGACGTTCAATCATTATCTCTACCGGCATTGCAAAAGAATTTGAAAATGGCCTGTATGTTTCTGCAAGTTATGCACACCAAGACGTAACTGAGGCCTCATCGGGTTCATCTTCTCGTGCTCAAAGTAACTACCAATACAATATTACACGTAACCGCAATGAAGACTTTGCAGATCGTGGTTCATACGAAGTAGAGCACAGCTTTAAAATAAACCTAGCGTATAACACTGAATTTTTCAGTGGCTATGCAACTAAGTTTAACGTGTATTTTGAACGCCGCTCTGGCCGTCCATTTAGCTACACTATGGGCATGTATCAAGATAGTGACTTAGGTGACACACGCGACTTTTACTCAAGCTCTGCTTACCTAGCTTACATTCCAACTGGCGCTAATGATCCAAATGTAAATTGGGATGAGTCTGGTTTATCTTGGAATGAATTAGAAACGCTTCTAAATCGTGCTGGTATCTCAGAACGTGGTGAAATTTTAGGCCGTAACTCAGGTACTCAACCTTGGGTTACTACGATGGATGTAAGTATCAAACAAGAAATCCCAGGTTTTGCTGAAGGTCACAGCGGTGAGGTTTACTTCATGGTTGATAACTTCGCAAACTTACTAAACAGTGATTGGGGTGTTGAAAAACGCTTAGGTTTCTCTGACCAAGCTGTTTATGATTTTGGTGGGTTAGATGATGAAGGTCGTTATATAATTGATGGCAAATTTAATGGTGCTGACGTTCGTAACTACAGTCAATACCAAACTAGCTCATCAGCTTGGCAGGCTAAAGTTGGTATTAGCTACAAGTTTTAAGTCTTAATAGGTAAGTAATAACACATTTAGTTATTTGTTAACAAAACCCATTGCAAAATTGTAATGGGTTTTTTGTTTTTCATACCCCAATTTCACATGTTTGTCATAAAGCCCACGTAATATATACCCCGATATAGAGTTATTGCTCGAAAAAACACTCAAATAGACAAAAATAGTACTATTTATTAAAAATATATTGCAGTTGTATTTTATTTGTAACGAATAAATGAGGTACACTAGTAACGGATTTTGAATAAATGAACTTCGACTGTTTATTTTTCAAAATTTAAAATAAAAATATAAAAATTTAATTATTAACTACACGGGAAAATTAAATGAAAACTCAATTACGCAAAACAGCTCTTTCACTTGCTATTGCAGCATGTGTTGGTGTAAGTGGCGCTGCAATGGCTAACGAAACGACCTCTGCAATTAAAGGTCAAGTAATGGGGCCTAATGGCAACCCAGCAGCCGGCACTAAAGTAACAATTTTACACGTGCCTTCTGGATCAGTAAAAACAACTGAAGTAAATGACGCTGGTTATTTCACAGCCAAAGGCCTACGTGTTGGCGGTCCTTATAAAGTAATTGTTGATTCTGATGTATATGCAGACCAAGAATTCAATAACATTATTCTTAATATTGGTAACGACTACCCAGTAAACGTTTCTCTTGAGTCACAATCAAGCATGGAACAAATTGTAGTTTCTGGCGCGCCAATTAGCTCTATGTCTGGTGGTACTGGTCCGGCGTCTACTTTCACACTTACAGATCTTGAGAATCAACCAGCTATTAACCGTGATTTGAAAGATATCATTCGCGTTGATCCACGAGTAGCAATAGATGATAGTCGCGGCACAATTAACTGTGGTGGCGGCAATCCAAAATTTAATAGCTTGACGCTAGATGGCGTTCGAATGAACGACAACTTTGGTTTAAGCTCAAATGGTTACCCTACTATTCGTGCCCCTTTCTCTTTTGATTCAATTGAACAAGTAGCTGTAGAACTTGCACCATTTGATGTTCAGTACGGCGGTTTTACATCGTGTAACATCAACGCAGTAACCAAGTCTGGCGGCAACGAAATTCATGGCGGCGTATTCTTCGATTACACTAATGACTCAATGAAAGGTGATACAATTGAAGGCGAAGACGTTGATAATGGTAGCTACAATGAAAAACGCTACGGTTTTAATGTTGGCTTACCACTAATTAAAGATTCATTATTTTTATATACTTCATATGAAAAACTAGAAGGCGTAGCACAATTTAACTATGATCCTTTAGGTTCAAGTGTTTCTGCAAGTGATTTAGCACGTATTCAACAGATTTCACAAGATGTATATGGCTACGATGCAGGTACGACTCCTTCGAGTGCACCTGTAGAAGATGAAAAAATACTAATTAAATTAGATTGGAACATTAACGACTCGCATCGTGCTAACTTAATTTATAACTATAATGATGGCTTTACATTATCTCAATCTGATACTGGCTCAACTCGTCTTTCATTAGACAGTCATTTTTATGAGCAAGGCGCAGAATTTACTTCAATCATCGGTTCACTATATTCGGATTGGAATGACGACTTTACAACTGAAATCCGTTTAGGTAAATCAGAACTAGATGCACGTGTTGAATCACTTGATGCTGCAAGCAGTTTTGGTGAATTCCAAGTAAACACATTGGATGGAGGTCGAGTATATTTAGGACCAGATGATTCTCGTCAATCAAATGATTTGGATTATGATACAACTACATTTAAACTTGCTGGTACGTACTACCTTGATCAACACACGATAACGGCTGGTTACGAGTATGAAGAGCTAGAAGTATTCAACCAATTCGTTCAACACACGCAAGGTGAATGGAGTTTTGCTAGTATTGATGATTACGAAGCCGGAATTGCAAGTGCAATTTTCTATAATAATGCCGCAGGTACAAATAATGCTGCAGATGCAGGTGCTAGCTTTTCATATGCTCAACATACTTTTTATGTTCAAGATGAATACAGCTTCTCAGACATTGATGCATCACTAACGTTTGGTCTGCGTTACGACAATTATACCAGCGATGACAAGCCTACATTAAATGAAAACTATACTGCACGTTATGGTTTCAGTAACCAATCAACATTTGATGGTATAGATTTAGTTCAACCTCGTATTGGCTTTGAATGGTATGCAACTGATGCACTTGAAGTTCGCGCAGGTTTAGGCTTATTCTCAGGTGGTAATCCAAATGTGTGGTTATCTAACTCATATTCAAACGACGGCATCACTAATATTAGTGCAAATCAGTTTGGTGCTATTGATTTATTTGCTACACCAAATGTCAATGGTGGCAAACCAGGTTTTGATGTACCACAGTCACAGTTTGACAAAGTAGCTAACACAGTAATTGGTTCTGGAGATAGTTTTACGAACGCAGTAGCTTCTGATTTTGAAATCCCATCAGAATGGAAATACTCAGTAGGTGCTACATATACAACGGAAGACGAATATGTAATCTCATTAGATTACCTTTACACTAAAAAGCGTGATGCAGCGACATTAATAGACCAAGCCCTTACTGACAGTGGTACTACTACTTTTGATGGCCGTCCTATTTTAAAGTCTATCGAAGATCGTGACGGTGATTTACTTTTAACTAATGTTAATGGCGACAGTGGTGAAACTTCTATCATCTCTGCAGCTGTAAGCAAAGCATTCGATAACGGCATTAAAGTACAACTATCGTATGCTTATACAGATGCTGATGATGTTAACCCAATGACAAGTTCTACAGCGAGCTCTAACTACGGTAACTTAGCAACGTCTAACCCGTTAGATCCTGGTGTATCTTCATCAGATTATGAAATACCTCATCGCTTTACATTAAATCTTGCATACACGCATGAATTTTTCGATGGGTATAGTACTCGCTTTAATTTATTCGGCGAAGCATACAAAGGCCTACCTTACAGCTTCACATTTAATGGTAACGATGAAGATACATTTGGTGATTTTAATTCAAATGATTCTCGCCAACTACTTTATGTACCATTAGTAAATGATCCTAACGTTGTTTATAACATGTCAGCAGACGAGATTAATGAATTTAATGATTTCATTGCATCTGAAGGCTTAAAACGTGGTGAAATTACGGGCCGTAACGCGCAAAATTCTGATTGGTTTGTTAAATTTAACTTTAAACTAACTCAAGAAGTACCTGGCTTTATGGATGGTCATAAAGGCGAAGCATTCTTTGTTATCGATAACTTAACTAATATGTTAAATGATGACTGGGGTGTACTTAAGAAAGGTCCATTCGTTGGCGCTCGTATGATTTCAACAGACATTGATGACCAAGGCCGTTACGTTTATTCAAACTTTAACGGTAATAATGCAAACACCACAACTCAACGTGATGCATCTCTTTGGGAAATGCGTGTAGGTGTTCGTTACACTTTCTAATTTAACTTATTAAATTAGTTAATATTTTAAAAGCCCACTTTGGTGGGCTTTTTTATGCCTTTAATTTGTTATTTAACTTTTCAAAAATACTCACTAACACTTCGCATTCTTCGTTGGTTAAAGTGCTCAGTAATTGTTTTTCCCAATTCAGTGCATCGGGCGCTATATTTTCATATAAGCTTTGCCCTGCTTTGCTCAGTACAAGTAAGGCCGCGCGTTTGTCTTGCTTATTTAGCTCACTTCTCACTAAACCTTTATCTATTAAAACTTTTACCGCGCGCGACACTGTCGACTTGTCCATATTTGCTTGCGTGCATAAATCCTTTGCGTTGCTTTGGCCATATTGCGCTAAGTTAGCAAGTATTCGCCACTGGGGAATATTTAAACCGTATTTAGCTTGATAAACCTCGGCAAAGTCGTTACTTACACGTGTTGCTATATTGGTTAATTGATAAGGTAAGAACGTTGCTAGATCAATTTTCATTTTTGGTAATCCCTGCTTTATTAGGTTTACTTTGGTGTTCATTAATATTTACGCAGGTGCGTAGTTGCACATTTGATATTAGTCTCACTTGAGAGTATCTTAACTGAAATAAAAAGAATATTAAACCAACCTCTCTCACAGGAGTCAGTAATGGCGACACAATTAAGTTATATGACCGGTTTTGGTAATGAATTTGAAACACAAGCGCTACCCGATGCACTGCCAATAGGACAATTTAGCCCACAAAAGGTCAAATACGATTTATACACCGAGCAATTTAGTTCGACTGCATTTACGGCTCCTCGCGCTTCAAATCGTCGCACTTGGTTTTACCGCCTTCGTCCATCTGTAGTGCAAGGTGATTACCAAGCAATTGATAACGGCCTAATAAGAACAGCCCCAATCACTGAAGCCGTAACACCACCAACAATGCTACGTTGGAATCCTATTGATATGCCTTCACAGCCTACTGACTTTATTGATGGCTTGGTAACTATGGCAGCTAATGGCAGTGCTAATGGGCAATCGGGTATTGGCATTCATGTATATGTCGCTAATCAGTCAATGCAAGGACGTTACTTTTGCAATGCCGATGGCGAAATGTTGTTTGTCCCTCAGCAAGGTGAGTTATTAATTCACACCGAGTGCGGTAAGTTAAGCATTAAACCAGGTGAAATTGCTGTAATTCCCAGAGGAATTAAGTTCTCTGTTGATTTAATTGACGATACAGCCCGTGGTTATATTTGTGAAAATTATGGCCATGCTCTTGAGCTTGCCGAGCGAGGACCTGTTGGTGCAAACGGTTATGCCAACGACAGAGACTTTCAATACCCCGTTGCTGCCTTTGAAGATAAAGAAGGTGACTTTGAGCTTGTTTCTAAATTTAACGGTAATTTATTTAGCTGTGAAATTAAGCACTCTCCTTTTGATGTGGTTGCATGGACAGGTAACAGCTCCCCCTATAAATACGACTTATCGCGTTTTAATGTGATGAATACAGTAAGTTTTGATCATCCCGACCCATCTATATTCACTGTGCTAACCTCTCCTTCTGCTACTGAGGGTATGGCAAATGTCGATTTTGTGATATTTCCACCGCGTTGGATGGTAGCCGAAAATACATTTCGCCCGCCTTATTATCACCGCAATATTATGAGTGAATTTATGGGCTTGATTGAAGGTGTGTATGATGCAAAAGAGCATGGTTTTGTACCTGGTGGCGCAAGTTTACACAATTGTATGTCGCCACATGGACCTGAAGCCGACGTATTTGAAAAAGCCTCAAACGCTGAGCTTACACCACAAAAATACGAAAACACATTGGCCTTTATGTTTGAGTCGCGCTATATAATTTCACCGACAAAATATGCATTAGAAGGTAAAGAGCGCCAACTAAACTACACCGATTGCTGGCGTACTATTAAAAAACAATTTACAGGTTCACAGGATTAATTATGAAATTATACAGCTACTTTCGCTCATCAGCGGCTTATAGAGTGCGTATAGCGCTTAACTTAAAAGCAATCGATCATGAACTTGCTATTGTTAACCTTTTAAAATCGGAGCAGCTTGGGGAAGAATACTTAGCGACTAATCCGCAAGGGTTACTACCTGCACTTGAAACCGATAATGGTGTTTTAGCACAATCGCTTGCAATACTGGAATGGCTAGATGAAACTTATCCGCAATCGCCATTAATTACAGGGACTGCGTGGCAAAAGTCGCAAATAAGAAACTTAAGCTTTGCCATTGCTTGCGATATTCATCCTGTTAATAATTTACGCGTGCTGAAGTATTTATCGAACGAATTAGGTGTTGATGATGAGGCTAAAAATAAGTGGTATCGACATTGGATAGAAGTTGGTTTTGAAAAAATAGAACTGATGCTAAACGAAAATGATGACTACTGCTTTAGTGACCAACCAACACTTGCTGACATTTGTTTAGTGCCGCAAGTATTTAATGCAATTCGTTTTAACGTAGATATGAGCGCTTATCCAAAAATTGCAGCCATTTACGAACACTGTAATAAATTAGCTGCATTTAATGATGCTGCACCGCAAAATCAACCCGATGCAAATTAAGCTAGTTCAGTAACTAACCAGAGTTCAGGTTAGCTAGCTTTGTAGCGCACTATGAATAACCGTAATGTGCTCAATTAAATCTAAGCCCAGATCAGTTAAATATCCGCCATCTGGGCTATCTATAATCCCTTTTTCAAATAAACGTTGCGCTGCGCTAAGTAAGCTTGGCTCTGCGTCTGAATGTAATTTAATACCTTGCATTTTACTGTCGCGAGGGAATTTTGCTAATAGTGTGAATTCTTCGATCATTGTTTGATTAAATTGCATTGTGTGCACCTTATTATTGTTCTGTGAATAACTAAGTTTATAATTAAATCACTTTGTGTACTTTACACTAGCACGTTTTTTAGCTTAATGTATTATTTTTACCCCCTATTTAAAGGCCTCTAATGCGTAACTTTTTAATTCTATGTTTTTGTTTTAGCAGCTTATCGTATTCAATACTTAGTGAAGCAACAACGCTTAAAACCCATTCAATTATTGATGCAAACCAGTTTGTAAATGAAGAATCAAACTGTTGGTATGACAACAAACGCTATAGCGAAGGGGCGTTAATACAAATTCACTCATTTACACTTTTGTGCGGTGCTAAAACACCCCAGCACAGTAACAGCCAACTCATTTGGCTTAAAATAGATAAACAAGGTAATGCTATTTACCCAACAGCTCCTAAAAAAATCACTGTGAATTAGCGCTAAAAGCTGATTTGAGCTACAATACACGCAGTTTAAATAAGTAGTATGGCTATGGATAATCAACCTAAAAACCCTTTACATGGGGTAACGTTAGAACAAATACTTGTTGAGTTAGAACAGCGACTTGGCTGGAGAACACTTGGCGAGCAAGTAAAAATCAAATGCTTTACTGATCAACCGAGCATTAAATCGAGTTTAAAGTTTTTGCGTAAAACGCCTTGGGCTCGCGATAAAGTGGAAGCACTTTATATTCACACTATAAATAACAAACCTATTCGTAGACCAAAAAGTGCACCAAGAGAAACATCTTCTCAAGCGCCGGATACTACAGGTTTTGTTTGGCCATCAATTAAAAAATGATATAAAAAAGGAGCTAATTTAGCTCCTTTTTTGATTGTAGCAAGCGCGATTTATTGCTCTTTGCAAATCACATTTAATGAGGCTGGTTCAATAGTAATAACCAGTTTTTGAGCTGTTTTAACCTCACCGTCAAGTACGTACTTAAGCTCTCCTTCGCCTGTAACCTCGACCCTTTTAGCATTTGTATGGTGCGAATTTATTGCTAAATGTGTTTGCGTTAAACTACTAAACATCAATTCTGCAATACTTAGTACTGTAGTTGAATCTTCATTATTTGGTGTTAACCAATTTACATCGAGTAGTCCGTCACTATGATCAGGTTGCCCGCCACCTTGCGCCAATAACGTTGTAAAAGGCGCAGCATTAGCCACAATAAAGCTATTGGTGCAAATTTCTTGAGGTTCATTGTCATCAAGCTTTACGTTAAGTAACAATGATTTTTGCTCGTTAAAGGCTTGAAAAAAGCCGTTCAAATAAGCAAGTTGCCCTGATTTATTTTTGGATTTTCTATCTGCTTTTTCAATCATTGACTGCTCAAAGCCAATACCCGCAAGCAACAATACCAATTCATTATTGCAATAAGCAGTATCTATTAGGCTTGTTTGACCATCTATAATTAAATCACAAGCTTGTTCTACAGGAATAAATTTAGAGCTAATACCCATTAATACATGGGCTAGTGCATTCGCTGTACCCATTGGGATGATACCTAGTTTACATCGTGTATTTACAAGTATGCTTGCAACTTCTGCTACGGTACCATCGCCACCACACGCTATTATAATATCTGGATTTTGCGCAATTGCCTGTTTAGCAAGCTCAATACCATTAACCTCTTTTGAAGTAGTAAGTACTTTCAAATCGTAATAAGCCGATAGCCGCGCAACAATTAAATGCTCTTTTTCTTGCCATAATCGTGTACCCGATACAGGGTTTGCAATTAAAACGGCTTTGTTTTTAATCAGCAGTTCGCCTTTTTTATGGCGTTTAGCTAGATGACGAAGCTGATGCTTATTTAAGTTTGCGGTTTCGCGGGTTTCTTTTATTTGTGCAAGCACTTCATGTACATCTGCATTTTTATTTTGACTCAATAAATAAGCCGCCATAACAAAAACTGAACGCCCACGCCCTAAAGCGCAATGTACAACAACGCGATGATTTTCTTTAATATGGTGATGTATCCAATTAATAGCCTGATTTAACTGCGAATGGGTAGGAATACTATGATCGAGTACCGGAATATTTAAGTAATCAATACTTTCTTGCGTAGAGCTCCATTCGAGGCCGTCAAATTCACACGTTACATCTAAAATAGCCGTGATCCCGTTACTTTTTAATGTATCTATATCTGAGGGGAATAATCGGCAAGCTAAAAATAGATTTTCGTTTATTTGTTGAATGGGCGGTACTTTATCGCGCTTACGTGACCAAGCATTATAGATTTGTACACCAAGCAGAAATGGCACAAACGCCCAGCGTATATAAAAAGGGATCACCCCATTTTCACGTTTTCTAAATATTTTTGCAGTATTAAAAATATATGCGGTACTCACTAATAAAAGTGACAGTGCAGTCCAATAAAAAATAATAGCAAAATAAACAGAGTCCACTTCCCAACCAATAAAAATAAGCAGTAGTGCTAAAAGTGAATAACCAATTGCAGCCCACATAATTTCTCCTTGTTATAAATAATCCCGTTTTTTAATCTTAATTTAAACGGCTGTATAAATTCTTGTGCAAGTATCACGCCATATAAAAAACACTTAAAACTCAAAAATATATCTTAACCAACTGATATTTAAAATAATAAAATACACTCCCTCAAGTATCCTCATTCTTTGTGCACTTTTTACAGACATGTGAATAAATTATACCTACATGTTTAGTTTCAATATCTTAACGGTTGTTGCTTGTATTAACGTATAACTCAGCCAGTATAAATAACTTGAACTCTGGAAAATAAATGGTTAGAGAAAAATAAATATGGTTCAATACGTTAGTAATTCTCTTAACCAAAGTTCAAGTTGAATAGCAATTTTTGCCTCCAAATCACCATTTCAAACGTTTACTCAATGATAATAAGAAAACAGGACCACTGTGGATAACGGTAACCAACGCCCTCTTTTTAGCGCAAAAGAGCAAGGAGATACTGATGGACAAATTTGTGGGCTAAAATAAAAAAGCTAGCCAAGGTATTGGCTAGCTTACTTTTAGTTATCTATTTTTAACGTTACTGGGCTTTATCAAATGGCATCAGTAATGTTTTCATCGCAGGGCGAAGCGCTATTAATACCGTTTCTTCGGTTAGTTCAGGGTAAAGTAACTTTCTGAGTAATAACCCTGCCATCATCGAAAAAATAACATTAATTCGGCTTTCAAGTTCAAGCTCATCAATGTCTTTGAGCGCACTTCGCTCGCTTGTTAAAAGCTGCCTCATGCGCCCTCTTGCTTGAATATCAGTTTCGCGCAAAAGAGTAGCGACTTTCATATTACGACCTGCTTCTGCCATCATGTCTAAATCAATAACACACGAGCCCGTATCCATGTGTCGTTGCACACCAATATTTAAGCCATCTAAAAGAGCTGCTAAAACATCACCGGGGTGATCTTCAAACTTTTGAAAGATAGAGAACATTTCTTCCATATCTTTTTCAATAATGCTTTCTATAATGGCTTCTTTGCTTTCAAAGTAATTATAAATATGGCCTGCACTCATCCCTGCCGTTTTAGATATTTCTGCCATACCTGCACCGTGGTAACCTTTTCGGCGAAAACACTCTGCAGCAGCCGCTAATATTTGCTCACGCCTAGCCAGTGCTATCGCGGGATCAGTTTGCCTTTTTGCTTTAGGCTTCATGTTCAACTCCACTACCAAGTTATAAGCTCAGTAAAGCAAGAGCTATAAATAGTCTCGCCATATAAATTGTAATGCGGCTTTAAAAAGCCGCATATATTATTTCTCTTCCTGAGTTATTTCACTGGTTACGTTCCATCCGCCACCAAGCGCTTTGTACAAGTTAATTTGACTCGCAAGATACGCTTGTTGACCCGCAATTAACTGCTGTTGTGCGCCGTACCATGTACGCTGAGCATCAAGTACTTGCAAGTAGCTATCTGCACCTTTTTCGTAACGCATTTTTGATAAATCAAACGTGATTTGTCGGCTACTTATAAGCATATCAAGTGCACTTAATTGCTCTTGGTAGCCCTCTCTATCGGCAAGTGCATCAGCAACTTCGCGAAATGCATTTTGAATTTTTTGCTGATACGTTGCTACCGCAATTTCTTGATCTGCTTTTGCTACATCAAGATTTGCTTGGTTACGTCCCATATTAAAAATAGGTAAGCTAATTGACGGCACAAAACTCCATGTACCCGAGCCTGAATCAAACAAGCCACTTAAATCACTTGAAGCAGAGCCGGCATTGGCTGTTAAGCTAATGCTTGGATAAAACGCCGCACGTGCAATACCAATATTGGCATTTGCAGCAAGCATTAAATGCTCAGCGGCTTTAATATCAGGGCGCTGCGATAACAAGTCAGACGGTAAACCAACGGGTACTTCTGGCATGCTGATCAAGTTAGTCAAGTCTTTATCTGGCAGTAAATCAGCTGAAACAGATTTACCCACTAATAAATCTAGGGCACTTTTATCACGCTTTAACAAACGCTTGTACGTTGCTATGTCTACTTTTGCTGTAGCAACTGTACTTCTAAGCTGCTCAAGGGTAATTGAAGAAGTTGCACCTAAATCAAAGCTTTTTTGCGTAAGCGATAATGACTCTTGCTGAGAGGTGAGCGTTTCTTTTGCAAGCTCTAGCAGTTGTAAATCCGTCGCGTAATTGAGCCATGCATTTGCCAACTCTGAAATTAACGACACTTGCGTGCTGTATTGGCTAAGCTCTGTAGAGTATAAATTTTGCAGGGCTTGCGCTGATTGGTTACGCACTTTGCCCCAAATATCTAACTCGTAGGAGGTAATACCCACTGTTGCACTGTACTGCGAGCTAATAGTAGCATCGCCAGTCCCCGCTAAATCAGCAGGTAAGCGCTGACGCGTACCTGATGCATTTAAATCAAGAGACGGATACAAAGCAGAGTCTTCAATTTGATACAAACCACGCACACGCTGCACATTAAGCACTGCAATTTGCATGTCTTTATTATGCTCAAGACTTTGGCTAATTAACGTTTGTAGTTTTTCATCATTAAAAAACTGCTGCCAATTTAATTGCTGCGCAGCGCTTTGCGCAGTACCTGATGCATAAGCATCAGATACTGGTAGCACAAGGTCTTTTTGCTCTGGCGCTAATTGACAACCGCTTAGCACCAATAAAGCAATTGCACTTAGGCTGAATGTTTTAATGCTCATTCTGCGCTCTCCTTTGTTGTTTCGTTAGTTTTACCAGGAAATATACGGCGAACTAACACAAAGAATAACGGTACAAATACAACAACTAATATTGATGATGCGAGTGTGCCGCCAATAATCGAAATACCTAACGCATTTTGCGCACCAGAACCCGCACTTGAGGCTATTGCTAGTGGTAAAACACCACAAATAAAGGCCATCGAAGTCATGAGTATTGGGCGCAAACGTAAGCGTACAGCTGCAATAGCAGCATCAACTAAACCAAGCCCTTCTTCCATTTTATGAATCGCAAACTCAACAATAAGTATCGCATTTTTAGATGCCAAACCAATGGTAGTCAACAAGCCTACCTGCAAGTAAATATCGTTAGATAAGCCACCAGCGAGTGCCGCCATAATCGCACCAAATATACCCAGTGGTACAATCATCATTACCGCAAATGGTACCGACCAACTTTCATAAAGCGCGGCTAAACATAAAAATACAAACAACAGCGATAAGCCATATAATAAGGGTGCTTGACCACTACTTGAGCGCTCTTGGAATGAAATACCGGTCCACTCAGACGAAATACCATTAGGCAGCTGTTTAACTAATCGCTCCATTTCATCCATTGCTTGTCCCGTGCTGTAACCAGGCGCTGCACTACCTTGAATTTCCATTGCTGAAAAACCATTGTAACGCTCTAAGCGTGGTGAACCGTATGTCCAAAACGAGCTAGCAAAAGCTGAAAAAGGCACCATGTCGCCATTATCATTGCGCACATACCACTTGTTTAGATCCTCAGGCACCATACGCGATTGCGCATCACCTTGTAGGTATACTTTCTTCACGCGACCACGGTCTATAAAGTCATTTACATAACTACTACCCCAAGCGGTGGCAAGCGTGCTGTTTATATCACCTTGTGAAACACCAAGTGCTTCAGCTTTAGCTAAATCTACATCAAGTTGAAGTTCTGGCATGTCTTCTTGTCCATTTGGACGTACGCCCGCTAAAATTGGGCTTTGGCTCGCCATACCTAATAATTGGTTTCTTGCCGCTAATAAATCATCATGTCCAAGGCCAACACGGTCTTGTAAAAAGAGAGTAAAGCCATTGGCCGTACCCAGCTCAACAATTGCCGGCGGTGGAAATGCAAAAACAAAGGCTTCTTTTATTGTTGAAAAGTAGCCCATTGCTTTACCTGCAACCGCTTTAACAGATAAATCATCTCGCTGACGCTCATCCCAATGCTTAAAGTTAACAAACGCAATCGCTGAGTTTTGGCCAGAACCTGCAAAACTAAAACCAGTCACGGTAAAAATACCGTTTACTGCTTCGGATTGATCATTTAAGAAATGGTTTTCTACTTTTTTAACAACCTCAAGTGTTTCTTGTGTTGTAGAGCCTGCCGGTAATGACACTTGGTTAAACAAAATACCTTGGTCTTCGTCAGGCAAAAATGCCGTTGGTAAGCTTGAGAATACATAAACCATGCCGCCCACAATCACGCCATAAATAAGCAGATAGCGCTTAGAGTGCGTAAGCATACGGCCCACAAAACTTTGTGCACCTGAGTTTGTTTTATCAAAACCACGGTTAAAGCCTGTAAAAAATCGGCCAAATAACGTGTTATTGTTATGTACATGGCTTGGTTTTAAAAGCGTTGCACACAATGCAGGTGTTAAAATTAGGGCCACTAAAACCGATAACCCCATCGCAGATACCAGTGTTATAGAAAATTGACGATAAATAATCCCAGTAGAGCCGCTAAAGAACGCCATTGGTATAAATACCGCAGAAAGTACCATGGCAATACCGACCAACGCGCCTTTAATTTCATCCATAGATTTACGCGTAGCTTCAAGTGCCGATAGCTTCTCTTCGGTCATTAAGCGCTCAACGTTTTCGACTACAACAATCGCATCATCCACAAGTAAGCCTATGGCAAGCACCATCGCGAACATGGTTAACGTATTGATTGAATAACCAAATGCGTACAAAATACCAAACGTACCAAGCAATACCACAGGCACGGCAATGGTCGGAATAAGCGTTGCTCGGAAGTTTTGTAAAAACAAATACATGACGACAAACACTAAAATAACCGCTTCAATAAGCGTATGAACTACTTTTTCAATTGATAAAGATACAAATGGTGTAGTGTCATAGGGTACAACTACGTCTAACCCTTCAGGAAAATAAGGTTTTAACTCTTCAATTGCGGCTTTAACGCCTGCTGCTGCATCAAGTGCATTCGCGCCACTGGCCAATTTAATACCTAAACCCGAAGCAGGTTGTCCATCGTAGCGTGCTACAACACGGTAGCTTTCGCCACCCAACTCTACACGTGCAACATCCTCAAGGCGGACAAAAGAGCCATCAGGATTTGTTTTTACTAAAATATTCTCAAACTGCTCGGCCGTTTGTAAACGACTTTGCGCTGTCACCGTTGCATTAAGTTGCTGCCCAGCAACTGCTGGCATCCCTCCTAATTGGCCCGCAGATACTTGTGCATTTTGCGCGCTAATTGAGGCGCTAATATCCGCTGGCGTTAGTTTGTAATTTTGCAGTTTTGAAGGGTCTAACCAAATTCGCATAGCGTATTGTGAGCCAAATAATTGCACTTCACCTATACCTTCAACACGTGAAACAATATCTTGCACGTTTGATGATACATAATCACCAATATCGATGTTAGTCATACTGCCATCTTTAGACACAAAACCTAATACCATCAAAAAGTTACGAGCAGACTTTGCAACAACGACACCTTGCCTTTGTACTTCTTCAGGTAAAAGTGGTGTTGCAGTCGCTAATTTATTTTGCACTTGAACTTGTGCAATATCAGGGTCTGTTTCGGCACTAAATGAAAGAGTAAGCGTTGCTGAACCGCTCGATTCAGACGTTGATGACATATAAAGTAAGCCATCAAGCCCCTTCATTTTTTGCTCTATAACTTGCGTAACCGTATCTTCAAGCGTACGTGCAGATGCACCAGGGTACGTTGCCGTAATACTAATTGCTGGCGGTGCAATTGACGGATACTGTGCAATTGGCAAGCTTTGTATAGCCAAAATACCTGCTAGCATCACTACTATTGCCAGTACCCATGCAAAAATGGGCCTGTCGATAAAAAATCGTGACATTACAACTCTCCGTTATTGCGCTTTATCAGCTTTTGTAGATGACTGAATTTCAGAAGGACTCACTGGCGCACCCGGGCGAATTTTTTGTAAGCCTTCTACAATTAATTTATCGCCATCACTTAGGCCATCAGTAACAAGCCAATCTGAACCAACGGTTCTATCCACTTTTAACACGCGACTTTCTACTTTATTGTCTTTACTGACAACCATTGCTGTTGGCTCGCCTTTGTTGTTACGGCTTACACCCCGTTGCGGTACTAAAATCGCATCCGCTTTAACGCCTTCAACAATAGATGCACGTGCATACATGCCTGGTAATAATAGCTTTTCAGGGTTAGGGAATTTAGCGCGCAAAGTTACAGAGCCGGTACTTGGGTCAACAGTCACTTCTGAGAACTGCAACGTTCCTTTGTGAGAATACGCCGAGCCATCTTCCATTATTAATTCAACATCTGTTTGGCTGTTTGCATCAATACCTAAACGGCCAGATGCAATCGCTTTTTTAAGTTGCGTCAACTCATTGCTCGATTGTGTTAAATCAATATAAATTGGGTCTAATTGAGTCACCGTTGCAAGTGCTGTACTTTGATTTGCACTTACTAGTGCACCCACTGTTACGCTTGATTTACTAATTTGGCCACTAATAGGGGAAGACACATGGCTGTAATCAAGGTTAATTTGCGCTGATTTTAACTGGGCTTTAGCCGTTAATAATTCAGCATTTGCTTGTTTGTACGCAGCATCCGCTTCGTCAAAATCTTGTTGACTCACTGCTTTGATTTTTAAGAGTTCGCCGTAACGTGATGCTTTTGATTTAGAGCTGGCGATGCTTGCCTCTGCGCGTGCAACGCTCGCTTCACTTGCTGCAAGGTCTGCTTCAAATGTAGCTGGGTCTATTTGATACAGTGCTTGGCCTTGCTTAACCTCTTTACCTTCGACAAATAAACGAGATTGCACAATACCACTTACTTGTGGGCGAATTTCAGCAATTTGAAATGCACTGATACGCCCAGGAAGTTCTTTTTTGAGAGTAAGCGCTTGGCTTTTTAATGTGAGTACACCCACTGGCACAGCTTGAGGAGCTGAAGCTTGTGACTGCTCAGTTGCTTGGTCACAACCAGTTAAAGCAACAGAACCTACGAGGGCGGACAATACAAATAAAGCGATGCGGGAACGCTGCATGTTAAATACCTTTTAGTTTAGAGTGAACGATCATTCTAAATTAAAACGCGCTGAGAATGAATCTTAATTAGAAGAAATTTACACAAACTTACACTCCTCAGTACAATATACGTCTTAGGTTGCATTTAATGTTAATTAGATGAAAATAGAATCAAGACTGTATGAAAATAAAACAACTGAACATACTGAAATAATATCTCATTTTAGAAACGAAGTGTTTAACAGACACAAAAAAGCCAAGCAAATACAGCTTGGCTATTTATATAAAAACTAAAGCGCACCTTATTTTAAAGGATATTAGCACTATGCTAAGTAATAACTCTTGAAACTAATAACTGCTCTACCCTAATACCCTCTACATCAACCACTTCGAATTTAAAGCCTGAAAAGGTTAAATGTTCCGCACGCTTGGGTATTCGCTTCATATTGTAAATTAAAAAGCCTGCAACGGTTTCATAGTGCATTTGCTCAGGAAACTCTTCTATGTCCAGCAGTTTTGCTAAATCGCTAATCGGAGTTAAACCATCAACTAACCAAGAGTCTTGATCGCGTTCTATAATTAATTCATCGCCTTGGTGAGTTATTAAATCCCCCATAAAGCCTTTCATTAAGTCTTTTACCGTAACGATACCGACCGATAAAGCGTATTCATTAACAACAACGGCAAACGGTTTGGCTGCACTTTTAAAGGCATTTAATGCTTCTGATAGGCTTAATGTCTCGGGTAAATAAAAAACATCTTTATCAATCAACTCATCATTTATATTGGCTGCTTCACCTTTTAATACTTGTCGTAAAATATCTTTTGATTCAACAGAGCCATGTAACTTATCTAAGCTCCCTGACACCACTAAAAAGTGATTATGAGGATGATCAATAATTTTAGTCGCAATATCATGACTCGATTCGTTTAAATCAAAATAGACAATTTGGTCGCGTGGCGTCATTACACTTGATAAAAACCGCGCTTCTAAATCAAACACATTGCCTATTAATTCATACTCTTGCTTTTGCAAGCTTCCGTATGCAGCACCTGCATCCATCATCGCAACAATATCTTCAGTTGTTACATTGTCTTCCCGCTCTGCAGGTACTTTAAATAAGCGCAGTACAAAGTTAGTTACACCATTAAAAAACATCACTAACGGGGTTAAGGCAAAGGTCACCCAACGCATTATAGTCACCACTCTCACAGCGACTGCTTCTGGCATGATCATCGCTAAGCGTTTGGGCATTAAATCGGCGAACAATATAAACAAAGACGTAATAGTAAAAAACGAAAATAAAAAGCTAATTTTCTCTACATGTGCGCCTTGATAAAATAGTACCAACACGCTTTCAACATAAGGAGATAAAGCCTGCTCGCCCACAATACCACCCAATATCGCAATCGCGTTGAGTGCTATTTGGATCATGGCAAAAAAAGCCCCTGGATTTTCTTGTAGCTTTAATACCGCTGCTGCTTTTATATTTCCTTCATCTGCCATTACTCGCAGTTTTATTTTACGCGACGCCGCAATTGCTATTTCTGACATAGCAAACAACGCACTGATCAAGATCAATAAGCTAATCCCGATTAAATCACCCATTTAACGCTCCAAAAAAGTTAGTGCTTTTGAAACAAAAGCAGCTGATTATAGTCGGTTTTTTAAACGCAGCAATTTAAATTTAAAAAATATATTAAAGTAATTATATTTCATGGTGTTATATTAATAAAACCACTTATTTTACTGTTCTAATATTTTAAAATGCAGCTTTTAATTGCGTAACTAAGGCAGGATCCATATTAATATTGCAAGCAAAGTACAAAGGGGATTGTGTTGTATTCAAACTCAGAACAGGTTCAAGTAATTTAAGCCTTGGCTCAGCTTGAATTCGATAGTCAAATTGCTTTTTACTAAGCACAACAAAATCTAGAATATCGTCGCGAGTACTAATAAGTTTATCTATTTTGTCTAGGCTATCTATAAGTAATAAATGCTTACTTTCGCTAAAGCCACGCTCTAACAAATAATGATGACTAAAGTTATCACGCAGTACTGCTATTTTATACTTTTTGGCATCATTGAGAGTATTTAACTTTATACCTCTGGACTTAAGCCCATATATAGCAGAGTCAAAGCTTTCTAGCTCGCCTATCCAAGTAAACTTATTCTCTCTATTAGGGAGTCGCACTATCGAAAATATACAGGTGTTTTTATCACGTAATGTTGCGTTGTACGATATGGCCCAACTATAGGCAAACATAGTGTAATTTATACCTGTACCTTCTAGCGCTTTATGAACTTTATCGACAGAGCGGCCAATGAGTTTGTTATCTTCATTGATGTACTGAAAGTCCGGAAATACTTCCGTTACGATTGTAATTTCAGTGGCGTTAACCTTAATACAGATAACGCACAGTAAAAAGATAAACCACTTCATTTAACTGAGCCCCATGATAAGTATATTAATAAATATAGCTGAGGCTCTGCGAACTGCTAGTTTTTAGTAGTGTATAAGCACGACCAATTTACTTGTTCATTGCGTTGATTAAAAAGGCCGATATTTTAGCGCCTTCTTTGAGCGTTGTTTCAGAACTAGACTGGCCAACAAGCGAACTGTCGGTGAATGGCGCTATTTCCATCATATCAGCCCCCGTAATTGGAAACTCATCCGCAATGGCTGATAAAATATCAAGCGCATGCTGTGGTGTTAAACCATTATGTTCTGGCGTACCTGTGGCAGATGCAAACTCGGCATCAAGCGCATCAATATCAAAGCTTACATATACTTCATCAACGTTATCGGCTTTTAACTGAGCAATAGCGTCGGCAGCAACCGCTGCTGAGCCGCGCTCAATGATTTCATGTGCCCAATGTTGCTTAACGCCAAAGGTACTTTCCCAGTGCGCTTTAGGCTTGCCACTTGAGCGTATACCAAATTGTATTAAATGATGCGGTGCCGGTAAAAACTCTAATATATGTGTACACCACGAGCCAAAACATAAATCAATACCTAAGCGCTCCACAAGTAAATCGGTATGCGCGTCAAAATGAATAATAGCCGTGCGCTTACCTTGCTCACGTTTTGCTTTTAAGTACGCTTTAGTAAGTGGGTAACTAATTGAGTGATCGCCACCAATACCAAATAATCCTTTATCTTTAAACGTTGCGTAAAAACTGTCGCAGACATCTTCAGTGATTGATAACGGGCTTACGTAATAGTCGTTATCTTCATCACCATATAAGGCTTTTTGGCAATTAGAAATGGTTGCATCATTTAGGTATTTGTCATGAAGTAAATGTGGAATTACACGAACATCACCTAAATCAAACGAATGACACTGCGGTTGCTGATCAATTAAAGCTGAGCGCACAAACAATGGCCCCCAGTTTGCGCCGCGTAAAATCCCACCGCCACAGTCTGAACTAATACCTAACATAACGGCTTTATGTGGTGAGCTTGGTAATTCGTTTAAAGACTCGCGCCACAAGTTATCAACGTTTTCAGTTTGTCCGTAAAGTTTATTACGCAGTGCGGCTTTGCGCTCTTTTGCAGTATTTACTGTGTATACGCCATCGCCCGGTGCGCACAAACAGTGCTCAACTTTGTTTTTAAATGCTTCAAATTGTGTGCTCATAATAAACTCCTTCGGTTTTTATTCTGTACGTAGCTAATTAGTTTTGATTACTTTTGATTAGTTATGCAAAATCACTAAAAGTGCCTAAACTTCAAATAAATGTCACTTTGCTAAACAAGTCAGTGCTTAATATCAGTAAACACGTTAGTTTTCACGTGTTCACTACAATATTAAGCCATTGAATTTATTTGATATTAATGAAAATTTGTAATCATCCATTTAATCGTAGTTACGCGCTTGGGTGATACTTATTATGTCTGCTTGAACATGTCAACAGCGTAACAAGGCTACGTATATTAGTACTTGATTGAATATTCATAGTTGATGAATAAATCAAATTAGCCCTTAAAATTATTAAGACTTAATTGAAGGAGTTAAGATAAAACGGACAATCGTCCTGTACTTAATAAACGTTTCTAGCAATGATGCTAGATTGACAACAATTTATTATAAAAAGGCTTAGCTATGGAAAAGGTATTTCACTTAGGACTATGTATTGACGATCTTAAAAGTGCAAAACTTGCGATTGTACCGGGCGATCCAGATCGTGCAGCACGTATTTCTCAATTCCTAGACAACCCAACCTGCCTAGCTCAAACTCGTGAGTTTCATGTTTACTTAGGCCAACTAAACGGCCACTCTGTGGTTGTTTGTTCTACGGGTATTGGTGGCCCATCTACGTCGATTGCAGTAGAAGAATTAGCACAACTTGGCGTGCGTAAATTTTTACGTATTGGTACAACCGGTGCAATTCAGCCACACATTAACGAAGGCGAAATTTTAATTAGCCAAGCGTCTGTACGTTTAGACGGTGCAAGCCAACATTTTGCACCACTTAGCTACCCTGCTGTATCTGACTTTTATGCAACACAAGCTATGGTACAAGCATGTAAAAACTTAAATATCGATTTCCACATTGGTATTACGGCATCAAGCGATACATTCTACCCAGGACAAGAGCGTTACGATACGCATTCTGGTTACGTTCCTAAATCACTACAAGGTAGCTGCGAAGAGTGGCAAAAACTGGGCGTAATGAACTACGAAATGGAATCGGCAACATTATTTACTATGTGTGCAGCCCTTGGTTTACAAGCAGCATGTGTAGCAGGCGTACTTGTTAACCGTACTCGCCAAGAAATACCAAATGTAGACCACGGTGAAATTGAGCGTAAATCTGTAGCAGTCGTATTAGAAGCAGCTAAAGTATTACTTGATTAATACCAAGTAAACTCAATAGATAAAATTGTAAAGCACAGCTCTGGCTGTGCTTTATTGTTTTTAAGAGGTTATTTTAGCTGAGCGCTAATTACTTCTATTGCCGGTAGATTTTTAAAACTTGCAAGTACAGCACGTGCTACACCCGCTTGGTTTTCATGGCCTGCGGTTTCTAAAAGTGTAATTGATTTTACTGTACTTTCGTTAAAGCTAAGCCCAGCTAAAAAGAACTGACTTAGTGCACTTTGTAGTGGCGATAAACTTGGACTGTAAGCTGCATTTTCGGCGTAACTTCCGTAAAAATCACCATCACTAAATGTACTTATTTTTACGGCGCTAAAGTTTTGGCTGTAAGGCACGTACGCATTAAGTGCAAAACGCGCAAGGGTTTCATCAAGGCCATCAAAGCCATCAAAGCCATCAAAGCCATCAAAGCTAAAATTACCTTGCTGTGGTTTTGGGTTAAATAAGCTAAATTCGTTACCTAAATCGGTAGGTCCAAATGAATGCGGCAGTAATTCAGCAAGTTTAAATTGCTGATCAGGAAGTAAAATATCAAACTCTTTCGCATCAGCTAGTTCGTTCATAAACTGGCGACAATACCCACAAGGCGCATCGCTAATCGCAATTTTAACTATTTTTTTAGCGCCGTTTAACCATGCGTTATTTATAGCCGATTGCTCTGCATGAACCACTAAACTCAATGCTTGATGATCAAACTCTACATTTGCACCAAAGTAAAAGTTTACCTCACCGTTTTCATCAAGTGCTTTAACAATTGCGCCTACATGAAAATCTGACACTGGCGCAACGGCATACTCAGAAGCTAAAGGTACTAAACCTTGTAGTAATGCATCATCAGACACATTGAGTTGAGCGCATAACGCTTTAATATTACTAGAATTTAATATGCCACGTTGTGATTTTAATTGACTACGTAATGACGCTGTTTGCGCTACGTTTAATGTGATGTGCGAATTTGTAAGTGCTGTATCTTGCTGTACAGTAAAAGTTGCTGAAGCCATAACATTTTTTAATTATTCAATGGCTAAGTAGTTTAAAAGGTTAGGGTGTTAAATACCAGCCTATTTAACGCAAAAAAAGGGAGCACATCGCGTGCTCCCTTTTAATACCAATAGGTATACCTAACAAAATAAAGTGTTAGCCGGTATTACGCATACCTGCAGCTATACCTGTCATAGTGATCATTAACGCATTATCAATGTCACCTTCGTTTCGTTTTTCCTCTGAGCGAGCACGGCGTAAAAGCTCAACCTGTAGTAAGTTAAGTGGATCGGTATACGGATTACGTAAACTAATCGACTCCTTAATCCAAGGTTGTTCGGCTAGCAGGCTTTTTTGTGGGCTAAGTGATTGCACCAAGCTAATAGCTTCTTGAAGCTCTTTACGAAGTGTTACACCCAATGGTTTGTACATATCTTCCACCAGCGCATTGTCGTAATGCTCACTCAACCAGCAATCGGCTTTACTGAATACCATTTCTAGCATTTCTAAGCGCGATCTAAAGAACGGCCACTGTAAGCTCATTTCGGTTAGAGTTTCTGCGCCGTACTTATTAAGCGCAGCCTTTAAGCCTGTTAACGCACCTAACCATGCCGGAAGCATTAAACGGTTTTGACTCCACGCAAAAATCCATGGAATAGCACGCAGGCTTTCAACACCGCCATTAGGATTACGTTTTGCAGGACGCGAGCCAAGCGGCAACTTAGACAGCTCAAGCTCAGGTGTTGCCATTCTAAAGTAAGGTACAAAGTTTTCATCGTGGCGAACTACATTACGGTAGTGTTCACACGACTCCTCACTTATTAGCTTCATTACTTCGCGCCACTGCGGTTTTGGCTCCGGCGGCGGTAATAAGTTACTTTGTAGTACCGCGCCTGCGTAAATATTTAAGCTTTGCAGTGCTACATCGGGTAAACCAAATTTAAAGCGGATCATCTCGCCTTGCTCGGTTACACGCAACCCCCCTTTTAACGAACCTGGCGGTTGTGAATGCAGCGCTTGTGCGGCAGGTGCACCGCCACGCCCTACTGTGCCACCACGTCCGTGGAATAAAATAAGTTCAATACCACGCTCATCAGCAAGTTGTACTAGTTTGTCCATTGCTTCGTACTGGGCCCAACCAGCTGCCATCATGCCGGCATCTTTAGCAGAATCAGAGTAACCAATCATTACATTTTGGGTGTTTTTAATGTGCCCGCGATACCAAACATTATCAAGTAATGTAGTAATTACATCACTGCCTGCGTTTAAATCGTCGAGTGTTTCAAACAACGGTGCTACTGGTAAATCAAAGCTACAGCCGCTTTCTTTTAGCAATAATTGTA
Organism: Pseudoalteromonas sp. 1_2015MBL_MicDiv; assembly: GCF_002407505.1. Taxonomy (NCBI): domain Bacteria; kingdom Pseudomonadati; phylum Pseudomonadota; class Gammaproteobacteria; order Alteromonadales; family Pseudoalteromonadaceae; genus Pseudoalteromonas; species Pseudoalteromonas sp. 1_2015MBL_MicDiv. Next base: position 591,987 of record NZ_CP012738.1, on the reverse strand, counting down.
CTGCTAAAATGTCTGATGCTGTTCGCGCCATCGAAATAATATACAAGCCAAATGTTTGTTCGTCTTGCTTAGCAATAACATCAAAGGTGTCTAGCACTTCTTGAACATCAGGGCTTGGTTGCCAATGTTTTGGAATAAGCGGTCTGCGAGAGTTAAGCTCAGTAAGTAAAAAAGCTTGTTTGTCTTGCTCTTGCCATTGGTTGTAGTCGCCTAAACCTAAATAACGAGTCAGCTCTGAAAACACATCGCTGTGGCGAGACGAATCTTGGCGCACATCGAGTTTAGCTAAACGCAAGCCAAAGCTATTAATACGGTACAGTAAATCAAGCAATAAGCCATCAGCAACGACTTTCATATTACACTTTAATAACGAGCGATAGCAGACCTCTACAGGGTGTTTAAGCTGATTAATATCGGTAATTAAATCTTGTGAATCGCTACGCTTATTTTTAATTTTAGCGCCAAGATGAGCTACTGTTTCTGCAACTTGGTTTTTAAGCTTTTTGATCACCGCTCTGTATGGTTCAAAGTCTTGACCTGCCAACTCAATAAGCTCATCACTGGCATCTGACATAGAGAGTTCAGCGCATAACGTTTTTAAATCTTGAATATATAAGTTAAGCGCCATCCAACGACCATGGTCAAGCACTTCTGCTGTAACCTGCGATGTTACAAATGGATTTCCATCACGGTCTCCACCCATCCAAGATGTGAACTCAATCGGGCTGTAATCTTTTGGTAGCTCTAAACTTAATTGCTCTTTAACATTGGCTGAAAATTCACGTAAAAAGCGCGGAACAGCGTGCCATAGACTGTTTTCGATTACCGCATAACCCCATTTAGCTTCATCAACTGGCGTTGGGCGAGAGCGACGAATGTCGTCGGTATGCCAAGCCTGGCTAATAAGCTGTTCAATACGATTTAAAATAGCATCTCGCTCTAGCGGTAAGTTATCTTTTCGCTCAAGCGACGCTAAGCAATCACTTAGTTCAACATGTTTATTAATAATAGTACGGCGCGTCACCTCGGTTGGGTGAGCGGTTAATACTAAGTTTATGTGGAGTTTTGAGAGTGTTTCGGCCAAATGATTACTATCTAGCTGGCCTTGTTCTGCTTTTGTAACTAACGTTTTTAATGTTTGAGTGAGAGGGTTTTGTTGACCAAGGCCAACGTCATTAAAACGCGAAACGGTATGAAATTGTTCTGCTACATTAGCAAGGTTTAAAAAATGATTAAATGAACGGGCAACCGGCAAAAGCTCTTCATCACTAAGCGCATGTAAAACATCTATTAGCGCTTGTCTGTCGTCTTCATTACCACTGCGAGATGATTTAGATAAAGCCCGAATTTCTTCTACTTTATCTAAAATAGCTTGGCCTTGAGCATCTTTAATTGTTTGTCCTAGAAGTTGCCCTAGTAAATTTACATTACCTCGCAAGGCGGCGTATTGTTCACTCATTTATCATTCTCCTTTATTTCGTAGGGCACTATTAATATCATCATGTAGGGATATTTAATAGATCCATTTGCAATGTCTTGTCGTAAAAAAATATATATAAAATAATCACAAAGCAATTACATGATCATTTTTTACGATGGTAACTGCCCCCTTTGCAGCACCGAAATGCAGCAACTAAAACACGCTGATTCTAAAAATCTAATTACGCTTGAAGATCTTAACGCGAGCGACTTTAGTGAGCGCTACTCGTATATTGATAAAGACCAAGCAATGACTTATCTGCAAGCTCAAAAGCTATCAGGTGAAATGATTTACGGGCTTGATGTAACGTACGAAGCATGGAAAATAGTGGGTAAACACGGCTGGTTGAAAATTTTTCGCTTGCCAATAATTCGCTTCTTCGCTGACTGCGGATACCTGTTATTTGCTAAGTATCGGCACCCCATCAGTCGCTTTTTAATGCCAAATACTCAGTGCAGTAACGGCCAATGTGGACTAAAAGCAAAAGGTGATAAATGAAAACCATTGTTTTATTCGGCGCAAGCAGTGCCATAGCAAATGCATATATAGAACATTTACAAATAAACACGCCTACTCATCAGATCGTTTGTATTAGTTCAAAAAGTATTGAATCTGGTTCAAGTGTTGTCCACCTGCATACTGACTACACAAAACAAAGTTTAGCGAGCGTTACTAATTACCTAAAAGCGCAAAATGCCGATATACAACAAGTTATTATATTCAATGGTACACTGCACAACGAAACCCATATGCCCGAAAAAAAGCTGGAGGATTTAGACGCTGAGTATTTTAGCCAACTTCTAAATTCAAACACCCTAACTCCCCTACTTTGCTTGCAGAGTATTTTGCCGCTTTTAACACATAAAACGCAGTGTACTATTACAGCATTAAGTGCGCGCGTAGGCAGCATAAACGACAACAAATTAGGTGGTTGGTATACTTACCGCGCATCTAAAGCGGCGCTTAACATGCTATTTAAAACGGCGGCTATAGAGCTTGCTCGTCGTGCTAAAAATACCAAACTCATTTTGTTTCATCCTGGCACTACCGATACAGCACTTTCAAAGCCCTTTCAAAAAAATGTACCTGAAGGTAAATTATTTACACCTGAATTTGTAGCTGGTCAACTTTTTGAATTAACAAACAATAACCCTGATTTAAAACTAAACGGTGAACCTGCTTACTTAGATTGGCAAGGCTCAACCATACCGTGGTAAGGATTTTTAATGCATTTTACTAAAGCGCGTATAGACGCACTTGAAAAACATACCCGTACACACTTAATCAACTCGCTTTCGGGTTTTAAAAGCGCTAATTTAATTGGCACGCAAGATTTACTCGGCAATACCAACTTATCGATTGTAAGCTCCGTTATTCACCTTGGGGCTAACCCACCGTTGGTAGCGATGATAATACGCCCTCATAGTGTGCCGCGTCATACGTTTGAAAATATTTTACAAACGGGCACCTACACAATTAACCAAGTGAATAAGTCAATTTACAAGCAAGCTCATCAAACCTCAGCTCGTTACGATAAAGAAGAGTCTGAGTTTGATGCTACAGGCTTAACACCTGAATACTTAAACGACTTTGCAGCACCTTTTGTAAAAGAAAGCCGCCTAAAATACTCGGTTAAATTTGTAGAAAACCAACATTTAGCCATCAATGGAACTGAGCTAGTTATTGGCGAAATTATGGATGTTTTTGTTGATAAAGAAGCACTGCAAAGTGATGGCTTCCTAGATTTACAAGCAATAGAAACAGTTGCAGTAACCGGCCTTGATAGCTATCACACAAGTAACAAACTAACTCGCTTACCTTATGCTAAAAAGTGAATGTTATGCGCTTAAAGCTGCAAGTAATTGCAGCCTCTTATCGCATAACATTGAATTTTACCTTGGTATTAATCACACTAGCTAAAAATCCAAGGAGAAAAACATGACCACTATAGGTATAGGTACACAATCAAGCGAGCAAGCGTTGGCAAGCTTAAGTAATATGACGCTAACGCTGACCCCTATTGCTGCTGACGAACATTTAGAGCGTATAGCAAAGGCGCAAGCGTATATGCTAGCTAACAACATAGATGCAATTTATTTAAACGCTGGCACCAACCTAACCTACTTTACAGGTATGAAATGGTATGCGAGCGAGCGCATGGTTGGCGCAATATTACCCGCCCTTGGTGAAGTACAATACATTGCACCTTATTTCGAAATTGGTTCATTAAACGGGTTTAAAGTTATAGATGGGCCTATTCACGGGTGGCAAGAGCACGAAAACCCATATGCACTTTTTGTCGAAGTATTAAAAAAGTTAAACATTAATGCAAACGCAACCATTGGCATTGATGAAAGCGCGCAATTTTTTATATTCGACGGCATTAATAAAGCGCAAACGGGTTTAACACTCATAAATGCACAACCCGTAACTGCGCATTGCCGCATGCATAAATCAGTTCACGAGCTTAGCTTAATGCAGCGTGCAATGGATATGACCTTAGCCGTACATCAAGCCACAGCAAGCATGCTTTACGAGGGAATAACCACCACCGAAGTAGAAGCCTTTATCAAGCAAGCCCACCAAAAAGTAGGCGCACCAGGTAACTATTTTTGTATTGTATTGTTTGGTGTTGCAACGTCTTTTCCGCACGGTGTTAAAGATGCCCAAATACTTAAAAAAGGCGATATGGTATTAATAGATACCGGCTGTAAAGTACACGATTACCTATCAGATATAACCCGTACCTATGTATTTGGCGAACCAACTATACGCCAACGAATGTTTTGGGATCATGAAAAAGCAGCCCAAATGGCGGCATTTAACGCAGCCAAAATTGGTGCTACGTGCGAAGACGTTGACGCGGGCGCACGTAACTATTTAGCAGCGCAAGGGCTAGGCCCGCAGTACCAAACACCGGGTTGCCCGCATCGAACGGGTCACGGTATTGGGCTAGATATTCACGAATGGCCATACTTAGTTGGCGGTGATAAAACCCTACTTGCCCCAGGCATGTGCTTTAGTAACGAGCCAATGTTAGTTATACCCGATGAATTTGGCGTGCGTTTAGAAGATCATTTTTACATGACCGACAACGGCCCTCATTGGTTTACACAACCAAGTTATAGCATTGACGACCCATTTGGGCTTAACGCTTAAAACTGAATACCTTCAAGAGCAGCTGTTTAGCTGCTCTTTTTAGTTTGGTATTGATAAAGTGCAGTTCATCCCAATATCCCCTGTTATACCAAAGCAATCCTCAAAAGGATAAATATGAAAAACTTTAAAATTGATATCGTTTCAGACGTAATGTGCCCTTGGTGTGTAGTGGGTTATAAAAACCTAGAAACTGCATTAGAGCAACTCAAAGACGAAATGAGCGCAGATATTACGTGGCATCCTTTTGAACTAAACCCAGATATGCCAATTGAAGGTCAAGACTTAAACGAACATTTAATGCAAAAGTACAACTTAAGTGAAGAGCAAGGCGACGAAAATCGTAAAAACATGTTCGAAGCCGGTCAGCGTGCTGGGTTTACCTTTAATTTTGATGGCAAACGCATCATGATCAACAGCTTTGATTTGCATCGTTTATTAATGTGGGCAGGTGAAGAAGGTAAGCAAACCGAATTAAAACTTGCCTTTTTTGAAGCGCACTTCACTGATTTAAAATACTTAAATCAAGAAGAAGCACTACTCGACGTTGTTGAAAAAGTAGGTCTTGATAAAGAAACTGCGCGCGGTATTCTACATTCAGACAAATACGTACAAGACGTACGCCAAGAGCAAGACAACTTTAAACAAATGGGTATTACGTCAGTACCTACATTTATCATAAACGATAAGTATGCACTTACTGGCGGACAGCCAAGCGACTCATTCATTCAAGCACTAAAACAAATTAGTGAAGAAGAAGCCAAGCAAGACGCTTAACGAGTAAATTGTTGCTTAACACTTAAAAAAGGCTGCACATTGCAGCTTTTTTATTACGTATAAGTAAGCGAACAATAATCACCTTACTATAAATTTATTAGATATTTTATCGTCAACATACAGCACTAAATGCGTGTGGTTATTCGTAACATCATAAGTGATTTATCTCTAACACAGCCTCTAGGATTCTCATAAATGATCTTTACAGTATAAAAATAAGGATGGGTATCTGTAGTGGTCAACTAATTTCGGCTGATGGGCAGAACGCCCAGGCAACGCTATTTTCGTCTGCGTAAAAATTTAAGTTGAACCCGCCTAATATTGGCAACTAGCTTGGCAACTAGCTTGGCAACTAGCTTGGCAACTAGCTTGGCAACTAGCTTGGCAACTAGCTTGGCAACTAGCTTGGCAGAGAAGGTACCACCCATCATATATATTTAAAAACGTAGGTCGGATAAGCAAAGCGCCATCCGACACAGTAACTCATTTGAGTCTCGACGAACATAAACAGCTAATTTATATAGCAAAATTAAGTAGAGCTGGCCCCTTAATTGAACAAGCAAAGATCTCCCAATTAAGATGGGTGATGAGATGGACGCTCCCCAAAACGGCGTCAATGCGCCAAACTGGTTATAACTCACATTCAGTTAAAGGGAACGTCCACCATGAAAATTAGCACATTATCAATTGATTTGGCAAAAAATGTATTCCAAGTCGCTGGCTTCAATTCTAACCATAAAAGAGAATGCAATAAACGCTTAAACAGACCTAAACTCAACGCATTCTTGGCAAATACCCCACCGTGCCGCGTCGTTATGGAAGCCTGTTATTCTTCCCACTACTGGGGAAGAGTATTTTCGTCTTACGGTCATACCGTTGACCTTATTCCTGCACAACACGTTACCCCCTTTGTTCGCGGTAATAAAAACGACAGTAACGATGCACTTGCTATCTATGAAGCAAGCTTACGCCCTCATATTAAATTCGTTCCTATTAAAACCGAAGCTCAGCAAGAAATACTCATGTTCCATAAGATACGTGAGCGACTTCTGCAAAACAGGATTGCTGCAACCAACCAGTTACGCGGTTTATTGGTCGATTTTGGGTATGTATTTCCTGTCGGTATTAAGGCGTTTGAGCAAGGGATAATTGCCTTAGAAAGTGATTCTGAGCTTCGCCCTCAGCTGCGCATAATGGTGAGTGATATTTACACCGAATACAAAACCCTTGTTAAACGCATTAAAGCTATTGAAGCGATGCTTACTGCACACGTTGAACGGGATACAAACGCTAAAATACTTCACTCTATCCCTGGCGTGGGTGTACTCAATGCCTCAGCCTATGCAGCATCAATCGGGAACGGTCAGGCATTTAAGAGCGCAAAAGAACTCGGTGTGTGGCTAGGATTAACACCTAAACAATACGCATCAGGCGATAAAAGTAAAATGTCTGGTATTACTAAACGCGGCAACAGTTACCTACGAAAACAACTTATTCACGGTGCTCGCGCCCTTATCGCCAGAAGCCACCATAAAACAGATGCGCTAAGCCAGTGGATAAACCAGTTGCGCGAGAAAAAACACTTTAATTGTTTGGTGGTCGCCACCGCACACAGATTGGCGCGGCTGATGTGGGTATTGCTGACCAAGCAAGCCCTCTATTCACCTCAGTATGTGCAAAATACACGCAAGGATGCTTAATTATGCGTATTTTACACGCCAATCACACCCGAGTTTACGACTTAAGACAGCCTGGTTATGACATAGGTTTTAAAACCTGAGTGGGTGTTTGGGCACTTAAGTCGTAACATACGCTTATCCTGTATGTACTTCACTTATAATGAAACAAAAAGCGCACGCTAACCAAGGTTAACCAGATAAAGACACGAGATTAAATCTCGTTTGGGTGAATATTTTTTAGGTCCCTTGGTACGAAGCTCATTAGGAGCATGGCGCATGATAATCATGACACCATAGCTCGAATATATGTCAGTACCTTTGCTTTTTAGCAAGCTTGTGACGCATCATTACTGCGAAATGGAATACATGATAATGAATAAAAGCACCAACTTAGATGTTTATACATCGGCTCGTCTTGACTTCAAGGGAGCGTCCATATATGTCACGTTAATTTCTTATCACGTTAATTTTTTTCGAACCCGCCTAATATTCAATATTGGCAACTAGCTTAGCAGAGAAGGTACCACCCATCATATATATTTAAAAACGTAGGTCGGATAAGCAAAGCGCCATCCGACACAGTAACTTATTTGAGTCTCGACGAACATAAACAGCTAATTTATATAGCAAAATTCAGTGGTGCTGGCCCCTTAATTGAACAAGAAAAGCTCTCCCAATTAAGATGGGGGTCACGTTAATTTTTTTCAAGATGGGTGTCACGTTAATTTTTTTCTTGTTTAATTATCATCTATACTCGGCCACTAGTGCGATACCCAGGCACTTTGTTCGCATTAATGCGTACAAGTATCCCAGAACTAATGCTGGTAATATTTGTGATTTCCTCACTAACACTACCTTTACCAACAGCAACAATTGAACCAGTAAAAATAACTATTATAACAAAAAAGCAAAAAGAGACCTGGACCTATTCATTTTCATTAAGTATTTTTATTGCATATTCATGTCCATTTTCAGCCGCTTTTTTTAAATAATAATCCGCATAAATACTATTTTTTAACGGAGAGTCTCGCAGGCCGTATACTCCAAAAAAAAGATAATATAAGTTCTTATACATATCATTTGAAAAACCTTGCTTATCAGCTCTGTTTGATAGATAAGAAACCATTTTAAATAGTGATTCTGAATCATTCTTTTTCATTGCTTCATCTAAAGTCAATTGACCGAATAATATAGCAGCCTCATCATCACCCACATCAGATGCTTTACGTAAGGAATTTTTTAGAAAAGCAATATCACCATATTTTCCAAGTTGATATGCATAATATAAATTTACACTAGAATCTAAAATACCTTCCTCAAAAGATAACTCTAGTAGCTTGGTACCTTTATATACATCTTCTGCTTTTTCACTTGTAATTAAAAAACTACCCAGAATATGCTTTGCTCTTATATTCCCTAAATCCGATGAAATTGAAAGCATTTTTCTAGCTTCTTTATAATCTGGATTTTGGTTGTATGCTCCCAAATATAAAATGTAACCAGACAGAAAATACGCAGTGCTGTCATTCTGCAATATCCCTTGTTCTAGTATATTAGAAACATCTTTCCATTCGAGTTCCTGTTGTGCGTCAATATCATCCTTTATCAACTCTAAAGTAACATTCTCACTACAATTACCCTTTGCTTGATGGCAAAAAAATACTACTAACAATATAAAAAATAAAAACTTACTCAATTAATCCCCCAGCGGTCCCTTAGACTGATTATAAAACGACTCTATGAAAGTACTGCTTATTACGTTAAAATTTTCTACTACAGGATAACTATAATTCATATAGCCTTCAGCAGTTCCAATGATAGCTGAAGCTTCAACTCCAACGTACCCCATACAAGAAATTAGGATGACAGCCATCTTAATTTAACCACAAAACTGTGCCACTAAATTTAATCTTTTTGGCAAAGATTTCATCTTTTTTACTCCGTTCTTCGCTAAGAAAATTAGGATGGATGTTAACGTTATTTTTTTATCGTCAACATACAGTAATAAGGAGGTGACGTGGTCAACTAAATTCAGTCACCCTAGTTAAGAAACCATATCTAATGTTTCGATTCGTTCTTCAAAGTCATTTGGGCTTTGATAATTTAAGTACGAATGTAAGCGACGACTGTTGTACCGCATACAGATGTAATTCATTACATCCTGTTGAGCCTCATAACGCGTTGGGTAGTTTTTCCAATGCACGCGCTCTTGCTTCAAACTACCGAAGAAGCTTTCTGCAACAGCATTATCCCAGCAACAGCCTTTCTTACTCATGCTACCAATGAAGTCATTTGACTTGAGCAATTTACGATATTGGTGGCTTGCATATTGAACCCCTTGATCTGAATGGATAATTAACCCTGTTTTGGGCTGGCGTTGCCACATCGCCATAGTCAGTGCGTCACAGACAAGCTGCGCTTTCATTCGTGAGCCCATGCTCCAACCAACGACTTTGCGCGAATATAAATCAATCACTACCGCCAGATACAACCAACCTTCTGCAGTCCAAACATAAGTAATATCTTGTACCCAGGCTTGATCAGCTGCTTCAACGTTGAAGTTTTGCTCAAGTACATTGGGATAAATAGGCTTATTATGCTCACTATTCGTTGTCACTTTGTATCTCTTTTTATAACGCACCCAGACATTTGCCTCTTTCATTAGCTGTGCTGTTTTGTGACGACTCACCGGAAAACCGAGTGCATTTAAGACTTTCTGAATACGCCTTTCACCGTAAGTATTATCACTGAAGTGCGCTATGTCCTTGACACAATCAATCATTTCTTGATGTGTTGGATCCTCTGATTTAGTTGAGAATCGCTTTTGATAACTATAGTAATTGTTACTTTTTACACCCAGTATTCGGCACATTGTCGCCACAGGCCAGGTCTTCTTGTATTGGGTTATGAACGAATATTTCACTTCGTTTCTTTGGCAAAGAAGACCGTCGCTTTTTTTAATATTTCACGCTCCATTTCTAGGCGTTTCACTTGCGCTTTTAGCTCTCTGATCTCTTCTTGCTCAGGGGTTAAATTACCGTTCCCTCTAAAAGCATGCCCATCATCATTTTCAGCTTCTTTTATCCAGCGACCAAGCATGTTGGGATTTACCCCTAAATTTCTAGAGGCTTCTGCTTGTGAGTAGTTTTGCTCAACAACTAATGCGATAGCATCAAGTTTAAATTCTTTGGAATACTTTTTACGTTTTGTCATTATCGATCTCCAGTTAAGTTGATTATCTCTTAACTGGGGTAGTCGAATCCATTAAACCACGTCAAGGTGTTATTATTCACAGTAGTATAAAGGACTTAACTTAAACCCACCCTCTTCGATTCCCGTAAATAATTTTCACCACATAAAATTATGCAGGGTGTCATCATTATTTTTTAGTAACTCTGCTTTTCAAAAAGATTGCGACGCACCATTACAGTGATATTAAATAAGATGAAAAGCATTAATTTTTTATGTTTATAAACTAACTCGTTTTGACTAAAAGGGAACGCCTATATGTGTCTTTGTTATTTCCTTTATTTATACTTATCAATAAAATAACCTAATTTATATGCGACTAAAAATGTAACTATCAGTATAGCCAAGGATATACTCAACCTTTTGAAGGCAATTAACTTCAGTTCAATAGGATTAAGTAAAGCAGCTAATAAATTGCCGAGCACACTTAAAAATGATAGTAAGAATAAAAATAAAAGAACGAAACCAATAATTTTTTCAATCATTTAATTACCATATATAGATTCTTGGCTAAGTAATAGTTGCTTCAAAAACCAAAGTAGACTGCCACATTAATTGGACTAACAAAACTGCGCCACTAAATTTACTTTTTTGGCTAAAGTTTATTTTTCATTCCATTTTTCGCTAAGGAAATTAGGATGGGTGTTAGATTTATCATTCGAGTACCGATTACCTGTAACAACACGACAAGCTGATCAAGCATTTTAGTTGAGGGGTAGGCTGAAATAAAAATATACAAAGCCAGAAAGTTTCTGGCTTTCAAATAACAATTTAAAATGAAAGGATGCTTATCGCTGATAACACATATTTACCATTTCTTTTTAGGAGCAAATAATATATCCAAGTCGTCCTGCTCTTGTTCGTTTTTCTTTTTAAGCGCATTAGCATTCGATGCCCGAAGCTCTACACTAATTGCCTCTAGATAACCTTCCACTTCTTGGCGTTTAGCTGAAACATATTCGTCAGAATAAGTAACCCCGTTAAGAGTAACTTGGGCTTTTTCAAAATATTGCCTAGCAGAACCTACCATGTTTGCCGAACGTGCTGATAAACCGCGTTTTATTTGGCTTTCTATATTGATACGAAGTTGAAGCTTTTCTAATCGTTTATCTTCAACCGTAAACACTTGGCTATCAACTCGCCCTTTATTGTGTTCTGAGCGTAACACTATACGTAATTTTTTTATACCTTGGATAAGACTTACAAGCTGTTTGTCGTTACTTGGTAAAGACAGCGAGTCATTATTATTGCCTTGAACAGGTTGCGTAAGATGCTCTTTTGCTTCACTTAACCTGTTTTTAAGCGCCTTTGAACCAGTGGAATTTGCCACCATAGTTTTCAGCGCTTCATAAACACGGCGTTGTAGTACGCGAATAATAGATTCGGACAAAGGTATGTTGGCACTATTCGCAAGTGCTTCTTCAGTCTCTTCTATTATCGCCTTTTGCTTTGTAAGCTCTTTGCGACGTTCGCCTTCTTGTTTCTCTTTGTGTTGCTGTACAGCACTTACCCAAAGCGCAATCACAATAAGTGCGACTATGAGCACAATAATAATTGAAACGATCATAGTGTAATTCTCGGATTCATATCTAATTTTTTAATCTTACATTAAATATATACTAACAGGGTAGCTTTGCGCTGCTTAACTTATAAATATGCTAAAAAAGCATTACAAGGAGGGCCTATTATAAGATTATCTCGGATAATCATTGCTATCTGAAGCATATTTATTGTGCTAGCCTTAGATCCCAAACAGATAAATGTGTATGCCTAAAACTCAAGGTGAATTTTAAAATTAAAAAACGCTTGGGTTTAACACGTATTACCTTTATAAATTATATGAATAACAACGTTAAAATATGCAGCTATGAAATTACAACAACTCAGATATATCGTAGAAGTACAAAATCATAAATTAAATGTTTCAGCAACTGCTGAAAGTTTATTTACCTCTCAACCTGGTATTTCTAAACAAGTACGTATGTTAGAAGATGAGTTGGGTGTACAAATTTTTGGCCGCAGTGGTAAACATTTAACCCATGTGACGGGCGCTGGCGAAGAAATAATTAATATTTCCCGAGAAATACTTTCCAAAGTAGAAGGCATAAAAGCGGTTGCAAATGAGCATACATTACCAGATCAAGGTAAGCTTAATATTGCAACAACTCACACGCAAGCCCGCTACGCTCTCCCAAGTGTTATTCAAGGGTTTATGAAGAAATATCCTGCGGTTTCACTCCATATGCACCAAGGTACACCACAACAAATATCAGACGCAGCTGCTCGTGGCGACGCAGATTTTGCAATTGCGACTGAGGCACTTCATCTTTATTCAGATTTGGTTATGTTGCCATGCTATCACTGGAATCGCAGTATTGTTGTTGCAAAAGACCATCCTCTTGCGAAAAAAGTAAATAATTTAACTGTTGCCGACATAGCGCAATATCCGCTCATTACTTACGTATTTGGCTTTACGGGTCGCTCAGAACTAGATAAAGCATTTAGTGCACATGGTCTTGAGCCCCATATTGTATTTACAGCAACCGATGCTGATGTAATTAAAACCTATGTTCGTCTAGGGTTAGGGGTCGGTGTAGTCGCTTCAATGGCAATAGATCAAATAAGTGATACCGATTTAGTCTGTATTGATGCGAGCCATTTATTTGAGGCAAGTACCACTAAAATTGGATTTAGAAAAGGCAGTTTTTTACGCACTTATATGTATGACTTCATTGAGCGTTTTGCACCACACCTAACAAAAGAACGTGTTGAACGAGCAAGTTTATTGCGTAACCAAGATGATGTCGATAAATTATTTGCAGATATCGAATTACCAGTTAAGTAATCAATAATTTAATTAGTTAAAAACCGCGTAGATATAAAATGCGGTTTTTTTTAATACTTTATAATAGTAAACAACCCAAAATTTTAGGTTAGCGCGTGTTTATCATCAAAGGTTAAATTTACAGCGATGTGGTCATTTCCCATATACAAGCAATCACAACGCGCAAATACCAAAAAATCATTTTATTACGTGCGATAAAGTACTTTAATTACATGCCAGCCAAATTTTGTTTTAACTAGATGAGGCTCTAAAATTGCGCCTTTAAACGCAATTTTGTCAAACTGTGGGACCATTTGGCCGCGTCCAAATTCGCCTAAATCCCCGCCTTTTTTACCCGATGGGCATGACGAATACTTTTTAGCTAAGGTTTGAAACTTTGCACCTTTGCCCAACTGCTTAATAATATCTTCTGCAATCTCTTTGTGCTTAACCAAAATGTGAAGTGCGTGTGCTGTATTTGCCATGAAAAAAGCCTTTTCTACCGTTAGCTAAAATTAAACGCGGCGATTTTAACACAACCCCATACACCTAGCATCTACTTATACCATAGCTATAGTTACCACACGCCTTGCAAAGATTTATAGATTTTAACTAGAATCTTATATCCGATTAAAAATGCCATTTTTACTTTTTAATAAAATAAAAATGACATTTTAGCTAACTTAGATTTTTATGGCTTAAAAAAGCTTAATACGATCAAATTAAATAATCGTTTTACGTGACCTCAGGTGGTTAGCAGGATCATGCGAATACCTTTCTTTTACCTTCATAAGATCCTCATAACAGCCAAGAAAATAGTCTTTTGTAGGAATTGCACTGTCTTTAAAGCTAATAAATGCGCCTTCAGTCCCTTCAATTTGGGTCTCTCGGCTTACCTCAATCCAATCCATTGCTCTATTAATGTAATTGTAGACTTCATTATTTTGACCTTGTTCTTTTAACTCAACAGACTCATTCCACCATGTTTGGTACTGAATAGTGTACTGCGATTTTGAATAAGGAAATGAAACGCGGGCGTTTGCTTCTTTTTCGCTTATTTCATTATAAAAAGGACCTGCAATTGCACCAAGTGTAACGTAGCTGAATAAACCTAAATCACTACTCTTAGCATTAATCAGATCTGACGTTAAACTTTGAATTAACTGCTCTTTTCCGTTTTTTGTTAAACCGCTACCTTTTACAACCTTAGAGGTTAATTTATGGGGTGCTGGTGCATCAAAATCAGGCGTAAATGGCGTGCCATCGGCATTAGCTAAACTACCTAAACGCTTTTGCTTTTTTAATACATCGAAAAGGGAGTTTCGTGACCAATTTCCCATTAATGCACTATTATAGTTCGCTTTAGTATCTGTACCTTGATGTATTGGCGTACTATTTGGAAAGTGGTTTGAGACAAATTGTTCTAACGCTTGCCAACTTCCCTGCCAATAGCCGTACATGGTACTTGGGTGGCACAAAGGCTTGTTTTGACTGTTAGCCGCAATAGCATTAATTTTTAAATTAGTGCCTACCAGCTTGTCGGTACTTGCATTATTTATAACGTCTTCCCATTGCGATAAAAGCTCAAGCGTAGACAAAGCATGTTCGTCATTAGTATTCCAGTTTATTACAAAGCGATGGATCTCGTCTGGGATCTCAAATGCTTTTACTTTAAAGTGGGTAACAATACCGTAGCTTAATGCCCCGCCACCACGTAGTGCCCATAATAGTTTTTTATGGGATGGGTCGTTTGCATCAACAATATCGTCCTCAGCATTTACTTCGATAACTTCACCGTTGCCTAATACAACCGTAGCCCCCACCAGCGATTCACAACACATTCCTTTACTGCGAGTCCATGGCCCCCAGCCTCCGCCTTGAATGAAACCCGCCAAACCGACTGTTGCGCATGTACCATGCGGTATTGTCAATGGCGGGTTATTGTCAGCAAGCTTTGGTACCACCTGAAAAAAGCGATAACCGGAGCCTATATTTGCAATATAGTCACCGTTCACTTTCTTAACGTTAAACTCTTTTAATCGGCTCAAATCTAATAAAATCACATCGGTGCCCGTACACTCCCCTTCGTGATCGTGCCCACCAGAACGAACGCGGATCGGTAAGTTTAAGCTAATTGCTTGCTTGTAAGCCTGTGCTACATTTTCTGTTGATTCACACATTACAATAACTGCAGGATTGAATCGCAAACGAGTATTAAATATAAGGGTTTGCGCTTGATACCCTGTTAAACCTGGAGTTTCAGACACCGAGGGTGATGCTTGAGTTAGCAGCTGATCATCCTTAAAACCCGAAGATTTAAGTGCTTGAACAAATTTAAGCGTATTGTTCCAATAGTTTAACATCAGGCTCTGTGCGCTTTTAAGTTGCTCGTGCGGCAGCTGCGAAACTTCATGAACTGTATTTGGGTTATTCATCGTATATTCCCTTTATTATCCTTGTGACATATACACTCGTCACGTTTTTGACCTGTTACTGATTCTGCAAGCGTTTGGATTGCTGGCGCTAAATCATCACGTGCAATATCAACTTTAATGAGGTAAGGCGTTGACGTATCTTCATATAAGATATTAAGTGCATTTTGCAGATCCGCCACCGAATTGACATTTAAATATTTAACACCGTAAGCTTGAGCTAATGCTTCGTAGTTCCAAGAAGGTAATTCATCAAAAGGAGCAAATTTCCCCTCAGGTCTAAATGCGCAAATATCTACAAATGATTGCTCAATGGCATACACCTCGTTACTCATTACAAATACAGCGGTATTACAGTGATTACGACTCAGTGTTGAGAGTGTCTGACACATCATCATAAAACCACCATCACCTGCAATAACTATACTGCGATTATCATTAGCAAGTGACACACCCAAAGAGCATCCGGTTTCATGGCCCAATGATCCCCACGCGGCATCACTAACAAAGTGGCTTTTTTCTATGCCAATCAATCTTGCAGCCATATAAAGTGATGAACTTTCACCTAAAATAAGGTTGTAACCTTTTAAGCTACGAGATCCGTTTAACTCTTGTTGATAAAGAGTAAAGAAGCTTTCGTAGCTTATTTGGCTGTGAAAATCAGCAAGCTCAGTGTTTAATGGTGTATTTAACTTAAAAGAGACTGAGTTCAAAGACGAAGTTGATCGCTCAAAATATGCCGTCAATTCGCTAATAAATACAGTTAAGCTGGTATGGATGAAGTGATCACTATTGCCAACAAGCGCACCATCCATATTAACTCTTATTAGATCAGAGCCTTGCTTAGTTAGCATAGTGAGGTAATCATCAGTAAAAATAGCGCCAAGCGCTAAAATTGCATCGCACTGCGACACATAATCGAACGTTTCAGGTAATGAGGCTTCACCTGCATAGGTGCCTACAAATAAATCGTGACCGACTCCACTTCGCTCGCTGATCACCGATTTAGCTAACGTGGTAGTGGTATATGCAATATTAAGCGAAGTTAAAAGCTTCTCTACTTTATCTTGTAAACCTAATCTCGCTATTTCTATGCCAAGCATAATTACTGGCTGTTGTGCAGTTTCTAGCTTGTGTGTAGCCGCGTGTAGTAATGCATTTTGCATATTTAAATCAACGGACGTATCGGTAATAACAAGCGGGTACGCTGGAGTCGAACATTCTGCTCCCCACACATTCTGCCAAGCTTCTAAGTAAATTGGCCTTTTTTCTTTTATTGCACACGCCAACGCTGCATCGATAATTTGAGGAGCCGTTTCAGAATCTGACAGTATTTCGCTTGCCACGGTGACACTTTCAAATATAGTTTGGTTTGATTTATAGTTACCCGTTGAATGATGAAATAATGCGCCGGTATCTGCGATAATTTTTCGATCATCAATTGATGGGCTGGCCGTTATCACCACCACAGGATTTCTTTCAACATAGGCCCCTGCAATTGCGTTTATAACACTTAATGTACCGACTCCATATTGTACAGACACTGCGCCAATCCCTTTGTAACGAGCATAACCTTCGGCCGCATAACCTGCACCTAACTCCGTTATGTCGCCAACCGCATCAATACCATCAAACTTATCAAGTGCGCTCATAAACTCCTGTACATAGTCACCCGGTACTTGGAATATTTTATCTAGGCCTTGCTCTTTTAAGCGCGTTAATAAATAGTCAGCAACTGTAAATTTATTGGTACTCATGGTTAATCCCTTCGTATGCAAATTTTGTTACTTCGTCTAGCGTTTTACTGCATGCATTAGGCTGTTTTTTTTCAATTTTATCGTTACAGGCTTTATTACAATCAACGGGTAAATAGTTATGTTGTTGCTTTAGCCAGCATGGTGTGGGTAAATCAAAAAATTCCTCGAGTGTTGACTCTGCTGTATTTAAAGCACCTTCAACCCAACCTTGCTCGTATGAGTACGCCTCACCAATAATATAAATCTTTTCTTTCTCAACAGGGTGGCGCATACGACACATAATTTCATCTAAACGGTAATTTGCTTTCCATTCATGCCATCCTCCGCCATATGGGGCGTCTCCCCAATCTTGGTAAATGGCAGAATACGGCATCGCCAATTCTTTTTGCTCATGAAGCGCTTCAATTTGTCTATGCGCGGCTTCCACCATACCTGTGGTTATTTGGCATTGGCTTTTAGGGACTATTTCTTTTGGGGTATAGCCTTCACATCCATAGCTGGGTGTGTAACCAGAATATAACTCACCCGATTCTAAGCCTTTCCAATAGGGGATAGAGCCTATGTCATTATATGACGCCATCAATAACGAGTTTGTATTTGGTAAACCGCCTGCTTGGTCGCACTCTGTTCCCATATAATATGTTTGCCTAATTGGTAAGTCGGTCACTGAACGACCTGCAACTAGGCCTAAGCTTCGCCACCAAGGCTGCTCGTAAGCCATAAACATTTTTAGCGCTTTTTGTATAAGTACTGAAGGGATATTTTCTTTTAACCACGGATCAGCAAAAAACTCCGACTCGATAAGCTCTAATGAACGTCGTGGCATTGCCAAAATTAGTTGTTTCGCTTTTACAATTTCCTGCTCAGTGACGGTTACGTCATCAATTGTTTTGCCGTATTGATCTGTACACGTTGATTGAAATATTAATTCATATCGATAATCAGGATCATTCAGGTAGTTAATTTTTACTAGCCGTTTATTCATTTGTACTTTTTCGTTTTCGGCTAAACAACTTTTTAACGCTTTAAACTGCGCGCACAGCGTTAATGGCAGTGCCTGAAATCCATCTGTGAGAGTGAGAAACTCAGTGTCATCACTGTATTCTGTTGCTGGCAGCTGAGTAACCGCACTTGCATTAGCAACATTAGCATCGTACCCGCCCGCCTCTTTCATGAATAAATAAGCTTCGTTACTTAGTACTCGCTCAAGTAAATTCCAAAAACCATACTTCCAGATCTCTTTGCCAAATACTTTAACTTTCATTTGCTCGCACAAGCTCATGTCAGCAAAACCAGGACAAATTAAGTTCATCACCTTAACTTGTAAATCCTCGGGTCCATAGCCGCGTTCAGATGCGTTTAACTTATAAGGTATTTTGTCAGGGCACTGCGCAAAATCTCGGTAACGAAAATACTGACCGCGCAAATAAAAGAGATTATTTTCACTGCCCGCTTTTATATCTTTCACAGCGGGATCTTTTGAATCAGGGTACATGGGTAAGGAAGAGCCCATTGGGAAGTTTTGCGTTTTCAGGTTCAAATCATTAACTAATGCATTAACCATAACGTGATCTGAAGGAATAAAGCGCATTCCCCCCAACTCGGCAACTACATTTGGTAACCCTGGTAACTTTTTACTATATAAACGCCCGCCTATGCGGTCACTGTATTCAAATAGCGCAATACGCTTTTCTTTGCCTTCATGCTGTTGTAGCCTCCACGCGCTGTAAACACCAGACACACCGCCACCAACAATTGCTATATCAAGTTCGTTTTTCATAGTCGTCTTTTCCTTAGCTAGATTAAGCTAAAGTTACCCATAAAGACTACAAAGTTCTATTACGCTTTATTACACTCTATGACAAATATCTGTCCAACCACATCTAGCAACGACGGTTCTTGTATTAGAAAATGAGATAAGCTGTGAAATAAACTAGACACTCGCTGTAATTTATCTGACAAAAGTTAAGATAAATATCAACGTTATTCTATTCTTAGCGGCAGCGCCAATAACAACCAAGTTACAAATAATGCGCAGCGTCGCTTGGTGCGGGAATTCTACAATACTGATATTTTCCAAATAAGGTATAGCGGTTTAAAGCAACCCTATCGTATAACCAATTATTAAGTCTATTTGGCAAAACACTCAATACGTTTGCTAATTTGTAAGGGTAACCTAGCTGCTTAACAACGTTAAAAAAAGCATGGCTTTGCGTATACGCTTTACCGTTTTCTAGGTAAACCATTGAGGCATATTCAGTGGTTGAAAAACCAAAGTGTGTTAACAACAGCTCTCCTTTTGGAGATTGCACACTGCATAATTTAAAAATAGTATTAGTATCGTGAGTAATAATAAAATTACACCACGCGCTGCACAGCTTACATTGCGCATCAAATAAAATAATTTTTTGGTTTTGCATTAATATAGCTGCATCATCGCTCATAACACTTTCCTTAAATTAAGTACTAAATTACTGCTGCACCGGTTTTTTTTGTAACTTGCGCTGCAAAGTACGTCTATGCATATTAAGCTGCCGCGCGGTAACCGACACATTACCATTATTACTGTGCAGCACTTGTTGAATATGCTCCCACTCTAAGCGCTCTGGCGACATAACCGCATCATCAATAGCACTCGATGCAGATGCCACAGGCTCGGTGTTAAGCGCTTTTAATAATGTTGCCATATCAACCGGTTTAGTAAGGTAGTCGTTTGCGCCTAAACGCATTGCCTCTACTGCGGTTGCTATACTTGCAAACCCAGTTAGTAAAACAATATGAGTTTGGGGGAGCAAACTACGCAGCGGCTTTATGAGTGCAAGTCCGTTATCGTCGCCTAGTTTCATGTCTAATAAAATAAAGTTAGGTAATAGTTTGCGCGCGGTAAGTAACGCATCACTTTGGTTATGCGCCACTTCACAGGTAAAGCCTTGTTTAGCTAAGCGCCTTGCCAGTGTGCTGGCTAAATTAATGTCGTCTTCAATAATAAGTAGCTTCATGAAGCTGTTTTCTCGGTGTTTACAATAGCGAGTTTAACTTTGGCAACAGCGCCGCCATCTGCATGGTTAAACAAGGTAAGTGAGCCATTTAAACGCTCAAAAGTAACATTTGATAAAAGCACAGCAAGCCCCATTCCTTGATCGCTTGGCATAAGTTGCCCGCCCAACTCTGCCAACTGAGATGACGAAAAGCCACCGCCAAAATCACGAATTAACAAGTAAACGCATTCGCTATGTAAGTTATCTTGCTGCCAACTCAATTCTAGCTGCGTTTGGCTTTGCTTTTGATTGGCCAGCGCGGCGTTTTGCAATAAATTTAAAATAGCAGGTAATAACATGGCATCACTCAACAGTGTTGCGGCAATAGGTGGTGTAATCCATTTAATTTGCTGATCTGGGTATTGCAGTAAAAGTGTGTCTGTAATTTGTGCTTGCAGTTGCCTTACCGTTGTATGCTCTTGCGAATTTTTAAGGCGTAACTGCTCTGAGAGTTTTCTAAAGTCGTTAAGTTGTGTACTGCACTGAGTAAGCGGCACTTGCATGTGCTTAACAATAGGATTGTTTGGTTGCTCTTCTAATAACTCTTCAAACAGTAACTGTAAGTTTGCAATTGGAGTCGCTAGTTGATGGGTTATTTGTGCAGCAGCCCCATCAAGGGTAACAAGCTGCTCATTACGCAATTGCTTTTCTCGCACATTTGCAATAATACGCTCTCGCTCTTTAAGTGCCCTGCTCATTGCGCCAATCACTAATGCGATTACGCTAGCACTTAAAACAAAATTAACCCACATGCCAATAAAATGACCACTCATATTCATTTGATGCATACTGTGATCGGGCATCTTTATAAGTAAAAAACTGTATGCGGCAATGGCTAATACCGCAATATAAGCTAATCCTTTTTCTCGCAACGTAACAGCTGCTATCATTATCGGGAGCAATAACAGTGATACAAATGCATTAGTTGCACCGCCACTTAGTGAGAGTAAAACCGTTAAAAATAATACATCAGCGGTTAACTGCATCAACATACCCAAAGGTTTAGCGCGGCTCACATTACGATAGGCAAACAGGCTAATAAGCTGAAACACAGCCTCAACGGCAATAACAATCAGTAATGGCAGTAATGCAATTTGATGTTCTAATAAAAAATAAACGCTAAGCACCGCAATTAATTGCACGGCAATAGCGCCGCTTCGCAGCATTAATAGTCGACTAATGGTGGGGTCGGTACGCATTAACAAGAGGTAATTGCCCAATCAAATGTTTAATAAGGTTATTTTAACGGTTATGTGATTTTTAATCATCATCCATCGAAATTGAAAACGGTGCACAAGGCGTTCCTTGATGAAACACCATTTTCCATTGTTCATTACTTTTACGCCAAAGCGACATACGCAATGAATAATTAAACTCAGCGCGAGCAGAGCGCCTAAAAGCAGCTTGGTAACTAAGTTGCACTACATCATCGCTTAGCATTCGGCCCTTAAAATGCTGATTATAAAACTGTGGCACAACCTCGGTAGGTAAACGAGTTAGTACTTGGTATTTATTAAAGGTAGTGCCATTGGCAGCAATTTCGATAAATTCATCATCGAGTAAAGCATCTAATGCGCGCTCAGATTGGCGAACTTCTGGGTCTAGTAACTGGCGCTCAGCGTCAATCAAATGATTAAACAACGACACTTTTATTTTGCTGCTCATAACCTTCCCTATTGTTTATAAACTTGCCCGGCTTTCATAACAAATTGTACGTTTTTAAGTTCGTCAATATTTTTAAGCGGTGAGCCATCCACACTGATAATATCTGCTTGTTTACCAACACTCAAGTCGCCAATGAGTGCGCTTTGCCCCAGCAGTTTAGCTGCATGTATGGTTGCTGATTTAATAGCTTGGGCTTCGCTCATACCATTGTTTACCATTAAACTAAATTCGTTAGCATTAAGCCCATGACGCGACACCCCAGAGTCTGTTCCAAAGGCTATATTAACCTTATTTTTCAGTGCAAGTTTAAACGAAGCCTGCATTTTTGGAGTTACTTCACGCACTTTATCGGCTATTGCCGGTGGCATATTTGGATTTGTAAGCACCTCTTCACTGACCGTTGCACCCGCTAAAAGCGTCGGTACTAAATAAGCTCCCGTTTTTTTAAATAACTTTATTGCCTCTTTATCTAAGTAAGAGCCATGCTCAATGGAATCCACACCGGCTTTTAAGGCCGCTTTTATACCTTGTGTACCGTGTGCATGGGCTGTAACTTTACGCCCTAAGTGGTGAGCCGTATCAACAATTGCAATCAGCTCTGCATCTGTAAGTTGTTGGTTAACACCAGCAGCGGTATTACTTAGTACCCCACCCGTGGCAGTAATTTTAATTACATCAGCGCCACTTTTTATTACCTCGCGTACCGCACGGCTACAATCATCCGCGCCATTACAAATACCAATCCCGCCTGTAACCGCATCTGTAATATCTTTTCGATAACCGTGCATATCTGCGTGTCCACCGGTAGGCGATATTGTATTACCCGCTGCAAAAATGCGAGGGCCGTTAATATCATTTCGCTCAATAGCACGTTTTAGCGGAAATATAACTTTGTGATCGCTACCTAAATCTCGCACTGATGTAAAACCCGCATCGAGCGTACGTTGTAAATATTTAATTGAGCGCAAAGCATAATCGGCATCATATTCTGTTGCCCAGCGGTGAGGATTTGCTTTAGCATCTCGCTCAAACGTAACGTGAACATGCATATCAATAAGACCAGGCATTACAAATTGATTTTTAAGATTGATAATATCGGCATCAGGTAGGTTGAGTTCTGCTTTTGTGAGGTAGCCGTTTTTAATGGCTGTTATTGTATTATCTGTGATGACTAATGTTTGCTCTGTTTTTACTTTTTGATCCTCGGATGCAAGTAAACTGCCTGCATAAATAATTTTATGCTGTTGAGCAAAAGCCCCATTTGCTATTAATGCCAGCGTTATTGCAGTGAATGTTGTTATTAGTGTTGTTTTCATACTTGCTCCTTTTTTATACTAGCATTACCTTAAATAACCTGTAATTGCGAATATTTACGACACAAAGCATGCTATAAACTAGTCTTGAAAGCCGTTTTTTGGTATAACTCCTCCATTAGTAACACATGTCAGACCACCTTAAGAGAACATACTATGCCTTACGCACATATCACTGGTTGGGGTAAATGCATTCCACCAGCAAGCATTAGCAACGATGAAATTAGTGAAATAGTTGATACCACCGACGAGTGGATAACCACGCGTACTGGCATTAAATCTCGCCGAGTGAGTCATGTAAGTACCGCTGAGCTGGCAACCGTTGCTGCTAAGCATGCTATTGCGTGCGCAGGCATTGATCCTAAAGATATTGATTTAGTGATATTAGCAACCTGTACACCTTCTACTGTTGTGGCAAATACCGCCTCACAAGTGCAAAAAAATATTGGTGCAACAGGCGCTGCCGCAATGGATACAAACGCGGCATGTTCGGGCTTTTTATATGCGTTGCAAGCTGCTACAGCACAAATTCAAGCGGGTATGATCAAAAAAGCAGTCGTCATTGCCGCTGAACGTATGACCTGGTATGTAAACTGGGCACGTCGCGACAGCGCTGTTTTATTTGGCGATGGCGCAGGTGCAGTAATACTTGAAGCTGCCGATACGCCAGCGGGTTTACTTGGTTCCAAAACCGGTTGTGACAGCGAAGACCGCGATATTTTACACATCACCAACTTTGGTAGCGATTTAAA
Organism: Pseudoalteromonas sp. 1_2015MBL_MicDiv; assembly: GCF_002407505.1. Lineage (NCBI taxonomy): Bacteria > Pseudomonadati > Pseudomonadota > Gammaproteobacteria > Alteromonadales > Pseudoalteromonadaceae > Pseudoalteromonas > Pseudoalteromonas sp. 1_2015MBL_MicDiv. Next base: position 567,865 of record NZ_CP012738.1, on the reverse strand, counting down.
TAAGTATGAACCAATTGGCCCATCTGATTTATTATTTGAAGGTCGTGAAATTTTTAAACGTGCTGTTAAAGGCATGAGCGAAGCGTGCGACGATGTACTTAAACAAGCCGATTTGAGCCTTGATGACATTAATGTACTCGTTCCACACCAAGCTAACTTACGTATTATTCAAGCTATTCAGCATCGTTTAAAAGTACCTGACGAAAAAGTAATGGTTAACATTGGTGAGTATGGTAATACCTCTGCTGCGACTATTGCTATTGCGTTATGTGAAGCCGTTGAGCAAGGGTTAATTAAACCGCATTCAAATATTATGTCTGCTGCATTTGGTGCAGGCCTTACGTGGGCTGCAAGTTACATAAAGTGGGGCGAACGCGTAACGCCTATTAGTGTAAGTGATGCTGCTTTACCGCCGTGTGATAAAACCGGTTTAGAACTTGTAGCACCGGCCGTTAGAGCATGTAAAGAAGCGCAGCAAAGCTAACACAACATGTAGTAAGCAACATATAAAACGCACTTATTTAAGTGCGTTTTTGCTTTTTAAGGAATTAAATTTGAAACTTTTCGGTATTCACCACGCTGCGATTATTTGTAGTGACTATGCACGTTCTAAACACTTTTATAGCAATTTACTTAAACTTAACGTTATTAATGAGCACTTTAGAGCTGATCGTAATTCATATAAATTAGATTTAGCCATGCCCGATGGTAGCCAAATAGAGCTATTTTCGTTTGATGGATCGCCCGCAAGACCCAGCTATCCCGAAGCACAAGGCTTAAGACATTTAGCTTTTAAGGTCGCGGATGTACAGATTGCAAAAACGTATTTAGAGTCGTGCGATGTAAACGTTGAGGATATTAGAGTGGATGAAATAACCGGCAAAAAGTTTACCTTTTTTGCCGATCCAGATAACTTGCCACTTGAGCTTTATGAGGTTTAAAACTCATAAGCTCAAGTTCTTACTATTGAATCAAAAACTTATTTATTAAAACGATTTTGTAAGTAGTTAAATACAGCACGAATACCTAATGCTTCACCACCCGTTGGACGACCTGGTAATGCACGTAAGTTCCACGCCATTACATCAAAATGTACCCACGGTGTTGTTGGTTCAACAAATTCTTTTAAGTAAAGCGCTGCGGTAATAGCACCACCAAACGGTGTACTTGCACAGTTTGCCATATCGGCTACATCACTTTTTAGTAAGTTTTTGTATTGCTCAAACAGCGGAAGTTGCCAAACAGGATCATGGACACTTAAACCTGCATCAATAATACCGTTTGCTACATCGCGCTCTGTTGAGAAAAAGCCCGGAAGCTCCGTGCCTAACGCAACACGACATGCACCCGTGAGGGTAGCAAAATCAATAATTAGCTCAGGATTATCGTTTTGTGCTTCGCTTAATGCATCACACAATACTAAGCGCCCTTCTGCGTCGGTATTATCAATTTCGACCATAATGCCTTTGCGTGTTTTAACAACATCGCCAGGGCGAAATGCATTTCGCGATACCGCATTTTCAACAGCGGGTACAAGTACACGTAATCTAATTGGTAAGTTAGCTGCCATAATAAGCTGCGCTAGTGCAATTACATGCGCGGCGCCGCCCATGTCTTTTTTCATGTTACGCATGCCAGAGCTTGGTTTTAAATCAAGTCCGCCTGAGTCAAAACATACGCCCTTACCGACTAGTGTAATTAATGGAGCATCTGTTGCACCCCATTTTAAATCAAGTAAACGCGGTTTATTTTCGCTTGCACGACCCACCATATGAATAGTCGGGTAGTTTTGCTCTAGTAACTCATCGCCAACCCACTGTGAAAATTCGCCATTGTAAGTTGCAGCTAAATCTTCCATTACTTGCGATAAATGTTGCGGCATCATATCTACCGCTGGAGTATTTACTAAATCACGTGCAAGTGTAATGGCATCAGCTTGTTGGCTAATGCGTTCATATAACGCTTTATCGCTAATGGCTAATTGCGCTTTTGCTGTTGGTTTTTCTTTATATTCACTAAATTCGTAACCACCAAGTACAAACCCTAAAGCAACCTGCTCTACAAAAGCGCTGTCGCCTTGAATTTGATAAGTACCTGTAGGAAGTGTATTTGCTAAATTACCCGCAGCCCAAAAATCATCGCTGCTTTGCATTAAACAAAATACCTGGCTTAACTCGCCAGTGTTAGCATCGGGAATAAGGGCTAGCCCTTGCTTTTCAAAGCCCGTGTTATTTAACCAGTTTTGTATAAATGCAGGTTGCTGAGTTTGCCAGTCAGATAATTCGTTTTTTAAAATAAAAGATAAAGGAATACCAGAAGATGTATGACGTAGTAATGCACTCATTAAATAGCTCGTATAATATAAAAATGGTACTTAAGAGCATATCAATAAGCGCACCTAAAAGGTATCGCTAATTTAACGGTTTGTAAGATTACTTTTTAGTCTGTTTTTTTTGAGTTTCTTTTTGATTTTCTTGATTAATTTCTGCGTCGAGCTCTTTAATTGATTTGTTCATGTTAAAGGAGCTAGGTAGTACATCCACCCCAACTAAACTTCCTAATTTAACCACTAAGGGAATAGTGATAGGCGCAAATGGTAATACAGCAAATACACCCAAGCCAAGGCCCTTTAAAATATCGACAAATTGTTCGTTGGCACGCTTTAACTCAGCTTGATTTGTTTGTCCTTGCGTATAGCGCCTATAGATAGAAAGCATTTCTTTTGTTTCTTGTTTTTCTTGGGCGAGTGCGATTTTAAGCGCCACCATAGCACGGCGAAAACGCAGCTGTTGGCGTTTTTTACTAATTTTAACTACCCGCCAAGGTGCACGGTGAATAACTTTATATAATCGCATAACATGCATTTTCACACAGGCATCCATGTTCACAAAGAATAATTTACTTGATTCGCCTCATCTACTATTATTTGCACCAAACTAGTGCCGAATAAATTTATTTCCATGTTCAAAGAAAATACTAAAAATATTTTAAAACCTGAAAAACCAAAATCTGATGAATGTTGTGGCGGAGGCTCTTGCTGCCCGTGTGTATGGGATACATACAAAGAAAAGCTTAAAAAATGGCAGCTAACACAACTCAAAATAGATACAGTTAATTAACAAAGCCGACAGTTCAACAACCTAAAAAATGCATTAACTTCCCTTAAAAACACCATATTGCACTTAATTAGTCCACTTTACTCCTTATAACGCACCACTCTAGCTGCTTTTAGTTAATTTAAACTTTTGTTATTTAATAGTTAATTAATAATTGCTCTCGTTGTTTTTTATGTATAGTCTGTAATTAGGACTTCACTAGATGTGAGCTAAAACTCTAAGGGGTCAAGTAATTAAACTTCCTCCTAACATCCACTGTATTCCAGTCCAAAAATATAAAATAAGTAATACTTACAAAGTCTTACTAAACAAAAATTATTCTAACTGGGGAAAATTAGAATGAAATTAAAAAACAACGTACTAAATCAGGCAATTAAGTTTGCGCTAGCAACCACTACCGCTGGTTTATTCATCTCAAGCTCTGCTATTGCTGCAGATGAAGAACAAGCAAAGGCTAAAGTTAATAAAAATGTTGAAAAAATTGCTGTAGTAGGTACGCGTTCAGCTCCACGTTCAATTGGTGATTCACCGGTTCCTATCGATATTATTGGTGGTGAAGAGCTTGAAAAGTCAGGGAATACTGACATGCTTGAGCTTTTAAAAGGTGCAGTGCCATCTTTCAATGTTCACCAAAACCCTATTAGTGATGCAGCATCACTTGTTCGCCCAGCAAACTTACGTGGCTTACCATCAGACAGCACATTGGTTCTTTTAAACGGCAAACGTCGTCACCGTGCTTCTGTAATCGCATTTTTAGGTGGTGGTATTAATGATGGTGCACAAGGTGCTGATATCTCAGTTATCCCTAGTATTGCAATCAAGCAAGTAGAAGTACTTCGTGATGGTGCTGCAGCTCAGTATGGTTCTGATGCAATTGCAGGTGTAATGAACTTCCAACTTAAAGACGCGTCAGAAGGCGGTAAATTAGAAGTTCGCCACGGCCAGTTCTACGAAGGTGATGGCGATACAACTCAAGTATCGGGTAACATTGGTTTACCGTTTACCGACAACGGTTTTGCTAACTTAAGCTTTCAATACAAAACAGCTGATGCAACTAGTCGCTCTGTACAGCGTCCTGATGCTGCTGGACTTGCAGCAGCTGGTGTTCAAGACGTATCGCCTTTAGCTCAAGTTTGGGGCGCACCAGAAGTCGATGATGATATTTCAATTTTTGGTAATGTTGGATTAGAGCTAACAAACGATTCTGAATTTTACATGTTTGGTAACTACTCTGAGCGCGATGTACGAGGTGGCTTCTATTATCGTAACCCTACATCTCGCCCAGGTGTATATGGTGGTAACATTCGCGATGTTAATGGTGTAAATATGCGCCGCCCTGGTGATGACAACCCAGTTGGACAAACTGCTTGGGATGCTGCTACACCTACTGTTTTAGTTGGATCTTTAGACGGTTATGACGCTCAATTAGATTGTCCAGTAGTAGAAATTCAAGCTAACGGTGCACCAGATCAATCTGCAATAGATTCACTAACTTCTGCTAACTGTTTTGCATTTAATGAAACACTGCCTGGCGGTTTTACACCTAACTTTGGTGGTAACATTACCGATACTTCTTTAACAATTGGTACTAAAGGCATGTTCACTGGTGGCTTCTTAAAAGATGCATTTTATGACATTAGTGGTACGGTTGGCTTTAATGAATCTCGCTACTTTATTTATGATACAGTTAATGCGTCATTAGGCTTAGACTCACCACGCGACTTTAGTCCAGGTAAATACTCGCAACTAGAGAAAAACTTCAATTTAGATATTTCTAAAGGATTTGATTTTGATTTAGCATACGATGTAAATATTGCCGGTGGTTTAGAGTGGCATGAAGAAACATTTACAGTAACATCTGGTGATGTAGCGTCATTTACTGCAGGTGAGTTTACTGAGCAAGGTTTTGGTATAGGTTCTAATGGTTTCCCTGGTTTTAAACCATCTGACGCGGGTGAATACACTCGCCGTAACTACGCTGCATTTGTTGATATTGAAGCCCCATTTACTGAAGATTTTTTAATGGGCTTAGCTTTACGTTTTGAAGATTACGACAGCTTTGGCACAACAACAAACTATAAAGTTATGGCGCAGTACCATGTAACGGAAGATTTAAACGTGCGCGGCTCTATTAGTACAGGCTTTCGTGCACCAACGGTTGGTCAAGCTAATGTAAGTAACGTACAAACAAGCTTAGACAATGGTGTATTACAAGATTCAGCACTACTTCCACCAACAAACCCAATTGCGGTACAATTAGGTGGTACAGAGCTTGAGCCAGAAGAATCTCAAAGCTACACGTTTGGCGCTGTATACACTATTGGTGATTTATTTTTAACACTTGATTACTACAATATCCAAGTAGAAGATCGTATTAGCCAATCAGATAAGATTAATTTAAGCCAAAGCGATAAAGATACACTTGAAGCAGCTGGCGTACCTAATGTACAGAGTCTTGCACAAGTAAGCTTTTTCACGAATGACTTTGATACAACAACACAAGGTATCGATTTAGTTGCAAACTATACAGCTGAATTAATGGGTGGTAGCTCTACATTTAGCCTTGCTTACAACTGGAATGATACTGAAGTAACTCAATTTAGTGATATTACCGGTGCATTTAAAGTTAAGCGTTTAGAAGAAGACTTACCTAATCACCGTGCTACTTTCACATTGTCTCAACAGTGGGAATCTATCTCTGCATTTGCTCGTGCAAATTACTACGGCGAATACCAAGGCGTTCACGTAGATTACGATGCAACAGCAAAAACTGCTGACGCAGCTGTAACTATTGATGCTGAAATTACTTACTTCATGAATGAGTCAATTAGCTTCTCGGTTGGTGCTCAAAACTTATTTGATCAGGATGCTGAAAAACTTGATTTTGCTGAAGCAGCTGGCGCGCCAAATAACAACTGGGGTGGTAAGTATTACGAAACATCTCCGTTCGGTATTAATGGTGGCTTTTACTACGCTAAAGCAACATACACGTTCTAATACTTTTACATAAAGAATTGGGGGCGAAATGTTAAGACATTTCGCCTTTTTTATTTTATAGTAAATAAAAAATAATATGCCCCGCTATGCTACTCAAAAAAGCTAATCAGTTACTACAACAAAACATGCTCAAAGAAGCTGAGTTTCACTATAAGACACTATTAAAAAGCAACCCTGAAAATGGTGAAGCTTTATTTGGTTTAGGCAAAATCGCATTGAGGTTAGAGCGATTTGATGCTGCTGTGTACTTACTCCAAAAAGCGTGTGAACGCATGCCTCGTATGCTTGAGCCACTGCATGCACTAGCCGATGCGTTTAATGGTGTCAACTCACCAAAAGATGCACTTACTGTGCTTGAATATGCAAAAAGTCTAGCAAATAATAACCCTGAACCTCATTACTACTTAGCTCAGCACTATTTAACACATGGCGATTTAAATAAAGCACATACCACATTTGCACACGCATTGAGTATGGGGGTTTACCCCGTAACTGCTTATATTTTATTTGAGTTAGTTCAATTAGGCCGCTTTGACAAAGAACACAACTACATAAGTAATCTGCATCATTTATTAATGCAAACAGATAATTTACGACTCAAAATGGTGTGTTATTACGCACTCGCTAAAAGTTACGATAAACTTGAAGACATTGAACAAGCATTTAATTACTTTGTACTAGCAAATAAACTACAACGAAAATTAAGTAACTTTAATACTCAAGAGCTTGAACCTTTTTACGGCGAAATAATTAAACACAATACCAATGCCTTTATGCAAAAACGTGATAAAAATTTTACAACTAATATCGCGCCTGTCTTTATTATTGGCATGCCTCGAAGTGGCTCTACCCTTGTGGAGCAAATGTTGGCAAGCCATAGTCAGTTTTCGAGCCTAGGAGAGAGTACGAGTATTAGTAATAACGCAGTTGCTTTTATCGAACAAAAAACGGGAGTTACTTACCCGCAATGTTTAGCGTATTTAACGCCGGATTTAATCAAAAAAGCCCGCGAAATGTATATCACAACATTAAAAACAGCATCGCCCATCAGCCCTTTTATAATAAATAAACTGCCAAGTAACTACCTATCTCTTGGACTTATTTATGTCCTTTTCCCAAATGCCAAATTTATAAACTTAACGCGTGACTTTAATGCAACTGCTTTTTCAGTGTTTAGTAATTACTTTGCTGAAAACGAGCCTTATTTTTGCTCTCTCGTGGAGTTTAAGCAATACCATACTTTATATGAGAAATTAATGGGTCATTGGCAGTCTCTTGAAAATATGCCAATTTACAACATGAATTACGAAGCATTAATAAACAACCCAAAAGGTCAGCTAACTGCATTACTTAACTTTTTAGGTTGTCAATATGAAGATGGTTGTTTAGCATTTCATAAGCGTACATCAGCTGTTACTACGCTTAGTAAGCATGCTATTCGAAAGCCTGTTAATAATTCAGCACTTACAAAATGGGAACGCTATAGAGCGCCTTTGCTTAAATTGCTTGATGAGAATTAGTTAACCGAATGTACTTTAAACCAATTAAGTAAATCTTTAAATTGATCATCGCGGGCACTCGGATGGGTAAGCATATTAATATGGTCGTAATCAAAATTATGCCCATGTTTACGACCGTAAATTCGCATTTGTTGAATGCCTGGCCCCGATTCGTCCATAAATTTTTGAATATCGATTGGCTGCGCTAATGCTTTATCTTTTACCGCAGCAATATGAAGTGTTGGCGGTAAATGCAGGCTGTTTAGCGCTTTTGCATAATCAAAATTATCATCAGAATCTATCCATGGCTTCTTTTTAGCCCATTGCATACTTTGATAATGCGACTTTTGAGTTTCATTATCGCTTCCCCACTTATAACCTTTAGCATTTAAATAGCCATGCTTTTTAGCAAGTAAAGGTGCCATAAAATACCAAATCAAATTGGCTTGTAATAATTTTTGAGGATGATTATTAAATAAAGAACGCTTAGAGCCAAAATACACACACGCTTTTACATCATTAATATATTCTGGAAAGCGTGCAAATACACTGTTCATCAATACCCCGCCCCAAGAGTGAGCAACCCAGTAGTCAGGCTTTTTACCTTCAATCAACTCTATTTGCTTAATAAAGGCTGGGATATCTTCTAAAATGGCCTCAGTTTGCCCGTATTTAGCGTCACTTGAAATAACCGGTTTACTATCACCTCGGCCACGTAAATCAGCCACATAACATCTATACCCATGCTCAGCCAAAAAAGGGGCAAGTCCTTTATTGGAGTGCGTGTAAAAAATTTTACCGTTTTCTACAGCTCCATGCATAAAAAATACGACAGGCCCTTGCTGATTTTCATCACTGATACGGCGTAAATGAAGTGTTTGTTGATCAGCTAAATTGATAATTATTGATTGCTGAGAAATTGCCACAGTTATTCCTTTTTATTATTTTCAACTCATCCTACCAGTAATATTAAATATACCAAAGGAAATGTCTGCACTTTACTCATCAGCATTTGTTACACTTACGTCATTATATCTGTTGTTAAAATGAAGCCATGAAAGAAAATAAAACACGTTCAAAATTACACCCTCGCAACCTACATAAAAATGGGTACGACTTCGATTTATTAACAACAGAGCACCCTGCTCTACTGCCATTTGTTATAACCACACCTACAGGTACTAAAAGCATTGATTTTAGTGATAACAAGGCTGTTAAAACACTTAATCAAGCTCTTTTAAAAGCGCATTATAATATTGATTTTTGGGATATACCCGAGCATAACTTATGCCCGCCTATACCTGGGCGTGTTGACTATATTCACTACTTGGCCGACCTATTAAGTGATGATAATCAACAACAAATACCTCTAGGTAGGCAAATTAAAGTGCTTGATATTGGCACTGGCGCTAACTTGGTTTATCCACTTACGGGTACAAGTGAATATAAGTGGCATTTTACAGGGACTGATATTGACGCAGCCTCAGTAAAAATAGCAAAGCAAATTGCGCAGTTTAATGGTTTAAAAATAACCCTAAAACAACAAAAAAACGCATCACATATTTTTAAAGGCGTTATTAATCAAAAAGATCTATACCATTTAACGCTCTGTAACCCGCCGTTTCATGCAAGTGAAGAAGAGGCAAGTAAAGGCAGTGAACGTAAATGGAAAAACTTAGGAAAAACACCCAGTAGCACGCTTAATTTTGGTGGTCATAATAATGAATTGTGGTGTGAAGGCGGTGAAGTACAGTTTATCTCTAATATGATTAAAGAAAGCGAAGACTTTGCAGAACAAGTACTGTGGTTTACGTCGTTAGTCTCTAAAAAAGATAATATTGCAGCGCTTGAAGAAGTGTTAAAAGCTCACCCAATAGCCGAGTATAAAATAGTTGATATGGCACAGGGTCAAAAAATTAGCCGCTTTATTGCATGGAGCTATTTTGATAAAGAAACTCGTGAACAAATATGTAGCGAGCTTGATTAAGCTATAAAAGGAAAAGCAAACCATGATAGATTTTCGCTCTGATACGGTTACAAAACCAACAAAAAAAATGCGCGATATTATGTACAACGCACCGGTTGGTGACGATGTATATGGTGATGATGAAAGCGTTAACCAACTAGAAGCCTATGCGTGTAAACGTTTTAATTTTGAAGCCGCACTTTATTGTAGCTCTGGCACACAAGCCAACTTACTTGCGTTAATGGCGCACTGTGAGCGAGGTGACGAATACATTTGTGGCCAAAATGCTCACAATTATAAGTTTGAGGGTGGCGGCGCAGCTGTATTAGGATCTGTTCAGCCACAGCCTATTGAAAACGAAGCTGATGGCAGCATCCCTTTTAGTAAAATAGCGGCGGCTATAAAACCAAACGATTGCCATTTTGCAAAAACGCGATTGCTCAGCTTAGAAAATACCATTGGCGGAAAAGTACTCCCGCTTGAGTACTTAGCCCAAGCACGTGACTTTGTTAATACGCATAGTTTAGCGCTGCACTTAGACGGCGCACGTGCTTTTAATGCCGCTGTTGAGCTAAAAGTTGATATTACTGAAATCACAAAGCACTTTGACTCAGTTTCTATTTGTTTATCTAAAGGTTTGGGGGCCCCCGTAGGCTCTTTATTATTAGGCTCACTAGCACTTATTAATAAAGCAAGACGATGGAGAAAAGTACTTGGTGGCGGTATGCGCCAAGCCGGAATGCTTGCAGCCGCTGGGCAGTTTGCACTTGAGCACAATATAGAGCGCTTAAAAGACGATCATGAAAATGCACGTTATTTAGCTCAACAATTAAGTGAAATCAGTGGTTTTACTGTCGATATGACTAACACCACTAATATGGTTTACGCAACTTACGCTGGTAATATAAGCATTGAAGAGGTTGCTAAAGCCCTTAAACAACAAGGTATATTATTTAGCCCAAGCAAGCAGCTTAGGCTAGTAACGCATTTAGATATTACGCGCGAAGATATTGATACATTCCTAAATGCTTTGTCGGCCCATATTTAACGCAGCTTTATAATGTTTGCGGCATACCGAAACATATCGGTCATTGCCGCCAATTTCGACTTGGTTACCATCGGCTATTGCTTCACCATTTTCATCGGTACGCAGTACATGGTTTGCTTTACGTCCGCAGTGGCATACAGTTTTAAGCTCAATTAACTTATCAGCCCACGCTAGCAAATATTGCGAGCCTATAAATAACTCGCCTCTAAAGTCGTTACGCAAGCCATAACACAATACCGGTATACCTAATTCATCAACTACATCGGTTAATTGCATTACTTGTTCTTTTGATAAAAATTGGCATTCATCAACCAATACACAATGGCGTTTTTTATCATTATTGAGTGATTGAATAAGATCAAAAACATCTTTACTAGCATCAAAAACATGCGCATCTGCTTGTAAGCCAATACGAGATGATACTTTACCCACACCTAGCCTATCATCAATGGCTGCGGTGAGGATCACAGGTTCCATACCACGCTCTTTATAGTTAAATGCCGATTGTAATAACGTGGTTGATTTACCTGCATTCATTGCAGAGTAGTAGAAATATAATTGAGCCATTGCTGTGCCATTTTATAAAAAGTGCGCTTATGCTACCTTAATATTAAATTAATACCAATTCACATTAGCCCTTCATGTTTTAATAACCACCGTTTTCTATCCAAGCCTCCCGCATAACCCGTTAACTTTGCGTTAGCACCAATGATCCGATGACACGGAACAATAATACTAATCGGGTTTTTACCATTCGCAGCGCCTACCGCTCTCACTGCTTTGGGGTTGTTGAGTTGATTTGCAATATAACCATATGTTTGCGACTCCCCAAAAGGAACTGTTAATAACGCCTGCCATACACTTTGTTGAAATACTGTACCGTTTGTATCAAGTGGTACCTCAAAAGTAGTGCGTTTTTTTGCAAAATACTCGTTCAATTGCGCAGCGCAAATAAGCACCGCTTTGTTAGTAACTTGCTCAAATGGCGTATGAGAGTGCTCAACTGGTGGATAAAACCCAACATAACTCACACCTTTATCGGTTGCTTGAATAATAATGTCGTCTATTGGGCTTGGTATTTTTGTTTGAATTATCATTACAATTGCTGCCAAAGTTGAAACGTTAAATAAGAGCGAAAAGGAGCGCAATGAGCAGGCTCAAAAGGGTTTGCTGCCGCTTGTGCTTTTTTAATCCCTAAGTCGCCATCAAGTAGTATATCGGGTTGGCTTTGTCCTCGCAGCTTTGCATAGTTTACCGTCCAAGGGCCAATTCCTTTTAAACTAAGCCATTCGTCTAAATCATCATTTTGAGGGTTTAACGCACAAAATTGCGCTAAGTTATGCAGCGCATTTTTACGCGCCTGTGGCATTTTAAAAAATGTAAAATCACTATTAGCAACAATTTTAGCCGTAGGAAAATAAATGGCATCGCCCTTTTTTTCGCCTAATTCATCAACTAACTTTGTTACTAAATTATGCGCCGCAGTAACACTTACTTGTTGCCCAAGTACCGCCCTTATACCGGCTTCAAAGCTTGACCAAATTCCTGGAAGCCTGAGTCCCTCGCACACTGTAAATGCATTGTTTGTATTAGCGCTTAAATGCGTTTCAATTAAATTAATATCGGCATCCAAATCAAGTACACGACGTATATTATTTATTACTGGTTGCAGATGACGCGTATTATCTATGTCAATAAACACCCTAAAGTGGTTTCTACTCGCTATAAATTCAGCGGTAAAGCTTCCTTTATATTCCTCACTTGCAAAAGTACGCCCGTAACTCGTTTGCGTTATCCACTCCATTGGTTTTATCAAACGCCTTTGTAAAAAACACTGCAAAGCAGGCCAATTATAAGGCGGCCTAAATGGTAAAGTTAATGTGAGTGTTGACGTTGGTTTTTTATCGCCACTGCGCAGCTTCGAGGGGGCTATATTTAACTGCTGTAAAAATGCATCATTAAAGCGCCTAATGCTTTTAAAGCCAGCGGAAAAAGCTATTTCTGTCATTGGTAGGTTTGTTTCTTGAATCAGTTTTTTAGCAAAATGGCATTGATTGAATAACCTGTATTGTGTAATAGACACACCAAAATATTGTTTAAATAAACGTCTTAAATAGCGACTACTAATACCTAGACGACCTGCTAATTTTTCGCAGTCATGTTCATCATTTTGATCTATTAATTGTTTTGCTCTCAACGCGGTAGTTTTTGTCCCCTGCCACGCTGCACTACCAGGTGCACTATCAGGTCTACATCGAATACATGGCCTAAAACCATCTTGCGCTGCATTGTGCGCAAACTGATAATAAGCCACATTCTTTTCATGAGCCGTTGGTGCCGGACAAATTGGTCGGCAATATATTCCAGTGCTTTTAACCGCTACATAAAAAAGACCATCAAAACGAGGGTCTCGACTTTGACGTGCTTTTTGCCAATGTAAAAATTTCATAAACGGCTCTACAAACTAATTTAATAGAGCCTAGCTTATAGAAAATAAACTGTATTACTAGCCATATTCGGCACTTAACCAATAGCAACTAAATAGCGATTTTGTACTTCAGCCCAATTAACCACATTATAAAAAGCAGCAATATATTCAGGGCGCCTATTTTGATATTTTAAATAATACGCATGCTCCCACACATCAAGGCCTAATATAGGTGTATTACCTTCCATTAATGGACTATCTTGATTAGTACTGCTTTGTATAACTAATGACCCATCAGGTGCTACACATAGCCATGCCCAACCACTGCCAAATTGACTCACAGCCGCTGCAGTAAACTTTTCCTTAAATTGATTAAAACCACCAAGCTGCTCATTAATTGCTTGTGCCATAATATCACTTGGCTCTCCTCCTCCGTGGGGACTCATGACTGACCAGAATAAGCTATGATTTAAATGCCCACCAACATGCTCCTGCACTGCTTTTTTTAAATCATTTGGTAAGCCATTAATCTCTCTCAATAACTTTTCGGCATCTAAATCAGCAAACGGTGTATTCGCTAAAGCAGCATTAGCTTTATTGATATAGGTTTGATGATGTAAAGTATGATGAATATGCATTGTTTTACCATCAATATGAGGCTCAAGCGCATCGTACTCATAGTTAAGTGCAGGCAAAGTAAAAGCCATAAATACTCCTTTTTCTTTTAAATTAGTGCAGTTGATTGTTTGTAGTACTCTCTGAGCATAAGCAAAAATTTACTTGCTCAATAAGTTCGGGTAAAGAGGGGTAACGACGTGCAAATGACACAAGCTCAGCTGATGTTTTAAGATAATGATGCTTACTTACCTTTTGTACATCGTAATGAGTGTGCTTAATAAGTGGAGATAATGATAAGTGAACTTCACATAACCATTTACATGCATTTTCAGGTTGCTGCATTGCAATATAGGTATCAGCTAAATTATGGGAGGCAACAACAAGTGCAGGAATACAATGTTCAATAGCATAAATGACATTAGTATTAATTTGCGCACATAAGAATTGTTGTAATAGATGGCCAGCGAGTGTTTTAGCTAATAAGTACTTGTCACGCGCTTCAAGTAGTGCACCTTGCTCAAAGGCATAATTGCCTTGCATGATGTTTGACTGCCAAGGGCTCAATGCTTGCTCAAGATAAAGTAAATCAGGTTGCTGCTGTTTTTGTCCTAAGATCATAAAATCATCTATGCGTTTATTTAATATGCTATTAACTTACACACCATAAAACGCAAATGCAAATGATTTTCATTATCTACTTTGCAAAATTAATTAATTCATCTCCTGCTAATCGGTAAATAATCCATTCATTTTGCGCTTTAGCACCCATGCTGTCGTAAAAATCAATGGCCGGTTTATTCCAATCTAAAACCACCCATTCAAACCGACCACAGTTATTGTTAATCGCTTTGTTAGCTAAGTGTTTCATAATTACTTTTCCTGCGCCTTTCCCACGGCTATCTGGACTTACGTATAAATCCTCGAGATATAAGCCATTCTTACCTAACCATGTAGAGTAGTTATAAAAATAAACAGCAAAGCCTATTGGCTCATCGCCATCCAAACAAATAATACTATGTGCTGTCGCCCCTTCACTAAATAATGTATCTAATATGGCTTGTTCATTTGTTTTTACTGCGTCTGGTTCTTTTTCATAGATGGCTAACTCGTTTATAAAATGTAAAATCGTTTTTGAATCACTTGGTCGCGCATCACGAATTTTAATTATTTCACTCATATACTTTATACCTCAAATATATTGTTCTAATTTATCTTTTAAAAAATCCAATTGTATTGGCTTGCTTAAATAATCATCCATTCCGGCAGCAAAACACCTTTGCTTATCTGCATCCATCGCATTTGCCGTTAATGCTATTATTTTAATATCTTTGTGTTTGTCGCCCGCTAAGCCATTTCTAATAGCTTTTGTGGCATCAAAGCCGTCCATCACTGGCATTTGGCAATCCATTAACACCGCTTTAAAATAACCTTGCCCATGAGTATTTAAAATATCAATAGCGAGCTGTCCATTTTCAGCAAGCGTAATATTACAATTAAGTTTTTTAAGCATTAATGTGGATACTTGCTGATTAATTGGATTATCTTCTACAAGTAATATTTGAATAGGTTCACCTAATTTTTCTTTTTTCAAAGATGAGATATAACCGGATGTAACCAACGGTAATGCTTCATCATGCTCATTATTTGTAATTACCGACAACGCTGAAATCAGATCCGCCGTTGTAACAGGTTTAGGGAAATAAGCTTGAAATCCAATGCTTGAATAACGCTGAGCACCTTCCATACCAGCAATACTCGTCATCATAACAAGGGGCATGTTTTTAAAGTCATCGTTTGCTTTTAAAGCCTTGCAAAGTCCAATCCCGTCCATGCCAGGCATTTGCATATCAAGCACTGCAATATCATACATTTTTAGATTACTACTGATCCGGCTTTCACACATTGCAAGTGCATCATATGCATCGCATGCAAGCGCTACATGGGCGCCCCAATGCTCTAGCTGCTGGGATATAACAATTCTATTAGTTTCATTATCATCAACAACTAAGACAGATAAACCTTTTATATTTAGCTTTTGTATATAACGTTCTTTTTGCTCACTTTGGGTGACTTGTATAGTCACAGTAAATTCACTCCCTTGGCCTGCTTCACTTTTAAGTGAAATTTCCCCACCCATCAGCTCACACAGCTGTTTACAAATAGCTAAACCGAGTCCAGTGCCACCATATTCTCGCGTTGTTGAAGCATCTACCTGAGAAAAAGGTGAAAATAATTGATGCTGTTTTTGCTCATTAATACCAATACCTGAATCTTTTACTTTTATTTGTAGCACTAAGCCTTGTTCTACTTTATCTATTTGAGCACTAACGACAACTTCACCTTTACTGGTGAATTTGACCGCATTACTCAATAAATTAGTAAGAATTTGACGGATACGACCTGGATCGCCACACAATTGTGAAGGCTCTAAAGCGACTAAATCTAAGATAATTTCAATGCCTTTATCTTGAGCTGTAAAAGCTTGCGCAGCTGCAACTTCACCAATTAAATCACCCGCATTAAAATTAATACTTTCGAGCTCTATTTTACCCGCTTCAGCTTTAGAGAAGTCTAAAATATCATTAATAACCCCCAGCAATGAGTGAGCACTTGTTTTAGCAATCCCTACTTTTGTTTCAATTGGTTTCGATAAGTTTTCAAGCTCAATAAGCTCTAGCATGCCAAGTACACCATTCATCGGCGTTCTAATTTCATGGCTCATCGTCGCTAAAAATTGACTTTTAGCAACCGCAGCATCTTCAGCCTTAACGAGGGCAACACTAAGCTCTTCTGCTATTTTTTTACGGCGTTGCGATATAAGCGTACTTCCGACTAAGGTTGCTAATGAACGTAAATAAGTTTCTTCGTTTTGAGTCCAATAATGGTGTTCATCCACTTTTTCAGCACTCAAAATCCCCAAATTCCCATCGCCCGAAGAAATTACAACATCAATTAACGATTTAATATTTAGCGGCCTGGTGTAGTCATCAATAAACTCAGCTGTTGCAGGGTGCATATTTACATTATCAACCGCAATTAAGTTATGCTTGTAAATAGCAGAAAAATACGCAGGAAAGTCTTTAACTTTTAGCTCATCTTCCGTGCGAACCAGTCCCTCGCCTTTAGTATGTAAACTATGACGCACCATAGCATCACCGGCCTCATTAAAAATCCATAACGAAGCACGCTCTACATTCAATACCTCACACATTGATTTAACAACTAGTTTGTTCACTTCGCTTACATCACTACTTTGTACTTCAGGCGCGATGGTTAATTGGGCAAGATTTTTGTTATATCGGTTTGCTTTTTCACTTTCGATCTCTAAACGTTTATGAGCATCAATACTTTGAAATGAGCCAAATATACGTATGCATTCACCATTTTTAAATTCAGCTTGACCCATAGACTTAACCCACCTTTCTTTACCTTGATGGGTTAAAATTATCAGCTCAACACTCCAGCTTTCACCTAAAGTAACTGCATTTTCAAATAGCTTAGAGATTTTATCGCGATGTTCTCCAAGCTTGTAAAAATCTATTGCGGTCGCTAAATCGGGTTCATATTCATCAGGTACACCATGAATAACTTTAACTTCATCTGACCAATAAAGAGTATGGGCTTTTAAATCTATTTCCCACGCGCCAATTTGTCCCTGCTTACTCATTGATTCAAGTAAACTTTGCTGACGTTTTATTTTTAACTGTATATTGTAGCGCTCAGTAATATCCAATATAAAGCCATCAAGGTACAGAACAGTACCGTCAGAGTCATAGATTGCCTTACCCTTTTCATTAACCCATCGAACATAACCATTTTTTGCTATAATTCGGTATTCAATTGACCACGTACTATGCTCTTTAATAGATTGGTTAATTGATTTTTTTATATGATCAATATCTTCTTCATGAAGAAGATCAAAGAAACGCTTATTTTTATTATTAATAAAATCATCTGCGGCATAACCAGTGATATCTTTAGTTTGATCACTTAAATAAAGCATCGTCCATATTTCATCTGACTCGCAGCGATAAATAATACCGGGAATATTTTCAACAAGAGACGCAAACTGATCACGGCTGCTTTGTAGTTCAGACTCCGTTGTTTTTCTTTGAGTAATATCTACATGCGTCCCAATCATTCGTTTAGGTGAGCCGTCGCTATTCCATTCAACTACTTTAGCTGTATCAAGTACCCAGACCCAATGCCCTAACTTATGCTTCATCCGAGCTTCGCTAACATAAAAATCACTGCCGCCAGCTAAGTAGGTTTTTAATTTTAATTCTGATTCAACTAAATCTTCTGGGTGTGCATATTTATACCAAGTATCTATGCTGCAAGGTTCTATTTCACTAAGTGTATAACCAATGATTTCAGCCCAACGTTTATTAAACGTAACTTTGCTTGTATCTACATACCAATCCCAAATACCAACAGCGGTACTATTGATAACAAGTTCAAGTTGTGTTTTATGCTGTTCTAATTCAAATTCCTGTAACTTAAGTGGAGTAATATCAGTGCGAATTGCTATATAGCTTTGTGGTTTACCCTCATCATCTAAAAATGGCGCTATAGTGGTGTCCATCCAATATAAGCTACCGTCCTTTGATCTGTTACAAATTTGCCCATTCCAAACTTCACCACGCTTAAGCGTTGCATACATTTCTTCAAAAAAAGCATGTGAATGCGTGCCTGAATTTAATAACCGGTGATTTTGACCTATAAGCTCATATTCTTCATAACCACTTATTGCACAAAATTTTCCGTTCACAAAAACTATTGTTCCGTGTAAGTCAGTAACAGCAACAATTGCATGCTTATCAAGCGCTGATTTTTGCTCTGCTAATTGCTTAAGTGCAATTTGCAATGCAGCTCGTTGCTCTTGCAAAGTACTTTGCTGTTCTTGATTTACTTTTACAAGCTCAAGCAAATCTTTTGAAAGCTGATTAAACTCAATACTGTCGTTTAAAATAGGGATTTTTACATGTTTCCCTCTGGTTATACTTTCAACAATATTAGTTAAACGAATTAACGGGCGAGATAATCTACGACCAAACCACCAAGACGAACATAAAATAAGCAGCAAAGAACCTGCATTAGTTAAAATAGCAAGCCGCTTATAATAGAGACTGCCTTGTAATGCTGCTTCAGCTGGTTTGGAAACTAATAATTGCCAACCTTGCTGGCCTAAAAAATCAAGTTCATTAATGTATGCATAAAATATTTTTTCATTGTTATTAGCATAACTAAACACTTGTTTTGGTGCGGAGCTGTTTTGATTTAAAAGCGGTGGAGTAGTAACGGAAGCCCTTGTTTGCTTTTCGATTTTGTTATTGTGCAGTATAAAGAATGCAACACTCGTATTTTTTGCCTGTATTTTGCTTAAGTTGTTTAGCAGTCCCTGTAAGTTCACATCGGCTAGTAATACACTTTTTAGTTTATTTTGATCGTCAAATATAGGTAACGACACTATATGATGCGCATATCCTTCAACCACCATAGAGTGAAATAATGCTTTATCTGTTTTATTTTGTGCTATGAATAATTTAGTGAGTTCTGATTCTTGAATTTGATTAAATAAGGAAAGTTCTATTTTTGCTTTGTTAGACAACACGTCAATGATTTCAATATGATTTATAAAATCATATTGTCTGACAAAATCATTTATTAAAGCGTGTTCCTTGGTTGGACTTATACTTAATTGCGACTTTAATAAATACAGATCATTAACTTGGTCTAAAAACCAAATTTCAGCAAATTCCTTTCCAATATTGCTGAGTTCATTTAGTTCGCTATGCGCACTTTGCTTAAGCGTATTATTTACGTGCTGAAAACTAAACCACGTTAGCAAGCATAACGGCCCTAATGCTATAATTATAAAGGTAATAATTAATTTACTTCGAACAGATTGTCCTTTACCTGTTAACACTCCAAAGTTTAAACCCTTATCCATGCTTATTGCCTAATAGCTTATAGTCATTTTATAGTGACTATATTAATGCATTAAATATATAAAGACGCAAGTTTTGAGCTATAAACGCCTTAAAAAATCTGTATTTAGCGTTATAACGTCAAATTAGCATTACAATAAAAAACATGCCAATAGGATTAATTTTTTGACTCCTTTGTCACTCTTGTAGCTGTTTTAAACTCCCCATGATATAAGCATTATTCAATAAAAGTGTTTTGAGAGCATTATGGCGCACGATCACTCACATAGTCATGTAGACGAAAACCAAAGCGATAAACAGCTCGCCGTTGCTGTTATCATTAACGTATTACTAACCGTAACCCAAGTTATTGGCGGGATATTTTCGGGTAGCTTATCGCTTATAGCCGACGCACTTCACAATTTAAGCGATGCTGGGGCAATATTTATAGCGCTCATTGCACGTAAAATCGGTAATAAACCAGCTGACGTAACTCATCATTTTGGCTATAAGCGCGCTGAAATCCTCGCTACTCTTTTTAATAGCACTACATTAATTATAATTGGCCTATATTTAATTTTTGAAGCCATTTCTAGCTATTTAAATCCACAGCCTATTAATGGTTGGATAGTTGTGTGGGTGGCAGCAATAGCATTAGTTATTGATTTAGCAACAGCGTATTTAACCTACCGAGCTGGTGCAAATCACAGCATAAACATAAAAGCGGCTTTTATTCACAACATCTCAGATGCAATGGCCTCTATTGTTGTTATTATTGCTGGCACTTTAATTATTTTATACCAGTGGTATATCGTTGATTTAATTGCCACAGTGCTTATTTCTGTGTATGTAATTTATCATGGTATTTTATTATTAAAGCAAAGCGGCAAAATTTTAATGCAAGCAGCCCCTAATAACATTGATACACACGCAATATCACATGCTATTAGTAATGAATTTAATATCGAATCGGTAGTCAGCATTAAGCTTTGGCAACTAGATGATAAAGAAAATCATTGTGAGCTTGTTATTAGCACTCAACAAACAATTGATTTACCCGCAGTAAAAGGCTTCTTACACGACAATTTTAACATCGAAAATTGCATAATAGAAACCAGACCTATTGCAAATAAAAGCGCAGAATAATAGCGTTAATAATAAGCTAAACAAATACATAACTATTTAATTGAAAACATCTCGTATTATCATTTACAATATTGCTACTAACTTATAATGAGATACTGTTTTTGAAACTTTGGTTACGTAGAATTCATTTAGGCCTTGCCCTCATTAGCGGACTATTTTTATTAATAGTGAGCTTAACCGGTGCTGTTATGATTTATGCAAAAGACATACAGCACTTCATTCAGCCAGATAAATGGCAAGTTATTCCGCAGCCTCGTACATTAAACAATCAAAAATTGATAGAAAGCGTGCAAACGCAAACACAACAAAAAATTGTTTTTTTTATGCCCGAGCAAAATAAAGCATTAGCTTGGCAATTTAGATTGGCTAACAAGCACTACGTGAGTGTCAATCCTTATTCTGGAAAAATAATTCATAGCTATCAAACAACAGACACAATTTATGGCTTTGCTTTAGGCTTACATCGCTGGTTATTATTTGAAGATAGTGATGGTAAAAAACCATTTAAAAATTGGATGTCAGTGTGTGCATTATTACTTTTAATCAATGTACTAATCGGCTTTTACCTATGGATAAAACCAAAAAACAGAATTAAGCGTTTAGCTATTAAGCCTAAAGCCAAATTTAGAGTGCTAATGTATCAATTACATACCGTACTTGGTGTTTACTTTTTTATACCGCTTGTACTTATTGCCTTTACTGGTATGGCATTTAATTGGAAAACACAAACTCAATCAGTATTAGAATTTGTAACGTTTAATAAAGTAGAGCAGAGGCCCAAAGCGCCAAAAATAATAGCGCCTTCTCAAGCTGATATAAACTATAACGAAGCAATTAGAAATGCTGGGGATGTATTCCCTGATGGTCGATTATTTAGAATTTACTTACCTAAAAAAGCAGACGATGCCATTGCGCTCAGAATTCAAAACCTTGGTGAAAGCCATGCTTATAGTTGGGTATGGGTAAATCCATTTACAGGCAAAGTATTAAACTCATTTGACGCAAGTAAAGCCAACTTTACGACGCAAGCATGGAACTTTAAGTATAAATTTCACATTGGGGATTTTGCAGGCCCCATAGTGCAATTTATATGGTTATTGATTGCCCTTTCACTCGCATTTTTTATTGTAAGCGGTGTGTATTTTTGGTTAAAACGCCACAAACGAAAATAAATCTCATTAACACTTGCGTGATTAGTTGATAATAATTACCATTGCGAAAATTATTATCAACTAAGAGCTCTCCCATGTTAAAAACTTCGTTTTGCCTTATTGCTGTTGCAGTAAGTACTAACACGCTAGCAGATGAAAATAATAAAAATGAATACGCTTCTGAACAATTAGAACATGTCATTGTATCTGGCAGTCGTATCTCAGAAAGTATTGACGAAGTACCTGCCTCTATTACCGTTATTAATCAACAACAAATACAGCAGCATTTAAAAGTAAGCTCAGAACTGGGGAGTTTACTTGCACAAATGGTTCCAGGACTTGCCCCAGATACAGGCAGCTCAAGTAATTCAGGACAAACGCTACGTGGCCGTGCACCTTTAATAATGATTGATGGTGTACCGCAATCAACCCCTCTTCGTAACGGCTCTTTAGGCATAAAAACACTTGATGCAAGTGCCATAGCGCGCATTGAAGTTATAAAAGGCGCGACTTCTATTTATGGTAATGGTGCTTCAGGTGGCATTATTAACTACATAACAAAACAGGCTCGCAGTGATGGTAAGCCTGAAGGTGAAATAAGTATTTCAAGCCGCTTTAGCGCTGTTAAATTAGCAGAAAGTGGCGGCGGTAGAATATCAGCAGCAGTAAACGGCAAGATCGATAAATTAAGCTACCTGTTAACGGCAAACTATGAAGAAAACGGCGTGCAACGCGATGCACAGGGCGATATTTTAGGCTTACAATACGGTTTATCAGACTCTGAAACTCAAAATTACTTTACTAAACTAAGTTACGATTTTGACGACGAAAAGCAATTGCAGTTTAGCTATAACTTTTACAGCTCACAGCAAAAAACTGACTTAGGTGATATTACTGGCGATGGCAATATAGGGGAAAAAACATACGCTATTCACGTACCTACAGAACTACAAAAGCAAGGTAAGCCGCAAGGACCCGATGGCAACGTTAATATTACTCTAAAATATGTTGACTACGCGTTGTTTGAAAACACACAAATGACCCTCGATCTTTATAAACAAGATATAGAAAACGTATTCTTTTTCTCCACTAACCTAGCTAACCTCGATGAAGGCTATACCGGTGGTCAGTCCGTTATTAAATCAGAAAAGCAAGGTGCAAGGGCTACATTTAATAGCCAGTTTGATTTTGAAAACGTAGCAGCCACCCTAATCTACGGCATTGATGCCTTAAACGATAAAACATCACAACCTTTGGTGGATGGCCGTGTGTGGGTGCCAGAAATGGACATGGAAAGTGTTGCTGGTTTTTTACAAACAAAATGGGTAATAAACGACGATATTATTGTAAAAGCAGGTGTAAGAAACGAAAGTATTGATTTGAGCGTAAGTGATTACCAAACATTAAAACTGTGTAGAACCCCTTCGCAATGCTCAGTCCCATTAAATGTGCGTGGTGATACCATAAACTATGACGCTACAACGTATAATGCAGGCATAAAATACAATTTAACAGATGTATTCAGCCCATTTTTTAGTTATTCACAGGGATCTGATATTTCTGATATTGGGCGCTTACTTCGCGCTGCAACCGTTGACGATATTGCACTTATTCAGACACAAGCATCTATAATTGACAACTACGAAGTTGGTTTTACTTCACAGTTTGAAAACGTTCGTTTTGAATTTGCACTGTACAGAAGTACTTCAGAGCTTGGCACCAGTAATGAATTTAACGAAGTAACGGGTGTTTACGAACCCGTACGCGCACCGCAAGAAATATGGGGTTACGAAGGTTTAGTTAATTTTACTATTAATCAAGATCTTAAATTAAGTGCTACATACAGCTACGTAGAAGGAAAAAATACTGAAGCGGATGAATATTTAGGGGCAAAACAAATCAGCCCACCTAAAGCCACTGCTAATTTAACATGGCAAACTAACGAAAAGTTATCACTTGCAATGAGTTTTTTATATGTAGGTGACAGAAAGCGCTTTGATAAAAATGCACAAGGTCAATACTCCGGAGATCAGGGCCCTGTGAGTAGCTACAACACATTTAACTTAAGTGGCCAGTACAACGTTAACGCCAGGTGGAGTGGCTATTTTGGTATCGAAAACCTGTTCAATAGCGATTACTACCCTGCCCGCGCACAATCTTACACTTACGGCGGCTATAACATCAAAGGATTAGGCACAACGGCTACCCTCGGTGCTAAATACCGGTTTTAATTAGCAATAGACTCAATAAATAGGCATCATCAGCATGCCTATTTATTTAAAAAAATAACATAAAAAGCAGTATCTCAACTTATTATCTATAAATACCTCTAGTAATCATTCTCAGATACTAATACAAATAAAAAACTGTCCATAAACCAAGCAATAACGCAAACTTAAATAAGAATCAAAACCAATAGTAACACAATGATTTTTATAGAGAAAACTTGCAATTCATTCAATTTATACTACACTGCTTACAATTGAAATAGTTAAGGCGATTTATCATGAAAGGTAATCAAAAAGTAATCGATGCGTTTAATACATTGTTAGCTAACGAATTAGCAGCAATCGATCAGTATTTTATACACTCGCGCATGTATGACGACTGGGGTTTAAACAAGCTATACGAACGCCTTAACCATGAAATGGAAGAAGAAAAAGATCACGCAGATTGGCTTATTAAGCGCATCTTGTTTTTAGAAGGTGTACCAAATATGACTAAGCGCCGTGACTTACTTATCGGTAGCGATGTAAAAAGTATGATGCAAAACGATTTAACACTAGAGCTTGAAGTAGTAGCGTGTGTTAAAGACGTAATCGCAATATGTGAAGAACAGCAAGATTACCAATCACGTAGCATTTTAGAAAAGCTGTTATTTGATACCGAAGAAGATCATGTTTACTGGTTAGAGCAACAACTTGGTCTAATTGATAAAATTGGTTCTGAAAATTATCATCAAGCACAAATGGCTTAGTAGGAGCATATTATGAAAGGCGATAAAGACGTTATTGCGGCGCTAAATAAAGTACTCGCTAATGAGCTTGTTGGTATTAACCAATATTTTTTACATGCACGCATGTTTAAAGACTTTGGCTTCACTCAACTAGACAAAGCAGATTACAAAGTATCTATCCAAAAAATGAAAAACGCCGATCGATTAATTGAACGTATTTTGTTTTTAGAAGGCTTACCAAACCTTCAAGACTTAGGCCGATTACGTATTGGTGAAAACAGCGAAGAAATGATTGCTGCTAACATGAGCTTTGAACTTTATACTATTGATGAGTTACGAAGCGCAGTTAAACTGGCTGAAAGTAAAAAAGATTATATTACCCGTGAAGCCCTTGATCACATTTTAAATGAACAAGAAGAGCAAATTGATTGGTTAGAAACCCAACAGTTACTTATTAAAAATACGGGCATTAAAAACTATTTACAGTCTCAACTGTAAACAATAATTCAGCCATAAAAAAAGCAGCTAAAAAGCTGCTTTTTTTATATCTAAATTTTATATGTAATTAAGCAACTTGATCCGTTACATCCGCAATCTGAATAAGTCTGCGATTAAGGATCTTTTTAGTACAACCACAACACTTACCGCATTGGCTGCCCACTTTAAGCTCTTTAGTTAATTCACGCATGGTTGTTGCACCATCGTCAATTGTTTGCTCAATTTTTTTATCAGTCACACCGTGACATAGACAAATATACATGAATACAAACCACTCTCAATTACATTTAGTATGTGTATATTAATCTAAACGAAAATAGTTATCAATTATTTTATTGGCTAATATGTATCTTTTTTCAGCTTATGGCCAGCGCCACTTAAGTTGAGAATTCACGGCAGCTTGAGAATAGTTTGAATTTTAAGCAAGGTCTGGCGCACAGATTGTGATTTATTAGAGTCGACCTTAAATTTAAGTAAGGTTAGGTTTAGGTAAATATTTGAATGGTTGAAAATTAATGACATTAAGGCTTCAGAAGCCTTAATGTATAAGTACGGAATTTATGGGAAGGTGATTTCCGGTTTGTACCATGAGCAGACATTGGTAACACTCATATAAGCGGCGATTTACTGCTCTTGTGAATTGTTCGTCTTAATGTTTTTGTTATGTGCGTATATATCAAGCGCCGCTTCACTTGCTGAGGTTATAGCTGCCACGCCACGCAAGGTGATGCCTACATCTAATTCTATGTACGAACCTAAATTAGTCGTAAACGCTGCGAAGCTGTCCTTTAACTCAAAGAGATAAATCTTTTGAAACGCTTTGCAACTCGAAATATTTTTCATTTTTGAAGATATGCATTCTTTGCTTAACTCAACCGCCGACTCATATTTTACTACCATTTTTTCTAATTGCGCTTTGTCGTCAATATTTTCAGCGAACGAGTAAAAACTAGCGAAATAAAAAACTATAATTACTAACTTTAAAATTCTAAACATAATATTCCTTTTCGAACATAACGAGACTGTAGAATAACTCCAACAACCAAATTAATTTAAAAACGAGCGCCTAAAATCAACGCTAAGCGTTTTTAAAGCATTAGGTAATGCATTTGGAACCCATAAAACAGGCTGTTTTTCTTAAAAATGAGTAATTCTACAGCCTCAACGAGCCTGTAGATTAACTCGTTTTTAAATTTGTTTTTATTGATAAACAAACCATAGCTGAGTTCCTATTTTGGTTCAATTGATTACTGTATTTTTACGCAGAATATAAAGAAGTATTTGATATTGTTTTAATTGGCGTTTTGGACGGGATTGCGGGGGCTTTAGTGGCTTTATTTTAGGTTAAAAGGACTTACCCTTCTTAATGTATCGTATTCTGCAGCTTTTCTATATTATGAACAAGGCAATACAGTTGCCACTGCGCATTCACTTTCGCTTGACTCCGTAAGGTAAATTTATTCATGCCTTTATTCACTGTAATATTCCGCTTTTTATTTAAAGGAAAGCAAGTTCAATACAGCCGAATCGTTTGCCATACTTTAATAAACAGCTGTCGCCGTCCGATTGTGCTCTCTATTTTTACTTTCACCTTATTAACATAGTTCAGCTTTTTGCGTGATTCATTATTTATAATAATGCACTCTTCATGCTGTTTTTGTTGGCTTTTTTCGTAATAATTAGGATGGGTGATGAGATGGACGCTCCCCAAAACGGCGTCAATGCGCCAAACTGGTTATAACTCACATTCAGTTAAAGGGAACGTCCACCATGAAAATTAGCACATTATCAATTGATTTGGCAAAAAATGTATTCCAAGTCGCTGGCTTTAATTCTAACCATAAAAGGGAGTGCAATAAACGCTTAAACAGACCTAAACTCAACGCCTTCATTGCAAATACACCACCGTGCCGCGTCGTGATGGAAGCCTGTTATTCTTCTCACTATTGGGGAAGAGTATTTACGTCTTACGGTCATACCGTTGACCTTATTCCTGCACAACACGTTACTCCTTTTGTTCGCGGTAATAAAAACGATAGTAACGATGCCCTTGCTATCTACGAAGCAAGCTTACGCCCTAATATTAAATTCGTTCCTATTAAAACCGAAGCTCAGCAAGAAATACTCACGCTTCATAAAATACGCGAGCGGCTTCTGCAAAACAGGATTGCTGCAACCAACCAGTTACGCGGTTTATTGGTCGATTTTGGGTATGTATTTCCTGTCGGTATGAAGGTATTTGAGCAAGGCCTCATTGCGTTAGAAAGTGATTCTGAGCTTCGCCCAATACTGCGCACAATGGTGAGTGATATTTACACTGAGTACAAAACCCTTGTTAAACGCATTAAAGCCATTGAAGCGATGCTTACTGCACACGTTGAACGGGATACAAACGCTAAAATACTTCACTCCATTCCTGGCGTGGGTGTACTCAATGCCTCAGCCTATGCGGCATCAATCGGGAACGGTCAGGCATTTAAGAATGCAAAAGAACTCGGGGTGTGGCTAGGATTAACACCTAAACAATACGCGTCAGGCGATAAAAGTAAAATGTCTGGTATTACTAAACGCGGCAACAGTTACTTACGAAAACAACTTATTCACGGTGCTCGCGCCATTATCGCCAGAAGTCACCATAAGACAGATGCGCTAAGCCAATGGATAAATCAATTACGCGAGAAAAAACACTTTAATTGTGTGGTGGTTGCCACCGCGCACAGATTGGCGCGGCTGATGTGGGTATTGCTGACCAAGCAAACCCTCTATTCACCTCAGTATGTGCAAAATACACGCAAGGATGCTTAATTATGCGTATTTTACACGCCAATCACACCCGAGTTTACGACTTAAGACAGCCTGGTTATGACATAGGTTTTAAAACCTGAGTGGGTGTTTGGGCACTTAAGTCGTAACATACGCTTATCCTGTATGTACTTCACTTATAATGAAATAAAAAGCGCACGCTAACCAAGGTTAACCAGATAAAAACACGAGATTCAATCTCGTTTGGGTGAATATTTTTTAGGTCCCTTGGTACGAAGCTCATTAGGAGCATGGCGCATGATAATCATGACACCATAGCTCGAATATATGTCAGTACCTTTGCTTTTTAGCAAGCTTGTGACGCATCATTACTGCGAAATGGAATACATGATAATGAATAAAAGCACCAACTTAGATGTTTATACATCGGCTCGTCTTGACTTCAAGGGAGCGTCCATATATGTCATCCTAATTGTCGTTACTTTTCATGTATACTCCGATCTATTTGTGATTTATAACGCCTTGCTAAGTTTTGCACTCATAATATTGTTTGTTTTTTACCTGTTTACCACACCATTTTTTGAAATTAATGATGAAAGAAGTATCATTCAAATTCCTTCTAATCGCGATATTGGCTTTATCTGCGTTCACTTCATTTGGAAATGGCCCAATAACCGTCGCAAACCAACGACCTCTTTTATAAATACTTGCAGAATAGTTATGCTTTTTCGCTTTTTCGACTTCATGATTGGCGGCTGTTAATTCACTATCGGAACTTATAACAATCCCCCATTCTCCTGTATCAATATTTATCTCGCTGGCTCGCTGAATTGTGTCAGAAAACTTATTAGCACTATCCTGATTTAACGCACTACCAACTCGACGTAATATTTCCTCAGCATCATTTGGATATAAGACAAATAACAAGGCAAGAACTTCATCTTTTTCCTTACCATTACCACTTACTATTTTAGGAACAATACTGGTAATAAGCTTCTCTTTCATTTGTTTTTGAGTAGCTTCAAATTTTTTAATTTCAAGCATGAGCTCCTCATGTTTGATTTTTTTATCCAAGTTTTCGACTTCTGTTTGAAGGTTAACAGACATATACCCAATGAAGGCAACCCCCAAAGCAGATAGAAGAGATAGAACTGCAATAAAACCTTGAACAGAAAATTTACTATCCTTCATAAAAGGAGCTCCTACAATAAGTTACAATTAAAAACTTAACGCTGTTTTAAGCGGGAAATTTCAGTTGGCTAAAATAAGTGAGGCACGAACAAAAAGCCAACTGTAATTTTTACGACTTGAAAACCCTTGTTATGCTTCATTTTCCAATGATTGTTTAAGCTTGTTAATAAAGGCTTTTCCATTTTGATCAAATGGAAGAGTAACCTTTATATCCGTATGAACTGTTGGATCTGATATATCATTAAAGATTTCTTGAATTAACTCCAAAATGTATTCAACATCGTCATGTTCGAATTTTAAATCAAGTGTTTTACGACCCATTAATGTTCCCAAATCATTATGAGCTAATAATTTTTGTCGCCACTTTTTAATACCAGTAGAAACATACAATTCTTGGAGTTTCTTCTGCTTTTCATCTAACCCTGGGCATTCACATTGTTTAATTATCCTAGCTAAAGATAGGTTTTTATTTTTACCTGTTTCAGCTGGATCTAACAAACAAGCAATACTTAAACATAACTTTTCTATATAAGCTTTTTGAATTCGACTGAACACTAATGGATTGAATTTATTTAACACGCTGATTGAGTGCTCTTCAGTGAATAATTCACTATATAGAGTTAAATCTACACATAGATTTGAAAAGTAGTTATTGATTACATCTAACTCAGATTTATTGACCTTTGCTCTGTCAAATTCAACTCTATGGGGCTTTGGTAATCCATGCGTTTCACAAAAGTCGTCGTAAGTTGCGTGAATAGTGACTTTTGATTTATCGTAACTCATTGAAACTCCGTTGAAGCATAACGAGCCTGTAGATTAACTCGTTTTTTATTTGTTTTTCTTGATGTATTAACCATAGCCGAGTTCCTATTTTGATTCAATTAGTTACTTCGATTTTACGTAAAATATAAAAAGAGGATTTGCTGTTATTTTAACTGGTTTTACAAGGAATTACGGGGGTTTTAGAAGTTTATTTTAGGGGATCAAACTAAAGCCGACAGTCACTCTAATTGAACAAGTAAATGCACGGTTATTCTCATTTAATCCATTAAATAAGTCATTAGCCCTATTAAACCTAAATTACACACATGAAATGGCTGCATGATTCAGTTTTAACTTTTTATTGAGTAGTTTAAGTTTTATGCGAGTAGTTTTTCGCAGTTACTGATATTCGCTCGCCGTTTTCGGTTAAAAATTTTACAGTAACTTGCTTATTATGACAGCCTGTCTACTACATCATGAAATACTCGCGAAAGTTTAGGATGGGCGTCTTTGTTACTTCCACTTATGTCATTAAATGTTAATTTTTTTGTCACCAATCTTAAGTAAATTACTATGTATTATCATTTTACTAACAATTAGATTGGTAAATAATATAGGATTACAGTGATGAAAAATTTATTTTTAAAAGTAGTTTTAAGTCTTATTTTGGCGATATCATTTTCAAGTCAAGCCAAAGTATTTACTTGCAGTGGTATTATTACAGACGTATTTTCAACGTTTGATACTTTTGAAGTTCGTTATGAACGAGCTTCTGGATTTGAGCTTGAACCTGTTATTGTATACCCAGAACAGGCATATCTATTAGCACCGGTATTAGTGGCAATAGCTGAAGGAAAAAATGGCAGTGAATACACTTTAATTATAGAGAATAGAGACGGTAATGATAGCCGTTGCCATGATGGTGAAAGTGAGAATGCATTAATTGGTTTATCAAAGATTAACTAATAAGACGTTGTAGCCTTTTAGTCATATTGTTACGACTGAGTGACTTAATAGATTATATCCTGACCTACTAAAATTCAATTTCAGAACTAAGCTAAGAAACTAAGACGTTGAATATAATTTATTTTCTGCTTAATGAGATACATATTTTATGTGGGTTGGGTGTACTACCTTTATGTCAGTTCTGGTCCATGGCTTAATTTTTAAGCGGCATAAAGATAAGTAGTAATACCAATCCGCAATAATACTTAATCAATTTTAGGGATTAAATTTAACGCTAACTGCGTTAAAAATTTCTGATATAGAACAACTAAATAACGAAATTTTTGCCTTGTTATCGACACGATTTTCTAACAGAATCCCGAATTCAGGTTCCAAGTGCACCAAACCTTAAATCACTAATTAATAAAGACTTCTTCAGCTGTCTGATAATTTAGTATTTTCCTTGGGCGAGTATTAATTTTCATTACAACCTCTTGGAGTTGTTCATTAGTTATAGTTGAAAAATCAGTTTTCTTTGGGAAATAACGCCTGATCAGACCGTTTGTATGTTCATTTGTTCCTCGTTGCCACGAACAATAAGGATCAGCAAAGTAAATAATAAAATCTAGTTCTTCTTCCAAAGCTTTAAATTTCGAAAATTCTTTTCCATTATCCAAGGTCAGAGTTAACTGTTTATGCTCTGGAATCTCTTTAAACATCTCTACTGTAGCCGTATTGAATGACTCAGCTTGCTTAGTCTCTATTTTTTGCGCGATTAAATATCGAGAGCTACGGTCAACATGGGTTACAAAAAAACCAGAGCCCTTTTTGCCTTCAATTAAATCACCTTCCCAGTCACCTATTCGGCTTCTGTCTTCGACTATTTTTGGTCGTTCGCTAATACTTACTCTATTCTTAATTTGCCCACGTAAATCGCCATATTTACGTTGTTTACGTCTTTTTTTATGCCTCTTAGCTAAGTCTTTGTATAGCTCTCCACCTGCTTTAAAATCCTTAATCACCCATTGATAGATTGTTTCATGGCTGACATGCATTAATTCATCTGACGGGTTATCCTTCTTAAGCCGACCTGCTATAGCATCTGGAGACCATCCCATTGCTATCTTACTCAACACAAGCTCGTACAGTGCCTTATTGTTTCTTTTTCTTGCATGCCTGGAGACCTTCCTTCTTTCCATCGCTTTTTCGTGCGCTGCCTCATCGAAATAATCATAGTAGGGTGGCTTATTTCGCTTAACTTCACGCATGATAGTTGTATGGTGTCGATTTAATAGTTTACCAATGGATCGGCAGCTTTCGCCACTGTTGAATCGATAGTAGATAGCTTTTCGTTCGAAACTGTTAAGATGTTCATAAGACATTCTGAATTCCCTCGATAATGAGTTTGGTCGCACTTACTACATTAGCAAATACTTCAGAATGTCATATTTTTTGGTGGGTTATGGTCAGTGGTGCACTTGCATAATGAATTCGGGAATAAACTAGAGAATAAACTAGACAGCCACTCTAATTACGCAAACAAAACGGTGGCAATTTAATTTAATTTTTAAGTTAATAATTTACCTTTTATTGCGGGTTATTTTCATTCCATCCATTAGATAATAGTGAACGAATAGGTCGCTGGTTAAAAACAATCGATTCAAAATAATAGGATTTTCTCCTAAAAAGGGTAATTACACAGTTTAAGTACCTAAAAATAAATATAGCGCCCTGAGATTACTCACTTTATTAACTTTCATTTGTTACTTTTATTTTTTGTACTAAAAAATCCACAGCCGCTTTTACCTTTGGTACTAAGTAGCGTTGTTTTTGATATAACAAGTACACGGCCATTTCGGCGCTTTGCGTTATGGTAAGTTCATGTTCAAACGTAAGCTCTTGCAACTTTCCTGACTCTAGATATGAAGCTAACGCCCATCGGGTAGACATTAAAATACCTTCACCGTTGCACGCCTTTTTTGCAAGCCAAGGTCCATTGTTTGAAATAGCGACAGCAGGACCTGAAACATCATGCCATTGACCATTCATATTGCACAACCAAGGCGTTGGCCCTAATGGAGCTTTAAAATAAAGACCTTTATGATGCTGCAACTCCATCGCGTTCATCGGCACACCGTATTTTTCTAAATAACGGGGTGAAGCGACGGGAATGAATCCATTGTCCATAAGCCTTATTGCAAGTACTCGCTCATTTGGGGCGTAACCGCCACGAATAGCAATATCAACATCATCACGTCCAAGTGTTGATAACTCATCACTTAAACTAACATCTAATATAATTTCTGGGTACAGCTGGCTGAACTCATCAAGTAAAGGAAGTAGGATTTTTTCGCCAAAACCCACCATCGAACTGATACGTAGACGTCCCATTGGGGTAGTTTGGTAACTACGAACAGTTTCATTGCTTTGCTCTAACTGATTTAGTATTTGCTGCATGTCGTTATAATAAATCTGGCCTACTTCAGTCAGCTTTACAATACGGGTCGATCGCTTTAAAAGCGTTGCACCTAAACTTTTTTCTAAATCTGCAACTCGCCTTGATAAAGAAGATGGCGGTACATTAAAAACTTTTGCCGCTTTAGTAAAACTTCCTGTTTCTACTACTTTATTAAAATATCGTATTGCCCGAAGTTGATCCAACTCTTCTCTCCATTAAGTAAATTTGCGAACACCTTTATTATTGTCTTAAAGGCAAAAGTGATTCGCATTTTCTCTTATATATAACCAAATTAAAACAAGTAATAATGTATTTAGCTTAACAAATGAGGTTTTAATTTGCATTTTTGATGCAATTAAAAAGTACCTTCACATTAATAATGGGAACTGATTTATGATTACTTTGCACGGTTTCGCCGCGAGTAACTATTACAACTTAGTAAAACATGTACTTTTGTATAAAGAACTCTCATTTAAAGAACACCTAATTTATAGTGGTAACAATGACTTATTGGCCATCAGTCCGGTCGGTAAAGTCCCGGCTATTACTACATCTGAAGGACTTAATATTTCAGAGTCGAGTGTTATTTGTGACTTTATTGAAGAAACTTATCCTGAAAATGCGTTATACCCAGAAAATGCCGGAGAACGCGCTGTTGTTCGCCAAATAATGAAAGTAGCTGAACTTTATTTTGAATTGCCAAGTAGACGATTAATACCTTATGTATTTTCAGGCACTGAAGCCCCTGAATCACTAAAAGTTGAAGTACGCCAAGTATTAAGCCGTGGCGTTATTGCCTTAAGTCGATTATGTAAATTTTCTCCTTGTATTGCGGGTGAGCAATTTACAATGGCTGATATTTACGTTTATTACGTTAACACCATTGTCAGTGCTTTTGGCTCTAGCCAACTTGACTGGGATGTACTTGCACAAGTACCTAAAATGAAAGAGTGGAACGATTCGATGAGTCAATCTGCTATTGCCCAAAAAGTAGAAGCGGATCGACAGGCAAATATACCTGAGTTTATGCAAAAGATTAAAACTCAAATTCAAGCAGTGAATCCAAAGTAATATTTTACGCTAAGTGTAATCAAAAAATAACCAATACAATAAAGCGATTGGTTCAACGAACTTAATTATTGACAGGAGTGACCCAAATGACTGATACAAATATTCAACTTACTTCAACTATTAGTGAAAATGGTAAACTAACACTTGCTTTAAAAAACATCGAAATGCCGCAACCTGGCCCCGATGAGGTTGTTGTTCGTCTTGAAGCTGCTCCACTAAACCCTTCAGACTTAGGCGTTTTATTCAGCGCAGCTGATATGTCTACAGCGGTGCAATCAGGTACTGTGCAAAACCCTGTTATTACAGCTGATGTTCCGGCTCAATTTATGCCCTCACTTAAAACGCGAGTTGATAAAGCAACGCCAGTTGGAAATGAAGGTGCTGGGACTGTTGTTGCAGCTGGCTCATCGCCAGCAGCACAAGCATTAATAGGTAAAACCGTAGCTGTAATTGGTGGAGGAACTTATCGTCAATTTATATGTGCCAATGTGCAGAGCTGTTTAGAATTAAAAGAAGGGACTACAGCTAAAGAAGGTGCGTCATCTTTTGTTAACCCGCTTACCGCACTAGCAATGGTAGAAACCATGCGCGCGGAGGGTCATAAAGCCATTATTCATGCCGCTGCAGCTTCTAACCTAGGCCAAATGTTAAACCGTATTTGTATTGCCGATGGTATTGATTTAATAAATATTGTGCGTAAAGCAGAACAGGAAACACTATTACGTAACATGGGTGCAAAATATATTGTTAACTCAAGTAGCGACTCTTTTCTTTCAGACTTAACGGCGGCAATTATTGAAACGGGTGCAACGATTGCGTTTGACCCCATTGGCGGTGGTCAATTAACAAGTGATATTCTTAATTGTATGGAAATTGCTGCAGCTCGTGATATGAAAGAGCACACTATTTATGGCTCTGACACATTCAAGCAAGTTTATATTTATGGTGCATTAGATCGAGGCCCAATTACGCTAAACCGTAACTTTGGTTTTGCTTGGGCTGTAAATGGATTTTTATTATTTAATGCATTAGGTAAATTAGGAACTAATACAGTAATGGCGATGCGCGAACGTGTTGCAAATGAAATTACTACCACATTTGCAAGTCACTACACACATGAAGTGTCATTAGCTGAAGTATTGCATTTAAAATCAATTGCGGCTTACTCTAAACAAGCAACCGGTGAAAAATACTTAATTAAACCTCAGGCTTAAGTGAATTTTAAAGCTCACTATGGTTTAACTAATTGATTTTAAATATGTAAAAGCAGATGCTATTTATAGCGTCTGCTTTTTATTCATTTTTTAAAATAAAAGCAAACGCCATACTCTTCTTAATATTTACCGAATAAAAAATTTATGGAATAATGCAATTTCTCTTGGGGGAGTAGCCTACTCAGTACTGTCAATTACAATAAACAACTAGTTAGTGAACTAGAGCACTTATATTTTAATTAATTGATAGACGAGTAAACTTATCAACATAATTGCACCTCACGTGCATGGTAGGTTTGTAATGTTGTAGCAGCATTATCGGCGAGACCTAGGTAGGCACTATCCTCATGGCGGGAGATAGTTGTTTGCCTTGGTTTAATATTCCCGCCTGTAAGTAATATTTATGGAAGTTTTTTTCACATCAACCGTCACAGTAGCCTTAGCTGAAATAGGCGATAAAACACAGCTTTTATCGTTAGTACTTGCCGTACGTTTTCACAATAAAATAGCACTTATTTTAGGTGTATTAGCCGCAACTATTATTAACCATGGCCTCAGTGCTTGGTTTGGAAATTGGCTGAGCAATAACTTTGCAACTCAGTACATGCCATGGATTGTTAATGCTAGTTTTATTGGCGTTGGCCTTTGGCTGCTTATTCCTGATAAGGATGAAGAAATTAGCCATAAGCACGATAAATATGGTGCTTTTTTTGTCGCGTGTATATTGTTTTTTATTGCCGAAGTTGGTGATAAAACACAAATAGCAACCATTCTATTAGGCGCGCAATACCAATCAATTTTGTGGGTTACTCTTGGCACTACACTGGGCATGTTAATAGCAAATGTACCTGTTATTTTTGCAGGTAATGCGCTTTTAAGCCAAGTGCCATTAAATACAGTGCGTGCAGTTTCGGCCAGTGTATTTGTTTTACTAGGGTTATACGGCTTTGCTACTATTTAACCTAAACTCCGGAGAATAAACCTATCTCAAGCAGCTATTTCCAACCTTAACTACATTTAATTTAAAACGAAAGCTCAATATTATTGAGCTTTCGTACTTTTATCTTAGAGGTACTTTGGTATTAAAACTGATATTTTGCAGATAAATATACGCGTCTTGGCTCACCAGGAAAATGCCCAGTACGGTCAATAAAGCCACTCGATGCATATTCTTTATCAAAGACGTTTTTAACTGATATTTGCCATGTCCAGTTTTCTACTTGCGTTTTCCAGGCCATGTTATAAATTGTATATGGTTTAACGTGTGCGCCATCAAGGCTTACTTGTTCGTCAACATAGTCAAGCCCTGCAGCTATTGATGAGTTGATGTTTGGTAAATCGTAGCGCGTCCATAAGCCAGCTGTATTTTGTGGGGCATTTGCAAATTTATCAGTGCCTTCTGCTTGCGCAGAAAAATCTTCACTTTGCTCATTAATACGCGTGTCGTTATACGCATAACTTGCGGTTACAACCCACTTGTCAGTTATATCACCCACTATCTCAAGCTCAAAACCATCACTTTGTACTTCACCTAGGGATTCAAGTTGATCAATTCCCGTGTCGTTTTGCAATAAGCTGGTTTGTAATATATTTTTACGAATAATCTGATACGTCGCAATATTAATGGCTAACGAGTCATCAAGTAACTTAGTACGTAAACCTAGCTCTGTAATATGGCTGTTTTCAGGCTCAAATGGTCCACCAACTTCTTGCGACTGGCTTGCTGCATCTTGCGGTAAAAAACCGGTGCCATATAAAGCATAAGGAAAAAAAGTATCGCTAATATTGTAGCTAGTACCTACCCTAAAAGTAACATCGCTATCAGAGAACTCAACGTTAGATACTTTATCCGTGTCTTCAAAATGATCGTAGCGCAAGCCTGCGGTTATATTCCATTTTTCAGTGATATCTACTTGGTCTTGGATATAAATACCTAACCTTTTTGAGTCTGTGCTTATAATTCGCGGTGTTATATTTTCTAAGTCGTAATTAGCCGCCGATGTTAAACCATATTGTGGATCAATCAGCGAGAGTCCAGGTACAGGGCCGCCTTTACTTTGTTGAGTCGCAGTGCGGTACACGGCATCAAATTTTGATGAGTACCAATCAGAGCCCACTAAAAATATATGTTCCATATTGGCTATGGTTGTTTCAGCAATTAAATTAGCGGTAATACTTAGCCCTTCATTCTCGCGCTTTTGATCTCTAAATTCGCGTTCACTCCAATCAACAACACCATCATTATCGGTATCAGACAAGCCACGTGGCTCATGATAGTTTTGTTGCTCTTCATTGGTAAAATAACGAGTCGTAACATCTAAGCTAAACACATCACTTAATTCGTTTTTATACGTTGCTTGGTATACGTCCGCAGACATTTTTTGATAGTCAGTTGCTTCATTATGATTCCAATCTCTACTTGCAATAAAATCACCATTTTCGTCAACAGGCACACCACGTAAACGTGCTCCTCCTAAATCTTGATCTATATTAGTATATTGCAGCACAAGATTAGACTCATCATTAAAATCAAAGCGATAGCCTAAATCTATAATGGTATTATCTTCTGACGTGTTATATCTAAACGGGTTTTGACTATCTTTGTAAATACCAATTCTGTAAGCTTGCGTTTGCTCATCATTCACGCTACCCGTTGATTCGAATGCGCCACTTATAAAGTCATCATTCCCGATTTCTAATTCAATGGCAGTATTAGCGTCATATTGTGGCTTTTTAGTCATATAGTTAATAATCCCACCAGGATTACCACTTCCATAAACTGCCCCACTGGGACCTTTTAACACAGCAACTTGCTCAATGTTAAATAACTGCGGAACAGCAAAGCCATTAAACGGATCACCTTTTACGCCATCATATAAAATTTCGTCTTGGCGAAATCCTCTAAAAGTGACACCCGAATAGCTAAAACCATTTACACCTGCGATATTACTGTATAAATCGGTAATTTGACGTGCAGCTTGGTCACTTATTAAAGCTTGTGGCAATATTTGAATTGATTGTGGTATTTTTTCTAGTGGAGTATTGGTGCGTGTGCCAAATGCTGACTCTGTTGGTCGATATAATGAAAAAGCGCGACCCGTTACTTCAATAGTCTCAATAGCGTTTTCAGCTTTGTTTAATGAATTAGGTGATGTTTGTTCTACTTCACTAGCGATTACGTTTGCAGAACTAAAAATAATAGATGTGATTGCAAGAGATAAAAGAGAAAATTTCATTAGAATTAAATAGGCAAAAATACGGTGCGGGCATGATAATGAAAATAAATCTCACTTGCAATAACGTAATTACTTAACGAGGCGTGTTTATGATTCGTTATTTGTGCAATAACAGCCCTTTGTGTCAGTAATTAATAACTCAGAATTAAACCCTGAAGCCAAATTAGTAATGACTGTTTCAACAAAGCCACTCCCCTGTGAACACGCTAATCCTTCAGACAATGGCCCTGCATAAACAAATTGCCCGTGCTTATCTATAATGACAGCAGCAGGCGTAGCAGGTACAACTCGCTTCAATTGCTGTGTTAGTTGAACCTGCACAACACCAAGTCCTTTGCTTTTGGCAAAAGTAGTGAGTGAATTTATATGCGGCTTAGCCTGCGTAAAACAGCCACAACTTTCCTCAGTAACGAGTAGCAGCGACGCTGTATCTTTATTGTCCCACACAATCTGTTGTTTAAAATCATTAAACCAACTTTTTTGCATAAATACTTTAGCGCTATCAAAAGTTTTTAACTGCCCTAATTGAAAATACACCAGCCCAGTTATAACAACGCTAAACCACACAATGATAAGTATGGCATTCCAATAATTAACCTTATTTAAATTTGGCAATACTTTGCTCTAGCACGTCAATACTGACATGTATTAATTGTACTTTAGAGGTCAGTTGTTGAACTATTTTAGTGTCTTCATATTGATTTTTTCGCATATGATCAGTGCTCGTAGCTATTTGCGAGGTGTTTACTGCTTGTTCTGCAACAACCTGTGATACCGAATTTGTACTTGTAGATACCGCAGCAATTTGCTCGCTCATTGCAGAAATATTCTCTTTCATTGCAGTACTTATATGTGTTAAATCAACAACAAAATCAACACATTGGCTCATAGACTGAGTTGATGTTTTACTGTTATTAACTAAATCTTTTAATGTAAGGCTAATTTTGTCTGTCGTCGCTTTACTGTTATTCGCAAGTGATCTAACCTCATCAGCAACCACAGCAAAGCCACGACCGTGCTCACCCGCTCTCGCAGCCTCAATTGCCGCATTTAATGCTAATAAATTAGTCTGTTCAGCAATACCTGATATTTCATTAAGAAGACTTGAAATAACATCCCCAGCGGCAACTAAATGATTAATTTGCTCTTCAGTATGATTTAAAAGAGTTAGTAGTTCTCTACTCTTACTGTCAGTTTGTAGCACTTCATGCAAGGCATCACTTGCTGCTTGGGTAATGTTATCTACTTGATGTTTTAAAATCTCACTTTCTTGCTCTACAAGTTTAAAGCCATGCGCAACTTGGGCACCCGAGCTGGCAATATCATCAGTTTGTTGTGTTCGTTGCTGTGCCCCGTCAGCTAATTGAGCCTGTACTTGAATCAACTCTTGAGAGTTACCTTGTAAAGAGTCAGATTGTGTTTGCACTTCTTTAATTACATCAGATAAATAGTCGAGCAACGTATTAAAACCTAAAACAGCTTCACTTTCAGTAGCGTCAGCCCGTAAAGAAAGCTTAATGTGAGCAGGGTCTTGCATTATTTGCTCTGTTGCATAGCTTAGCGATAAACCAGCTCTACGCTCTCGTCGTAATGTTATTGCGATATACCCAGCTACGATTACTTCAACTATTGCATAGCCGGCATGGATAAGTACCGTTGTAAAAGCAAGTCTGTCAGGGTCGAATACATACACACCTGTATTTTGAGTTTGTAAGTAATAAAAAGAAAAGTGATGGACAGCGACAAATAAAATTGCAGTTATAAATACACGCCATTGTACAAATACGATTAGCATGGGCATTAAAATAAATATTTCAAAATGCACTTCAATCAGACCAAACGTTTGTTGTATATGCAAAAAAGAAAACATCATAGTTGCTGCTGCAACAATATGTGGTGTTATTTGACTATTTACATTTGTGTTGAGTAACCAAATAGGTAACAAACAAAGTGGCAAACCTACAACAAAAGCTTGCATCAACGTATCAAAATATAAGCCTAAAACTATTGATTCAATAAATAGCAGACTAAATATAATTGTAAATAACCTAGAAACATTAGACATAAAAACCTTACTATTTTTGATTTATAAGTTAAGCCCGATACATACGTAGTTAAACGCCAATAAGTTCATTGGAATCAGGAAAATTTGGTGAATTTATTTATCCGCTTTATTTTTAATTTAAAGCGGGGTCTATTCATTATTTTATTATAGACAAAACTTCTTTAAATGTTGTCGTTGCTGAATTTTTTACCCATTGAAAAATAACAGTTTCAGCACACGAAATTATAGCACCCGCTTGTTGTAATTGATCAATAGCAATTTGCTTATGCTTTTCATTTCTAGAACCAACGGCATCTGCAATCACAATTACGTCAAAACCGCTTTGTAAAAGATCTAAACATGTTTGCAATACACAAACATGTGCTTCAGTACCAACAACAATTATCTGAGGCCGAGCAAACTGCTTCATACTCGCCAGAAAATCAGGTTCGGCACAGGCACTAAAATGTGTTTTATCGAAATACGTTGCTTTTGGCAAAAGCGCTTTTATTTCATCTTGTGTGCCACCTAAGCCTTTTTTATACTGCTCTGTAATTAAAACGGGTATACCATATATAAGGCTCGTTTGAGCCAGCTGTAAAGTACAGCTCAAGATTGTAGGAAAACACTCTATCGCAGGTGCCAACTTGCTTTGCAAATCAATCACTAAAAGCACACTTTGTGAAGCATCAATATTAAATACCCTACTCATATTTACCTCATGGGTTTATAACACCAGTATTTAAAAGTTAACTTAATTCAATCACCAAAAAATGTTTGACTCATGTATCTTTCATACGAGTCAAAATTTAAATTTATGCTATATTACAATACTATCCTACTTATTATGGGGCGAGTTTATAAGTGTATTGGAGTAAGTTTTTTTTCCTCACCATCGCTGTTTGTTTTCTTGGCATAGGAAGTGTATCAGCTTCGCAAAATTATGCTCAACAGCTACAACGCATCTCAACTGATGAAGGCTTATCACAAAGTTATGCACTGCAATCGATTCAAGATGATATTGGTTACATCTGGATTGCCACGGCACAAGGGCTAAACAGATATGATGGTTATCAAATAAAAACCTTTGATGGGGGTTTCGACCTAGATCAAGACTACATTAATAAACTGTTTAAAACCCAAGACGGTCAAATAATTGTTTCTACCGATGTATCTGGCGCATACATGATTAACCCGCTGACCCTAAAAACAGAAAAAATTTATTCGGGTCAACTAGATAAAAAACAAACAGATTTCTCTCCTATATCTAGTATCACACAATTAGAAAATACATTTTATTTTGCGATAAACGAAAAAATATTTAGCTTTAATAATGATCAAAAAAAATTAGACTTAAAAATTGCTCTAAAAAATAAAAATTATTACATCAGAGCTCTCAAAATTTACGACAATACACTCTATATAGGTACAGATAATGGACTTTTTACGTATAATTTAAAAACACAAAGTCTGGCGCCGCTGACAATTCACCAACCTAAAAAAACAACAGTCGACAACAATGACATCAAGTTTTTAACAATTGATGATGACTTAGGGCTGTTAATTGGCACTGTGGAAGGAATGTATCGCATTGCATTTAACACCACTAAACAGATTGATCCTACCCAGATTACCACTCTTATTGCTGATTATAATATTTGGGATTATGCGAACACTGTATATGGTGAGTTTATTGCAACTGAAAGTGGTTTGTTTCAATATCATAGAGACACAACCCAATTAGAATTCATTTTAAGCTTTGATAAAAGCAAATTTAACATCACCGAAAATACAATAAACAATTTAATGCTTGATAGATCAGGTGTACTTTGGCTCGCGTCTCGAACACAAGGCGTACTTACATGGGCAA
Organism: Pseudoalteromonas sp. 1_2015MBL_MicDiv; assembly: GCF_002407505.1. Classification (NCBI taxonomy): domain Bacteria; kingdom Pseudomonadati; phylum Pseudomonadota; class Gammaproteobacteria; order Alteromonadales; family Pseudoalteromonadaceae; genus Pseudoalteromonas; species Pseudoalteromonas sp. 1_2015MBL_MicDiv. The sequence goes on along the minus strand of NZ_CP012738.1, from coordinate 524,955 downwards.
CTCAGACTCGTAGATTTAAGCAGATTACCTTACCTAAAAACAATACCATAAATAAAATTTATCAAGATAAAAATCACATTCTTTGGTTAGGCACCAACGATGGTCTAACTCGCTACAACTTAACAACAAAAGACAGTAAAACATATTTGCAATCAACTGACTCTAAAGCGGTTTATGGTGAATATTCCGTATACGACATTTTTCCTTCTCAGCTTGATGATAAGTACCTCTGGTTAGTGCGGTTTAATGGACTGGATCTATTTGACAAAAGCACCGGCAAAATTATCGGAAAAAGAAACCAGAAAAAAAGTGGCGTGAATGGTGAGAATTTATATGGGTTTTCCCCTTTCAGCTCCGATGTTTTTACCTATATGTCTAGTGAAAACTTTTATATCTATAGTGGAAAAACAGGAGAAAGCAGAGTAATCAATGGATTGAAAGACAAAGTCAACCCTCTAAAGGCTTATACATTTCACCAACCATTGAAATCGCATCCTAAAGAGCTGCTATTGAGCACTGCAAAAAGACTATATCGCTATAATGAGAAAACGCAAAAGCTCACCACTATTTTTCAATCGAACAGCACTAAAGATAATGTTTTTCATACAGTAGAAAATATTTACCTTGATGAAGCTCGTGATACTTTGTGGCTAGCTACCACTCAGGAAGGGCTAATTGGTGTAAACCCAAGTACGTATCAAAGAAAACATTATATAGGCTTAAAAAACACACTGAGAACTGATTCTATCTATTCGTTGCTTGCAGATGATCACAACGGATTTTTATGGGTTAGTAGTAATAATGGTTTATATCAACTCAATTTAGATACGCTTAATACTAATACTTACACAATAGAAGATGGTTTAAGTACAAATGAATTTGAGCCAATTTCAGCCGTTAGACTGCAAGATAATCAGCTCGCATTTGGCAGTAACTCTGGACTACAGGTATTTGATCCATCTGATTTTATCACTACCAGTTCAAAGAGTAGCCTTGAAATTACTGATATAGACCTATTTTCAAAAAGCCTAAGTTATTATCCAAATGAATACACTAACAAGCCATTAATGCTTAGCCATAAAGATATGGGCCTGATGATTAGCTTTTCTATCTTTGATTATCAAAACAAAGACAAAGTACGTTATAAAGTCACTTTATCAGGACCAACCTTGCTTACCTATGATGATTTAAAAGTAAATAAAGTCTTTTTTACTAAATTACAACCCGGCGATTACTCTCTCACTGTATCGGCATACACCAGAGATGGAGTTAATATAAGCATACCAAAAACATTCAACTTTAATGTAGCGTATGCCCCTTGGCAATCACCTATTGCCTATACTGCCTACTTATTCGGTATTATCATCATTTTGTCTTTACTTTTTTGGCAGTATCGCAGTCGCCAAATTGTGATTGGAAAAGCTCACAGAGCGACGATCGATTCGCAAAAGCAAACTGAGCTTGCGCTTAAAAATAATAAAAGCGGTGTATGGAACTATTACTTTAAGGATAACTCTGTAAACACACAACGCGGAAAAGAGCTAGGTTATTTAGACTTACCTAAACGTATTCAACTAGATGATTTTTTAGCCTTGATACATCCAGATGATCGCCGACAAATTGAGGGGCAATTACTTTCATATGCTCAGCAAAACGATACGGTAAGCTTGCAAAATAATTGGCAAGCTACATATAGATTACGCCATAAAACAGGTCATTGGTTATGGTATCAAGACCTTGGCCAAATTGTGTATAAACCACAATCCTCTGAGCCTTTGTATATTTCAGGTATTTATACAAACATTACAGAGCAGCGAGCCAATGAACAACAAGCGGCTATTCTTGGTCAGGTTTTTAGTCAAATAACCGATTGGCTATTGATCCTTGATGATCAACTTATGCCTTTTTCAGCCAATAATAGCTTTATTAATACATTTTCAAACAAAAAATCTATTGCCGAATTAAACCCTAAACTTTTCATTAAAGCGATAGGTAAAGCCAAGTGTAAAGAATATTCAGCAATATTAAAGGCGTTAAAGCCAACACAAAATTGGCGTACAGATGCCTATATCAACACAGCAATAAACAATGAACATCCTATACATATAAGCGTTACAGCAGTAGCAAAAGACACCAATGACGTAAGCTACTACGTTGTCGTTATTTCTGATTTAACCGAACAGAAAAACGCAGAAAACGAGCTTCGCTATCTAGCAAACTTTGATCCCCTAACACGCTTACCAAACCGTAGTTTAATGCATCAAAAAATAGAAAAAGCGATTAATCATGCAGACAAAAGTAATAAGCAATGTGCACTACTATTTATCGACCTTGATAAATTTAAACCCGTTAATGACTCATTTGGGCATGCCGTAGGCGATAAGCTACTTTGTAATATTACACAACGCGTAACAAATATACTGAGTAACAAAGCAACACTTGGCCGCCAAAGTGGTGATGAATTTTTAGTACTGATAAAGCATGTAGATTCACTAAAGTCGCTTACTGAGACAGTAAAAAAAATTAGCCGCGAATTGGCAAGCAAAGTCATTATTGAGGATTTCTCTATCAATATATCTGCCAGTATTGGTGTTGCCCTTTATCCATTCGATGCTATAAATGCAGATCTACTGATCCGAAATGCTGATGTTGCAATGATGCATGCAAAGCAAGCTGGCAGAAATGGATTTAAATTTTTTAGTGAAGAAATGAATGAAGAAATAAAACAAAAGCTTATTCTTGAAAATGATTTAAAAGATGCCGTAAAAGACAATCGGTTTTTTAATCATTACCAACCTATAGTTAATATAAAAACAAAAACTATTAATGGCGTAGAGCTACTGATGCGCTGGGATAATAAAGGTCAATTAGTGTCACCTGCTTTATTTATCCCTATCGCAGAAGAAACAGGATTAATAGAAAAACTTACAGAGCAAGCAATGAAACGAGCACTTATTGAGCTTGCTCCAATTCTGAGCAATAACCCATTGTTTTATATTTCTTTGAATTTATCACCTAAACATATTTTAAAAGCGAATATAACTGAGCGGCTACTCTATATATTAGAAAAATCACAAATATCACCAAGGCAGATCAGACTTGAAATTACAGAAAGTATTTTACTTGAAGACAAATTTAAAGCAGCTAAACAATTACAAAACTTAAAAGCAGCTGGTTTTAAATTACTGCTAGATGACTTCGGCACGGGTTACTCGTCATTAACGTACTTAAGTCAGTTCCCTATAGATGTAATTAAGATTGATCAAAGTTTTGTTAATAGTATTGGTATTGATAAAGACGATGAATCTATTATTAAAACCATATATTCGTTAGCTGAAAACTTAGAGCTTTATTGCATTGCTGAAGGTGTTGAAACACAAGAGCAAATGATATTTTTAGCAAATATAGGTTGCCATGTACTACAAGGGTATTACTTTGCAAAGCCAATGAGCGCCAAAGAGTTACGCAAAAATAGTTGTTTTGAAGAAATTTTGGGGTTAATTTAATTTTACTAATTCGCATGCGAATAAAATCACGCCCAGCATGTTCATAAATTAATGAACATGCGTATGCTCAGCATGGCTCTCTATTTGCAACACACTACTTTTAACATTGAATTTGTCTGATAGCACTTGCTCTACTTTTAAGCGACACGCTTCGTCGTGTTTTTCAATAGTGCAGTGCTGTTTAAGTACAACATGGGCACCAACTACGATCCCTCTGTACTTACGAGTAACAGTGACATTATGCACATCATGCACGTGCTCCATATGCGTAATTTCGTTTTCAATATCAATTGCTTTTGGTAACTGCGCTTTATTTAAACGTAAACCTTTAATACAACTAATAATTACTTTAATACCAGTAAATAAAACAAACGACGCAATCAACATGCTCGATAGAATGTCAATTACATCCCAGCCAGTAAAATAAATAAGCACACCAGCAACAAAAGTCGATACAGTAGAAATTAAATCAAAAAATGAGTGTAAGAATACGGCATAGATATTAATACTTGCTTTGCGTCCTTTGTATAAAACCCAAGCAGCTGCGCCATGAAACAAAAACCCGATCCCCGCAATTACCGACATTAAATAACTATTAATAGCAAGCTCATGCCCCTCACTGTGATGCATGAACCGTTCACCGCCTTCATACAAAATAATTAAGCTAATAGCTAAATACAAAACACCATTTACAAGTCCACCTAATAACTCAGCCCGTTGATGTCCATCATTATAGGTTTTAGCAAAATGAATCGCTAAGCTAGACGCAATTAAAGCAATAAAAAGTGAGCTATTATGGACAAATAAATGACCCGCATCAGCAAGTACCGCAAGTGAATTTGAATAATAAGCCCCGATGACTTGAATAACCATAAATGAGCAAGTGATAGCCAGGGCAATCAGTAGCCTACGGCGTGAAGCTTGGTGTGTAGTGATCTCTGTCATGAAGTGCTTGAATTACCTATACTTAAAATGCAAGTAAGCCATTAAAAGGCTCAACTGGAAGGAGTAATGATATACAGTATCAATTGTAATACTTTACGCACTTAAACGCACTAAAAAGTTAAGTAAATAGATATAATAATTTTGTCTCGTTATGGGGTGGTTTTCTCATTGTTAAATAGCCCTATATTTAAGTAAATTAATATACACTTATTGAGTTACATCCAATATAAAACTGAGAATAGAATATTTTTGTGGAAGTAAACTTTTCGGTTCGTGCAGTAAAAATTGATAAAATTAAAATGCCAGCACTTTCAAAAAATGCTATATCACCCCACTTCTCTAGTGCCTATTTTTGTGGTTAAAACGCCTTAGTAGTGATAATCTACACACGCTGAAATTATAAACAATACAACTGCTCAGCGTTTAATTATTATAAGGAATGTTTAAATGGATCCAGTCACACAAATTCTCGATATGGTTTTTACTGTTGAGGCTTTTTTACTTGTTTTTGTTATCGTGCTTTTAAAAAGTAGCGTTAAATTTGTACCACAAAATCGCGCTTGGTTAATCGAACGTTTTGGTAAGTACCAATCAACTAAAGAAGCTGGCCTTAACTTTATTATTCCATTTATTGATAGAATATCGGCTGATCGTAGCTTAAAAGAACAAGCTCAAGATGTACCATCGCAGTCAGCTATCACTAAAGATAACATCTCACTTATAGTTGATGGCGTACTGTACTTTAGAGTACTAGACCCGTACAAAGCAACGTATGGCGTTGACGACTATACGTTTGCGGTTGTACAACTTTCGCAAACAACCATGCGTTCAGAATTAGGTAAAATGGAGCTTGATAAAACATTTGAAGAGCGTGATTTACTTAATACAAACATTGTTGCAGCTATAAATCAGGCATCTGAGCCTTGGGGTATTCAAGTACTTCGCTACGAAATTAAAGATATTGTGCCGCCTAACTCTATTATGGAAGCGATGGAAGCACAAATGAAAGCTGAGCGTGTTAAACGAGCTCAAATTTTAGAGTCAGAAGGTGATCGCCAAGCAAATATCAACGTTGCTGAAGGTAAAAAACAAGCACAAGTACTTGCTGCTGAAGCCGACAAAGCCGAGCAAATTTTACGCGCTGAAGGTGAAGCAACAGCTATTACTACGGTTGCAGAAGCACAAGCAAATGCACTTATTAAAATAGGTGAAGCCGCAGATACAGAGCAAGGCCAAAAAGCAATTCAGTTAGACTTAGCAACTAAAGCAATCGCTGCTAAAGAAGCCATTGCTCGTGAGTCATCAATTGTATTACTGCCAGACAACGCGACAGATGCAAGTTCAATGGTTGCCCAAGGTATGGCAATCATTAATAGCTTAAATAAAAAGCATCAGGGTTAATAACTAAATAAAGAGGTTTGTATGGATTTTATTACGCAAAATTTACCGCAAACACTTATGGTACTTGGTATTGTTGCTTTAATAATAGAAGTAGCAGTACTTGGCCTTTCTACATTTATTTTATTGTTTTTTGGATTATCGTTATTCCTTACCGGATTATTAATGAGTTTTGGTATTTTACCTGACTCATTAACCATAGCCCTTTGGAGTAACGCAGTTGTAACCGCAGGCTTGGCGGTTGTACTTTGGAAACCATTAAAACAAATGCAAAATCGCGTAGATAAAAAACAGGTAAATAGTGATTTTGCTGAACTTACTTTTGTACTTGCTAGCGATGTAACAGAACAAGGTTTAACTACACATCAATACTCAGGTATTAGCTGGAAACTCAAAAGTGAGCAACCAATTAGCGCCGGTACTGAGGTCTTAGTAACCAAAAAAGAAGTGGGTGTTATGTGGGTTAAGCCTAAAAGCTAATCATCACTTTAAAACAAGCACTGTGTATAATAAATTACAGTAAAACGGGCGGCTCAAACTGCCCGTTTTTTATGCCTGAGATTTGAAATACAGCGCCTTGTTCACTAACAGTATTATTAATCGCCTCATCAAACGCCGATGTCACAAGTAACAACTCAGCATTTTTACCACCGAATGCAGCGCATGTCGGTTTTAATGCACAAAGCTTTATCGTTTTAATTAACGCACCGTCTGGGGATAAACAAATAACACATCCCATTCCCCAAACAGCTAGCCACAAATTACCTAATTTATCGGTTACGCAGCCATCGGGGTCAACATCAGTATTATTAAATTGATAAAAAACACGTGGCTCAGCGCAAGGTTCGCCAGTTTGCTCATCCAAATCTAATACATAAATACAGCTCGTTAAAGAGTCGCAATAATAACCGCGTAAACGTGGCTTATCAAAACACAATCCATTTGGGATACTCAAACCACTTACAACGGCTTTAAGCTGGCGTTTATAATAACGGTATATTTTACCATCCCCTTTTTTAGCATTTACATCCATTGTACTTAACCAAAAGCCACCCCATGGATCAGCACGGCCGTCGTTTGAACGCCTATTTAGCTGTGTATTTTCAATATTAAGAATAAGATGGCGAGTAGTTGAATTAATATGATATTTATATAAGCCAGTACTTGTACAGAGCAGCAAGTGCTGCTCATCAATCCAAGCGATTGCACTGAGCGTATCGGGCATATTAACTGTTTTTAGTTGGCTTTCACTGTGTATGTTTTTGCTTAAAAGTAATTTTTTATTTATGTCGACCCAAAAAAAAGTATTCAGCACAGGATGCCAAAGTGGACTTTCTGCAAGCTGATACTGTGTGCTTTCAAAAATGGTTACGCTAGGATCAAACATAAGTAATTATTCTTTATTATTAACAAAGCCTTGTAATATTAAACCTTACCAGAAAACAGTGAATTTCGCGATGTGTACTCAGCTTTAATTTATCAACACCATTAGTAATTTTTAGACTGAGTTGATAACATAAAATTTCATAAAAGGATTGACCATGAACAACAATAATAAAAATACACTCGTCGTTGAAGGCGGTGCAATGCGCGGTATATTTGCCGCAGGTGTACTTGATGAGTTTTTAAAACAACAATACCAACCGTTTGAACGCTATTTTGGTGTATCAGCTGGCGCAACGAATATAGCCGCATTTTTATGTAAGCAACCAATGCGAAATTATAAAGTGATTACCGACTACTCGTGCCGACCTGAATTTATCAATTTAGCGCGTTTTATTAAAGGTGGTCATTTATTTGATTTAGACTGGCTCTGGCAAGAAACAATTCGCGAAATACGCCTTCATACAGAGGTATTCGAACAAACTCCACACGAGTTTTATATTGTATCTACGGCAATCGAATCAGGCAAAGCACACTATTTAAAAGCCACCAGCGCCGAAATGGTGCATCAATTAAAAGCATCATGCGCTATACCCATTGCATATCGTGACTACCCTATTATTAATGACATAGCGATGACCGATGGAGGTGTTGCTGATTCAATTCCGGTTATAAAAGCTTACGAAATGGGTGCACACGAAATCACCGTTATTTTGTCTCAATGTTTGGGCTATCGTAAAAAACCAAGTAAGGCACCTTGGCTTACTAAAAAAATGTATAAAAACTATCCAGCATTAATTCAAACGACCTTAAACAGGGCTAATTTTTATAATAAGTCTATCGATTTTATTATGAATCCACCTAATGACTGCAAAATCAATATCATTGCACCACCGGCTAATTTTAAAGTTGGGCGTACCACTAAAAAGTTTGAAATACTTAATAGTGGTTACAACATGGGAATTGATGCTGCTAAGGCCTTTTTAGCTAAATAACTGCATTTTTTAACCTAATAATTGCGGTGCTTTACCCGCAATAACTGCAGTTAGTAAACCAGCTAACATAGCTCCCACAACGGTGCATATTGCACCGCCTAAAATACCGTAAATACTCATAAAACATATCAGCGCTAAACCAAATAACAGTGTACTTAAAAATGTTTTAGTCACTATTGTTAGTGTATTTTTTCGTATGTTGAGCATCATTAGTAGCAAACTCACCATTGCAATTGTAATTAGTAGCTCGTTCATGCGGGTTGTACCTCTGCTTGTAATTTTTGTGTGTTTTTTATTTTTAAGGCACCAAAAATACACGCGATACCCACCACCATAAAGCTTATATCTACTACCGCAACAAACGTACTATTAAGGTTAATAACATTGCTCACGCCAAATATAATATTGAGCGGCAGCACGAACGCAAGCGAAGCGCCGCATAGCAAAAGAGTCAGCTTAAAATAGTTTTTATAACCTACAGGCAATACACTTAAGAGTAACCATGCCAACCACGTATAAAAAAACACGGGTCCAAAAAAGCTATTTTGCGCCACACCAATAACGGTATAATTAAGTACAACTTGTAAAGGAAATAACACAAAGCTTGCTAATACCAAACCTCCACAACTGCCAATAATAAAACGATTCCATCGTGCATATGCCTGCATACTCAGCGACGGGCTACTGCCACGTGTACGCTTTGCCAGCCACATCATCATCCCTGAAATAGGTAAAAGCGCGGTACTTAAGCCAAGCAATACCCAAAGTAATTTTACAAACACCCCTGCAAAGTTCCCAAAGTGCAGCGGAAACATCAACTCAATTACTTGTATTGATACACCCGAAATATCACCAAAACTACTCATCGACTGCACAAACTCACCATTGCCTTGATAATGCAGTAACTGAGAAGCAACAGCCTCGCCACCTAACAAACGCAAATACACCTGCGCATTCGCATCGTTATGCGCCATTATTGTGACATCCCTAATTACTGCTTCAGGGTAACGGCTATGGGCATTCTCTAAAATAGTGTCTATTTTTGTAGGTTGCTTAATGTGGCTAACTACCGGCTCAGGAATGGCGGTAAACGTTTCTATTAACTTATCTTGATCGCCACCAAAGCTCACAAACGCAGCTGCTGGTAGTAAAATAATGGTCGCGAGCCCTAAAAATGATCCTGTAAAGCCAATCACAATATTAAATACGCTGCCCCAAATACCTATAACTTTGTGAGCATCACTGACTGCAATATCTAACCCTTTATTTCGTCTAAACGTAAAAAGCTCTTTTATCAATTTACGATGAATAAACAAGCCTGTAACCGCACTTACTAAAAGCGTTAGGCCTAAAAACCCAGTGAGTATTAACCCAATTGGTCGCCCTAAATGCAAGTCTGCATGAAACTCGCCTATATAAGTTGGCGCATCCGTTTTTTTATTAGCGTAAAATTCTTTACTAGGCCCATAGTAAGTATTTTCCAGCGCCAATGTATTGGGATGAAATTGAAATACTCTGGCCACCTCTTGGTCGTAATTTTCATCACCATGGTGAGATTCAAATACCAACGTTAATAAATGAAAGTTATGCCCACTTGGCAAAAACACATGAATGTTTTCGCCAAATTCACTAGGTACTTGTTTATGGTATTTATTTACTAGTCGATTAATTTGCGCGCTGGCAACGTGTTGGCTAGATTGTAGCTCTGGATTTGCCCATATTTTTAACTCAGGTCGCGACAGCACTGCTAATGCCCCACTAAATGCAACAATAAATAGCAGTACCGCAGTAATAATTCCTACCCAGCTATGTAATAAAAATAGCTTTTTTAAAGTGATCGACTTCATCCCTGCCCCTGCGTTAACGCCCAAAAACTCAATAAACCATGTGATACACACAGTACAATCATCACAACAAAAGGTTGCCATACCTTTTGCGCCAAATACGCATAAATAAACAACGCAGTCCAAATAACAGGAAAAAGTAAAATAGGCAGTAATATTTGTTCATTCATTTGAAACGGTAAGTAGGTTGTCATACCCGGAATTATTATTACCGCAGTAATTAGTGCTAATACACACGCAATTAAGTGTCTTCGCCGTGTGGCTGTAAACGTTTTTTTATTATCCATTCTTCGCTCATTAAATTTGCCTAAACATATACAAAACCGCACATGCAAATAATAACAATTGCCATTATATTGTGCATTTATTACTTAATGCAATTTATTAAACAAATTAAGCCGCTTTTATACTAAAAACACGGTTGGTTTTTCTTATTAGCTTTTATGCTATGCAGTGCAATTTAGGTACGCAGTAATGCCCCTTTTCAGTGAAGCCGAGTTTGATTTTTTCGTTTTCTCTTGGCTTACCTGTATTAGCTACTCCCTCAGGCTACGAGTTGCTTAAACATTAGATGGCGTAACAGCCCTTTTAAAGCCTTTTATAGTCACTTATTTTTCTATTAAACTATTCATACGGTTTCTAGAAAATTTCACTTTTGTTAGTTTTGGTCTTTACCGAATCGTATTTGGTGGTATTTTATTAACTAACCTGAATTCTGGTTAAGAGATTTAAAAACACTATAAATAATAACGATATTTAAGTCTGTTTCTCTCTAGCTAGAAATTTTTGGTGAAAACAAGGCGAATTTACGCGTCAATAGCTGGTCTATTGCAAGGAAATTCAACGCAATTAGCGCTAAAAACAGCTGCTTGAGATAGATTTATTATCCAGAACTCAGGTTAGCTATAACCTACACATAAGAGAACATTATGAGCGAAAAAATAAACGAAGAAGCACTCCACGCACTTAAAATAGCCTTTACTTACATGCCTAAAGCGATTGAAGTGACAAAGTATGAATATGGCGAGCGCTACCAAAGTGTGCTTGATCACATTGAAGCTGTACGCGAAACATTGCTTATTAACGATGTTGATCCTGAAGAAGTAGGCGGCGATATCAACCCTGAGTACACACCCAATTCAACTTATTAATATAATGATTTGATAATTAAAAGATTTATAAATAATCTTTTGTGCTCAAATTCAGTAAAAAATATTGAACAAGTACTACAAATAAAAGCTGAATAACGCTATCTTTAGTTAAGCTGCTTTACTAGCTAGTTCCATATCAAGATATTAATTAGATTCTAAAAAATTAAGGGATGTTTTCTATTGAATTTTCTTAGACGTTTTCACGATATAGTATCGGATCAAGACCTTAATTTTGACGATAAAACCCACCAGCTTCTAGAGTTCGGACTCGAGGTTTTTAACCTCGATTTAGCAATCATTAGCCGTGTTGAAAATAACTGTTATTCAGTGTTACATGCCATAACCCCTAATAACGAATTAAAAATAGGCACTCAATTTGATCTGGATGGCACCTACTGCGTACACACACTTGAGGCAGGTTCCGCACTTGCATTTCATAAAGTATCACAGAGCATAATTGCAGATCACCCATGCTATATTAATTTTCAGTTAGAATCGTACATTGGTGCACCTATAAAAGTAGGTAACAATGTATACGGTACTGTTAACTTCTCTTCTGCAACTGAATCACCAGTATTTTCAGACGACGCCTACGACTACATTGAGTTGTTTGCACAATGGTTAGGGGCTGAATTTGCTCGCAGCATCACAAGAGAAGAACTCACTAAAAACAGTAATAGTTTATTGAAACTAGAAAGTGTAGCTAATATAGGCACGTGGGAAGTAGACTTAACTAATAATAATATTTATTGGAGTCAACAAACTAAACGCATCCATCAAGTTGACGAAAATTATCAACCAAAAATAGACTCTGCGCTTGAATTTTATAAAGAAGGTCAAAGCAGAGATAGTATAACAAAAGCAGTCGAACTCGCCATACAATCAGGTGAAAAGTGGCATTTAGAACTGGAGATAATCACAGCTAAAAAGCAACATATTTGGGTGTCAACTTTTGGCGAAGCTGAGTTTGATGACGGTATTTGCGTAAGACTTTTTGGCACATTTCAAGATGTGACAGAGTCAGTTACCCTCAGAGAAGAACTTAAAAATAAAAAGGCCGAAGCGGAACGATTACTTGACGATAGAAGCATGTTACTTGCAAAAATAAGTCATGAACTAAGAACACCGCTCAACGGTATAACAGGCATGCTAACCACATTAATAGATGAACAAAACGAAGAAAAACGGTCTGAAAAAATAAAAGTTGCATTACGCAGTGCCGATATTCTTCTGAGCATAATCAATGAAGTACTCGATTTTTCTAAAATCAATCATGGTGAATTGAAACTCGAACCAACCGATTTCTTACTTAAAACAATTTTTACTGATCTTACTTCCTTGTACTCCCCATTGTTTACAAATACTAATGTGGACTTAAAAGTTAGCAATAATATACCCGACCATTGCTGGGCTTATTCAGACAATACAAGATTAAGTCAAATAGTCTCTAACCTATTAAGTAATGCTTTGAAATTCACCGAGCAAGGGTCGGTAAAATTGCAAACATCAATAACTAAAGCGAGTAATCAATTCACTTTAAATATTGAAGTGCATGACACAGGCAGAGGCATGACAAGTGGGTTTTTAAAGTCATTATTTTCGCCTTTCACTCAAGAAGTCGACGCCAAAAACAGCAAAGGTGGAACAGGACTTGGCTTAGCAATAGTTAAAGAACTTGTAGAATATATGGGCGGTACAATAAAAGTAGAGAGTGAGATAAATAAAGGCACACATTTTTTACTGAGTATTCCAATTAAACCGGGCAAAGAACAAATACATCACTCAAGTAACATATCGCAAGTTAATCTTTATGCTTGCAAGCTTTCTGTTTTAGTTGTCGATGATAACGATATAAATAGATTAGTACTTGATGCATCATTAAATAAGTTTAATGTGAGACCCGACTTTGCAGTTGATGGGCAAGACGCCATATTAAAGTGTCAGCAAAAACACTACGATCTTATTTTTATGGATTGTATTATGCCTATACTCGATGGCTTTGAGGCAACAAAACAACTGCGTTCAAAAAACATTTGCAGGCATGACTCAACTTATATTGTTGCCTTAACAGCTAATACATCAGCGCAAGATAAGCTAACATGCAAACAAGCTGGTATGGATATGTTTATCTCAAAACCATTTAAAATGCACTCATTAGAAATTGCGATTGCATCGGCTGCTGAGCGGCTGAAACTCAAACATTAATAAGAAAATATAATTGTATAAAGAATTCAACAATGAAAAATATATTTAGAACCGTACTGTTCGCTATATTAGCTGTAGTGCTATTTAAAGGTTTTTCAACTCAACAATGGCAGGCATTAATTATTGTCATTGTGGGGATCAGTATTTTACTACTCTCAACTTTTGTTACAAAGGCTAAATCTACTACAGGCTCGTCAATTTATGTAAGCGGTGGCACGTCTCATACGGATAGCAATTGCGGCGGTGGTGATTCTGGTGGTGGCTGCGATTAAATCGCATGTTAATTTTTAAGTATAAAAAAGCCGCCTTTGGAGAAGGGCGGCTTGGGTGAACAAACAGCTAAGGGTGAACGCTGTTATATCAAGAGAGATTTCTGGTTAACTAAGCAGCGCTTTGATCTTGCTCGGTTTCATCGCTGTGGCGAATTAAATAGTCAAATGCGCCTAAGCTTGCCGTTGCGCCACTGCCCATTGCAATAATAATTTGTTTAAACGGAGTATTGGTTGCATCCCCCGCGCCGTAAATGCCAGGTAATGACGTTGCGCCTTTAGCATCAATCAGTATTTCACCAAATTTACTTAATTCAAGGTCGCTGTCTTTTAACCACTCGGTATTTGGTATTAAGCCTATTTGTACAAATATACCGGCAAGTTCAAGCTCTTTGCTCTCCCCAGTCACTCTATCTGTGTACATTAAGCCTGTTACTTTTTTACCATCACCAAGTACTTCGGTTGTTTGTGCACTTTTGATAATAGTAATATTAGCCATACTTTTAGCTTTACGAATAAGCACTTCATCAGCTCGTAATGTGTCTGCAAATTCAAGTACCGTAACGCTTTGCACAATATTGGCTAAATCGATTGCCGCTTCTATACCTGAATTACCACCGCCAATTACAGCAACAGGTTTGCCTTTAAACAAAGGGCCGTCGCAATGTGGGCAATATGCCACACCGTGGCCGCGATATTCTTGCTCACCTGGAACGTTCATTTCGCGCCAGCGTGCACCAGTGGCAAGTACGAGCGATTTAGCTTTAAGTACTGCGCCATTTTCTAGTGTAATTTCGTAACCATTGTTATAACCAAGTGCCGCTGCACGCTGATTATGCATTACATCTACATCGTATTCTTTAACGTGCTCTTCAAGCTGAGCAACTAACTTTGGCCCTTCAGTCGCCTTTATTGAAATAAAGTTCTCTATTGCTAATGTATCGGCAACTTGCCCACCAAATCTGTCGGCAACAATGCCTGTATTTAACCCTTTTCGCGCTGAGTAAATAGCAGCCGATGCGCCCGCAGGCCCACCACCGATGACAAGTACATCAAATTTATCTTTTTTACTTAGCGATTCAGCTTGTCGCTGTGCCCCTTTGCTATCTACTTTATTGAGTATGTCGGTAAGGCTTAGTGCACCTTGGCTAAATGGTTCGCCATTTAAATATACAGCCGGTACAGCTAAAATATTTCGCTCTTCTACTTCATCTTGAAATAATGCGCCATCAATCATGGTGGCTTTAATATTACTGTTTGTCGCAGCCATAGTGTTAAGTGCTTGCACGACTTGCGGGCACGTTTGGCAACTTAGACTTATGTATACTTCAAAGTTTAGCTCTTGAGTAAGCGATTGTATTTGCTCAATGTCTTCGCTTTTAGCTTTACTTGCGTGTCCGCCAGTATGCAAAAGTGCTAACACTAAACTTGTGAATTCGTGACCCATAGGTACGCCTGCAAACGTAATATGAGTGTTTGTAATAGGTGAATGTACAACCATTGATGGGCGACGCGCGCTTTTATCAGGATTGTTTATTACCGTAAATTTATCGCTTAGTGAGGCTAAATCGTTTGCTAAGCTTTCTACCTCTGCTGATTTTTTGCTGTCATCCAAGGCAATAAGCAGCTCAACAGGTTGAGTAAGCGATTCGAAATGGCTTTTTAATTGATTTTTTATGTTGTTATCTAACATGGCTTAACCCTTTTAGGAAAATTTAAACAGCAAGCCTCCCAAGCCAAATAATGCATGTGCTTAAACAAATATATTGGTATAGGAGGCATCAACAAGCGTACGTTTGTTGATTTAAGGGCAGTTACCTGCCCTTACTTGATTGGAAAATCAGGTAGTTAGATTTTACCAACTAGGTCTAGTGAAGGTGCAAGTGTGTCTTCACCTGGCTGCCAAGATGCAGGACAAACTTCACCGTCGTGAGTTGCAATGTATTGTGCAGCTTGTACTTTACGAACAAGTTCTTTAGCGCTACGGCCAATTCCTAAATCGTGAGTTTCGATAATTTTAATTTCGCCCTCTGGGTTCATTACAAATGTACCGCGAAGTGCTAAGCCTTCTTCTTCAATCATTACACCAAAGCTGCGTGTAATACGTCCTGTTGGGTCGCCAATCATTGGGTAAGTAATTTTACCAATTGTGTCTGACGTGTCGTGCCATGCTTTATGAGTAAAATGAGTGTCAGTAGATACTGAGTAAACCTCTACGCCCATTTCTTGAAGTTGTGAGTAATGATCTGCCACATCGCCAAGTTCAGTAGGACATACAAATGTAAAATCAGCTGGGTAAAAGAAGAAGATTGACCATTTACCTAGAACATCTTTTTCAGACAATTCTACAAAGTCACCGTTGTGGTAAGCGGTTGCATTGAATGGTTGTAATTTTGTGTTGATTAATGAAGTGCTCATGGTATTCCTCATTTATATTTAAGTAGAATTAAAGTTACTCAACGCAGCCGTAGTATGTGGCCTCTTGCGTTGGCTTGATTAGTACAATAAGGCCAATTGATAATTAAATAAAATTGATTGTTTAGATTAAACTAATCGATTTTTAAGATTGAACTAGATTGTGTCTTTTCCCGTAAAAATAGCCGGCTCTAATTTTTGGACCAAAATACTGTTACAATACCCGCGCTTTTAATTATATAAACACAGGGCATACTGTTATGGAAAAATTTATCAATCACATTCAATTAGGCTACTTAGGCTTAATACCATTTTTAGGCTGCGTGGGTTGGCCGCTTGTGTTTGGTAGTAACAGTATTAACTTAGAATTTTTCACTTTTTATAGCATTGCTATATTAGCATTTATGACAGGTAACCTATGGCGAGCGGGTGAGCAAAGTTATAGCGATGCAGTAAAAGCCGTACTACCGGTTATTCCTGTGCCATTTTTAGCCTTTGTACCTGTTGAGTGGGCATTGGGTTGGTTAGCTATAAGTTTTTGGCTTGTGCTACTTTTTGAAAAAGCGACTGCGCAATGGCAAACCTACCACAAGGATTACCAAAAAATGCGTGTTGTACTTACCTCTGTTGTGTTTGTTTGTCACATTCTGACTATTGGTATGAGTATTTATCCTAAATAGCAGCTGTAAACTTAAATATTGTTCGGTAATAAGGTAATATCCGCACACTGCTATTTGAGGACACACCATGATTGACCAACTACGCCAACAACTCGACGAACTTGGCGAAAACTACGTAGAAAAAAACGCTGCATTTAAAATCAAAGTGATCCCATTTTTTTGTGCTATTCGCATTAAAAAAGATCATAAAAGTGAAGGTCGTTTAAGCTTTTATTCAAGTCAATTACTCGAAATATTTTTAGTCGTCTTATTTTTGTTATTCGGTTTAACACTTTACGATACAGATGCAGGATTTACTCATGGCCCTATTCATATTGCCTTTGCTGTTTTAATTACTTTTAATCTTATTATTAAACAAATCGCAATCGAAGGGTTAAAAACCAGACTTGCGTTTCATCGTTTACTAGCAAAAGACTCACAAACAAATAGCGATATAAATAATACTGCTACAAACATAAACGCTAAATAAAATATGTACTTAAATCCTCAATGGCGAATACTCACTGTAGGCGATGGCGATTTATCGTTTTCGAATGCTATTTACACTCACCTATCGCCAAAAGCTTTAGTTGCATCTACTTTCGATGACCAGACCACAATTGAGCAAAAGTACCAGCACAATGCACTTAGCAATTTAAAAGCGCACAACGTTGAAGTACTCAATGGCTTTGACGTAACAAACCCTGCGTGTTGGCAAGCTCTAAGTGAAAGCAAGCACAGCTTTGATGTGGTTATTTTTCAGTTTCCACTCATACCTGCGTTTGTTGGCCGTGAAGCGTTTGAAAACAACACGCGCCAAACCAGCATGAATGTACTTAACCGCGCTTTACTGCACCAGTTTATTAAATACGCTAACGAATACGCGCTTGATAAAAATGGTCCAATGCTGTGCTACATCACCTCAAAGGATGTAAAACCCTATCGCGAATGGAATATAGAAGGCAGTTTAAATACTCATCTAAACATTGAGTATTGTGGGCAAATGCCTTTTGATATTAGCCGCTTTGAAGGTTATAAAATTCGTAATGTTGACCGCGATAAACACGTTAAAGACACCAGCGGTATAACTTACGTTTTCAGCCCAAAAAGTATCGATAAACATACTAGCGAATTAAGCTCACGTCTTACAAAGCCTACATACTTAACACCAAACCATTGCCCGCTTTGTCGCGTTGGCCCCTATATGGCAAATGAAGATGAAACTAAGCATATAAATGCTAAAAAACATAAGCAAATGCTGCACCTTGAAAGCGATTGGCAACAATGGCTAAATGATTTTTATAGCTCGTTAATCTCTAAGTGATAATTTAATTAAATCAGCCGCTTTTTCTGCAATAGCAATAACGGGTGCATTAGTATTACCAGTAATAATGCTAGGCATAATAGACGCATCAACCACGCGTAAATTACTCATCCCATGAACCCTTAAGTTTGTATCTACCACAGCCATTGAGTCTTGTCCCATTTTACATGTACCAACTGGGTGATATTCGGTATCTGCTGTTTGACGAATGAATGCAATAAGTTGCTCATCGTTATTTATATCAAGCGGATACACCATTTTTCCGCGTATGCTATCAAAGGCTTTGCTTTGCATAATCATCAACGTTTTTTTAAGACCTAATAACATTGCTGCTAAGTCATCTGGATGGCTTAAATAATTAGGGTCGATAAGCGGTGCACTACGCGGGTTGTTATCAGCTAACGTAATCGTGCCTCGGCTTTTAGGACGCATAATACTGCTGTGTATACTGTAACCATGCCCAGTGTGTAATTTGCGACTATGATCGTCCACCAGCCCAATAACAAATTCTAATTGAACATCTGGCGCTGGCGAGTCTTCAAATAATTTAATAAACGCATGCGACTCTGCAAAATTACTGGTTAAACGCCCTTGTCGTTTACTGAACCAATCTACACAACCTTTTAAAATATGCCCTATACCTAACGGGCTCATCCCAAACGTGCCTTTATTGTATTTGGCTTTAAATAATGGCACCACGGTTAAATGATCTTGTAAATTATTACCGACTCCCTCAAGCGGCACAGCAACGTCAATATTATGCGCTTTTAAGTGATTTTTTGGCCCAATGCCTGAAAGCATCAATATTTGCGGAGAGTTAATAGCACCTGCGCTTAATATTACTTCTTTACGTGCGAGCAAATTAATAACCTGATTATTGCGCTCTATTTGCACGCCTTTCGCTGTGTTATTTTTTATATTTATTTTATTAACATGGCTATTGGTTAATACAGTTAAATTTGGGCGGTTTAAATACGGTGTTAAATATGCCTTTGCTGCACTACACCGCTCGCCATTATGCTGCGTTACTTGCGATAAACGTGCACCACTTTGTTCTTCGCCATTTATATCGGTACTTAAATTAACGCCCTGCTCAGCACAGGCATTTAAAAAGTATTGATTGACATGGCTTGGGCTATTTAGCTCTTGTATATGCAGTGGGCCTTTTGTACCGTGAAGATCATTATTTATAAACGTTTTATTGTTTTCAGCTTTAATAAAATATGGAAGTAAACTCTCAAAATCCCAACCAGTATTGCCACTAGCCGCCCATTGGTCGTAATCGTATTTATTACCTCGAATATAAACCATTGCATTAGTCGAGCTTGACCCACCCAATACTTTGCCTCTAGGTACAAACCCGCAACGATTATTCAGCGCTTTTTGCACTACTGTATTGTAATGCCAACTATTAATACCATAAGGCACACTCGCCGCAATTCCCGCTGGCATTTGAACAAATGCGCTGTTATCACTTTTTCCTGCTTCAATTAAGCAAACGCTTACATTTTTATCCTCTGACAAGCGCGATGCAATAACGCAACCGCCACTGCCAGCTCCAATAACAATGTAGTCAAATGCGGTGTTGTTCATGGTGTACCTTAATTAGAATTTAAACGGCTTTAATGGCAATAGTGCATAGAAAAACTCAGCAAAACTTGATATTTTTAGACACCGTTTATTTGAGGTTAACTATGAGCAGCCTAATTAGAGCTACGTCACTACAAGGTATAGATACCCTAATTAGAGAGTTTGGCGGCGACCCGTATATGATCATGCGAAGTAATAATATTAATATTGACTTTGAATGCCTGGAAAACCAATATCTGCCTTATCGTGCCTACGCCGAGGTATTAGAGTACTGCGCGTGTAAATTTAATTGCCTCAGCTTTGGCCTTCAGCTTGCAAGCAGGCAAAATTTTGATATTTTAGGACACGTTGCAATAGCAGCCAAAAGCGGCACTAACTTAGGTGATGCGCTCAATTGGGTTGTTAAATACTTGCATTTACATAGCCCTGCACTGAGTTTAACGTCGCACCCTTTAGAGGATGAAAAAAGCTTATTTCTCTCATTCGAAATTAACCTTAAACCCTTACCTAACATTAGCCAAGCAATTGAGCTTACCATTGGTTTAGCACTCGCTATTATAAAAAAGCTGAGCAATAACCGCTGTAAACCAATGAATGTATTTTTGCCACAAAGATTAAGTGCTAACGCTCGCGCTTATAACGCTTATTTTGGCTGTGACGTTATAGAGCACCGTAATAGCGCCGGCATTGTAATAGTGAAAAGCGACTTGGCACTTAAGCTTGAACAATCAGAGCTAAATAAGGTACAAGCTGCGCTGAGTTTTTTAGCCAAAAATGCAGAGCACACGCAATCATTACCCAACCAAGTCAGTGCGTTAATAAGGCCAATGTTGCCTATTTATCAATGCAGTAACCAAACTATTTCTGCTGCGCTGGGTATGCACCCTCGCACCCTACACCGAGAACTTGCAAAACATAATACGAGCTTTGTAAAACTAAAAGATGCCACTCGCCGCGCTTTAGCTGCTCATTACTTAGCGCAGAACCAATATACAATATCAACTATATCTGAGCTTTTAGGGTATCAGGAGCAAGCAACATTATGTGCTAATGTTAAACGCTGGTTTGGGTGTTCTCCTCGTACATACAGGGCTAAAAAAGTGATAGACTAAGCGCTCTTATATTTTCTAAGGAGCGGGTATGAACTTTGTTATTGTTGGCACCAATTTTATTAGCGACACATTGTTAGCCGCTGCAAATACGTTAAACGATTTTAATTTGTACGCAGTGTGCTCGCGTGCAGTATCAAGCGGCGAAGCGTTTTTAGCCAAACACCCACAAAATGCACAAGCTAAAATTTTCACCTCAATCGAGCAAGTTTGCCAAGATCACAATGTCGATGCTGTCTACATAGCCGCCCCTAACAGCTTACACAAACAATATGCCGTTATGTGCCTAGAAGCGGGTAAACATGTCCTTGGCGAAAAACCATCAGCAGCCAATTCTAAAGAGCTTGCAAGCATTATAGCTACAGCAAAAAAGCATCAGCGCCTTTACATGGAAGCCATGATGACCACTCACTTGCCTAACTTTGCACGGCTGCAACAGGCAATGGTAAAAATTGGCACACCACGTAAATACATTGGGCAATATAGTCAATATTCATCTCGCTACGATAAGTACAAAAATGGCGAACGGCCAAATACATTTTTACCTGAGTTTGCTAATGGTGCACTGGTTGACTTAGGTATCTATCCGCTTTATTTACTCATTGCACTTTGGGGCGCACCAAAAAGCGTGAGTGCCAGTGGCGTATTGCTTGATACAGGTGTAGATGGTGCGGGCGATGTATTACTAAATTACGCAGATAAACAAGCTGTTATTAGTTACTCCAAAATATCGCAAGGCGACAACATAACCGAAATACAAGGCGAACTTGGCCGTATTCGTATCGAAGCCGTATCACAACTTAAAAAAATAGAGTTTATTGCTAACAATGGAGAGCGTGAGTTAGTGTCTATCGCATTTGACGAGCACTTTATGAAATTTGAAGTTGAGCATTTTATGCAAATGGTTAGTCAAAAAAAGTTACAATCGGACATTAACACACATCAATTAGCACGTAATGTGATGGCAGTACTTGACGAGGCCCGTAAACAATTAGGGGTTATTTACCCAAACGACACGGTATCCTAAAGATCTAAAAATAAATGTAGGCGTTAACCAACGACAATTAACGCCCACAGTAATTTATTTTATAATATGACTTAGCTACCAATATTACCTAAGCCAGAGCGACCCCCTTCCATGGGCAATCAATTTGGCTTAAATTACTTTTTACAATTGCTGCTAATGGCACATGCACTTTCAATATGTAAATTATTTGTTTCAAAAAAGTACGATGCAAAACTATCACAGCAAAACCTACCAATCAAGATTACCAATTATTTATTCTAAATTAAATTGGTAATACATGTAAAAATTACCAATAATGTACTATGATTTTAGTTATAATATGACTTTGCAATTTTGACATAGTGGTTAACTTTACGGTAACCTTTGGTCTTAACATTTGGTCTACGCTTTAAGTTTTACAAGATCTAGCGCGTACAGTCCTTAAGGTATATAAAGGTAAAATATGGGAAATCGTCGCTTATTTTGGCGCATCGTTGATAAGGTTGAGTCTTTAATAAACCAAGGTGAATTTTCTGCTGGCATGCGTTTACCGCCAGAAAGAGAACTAGCAGAGATGTTCGACGTTAGCCGCCCTACAATTAGAGAAGCTATTATCGCATTAGAAGTGCGCGGTCGTGTTGAAGTAAAAACGGGTTCCGGTGTTTACGTAGTAGAAAGCCTCGACGCACCAATTAAATCCCAAGAAATCAGTGCTTTTGAACTAACTCAAGCCCGTGCACTCATCGAAGGTGAAATTGCAGCTTTAGCAGCGTTAAGTATTACAGAACAAGAACTTGAAAAACTAAACAAGACGCTTGAAGCCATGCAAGAAGGCTTATATGTTGAGCAAGCAGACAGAGAATTTCATGAAATAATAGCACGTGCAACGCGTAACAAAGCGCTTGAATTTGCCGTCGCTAATTTATGGGATTTACGCTTAACTAATGCACAAATTGTAACTGATTACAGTAGCGTATGTGCTAATAACAACGAATGCGTAATGGACGAACATACTGCTATTTATAATGCATTAAAGCAACATGATGCAAATGCTGCTCGTGCAGCAATGCATCAACATTTTAATCGACTCATTAACGCGTTATTTGATGCCGTTGAGTCACGCGCTTTAGAAGAAGTGAAACGTAAAAATAGCGAAAAACGAGGCCTCTACTCTTTAGATGGCCTAGTAAAAAGCGCTCATTAATACAATGAAAAGCTAGCACTCGTCCTGATTGCTAGCTTTTTCTCCTCTTTAGCAATAAAAATACCACTTAAATTTAGAATAACCCTCCTTACTTTTGAACATAAAACCTTACGTATAAATATAAAAAAAGATACTATGCCTGCCATTCAACTGGTTGTAATAGCAATCTGCTTGTATTGGATCTATTTGACGATAAGAAAATCACGCTAGAACTAGGCAAAAATTTTTGTATCTAGTTGTTCTAAATGAAAGATTTATGCAGATTGGTATAATTAAGGAGTATTATGCAAGCATCTTCAAAAAGTTATTTACTGGCTATCGTGTGTGTACTGCTTGCCATGATGACCATTCAAACGGGCGCGTCGTTTGCAAAACAGCTTTTTCCAATTGTTGGCCCTGAGGGTACAACTGCCCTTAGACTTGGTTTTTCTGCCTTTATACTTTGCTTAGTGTTTAAGCCTTGGAAACACTTACCCTCGTCGGGTAATCGTATTCCTATAATTGTGTATGGTTTAAGTTTAGGCGGCATGAACATTTTGTTTTATTACGCTATTGAACGCATTCCACTAGGCATTGGTGTAGCACTTGAATTTACAGGCCCGCTTGCTGTTGCCTTATTTTCATCACGCCGCAAACGTGATTTATTTTGGGTTGCCTGTGCTATTGCTGGTATTTTGCTTCTGCTTCCTGATATGAGCGGGCAAGATAGCCTTGATCCATTAGGTGTAGCGCTTGCGCTTGGTGCTGGCGCGTGTTGGGCAGGTTATATATTATTTGGTAAAAAGACCGGCACACAAAGTTCTGGTGGAGCCACTGTCGCATTGGGCATGACTGTTGCCGCTATAGTGCTAGTGCCTTACGGCGGCATTATGCAAAGCCCCGCGTTTACATGGGAAATTATCCCACTGGGTATTGGTATTGCTATTTTATCAAGCGCACTGCCTTACACACTTGAAATGGTTGCACTGCGTAACATGCCTTCACAAGGGTTTAGCGTAATGATGAGTTTAGAGCCTGCAATAGCTTCGCTCGCAGGGTTTATTATACTGGGTGAATTGCTTACTTTATGGCAGTGGCTCGCTATTTTGCTTGTAATTATTGCATCTGTTGGTAGCTCGTTTTCAAACGCAAAAAAACAGGCTACTTAGTTAACTACCAAACTAACCTAAACAACACAATAAAGTCACCATACAACATGGTGACTTTATTGTGTTGTATCCGGTAATTTTTTAACTCACAGCCTTACTTTGCTTTTTAGTTGTAACCAAATAACCAATCAACGAAATAAGCGGCATACCCGTAGCCACCAGTGCAATACCAGTCCAACCACCCACTTCATATAATGGGCTGGCAATAAGCGAGCCTACTGCGCCACCTACAAATATGCTAGTCATATAAATAGCGTTTAAACGCGCACGGCTTTGTGGCTCTAGTGCGTACACTGCACGTTGACCCAATACCATATTGGCCTGCACAGAAAAATCAATAAACACACCGGTTAATGCCAATACTATAATGCCGTAAGGTAACTCAAATAAGCTTGGTAAAAAGCACAGTGCTGCAATGAGTTTGGCCAGTAACGATAACTGATGCGTATAGCCCTTATCAGCCAAACGCCCAACAATGGGAGCTGCTACAGCACCTGCGGCGCCCACTAGTGCAAACAATGCTATTTCTGATTGGGATAAACCATACTCACGGGCAAGCACAACCGGTACGCTCGTCCAAAATAAGCTGAACGATGCAAACATTAACGCTTGAAAAAGTGAACGTTGGCGCAGCACTGGCTGGCTTATCATTAATTGTTTCAGCGATTTTAATAACTTAAAATACGTTGTTTTATGGGTTGGTTGCCTGCTTGGAATAGCAAAATAAATTACGCCTACAATAAACACCATACACCCTGCTGCAAAGTAAAATACAGCGCGCCAACCAAAGTGATCGGCTATTAAGCTCGATATAGGTCTTGCCAGCAAAATACCTAGCAACAAACCCGCCATAATATTGCCAAGAACTTGTCCGCGTTTTTCGTCAGACGATAAATGCGCAGCAAGTGGAATAAGCACCTGAACAGAAACCGAACTTATACCTATCATCAAACATAAAATAAGCATTACATTAGGTGAATCAGCAAGTGCCGTACCCACTAAACTCAAAAACGACACAGCTAGAGTAATAAGCATTAAACGCTTATTTTCAATTAAGTCAGCTAATGGCACTAAAAAAAACAACCCCAAAGCGTAGCCTATTTGTGTAAGCGATACGATAAGGCTAGCACTGCGTGAACTTAATCCAACTTCTGGGGCAAGCAACTCAATAATAGGTTGAGCGTAATAAATATTGGCAACAATAAGACCGCAACACAAAGCAATAATAGTAACGAGTGTATTGCTAAGTGGTTGCGCTGAAACGCCTGTTTGGGTCATGTGTGTCTCTACTTTACAAAAATAATAAAACCCAACCAGCAAACGCGGGTTGGGTTATAACCTCGTAATTTACTTATTTTATTGGTGATGGCTGCCCATGTGGGCTTGAACGTAAATATTGTTTAGGTGCAGTTACTGTAGCGCCAAGCTTTGCAGCTGCATGCCACGGCCAGTGCGGGTTATATAAAATGCCACGCGCTAGTGCTACGCCATCGGCTTGATGCTCACTAATAATATCTTCTGCTTGTTGCGCCTGTGTAATTAAACCCACCGCTATAACAGGCATTTTAACCGCTTCTTTTATGGCTGTTGCAAACGGTACCTGGAAATTAGGTTTAACTGGTATTTGTTGCTCTGGGCTTAGGCCCGCCGTACTTACATGAATAAAGTCACAACCGAGTTCATCAAGCGCTTTACTAAGCACTATCGATTGCTCTAAATCCCAGCCACCTTCAACCCAATCAGTTGCCGAAATACGCACACCAACTGCTTTATTACTGGGGAATACCGCTCTTACCGCTTTAAAAACATCAAGCAATAAGCGCATTCTGTTTTCTAGGCTACCACCGTAGTTGTCGTCGCGCTTGTTTGAAAGTGGCGACAAAAACTGGTGTAACAGGTAACCGTGCGCACCATGCAGCTCGATTAAATCAAGGCCGAGTTCATCAGCGCGTTTAGCTGCACTGACAAAGTCTTTAATTAGTGAATCTATGTCAGATTGGCTCATTGCTTTTGGTACTGGGCTTTTATCGTCGTACCCAATTGCCGAAGGGCCGAGCGTTTGCCAGCCATTAACGTCATCAGGTGCAATGGCATCGCCACCGTCCCATGGTTTTTTAGTTGAAGCTTTACGCCCAGCATGCGCTAACTGAATACCAATAGGCATAGGGCTGTATTGCCTTACTGCTTTTAGGCTTTTGCCTAGTGCTTGCTGGGTTTCATTATTCCAAAGCCCTAAATCACCATAGCTAATACGCCCCTCTGGGTTTACTGCTGTTGCCTCTAAAATAAGTAATCCTGCACCACTTAAACTCAATTGGCCTAAATGAATAGTATGCCAATCGCTAGCAGCGCCATTATTGGCTGAATACTGGCACATAGGGGCAATAATAATACGGTTATCTAGTGTTACTTGCCCAAGTGATAAAGGCGAAAATAGTTGGCTCATTGTTAATCCTTAAAAACACGCACAAAAAAGTGCGGACAAAATAAAAAAGAGAATACGAAGCGGCAATCAAACACGCTCACTCAATAACTTAAACTGTCACTAGTAATGGCGACTTAACATTCTTAATGGGGATCAAAATACACTTTAATAGTGCTAATAAAAGTATAAGTAATGACATTATGAAATATTAATTTTAATGTAATAATTTGTTTAACGAGCACGTCATAACACCATCTTAAAAATATGAATGACTATTTACCTTTAAACAAGGGTGTGATTTTTAACCTAACTGTACCTAATAGCACTAAGCTATTGCTTATATTGCCTATTAACTAAATAAAAACCCCACACATAAACCATATTTATTCTATAAAAGTGAATTAAAATTCAATTTAAATATTCCAAGCTACTTCACTCCCTGATAAACTGCTTAACTTAATTTACTAATGTAAAACATTTGAACTGGGGATCACTTTTTATGTTTAAACCAAGCTTGTTAACCTTGGCTATTTCGAGCGCTGTTTCTAGCGTATTTTTATTGCCTAATGCCGCACTTGCTCAAGAAGAAGTTGCAGCTAAAAACAAATCACTCGAAGTAATCGAAGTTACAGCAACAAGGCGCAGCGGCTCTGTGCAAAATGCACCGTTAAATATTACAGCCCTTGATGCAGATATTATGAAAGATCAAAATATCAATGAGCTTGCGGATGTAGCGCGCTGGGTACCTGGTTTAACAATTACCGATCAAGGTGGCCGCTCTGGCTCGCCTATTATTGTTCGTGGTTTAAATACTAATTCATCTGGTCCATCGTCAGATGGCGGCACCGTATCTACTTACATTAACGAAATTCCGGTTTCGGTAGATATGCGCCTAGTAGATATTGAGCGTGTTGAAGTATTAATTGGGCCACAAGGCACGCTTTATGGTGCAGGCACATTAGGCGGCGCAATTCGCTACATGCTTAAACAGCCTGAGCTTGATTTTACATCGCTTGAAGTTTACGGCGACCTGTTTCAAACAAAAGAAAGTGACTCTTTAGGTGGCGAAGGCGGTTTTATATTTAACCTTCCTATTATTGAAGATAAATTAGCAGTTCGCGCCAGCTTAAACGTATATGAAGACCCTGGTTTTATCGATTACGGCTACGTAGTACGTGAGCCTGGCGTATCGTTGCCAGATCCAGATTGGAGCGATAGCTCAGCAGTTAATAACAACCTTAAAAATGTAAAAGACGCCAACGGCGAAACCACCACTACTGGTCGTATTTCTGTTCGCTTTAAACCAAATGAATCGTTTGAAGGTACGCTTAACTACTTTTACCAAAACCAAGACAGCGAAGGCCGCTCGATTGTTCATTACAACAGCCTTAATGCAAACAACGGTTTAAGCGACGTAATAGGTAAATACGAATCAGCTTATCGCTTTGAAGAGCCTCGCGAGAAAAAAGATCAATTACTAAGCCTTGAGCTAAAAGCCGATTTAGGTTTTGCAGAGCTAGTATCGGCAACCGGTATTTCGAGCTTTGATGCCGACGGTCAACGCGATCAAACAGACTTACTTATTCGTCTTGATTATGGCTATGAAGAATTCCCTTCGTTTTCAACGTTTACCCGTGAAATTGACGAAGAAGATACCTTCACTCAAGAAATTCGCTTAGTGTCGCAAGGCGACAGCGACTTTAACTGGATTGTGGGTGGCTTTTACAACAAAACAGAAACCGAAGCGTCAAGCCGAGAGTTTACCCCTGGGTTTGACCAATTCGCTATTGATAACTTTGGTGGCGAGCAGCTAAGACCTGACTCATTAGAATACTTAGAGCTTACAAAAAGTACCGTCACTGAGTCTGCACTATTTGGTGAAGTTGGCTACCAAGTTACCGACAAATTAGATGTGACCATTGGTGCCCGTTTTTACAAATACGATATAGAGTCGCAAGCGGCTTTTGACTTCCCGCTAGCCAATACATTGTATGGTGGAGTAGATCCTGACAAAATCACCGTTGCATACGAAAAAGACGAAGCAGGCGATAACGGTAACTTATTTAAATTCAATGCTAAATACCAGTTCACTGATTCAGTAATGGGTTATGTAACAGTAAGTGAAGGCTTTAGAATTGGCGGTTCCAACCTTCTAGCTGTTTGCCCTGATCCTATCCCTAAAAACCAGCAAACAGGGTGTGGTAACGCTGACGAAAGGCTTTTTGATGCAGATACCACAACAAACTACGAGCTAGGCTTTAAAAGTACATGGTTTAGAAGCCAACTTCACTTTAACGTCGCGCTATTTAACGTAGATTGGGATGATGCACAAATTACAGGCGCTACAGATATAGGTCAATTAACGTACCTTTCAAACGCAGGCAGCGCTAATGCAAAAGGGATTGAAATTTCAACCCGTGCAATTTTATCTGACTCGTTCTCGGTTTATGCAACTTATGCTTATACAAAAGCAGAACTAACATCAGACGCACCATTTTTGTTTAATGCTGATGGTACCGATGGCGCGGAAGACGGGGACCGTTTACCTGGCTCGCCTGAAAACCAATTTTCGATGGGTGTTAACTATCAAACAGACGTATTTAACGACAAAACGCTTGATATAAACTACGGTTTAACCGCGCAAAGCGACGTGTTTTCAATAGTAGGGCTTCGTGACAACGGCGAAACACTACCAGGTTACAGCTTAAGTAATATATCAGCTAAATTAACAGCTGATGCATGGTCAACTACCCTATATGTTGATAACCTATTCAACAAATACGCGGTTACATCCGTTCGTCGTTCAGATGCCGATATAACATCAGCAAATGGTGCCGACATACAACGTAACTACGGCCATTACATTAATCGCCCGCTTACGGTAGGTGTTAAATTTAACTACAAATTTGAAATATAATTTATAGTAATTTTTAAACAATGTTGTAAGGCTCAAATTTATTTGAGCCTTTTTATTTTCTTTTACAAAATAATAATTACCAAAAACCATGCAGCCAAATTTAAAGCAACTTCATCAAAGCGCAATACACTCCCTAAACCAAGGTAAAATAGAGCAAGCACACAAAGCCCTAGTGGAGTTAGTTACACTCAAACCAGACTTTGCTGATGGGTATTTTTTGTTAGCAATGGTTAATTTAACTGTTGGGCAAATACACAAAGCAATAAAGCTCATCGAAAAAGCTCTTACCCTTGGCCAAAGTATTGAATACACCGCGCAACTTGCTAAATGTTACGCACTTACTGGCGAATTACAAAAAGCCAAAAACACCGCACTATCGGTGCCATTAAAACAAATAACTAAAGCCCTTGATGCCGACACACTCGGCGTTGCACTTACTCAAGCTGGCATTCACGAGCAAGCACTTAACTACTTTGAGCATGCTATTACACTGGCTACAGCGGCTAACAAAGCTCAACCCCCGTTTTATTATAACTACGGTGTAAGCGCTAAGTTTTTAGGACTATTTGATAAAGCCCAACACGCTTTTGAAAATGCCATAGCGCTTAACCCGCTGCACCACCAAAGTCATTTTGCATTAAGTGATTTAACTAAAGTAAGTAAGCAAAACAATCATATTGAGCGCTTAAAAAACGTGTTTGAGCAAGTAACACACCCTGATGCAAAATTGCATATAGGCCATGCTTTAGCAAAAGAGTATCAAGATCTTGGTGAATTTTCAGAGGCTTTTAACGTGTTAGAGCAAGGTAAAGTAGCAAAACGTGCTGTGCAGCCGTTTGATCATAAAAGCTCAACTGCTTTATTTGAACATATTAAACGCTTAAGTGAGCAGCATAAACAAGCGCTAACACAAGGTAACCCAACGGCCGAACCTATTTTTGTATTAGGCATGCCCCGCTCTGGCACCACATTGGTTGAGCGTATTTTATCGAGCCACAGCGACGTGCAATCAGCCGGTGAATTACAAGACTTTGGCCTAAGTGTAAAAAAGCTAAGCCAAACACAAACACCTCATGTACTCGACACTCAAACACTCAGTAAAGCCTACGAGCTTGATTTTAATCAGCTTGGGTCAACCTATTTAAATGCAACACGCGTAATAACAGGCAGCCATAAACACTTTATAGATAAACTCCCGTTTAACTTTTTTTATATCGACTTAATAACCAAAGCACTGCCAAACGCCAAAATAATTTGCATGCTGCGCGATCCAATGGACACCTGTATTGGTAACTACCGCCAATTATTTACCATTAATAACCCCTACTACGCGTACTCGCTCGATTTACTCGACACAGCAAAATTTTACAGCCGTTTTTACAAACTTATGCAGCACTTCAGCGCCCTGCACAGCAATATAAAATTAGTAAAATACGAAGAATTAGTCGCACAGCCTGAGCAACAAATAAAAGAGTTAGTCAGCTTTTGTAACCTAGAGTGGCAGGAGCAATGTATAGATTTTCACTTAAACACCGCACCGGTCTCTACCGCCAGTAAAGTACAAGTACGCAAACCATTAAATAGCAAAGCAATTGGGCGTTGGAAGGCGTTTAAGCCCCATACTGATAAAGCAGTGGAGTACTTTTTAAAACAAGGTATTAGCGCTTAGTAAGCGTGTTTTATTATGGTTAGTGAAAGCAGCGAAGCTGGTCGCTTTATTCCAATTACTAGCAGAGATAAATCATAATGTGCGAAGTTACACACCTACAACTTTACTTCGCCTTTCAATTAGTACAACGTCACGCCAAACATTATTCATTTGACCAAGTTTTTCACGAATACCTAGTTGGCGGAAGTTATTATTTTTATGAAGTTTGAGGCTACCTTTATTTTCAGGAAAAATAGCAGCTTGAAGCATCCATATGTTATTTCTCTCAGAATCTGAAATTAGATTTGAAAGTAATTTTTGCCCAATTCCTTTTCCTTGAGCATCCAGTGCAACATACACACTAACTTCTGCTACGCCAGAATATACTTCTCGAGTTGATATGGCTGAAAGTGCAGCCCAGCCTAGAATATTATTATTGTCCACTGCCACAATCCGAGAGTGACTAAGCATTGAATTATTCCACTCATCCCAACTTTTAGTTACCTGCTGGAAGGTGGCGTTTCCGGTATCAATACCTTGCTTATATATACTTTGCACTGAAGGATAATCAGCCTTATCAAACGCACGAATAATCACAAATCCCTCCGAGGCAACTAACGAGCCTTTAGATTAACTCGTTTTTAATTTATTTTTATTGATGGTTTAACCATAGCTGAGTTCCTATTTTGGTTCAATCGATTACAGTGTTTTATGCAGAATATAAAGTGGGCGTTTGGTGTTGTTTTAATTAGTGTTTTGAAAGGGGTTACCGATATTTCCCGAATTCAGGTTCCAAGTGCACCAAACCTTAAATCACTAATTAATAAAGACTTCTTCAGCTGTCTGATAATTTAGTATTTTCCTTGGGCGAGTATTAATTTTCATTACAACCTCTTGGAGTTGTTCATTAGTTATAGTTGAAAAATCAGTTTTCTTTGGGAAATAACGCCTGATCAGACCGTTTGTATGTTCATTTGTTCCTCGTTGCCACGAACAATAAGGATCAGCAAAGTAAATAATAAAATCTAGTTCTTCTTCCAAAGCTTTAAATTTCGAAAATTCTTTTCCATTATCCAAGGTCAGAGTTAACTGTTTATGCTCTGGAATCTCTTTAAACATCTCTACTGTAGCCGTATTGAATGACTCAGCTTGCTTAGTCTCTATTTTTTGCGCGATTAAATATCGAGAGCTACGGTCAACATGGGTTACAAAAAAACCAGAGCCCTTTTTGCCTTCAATTAAATCACCTTCCCAGTCACCTATTCGGCTTCTGTCTTCGACTATTTTTGGTCGTTCGCTAATACTTACTCTATTCTTAATTTGCCCACGTAAATCGCCATATTTACGTTGTTTACGTCTTTTTTTATGCCTCTTAGCTAAGTCTTTGTATAGCTCTCCACCTGCTTTAAAATCCTTAATCACCCATTGATCAGGGCAAGATCATACTTAACTTGATTATTACTTCGAATCTGTGATCAAATCGCCTTTTTCTCAAAGGCGATTAACATGTCATTCATCAACCATTTCAACGACATTCAAGATACTCGTTCACACATCAACAAAAAACATGAATTGCTGGATGTTATATTCCTTACAGTCACTGCGATTATTTCAGGTGCTGAAGGGTGGAAGGATATTAAGCAATTCGGTGACAGTAAACTGACTTGGTTACGTAAGTTTCGTTCATTTGAAAATGGTATTCCTGTCGATGATACGATTGCTCGTATCATTAGCTCACTGGCCCCTGAAGCTTTATTAGCTTGTTTTGTTTCTTGGGTTAATGAGCTTAGAGATGCGAATAATCAAAGCGTCATTGCCTTTGACGGTAAAACACTTCGCCATTCTTATGATGGTGATAAAAAAACAGCTATTCACAGTGTTTCAGCTTATGCAGTTGAACAGGGCCTAGTACTAGCACAATGCAAATCAAAAAGTAAGAAGAATGAAGTATCAACAGTGATGGCACTTATTGAATTACTTGAGCTTAAAGGCAATATCATCACAGCAGACGCGATGCATTGTTTAAAGAAAGTGACGAAAGCCGTCAGCAAGAAAGACGGAGACTATTTGCTGCAAGTGAAGAATAACCAAGGAAAATTGAACAAAGAAATTCAAGCCTACTATCACAAAGTCAGACGAGAGCAGCCATCACTCATCCAGCAAAATAGCCATGAAACAGTAAATGATGGGCATGGTCGAATAGAGCAGCGCACGTACACTCAACTGTTGGTGACAGATTGGCTTGAGCAGCGCCACGGTTGGGTCAATTTCAACTCCATAGTCGAGGTAGTACGACAGCGTTATGTTGGCGATAGTCATACAATGGAAACGAGTTATTACATCAGCTCGCTAGGGATAAACCCAGAGCAAGTAGCCAAGTCTATTCGCCAGCATTGGGGAATAGAAAACTCAGCACACTGGGTATTAGATATGACATTTAAAGAAGACGATTCACGTATTCGTCGAGGTGATGCCCCCGAGAATATGGCGACCTTCAGACGATTTGCGATGAACTTAGCGAAATTAAGCGCGATAAAAGACAGTATGAAAGGTAAGTTGAAACAGGCTGCTTGGTCAGATGAGGTAAGAGAGCAGCTTATTTTAGGATAAATAACGCTCAAGTATGATTTTGCCCTGACCCATTGATAGATTGTTTCATGGCTGACATGCATTAATTCATCTGACGGGTTATCCTTCTTAAGCCGACCTGCTATAGCATCTGGAGACCATCCCATTGCTATCTTACTCAACACAAGCTCGTACAGTGCCTTATTGTTTCTTTTTCTTGCATGCCTAGAGACCTTCCTTCTTGCCATCGCTTTTTCGTGCGCTGCCTCATCGAAATAATCATAGTAGGGTGGCTTATTTCGCTTAACTTCACGCATGATAGTTGTATGGTGTCGATTTAATAGTTTACCAATGGATCGGCAGCTTTCGCCACTGTTGAATCGATAGTAGATAGCTTTTCGTTCGAAACTGTTAAGATGTTCATAAGACATTCTGAATTCCCTCGATAATGAGTTTGGTCGCACTTACTACATTAGCAAATACTTCAGAATGTCATATTTTTTGGTGGGTTATGGTCAGTGGTGCACTTGCATAATGAATTCGGGTTTGAGAAACGGCGAAACTAGACGAAACGGCGAAACTAGACAGCCACTTTAATTATACAAGCCAAACTGTGTCATAAAATTTATCTTTTAGGTTAAAAATTTACCTTTCCTACTGGATTACTTTCATTTCACCTATTAAATAAGTCATTAACTCTATTAAACCTAAATCACACGCATAAAAATGGCTGCATGGTGCAGTTGTGATTTATTACTGAATAGTTTTACTGAGTAGCTTAAGCTTTATGCAAGTAGCTTTTCGCAGTTACTGATATTCGCCCGTCGCTTTCTATTTAAATTTTCACAGTAACTTGCTTGTGAACTTGGCCTGCCTACTGCACCATGAAATACACGCGTAAATTGTGTGGTGAGTTTTAACCAGTTTTCGGGGGATATATTCACTCTTTCGAGTAAGGGTAGGTGCGAACTTTCAATATAACCTCGTTTGTCTTCTCGTATACAACGTCCAGTTAACTCAACAAGTTCAAGGTACAATTTAAGCTCAAACGGCAGCCCTTTTGCCATAACCTGACGTGACATGCCTGCAAAGCGCAGTAGTTGTTTTGGTTGCTTGCCATCCTTTGCATACGTTAAACGCTGTTTGATGCTGGTATGGTATGACTCCTCTGGGGTGTTAGCCATTTTCGCTCTAATAGGGTTTAAATCGACATACGCCATACAAGCAGCAAGTGCCGCTTCATCCAGAAGTGCTTGGGACGTAAAACGTCCCTCCCAAAACCTACCTGTGCAGTTATCTTCTTTGTTCGCTCTGCGGGCAATATCTTCATTTAGTAATCGCATAAACCAGCTAATACTGGATAGGCGCTCGCGGTAGTCGTTTACTGTTTGATTGAAAAAGATAAGTTCGGCTTTACTTAGCTTTTCACCTTGTACATATTTTTTGCGTAAGTACAGTGCCTTTACAGAGCTTATGCCAGCGAATGATAATCGCTTTATCGTTTAATCGATTCGCTTTTTTATCATCAACATACAGTACTAAGTGGGTGTGATTACTCATAACAGCGTAAGCACATACATCAATACAAAATACCTTCGCTAATTCAAGCAGCTTATCTTCAACCCACCCTCTGCGGTGCTCGTAAGATTTGCCTGTAAAACAGTCTTCGCCACATAAAAATGCACGACGAACACAGCGTGAAATACAATGGTAGTATTTTGTATCAACCAAACTTATTTGTCGTTTTCTTGCAATTGCCATAAGACACCCAGCTTGTTTTTTGTACTAATTAAAGGCTAGCCTTTAATTTTGAAAAGTGCAAAATTTAGGATGGGTGATGAGATGGACGCTCCCCAAAACGGCGTCAATGCGCCAAACTGGTAATTGAACTCACTCAGTTAAAAGGGAACGTCCGTCATGAAAATTAGCACATTATCAATTGATTTGGCAAAAAATGTATTCCAAGTCGCTGGCTTTAATTCCAACCATAAAAGAGAATGCAATAAACGCTTAAACAGAGCTAAACTCAACGCATTCTTGGCAAATACCCCACCGTGCCGCGTCGTTATGGAAGCCTGTTATTCTTCCCACTACTGGGGAAGAGTATTTTCGTCTTACGGTCATACCGTTGACCTTATTCCTGCACAACACGTTACCCCCTTTGTTCGCGGTAATAAAAACGACAGTAACGATGCACTTGCTATCTATGAAGCAAGCTTACGCCCTCATATTAAATTCGTTCCTATTAAAACCGAAGCTCAGCAAGAAATACTCATGTTCCATAAGATACGTGAGCGACTTCTGCAAAACAGGATTGCTGCAACCAACCAGTTACGCGGTTTATTGGTCGATTTTGGGTATGTATTTCCTGTCGGTATTAAGGCGTTTGAGCAAGGGATAATTGCCTTAGAAAGTGATTCTGAGCTTCGCCCTCAGCTGCGCATAATGGTGAGTGATATTTACACCGAATACAAAACCCTTGTTAAACGCATTAAAGCTATTGAAGCGATGCTTACTGCACACGTTGAACGGGATACAAACGCTAAAATACTTCACTCTATCCCTGGCGTGGGTGTACTCAATGCCTCAGCCTATGCAGCATCAATCGGGAACGGTCAGGCATTTAAGAGCGCAAAAGAACTCGGTGTGTGGCTAGGATTAACACCTAAACAATACGCATCAGGCGATAAAAGTAAAATGTCTGGTATTACTAAACGCGGCAACAGTTACCTACGAAAACAACTTATTCACGGTGCTCGCGCCCTTATCGCCAGAAGCCACCATAAAACAGATGCGCTAAGCCAGTGGATAAACCAGTTGCGCGAGAAAAAACACTTTAATTGTTTGGTGGTCGCCACCGCACACAGATTGGCGCGGCTGATGTGGGTATTGCTGACCAAGCAAGCCCTCTATTCACCTCAGTATGTGCAAAATACACGCAAGGATGCTTAATTATGCGTATTTTACACGCCAATCACACCCGAGTTTACGACTTAAGACAGCCTGGTTATGACATAGGTTTTAAAACCTGAGTGGGTGTTTGGGCACTTAAGTCGTAACATACGCTTATCCTGTATGTACTTCACTTATAATGAAACAAAAAGCGCACGCTAACCAAGGTTAACCAGATAAAGACACGAGATTAAATCTCGTTTGGGTGAATATTTTTTAGGTCCCTTGGTACGAAGCTCATTAGGAGCATGGCGCATGATAATCATGACACCATAGCTCGAATATATGTCAGTACCTTTGCTTTTCAGCAAGCTTGTGACGCATCATGACTGTGAAATGGGATACATGATAATAAAATAAAGGCATCAATTTTGATGTTTATACATTAGCTCGTCTTGACTTCAAGGGAGCGTCCATATATGTCTAGTTTGTTTCCTTGGCGTAAACCGCAAGACAAGTAACGAAAAAGCCGTCAGACTGATTTGCCTTGTTAGCGGTCATTTTGGCTCAAGTTAGCAATGACCTTTTTTGCTGCAGTGGAAAGCAGAAGCTTAGAATACAGCCGATGAAAACCGCCAAACATGTGAAACACTATACCGAACTTGCCATCTGCTCTCGTCGAAATTACTGCAGAACCAAAATACAGTGTAGTAGACGGTGTTGTGCCATCTTGCGGCTTTACGCAAAGCCAGGACCTCGTTTGCCATGCAGCAAGTAGAATTTCGTTACTTGATCGGCTCTCGACCTGCCATGCTGAGAGCTCGGTTGAATTTGACTGCGCAAGTAGCGACACCTCTTCGTCCGAAGATGGAATACAAAGCGCCTTAGCGAGCAACCAACGCTCAAATTTAAATAGACGTGTTGTGTAGAAGGCCTCAATGAACTGAGACAACGTCACCGATTTAGAGATCGAAGTACAATAGCAATCAGTGAACGCCCGCTTATTGTAAGCACTAAGCAATGAGGTATTGGGCGCAGGTACTAGTGATGGCATTTGTATCATGTCTCTTTTGAGCTAATGTTTGTCCACTGCTGCTTTATGGCTGTCTATCAAAAACTTTGACTCCATCAGGAATCTGATACCAATCTTGTTTCTCGCTTACCCAAACATGAATAGTAGGGTTAATAATACTGGTGTCTGATAAATTACTAGGCTTAAGTTTTAGCTTACCAGGCTCATTGGGATCAAAGTGGTAGATTCTATTCCCACATGTAGGGCAAAACATCGCACCACTGGTATTACCACTATCCGCAACCCGACTCCAACTCTTCATTTCGCCTTGAAACTTGACGCTATCCGCATTAATCATAGCAGTTATACTAAAAGCACTAGTGGATAATTTTTGACACTCTTTACAGTGACATGCAGCAACGAACAAAGGCGGCTCCAATAACTCATACTGAACTCCGCCACATTGGCATGAACCTTTAATTGAATATCCTGTATTACTCAAATTTTTCTCCTTACTATGGCGGGCAGCTAACGAGCCTGTAGATTAACTCGTTTTTTATTTATTTTTATTGATAAACAAATCATAGCTGAGTTCCTATTTTGGTTCAATCGATTACTGTATTTTATGCAGAATATAAAGTGGGAGTTTGGTGTTGTTTTAATTGGCGTTTTGGACGGGATTACGGGTACTTGAGTGGCTTTTATTTAGGGTAAAAGCGCTTACCCTTCTTAATGCATCGTGTTTTGCAGCTTTTCTATATTATGAACAAGACAATACAGTTGCCATTGCGCATTCACTTTCGTTTGACCCCGTAAGGTCAATTTATTCATGCCTTTATTCACTGTAATGTTCCCGAACACTGGCTCAATACACCCGAGTCGTTTGCTATATTGTCGTCGACCTATGGGGCTGTCTATTTTTACTTCCCGAATTCATTATGCAAGTGCACCAAACCTTAAATCACTAATTAATAAAGACTTCTTCAGCTGTCTGATAATTTAGTATTTTCCTTGGGCGAGTATTAATTTTCATTACAACCTCTTGGAGTTGTTCATTAGTTATAGTTGAAAAATCAGTTTTCTTTGGGAAATAACGCCTGATCAGACCGTTTGTATGTTCATTTGTTCCTCGTTGCCACGAACAATAAGGATCAGCAAAGTAAATAATAAAATCTAGTTCTTCTTCCAAAGCTTTAAATTTCGAAAATTCTTTTCCATTATCCAAGGTCAGAGTTAACTGTTTATGCTCTGGAATCTCTTTAAACATCTCTACTGTAGCCGTATTGAATGACTCAGCTTGCTTAGTCTCTATTTTTTGCGCGATTAAATATCGAGAGCTACGGTCAACATGGGTTACAAAAAAACCAGAGCCCTTTTTGCCTTCAATTAAATCACCTTCCCAGTCACCTATTCGGCTTCTGTCTTCGACTATTTTTGGTCGTTCGCTAATACTTACTCTATTCTTAATTTGCCCACGTAAATCGCCATATTTACGTTGTTTACGTCTTTTTTTATGCCTCTTAGCTAAGTCTTTGTATAGCTCTCCACCTGCTTTAAAATCCTTAATCACCCATTGATAGATTGTTTCATGGCTGACATGCATTAATTCATCTGACGGGTTATCCTTCTTAAACCGACCTGCTATAGCATCTGGAGACCATCCCATTGCTATCTTACTCAACACAAGCTCGTACAGTGCCTTATTGTTTCTTTTTCTTGCATGCCTGGAGACCTTCCTTCTTTCCATCGCTTTTTCGTGCGCTGCCTCATCGAAATAATCATAGTAGGGTGGCTTATTTCGCTTAACTTCACGCATGATAGTTGTATGGTGTCGATTTAATAGTTTACCAATGGATCGGCAGCTTTCGCCACTGTTGAATCGATAGTAGATAGCTTTTCGTTCGAAACTGTTAAGATGTTCATAAGACATTCTGAATTCCCTCGATAATGAGTTTGGTCGCACTTACTACATTAGCAAATACTTCAGAATGTCATATTTTTTGGTGGGTTATGGTCAGTGGTGCACTTGCATAATGAATTCGGGTAGTTTATTTCTGTACCAGAACTTGTCTGGTAACGGACAGTTTAAAAGATCAGAACTTTGGTTATGATTCAGTTTCTGCAGCCTTAGCAATAAATTAAGAAATTATAGTCTCCGGCATGCTTTTTCTTTTTTGCTAACGCAACTAACTCATTTTACCTAATCGTAAAATTAACAAGTCGAGAAAGTGCCTAACCGCTGGCACTGAAGTTCGGTGAGGCGGAAGCACAGCGAAGAATTCGACCTTTTTTCCTTTCCACTGTGGCAATATTCTTAGTAGTTTTTCATCGCCGTTTCTTGGACAGGCAATAGGCTTAGGCAGAAAAGTTATGCCAAAGCCAGCCTTTACCATTTCATATGCTGTGCCGGGCTCTCCAACAAGTGCCGCTGCTGGCTCGTCTAAGGAAATTTGCTCACCGGAGCTGTTGTGAAAAAGCCGCCAATCTGCTGGTATCATTACGCTATCGGTCACTACTCTTGGGACTGCTCTAATCGCTTCTGGATCATTAATATCAAGGCCCGACATAGCAGGCGCACTGCTCCAAAGCTCCATTTGATAATCAAATAATTTTCGAGCAACTAAATAGGGCTGCGAAGGTCTGCCTATTCTGATAAAAATATCACAATCCTCTACGATAGGGTCAATTTCAGCATGATTAATCTTTAATGTAGGCTTAACTTCTGGCCAATGCTTTAAAAACTCGGACATTGCAGGCGCGACAATGTTACGTGTAGTTAATGTAGAAGCGGCAATACGCAGGGGGCCTGCCGGATATTCAGCAGCTTGCCTGAGTGTCTGTTCAGCATCGCGTTTAACGCGCTCGGCCATTTGTGCAATGGCAAGAAGTTGGTCTCCAGCAATGGTAAGACGGATCCCTCTTGGTAGCCTATCGAATAAAGGCACGCCTGCTTTGTTTTCTAAACGTTCAAGCGCACGGGAAAGGTTTGATTTTGGAATGCCGGTTTCGCGCTCGGTTGCACTTAAGCTGGCATGTTGAGCAAGTAGTGAAAAAGTACATAGGTCGTCTAAGTGTGAGCTGCTCATCGTTATGTCCTGTTTGTCTGTTTAACTGTAGCTGATATATAAAATAGTAGCACAAATAGTCGTTTCATATTTGAATCGTAATGTTACATAATTTAATAAATATCGGGACGAATGTAAAAAATTTACTCAATGCTCGCTGGTGTCAAATTTAAGCAACTTGCGGCAGATGGAGCAAGCGCAATTTTGTGTGAGAAGTCGAAATATTTATTTGTTTAACAGCTCTATAATGAATGCTTCAACTGAATACCATGCAGCGAACCTAAGCCCTTGATAACGTAATTCGCGCTTAAAATAAGGACACTATTCATTTTTGAAAAAGAAGCTTTAATTTCGGAATGTATTCGTGCGTTTCATTTTCAGAACTCAGCGTTCCTTTCATGCACATTCTTTAAAACGAGCACTTCAATTACACTGTGCTTGTTAATTCCATACTCATCAGTAAAACAACATTTATAAAAGTGGAGAAAAGTTGTGAACATTCAAAGCGTCAACGCTCATCAACACAATGAACCACAGACTAAAAACCCTAGAAGAGACGACACAAAAAGTCCAATGGACTGGGTCGGTTTGTTCATATGCTGTGCCTTAGCGCTCATATTTGAAGGCGCTAGGGGCGCAAAGCTGGTTGGAAGTGAGAGCATAATCACTTTATTTCAGCAAATCGGCTATGGCGAATGGTTTTGGTATTTCACCGGTTTTGTTGAAATCATTTCAGCACTAATATTGCTCT
Organism: Pseudoalteromonas sp. 1_2015MBL_MicDiv; assembly: GCF_002407505.1. Classification (NCBI taxonomy): domain Bacteria; kingdom Pseudomonadati; phylum Pseudomonadota; class Gammaproteobacteria; order Alteromonadales; family Pseudoalteromonadaceae; genus Pseudoalteromonas; species Pseudoalteromonas sp. 1_2015MBL_MicDiv. Next base: position 483,526 of record NZ_CP012738.1, on the reverse strand, counting down.
TTGCCGTCACACGAAAGCTAGCGGCATCCTTACATACCTGCACCGTGATTGGCGCGATATTCACGCATGTTTTTCTTGTTGGCGGAAGCACTCTGCCAGAGTTCATCTTATGTCTGTTAGCCATTTTTGTCTTATGGTGGAGTAAACAATGAAATCAAAAGTCCTAATATCGCTTTGTGGATTACTGATGATAAGTGCATGTAGCCAAGAAATTCCGCAAAACAAAGCAAAACCTGTGGATTGGATAAAAGTTGGCAAGTCGCAGCAAAACTATGTTCGCGTATTCCCGGGAGTCGTCGAGTCGATTGAACGCGTTACTGTTGGCTTTGATATTGGCGGGCGAATTGTCGAAATCAACGTTGATACCGGCGACCGCTTTAGTAAAGGAGACGTATTAGCAAAGTTAGATGACGAAAGTCAGCGCCTCTTAATTGATGAGCTAGACGCCAATATTATGAGTGCCAAAGCCGCGTTTAAAGAAGCCAACGCCAAACTAATAAGAGCTACTAGCTTGGCAGAGCAACAGGCTATTTCCCAAGCGGAGTATGACGCTGCGGTGAGAGCGCAAGTAAGCTCGGGTGCCGATATCAAACGCCTTGACGCCCAGAAAAAAAGTGCAGAAAAAACGTTAAAAGACACCCATATTTTTGCCCCCTATAACGGGCAAGTAATTAATAAAACTGCAAATTTGGCGCAAACGGTTAATGCAAATCAAGAAATCTTGGAAATTCAAACCGATAGCGAATTACGAGAAGTGACCATTTCTGTACCTGAGAGCTTAATTAACTTGTTTAGCCAAGGCATGAGCGCACAAATTGAGTTCAGTGCGTTATCTTCAACAGCAGTGTCAGGCAAGGTTGTTCGCATTGGTAAACAAGCATTGGGCATGGCTGCCTTTCCAGTCACTATTTTATTGTCAGACGTGCCCGAAGCACTTGTAAATGGCATGACGGCATCAGTTTCAATTGATTTTAGAATAACCAATAACGCGCTAACACTTACTATCCCGCGCTCATCCTTAGTACCTGACAACAACAATGAATATTATGTGTTTGTGGTTGATGAGGAGGCAAATCACGTCCGTAAACGAAGCGTTAACCTAGAAAAGTTGAGTAATGAATTCGCTCTTGTAAATAGTGGCGTAAGCGCGGGGGAGATAATTATTGCAAAAGGCGCCATATTTTTATCCGAAGGCCAATCGATATCACTGTTGAGTCAAGACATTCGTAATTTTCCTGAATAGCTGGAGTAGTCAATAAATGAGTTTTGGTCAGCGTGTATTTGAAAACCGTTCTGTCGTCTTTTTAAGCGTCGTCTTATTAATGGCATTTGGTCTTTATAGCTATTTTAATTTGCCAGCTAGAGAGGACCCGGCCATCACAATCAGAGTGGCTAATGTAACTGCACTTAATCCCAGCATGTCGGCTGAGCACATGGAGCTTTTAGTTACAAAAACACTAGAAGAAGCGATTCGCCAGCAAGGAGAAGTGGAAAAAATCTCATCTATTACACAGCCAGGCCGCTCAATAATTAAAGTAGAGATAAAATCGAAATATTTTGAGCTTGAGCAAATCTGGGATGATATTCGAGACCGACTCGCCGCAGTGCAAAGCGATTTACCTGCGGGCACATTACCACCATTATTAAATGATGATTTTGGCAATGTTGCCGCCGCAACCATTGCGCTACAGTCAACAGACTACAACATGGCTGAGCAATTTGATATGGCACAGTATCTTCGCGACCAGTTGTTCGGCATTCCCAATACCAAACGCATCGACATTTTAGGCGCGCAAGCTGAGCGAGTATACGTTGAAATTTCGAACACGAAATTGGCGGAACTAGGTATCCTGCCCGATGAAATAATCGCGACCTTAGCACAGCAAAATATCATTCAAGCGGCAGGGGGAATTGATACAGGGGTAAGCAACTATATTGTAGAGCCCACTGGCACCTTCAATACCCTTGAAGATATCGAAAACACGCTCATTCGCCTACCCAATACGACAACTATTTTAGCACTCAAAGATATTGCCAATATTCGCAAAGCCTACATCGACCCGCCAAGTCGCAAAACCTATTTTAATGGGGCCCCCGCGATAATGCTCACGCTCACCATGGTCGAAGGCAACAGTGTGCTTGACTATGGCGAGGCGGCGCGCGCAAAAATTGATTATTTAAAAACGACGCTGCCGGCTGGATATACGCTAAGCATAGCGACATTTCAGGCCGACCAAGTGGCAGATGCGGTGTTTGGCGTGACGAGTAATGTCATTCAAACATTGTTTATCGTATTAGCCGTTGTTATTTTCTTTTTAGGCATGCGCACTGGCTTAATTGTAGGCGCAATTGTGCCTAGCGTGATGCTTATCACTATTGCCATCATGGGTTTTTATGAAATTAACCTGCAGCGAATGAGCTTAGCGACCTTGGTTATCTCTCTAGGTCTCTTAGTAGACAACGGTATCGTAATTGCAGAAGATTTTAAGCGCCGCTTAGACAATGGCGAGGACAGAACCGACGCGCTTGGCTTAACCGTGAAAGAGCTCGCCTTTCCCTTATTGTCATCAACCTTAACTACCATTTTAGTTTTTTTACCGCTAATGCTTGCTGAGCATGAGTCTGGGGAATATACGCGAACCATTTCACAAGTGGTCATGATTTCTCTAACCACGTCTTGGATTTTAGCCATGACACTTACGCCCATTTTATGCACGCTGTTTATTAAAACGCCTAACAAAAACTCGGGCCCGTCGGGCATACGGGAAATAGGCACAAAAGCATTTGATAAGCTAAATTCTCTTTATTCACGTGCACTCTATCGAATACTCAAAATGAGAGCATTATTTTTAATCACCATGGTGATACTTTTTGTTGCTGCAGTAGCTGGGATCCGTCAGGTACCTCAAAACTTTTTCCCAAGCTCTGACCGTTCGCAGTTGCTTATTTATTTTGATTTGCCCGCCGGGGTAACTGAGCGTCAAACCGACCAAGAACTTCAACAAATATTTGCTTTTCTAGACGACGAAGATAAATGGCCCGAAATATTAAGCACCGCTGGGTACACAGGCTTTGGTGGACCCCGATTTGTGCTGTCTCTTGCACCGATTGACCCTGCCCCTAACCGCGGCTTTGCGGTCTTGAACATAGACGAGTTTGATAACGTGAAAAAGGTTAAATTTCGATTAAGAGATGCTCTTACCACTCAATTTCCGCAAGTAAAAGCGCAAGTAACAAATATGTTTCTGGGCCCCTCTGACCCCACCATTTTTGAAGTAGAAGTGTCAGGCCCTGACGCATGGACGGTGTATGACACCAGTAATGCCCTACAAACACTCATAGCTGAACAAGACGGAGCGGTCGATATTCGTAACGATTGGGAGAATCGCACCATTAAATTAGTGGTGAAAGTCAACCAAGCCAAGGCGAGGCTTGCAGACGTTACTAGCGCTGATATTAATCGTTCATTAAATCGATATTACAACGGTGAGCGCATGAGTGACTTCTACGACGGCGATGAAATTTATCCCATCGTGTTGCGAGCGCCGAATGCTGAGCGAAGAAACCTCGATAGCCTACAAAACATTCAAGTTTACTCTAGCATGACGGGCCAGAGTGTAGGTTTAACACAAGTTGCGCAAATCCAGCCTGAAAATGAATTTGCCCGTGTAGGGCGCGAGGATTTAAGCAGAACGGCTACTGTCTCTGCCCGAAACGACTTTATTACTGCACAAGACTGGGCTCCCATTTTAGATGAAAAGTTTAATGTGATTCGAGCAGCCTTGCCACCTGGTCATAGTATTGACTTAGCAGGCATTGTAGTAACGTCCCAACAAGGTCGCGCCGCACTAGCTGCAAATATGCCGCTTTGTTTGGCTTTAGTGCTGATTTTATTGGTGCTGCAATTTAATGGCTTTAAACGCCCAGCACTGATTTTTATGACTCTACCGCTACTGCTCATCGGCGCAGTCATTGGACTTTTTGTCATGCGCGTAGACTTTGGTTTTATGGTGATATTAGGTTTGTATGCCTTGTTGGGTATCATTATTAATAATGCAATTGTGTTGGTTGACAGAATAGATTTAGAACGAAAGGAGGATGATTCTGTTGATGCGATAATACGCGCATCAGTGATGCGTTTACGACCGATTTTGATGACCACAATCACCACTATTTTAGGCCTTATGCCGCTTATTTTAGCCGTTGACCCGCTGTTTTACGGTTTAGCCGTGGTAGTCGCCTTTGGCTTGGCTGTCGGCACGATTTTAACCTTGGGTGTTGTACCAGTCCTATATAGTTTGATGTTTGGCATCAAGCCACATGCCGACGACAATTCTCCATCAATTGAGGAGCTACGCGCATGAAAGTAAATAGTCTCGTTATAGTTATGGGTTCAATGTTGATAGCAGGGTGCACAACTTTAGGCCCCGACTATCAAGCACCAGAACTATTACAAACTCAAATGCAGTGGACTGAGGCAACGCAAAAATATGCGATAGCAAATAATATGCAAAGTTTGCAATGGTGGCAAAGTTTTGAAGATGAGCAGTTAAGTGAACTCCTCATAAAAGGAAGCACTGGAAATCTTGATGTGCGCGAGGCATTCCTGCGTACTCAAGAGGCCAAAGCCTTGTACCGAGTTGAGGAGTCGCGAGGCCAAGCAGAATTCTCACTTGATGCGCTTGGTAATCGCTCCCTAACAAGCGAGAACGGACAAATACCACTTGGGCAAATTCCGGGTGCGCAAACTGAGGGTTATTTTTTCAACATGGGCATGGCAGCTACGTGGGAATTAGATGTGTTTGGACGTGTCAAACGCGCGATTGAAGCTGCTGATGCAAAAGTAGAAATTGCCCAAAGTAGCTACGAAGGATTGTTGTTAACCATTCAAGCAGACATCGCCAGCACTTATTTTGAGATACAGCAGCAAAATTTACAAGTTGAGTATCTGCAACAACGCATCGAATTGCGGCAGAAATCATTACAGATGACAGCAAAACGGGCATTAGCAGGAGCCGAATCGTTCTTTCAAGTCGCCCTAGAACGTTCAGCTTTTGAAGAACTGAAGTCAGGCGTTCAATAATACGTTTGCTTGCGCGTTCTAGTTTTGCTTTTTTACGCCCTAGCTCATCGAATGTGCCGCTCCACTCCTTACTCGCATTGGACTTTAATTTACACCCATCAATGGCAAACATGTTACGACCTATCAAGCCCTCTTCATCACATATCATCAGCACTTGCGTAAAAAGCGGTTCAATCTGTTCATGCATTTTAGCCACAAAACCCGCTATAGAGGTGTAATGCGGCTGGATATCACCCGACACACTCATAAATAAAATGTTCGTCTCACACGCTTTAGCAATTCGGCGGCTACTAATTAAACCATGTGCATAGCCCAGTAAAATAATCTTTAGCATTACCGAAGGTGGATACGCCGCCGCGCCCGTTTTGTCATTGTTGTACCACGCGTCAAATCCCGATAAATCGAGTTTATTTTCGACAATATAACAAAGGGCATACTCAAAAGTGCCAGGCAGAATTTGCTCAGCGAAATTGATAGGAATGAATTTATTTTGACAGGATAAGTCAGGCTTGTAGTTAGCCATAACAGTTTACCGTGGGTGAATAATATCTATTAGATCACAGCGAACAGATGGATTCAAGGTTAAAAAGCAACCAACTAAGAATAGTTGGATACGTTCCTAAAAAGAGTAATTCTACAACCTATCGTGGTAGAGCGACCTATTGCTAGGCCGACCCCACACAGATCCGGACGTGCGGAACTACCGCATCCGGCTCTTCAGTTATATATTCACTCGTGTAAAACACACTACCCTAGTACCAATCAACAAAGATATTTCGCTTGCTGACTTTGATACTCTCAATGTTAAAATACCCTATCATCTTCTTGAAATTACTCCAGTTATAACTTCGTCGACCACTGCGTCTGTTCAACCATTTATATAAACTATGTAGCACATAGTCATATATTGTGGATAAGCTTCGGCTGTTGTCTGGTAAACCAAAGTAATTTCTAAATCCTATCAGTTTTCGTCTCAATTGAGGTAGCCAGCTTTTCAATTTTAATGAATACCTTGCTTTGATCCATCGATAATATTCACTCAGCGTCGCCTTTTGCTTCTTCGCAGCCGTTCATCGCCTAAGTCGTGGCTTACCATTTGAATCTGTGCCCCAATAGAACTCAAACCCTAGAAATACAAAGTGACGTTTTCGACCAACATGAAATCTACTAAATCGCATTAGCGAGGTTTTGTCTTGCGCAACGTCTAAATTAAATTTCTTTAATCGCTTGGGTAACACTTTATAAAAGCGCTCTGCGTCATTTGCAAATTGAAATGCGCAAACAAAATCGTCTGCATAGCGGATCATCATTGCACTTCCACGCATCCTCGGCTTTACTTTCTTTTCAAACCAGAGATCTAAAGCATAATGCAGATATATATTAGCCAACACTGGGCTGATAATTCCACCTTGAGGGCTTCCACTTGATGGTTTAGTGAATACGCCATCGGGTGATTTTATCCGCGCTTTTAACCACTGGTTGATTAAATTAAGCATTGCCTTATCATCAATGCGTAACGCTAACATTTTCATCAGCCATTCATGCTCAAGGTTGTCGAAGAAGCCTTTAATGTCAGCTTCAACGATATAACCATATCCTTTAAATTGAAGATTCATTGTTAGGCTATGTACTGCTTGATGTGCACTTTTATTCGGCCTATACCCATAGCTATTGCGCATAAAGTCTTTCTCCCAGATACTTTGCAGGATCTGACTAACACTTTGTTGCACAAGTTTGTCATCAACTGTTGGAAGCCCTAGCGGTCGTTCTTTACCATTGGGTTTTGGGATGTAGATGCGTTTAATATCATTAACTCGATAACTTTTCTGTTTGAGTTGCTGACTTAAACGTTCGATATTTTCAATTAACGTCGACTTGTATTTTGGCATCGTAATGCCATCAATACCCGGACTGGCTAATTTATTGAGTTGACCCCAGCTTTCATACAGGCTTGCGGCATCTAGCAATCCATATAGATTCTGAAACCTGTGCTTAGGGTGAGTATGTGCTTTAAATGCAAGGGTATTAAGTGTTGTTGTCATAATATTTCCAGCCCTACTTTGTCCGGTCTATGTGTCGACTTAGTACCCGATATAACTGTCAGCTCCTTCGCCATGTACAGGGCTTTCCCCTGCCCAGACTACTATGGGCTGATCTGACTTCCAAAAGGTCATCGTTAGCTTTGCTTTTCGTTAAGCTTTCCTACCACCATCCTTGTGGAACACCTTTGGATCTCTCAAGTTCTCAAACCATCTCTTTATACATGCCACGGCTTTGAAACTCCGCTGACTCGCCACAACCTTACTAACACGGCTGTTTTGCATGGACTTCGGTGGCGTTGCAAACCTCGTCAGTCAGATCTAATATTTATCGGAGCGATATCAGCACTTCAGGATCACGATAACCCCTATGGCCTACATAATTCTCTGTGTACGCTTCGCCAATCTTGTTCGTGTGATGCTATCCTCATAACTGAAAAGCAATTGCTAATCCCACACTCCGCCAAAGGCGCAACACTCGATACAGGAGGTTAGTTAGACCTTGCCCGACAGGGACTTGCACCCTGCAAGATGGATCAAGCTTAGCTTGACGCACCAACGCTTTGCTAAGCGGCAATAAAATAGTTGGCTAAAATCAGCGAGGAACGAGCAAAAGCCAACTGTTTTTTGTCCGTTTAAGCAACTTGTGTACGCCCGACATGGGCATTGACTTATGAGGTGAAAGTCCTCTGTAGGAAGATCACCGTTTAAATAACATACTGTTATTAAACGATAGACACTCGCAAATGGCAAGGGCTAAATCGTGAGAGATAGTCTAGAGGAAGCCGCTAGCAAATCTGCGAGCTGATGAACAAAAACATCATATGAGGCGTAGGCTGGAGACGAGCTAGCACAAGATAGCGAAGTCATGTGATCTAACGGCCACCGTAAATGATGCAGTTGTGCAGAGAAAGTCGATGCACCTTATTCGGGGAGATCTGATAAACACGCATCCGCGCTAACGCTTGGACATTACCAGTTAGGGACTGGTTTTTCAACCCTTGGCGCTTTGGTTGCTGCGACCTACAGCGAGCGAAATAGCAGTAAACAAGCGTTAGTTTAGACGCGCTTTATCGAGTAATCGCTAGAGTGATTTATCAGAAGTCAGCAGACGGCATACGACTGCATGGATGCAGGAGGTAGAGCAACGCAGGAGCAGTTGCCGAGTAGCCCAACACTTATCGTAATGGATAAGACATGGTGAAGGCCTGAACATCTTAACCAGAGGAGATACTACAATTGAACTTGAATTCACATAGATCACCGTGTTGTGATAGTGATGAACAGCGTTCTATGGTGAATAATACCTCAAATGAATATAACCAAACAAATCATGACCTGATGGCAAGTGTACTGAGCAACCACAATATTGGCACGGCATGGCAACATGTTAAGCGAAATAAAGGGGCTGCGGGTATTGATAATATGAGTATTGAAGAATTTAATCACTTCGCTAAGTTACATTGGCTGGGTATTAAACACCAATTACTTAACGGCACTTATCAACCCTTGCCAGCCAAACGCGTGATAATACCCAAACCCGATGGCGGTGAGCGAATGCTTGGGATCCCCTCTGTTATCGACAGAGTGATCCAACAAGCTATTGCTCAAGTGATTAGCCCTTACTTTGAGCCTCTATTTTCACCACATAGTTATGGTTATCGCCCTCATAAAAGAGCCAGCCAAGCAGTAAATCATGTTCAATCTTGTGTTAAACAAGGTTATAAAACAGCAGTTGATATTGACTTGTCTAAGTTCTTTGATGAAGTAAACCATGACATGCTGATGAATCGTGTTGCTCGTAAAATCAAAGACAAAGCACTCATGCGCCTACTCGGTAAATACCTCCGAGCAGGGGTAGCAGAACGCGAAACAGGTCTGTGGTTTGAGTCAACCAAAGGAGTCCCTCAAGGTGGGCCATTATCCCCTTTGCTTTCCAACATTTTACTCGATGAATTAGATAAGAAGCTAACCTACAAACACCTTAAGTTTGCACGTTATGCTGATGACATAATCATTTTAGTAAAAACGAAAAGTGAAGGGCTCATAATCCAACGGGACATTACTGCGTTTATCACTAACCGATTAAAACTCAAAGTGAATGAATCGAAAAGTCGAGTCGGTCCCGTATCAGGCTCGAAATTTCTTGGGTTTACCTTCCGTTACGCTCAAGTGCAGATCCACGAACAGGCGCTAAAGAAATTTAAAGCAAATGTAAGAGAGCTCACTAACCGCAACTGGGGGATCTCAATGACCCTACAAATTCATAAACTCACGCAGTATTTACGTGGCTGGGGACACTATTACCTAATAGCCAACGCTTATCAGCTAACGGTGGATTTAGATCATTGGATCCGCCGTAGGATAAGAATGTGCTACTGGCGGCAGTGGCGAAAACCTCGTACCAAAGTACGCAGTTTAATGAAATTAGGTGTTAGCGAACGACTCGCCATAGCCTGTGGTATCACCAGTAAAGGCCCTTGTCGAAGCTCAAAAACAAAAGGAATTAACATTGCGCTAGGCAATGATTACTTAGCGTCACAAGGTTTAGTGTCATTGAGAGATATTTGGATCAATATTCATTACGGGAGATGAACCGCCCATTGCGGACCCGCATGATGGGTGGTGTGGGGGCTGGAGGTTAGAGACCTCCGGCTACCCGATTAGCATTACCTTGCATTTAACTGACTTTTGTATTCTCTAGCTTTAGAAACTAGATCAAGGTTACTATATTTACTACTTGAAATGACAGGGTACGTAGAATAGACAAGCTTAATAAAATCATCATAGTTTTTATCTTTCGTAGCGTTTATTACGAAATCTACAATTACTTTCAATTCATCAGATAAAACTATTTTACCAGAATTTTTATCTGACAATTTAAATAATTGCTTATTACCACCAAACATAGTTTTAGTATTGACAACATTGATATCTTTATCTTTACGAGCCATATCAACAAAGTCATCGACATATGGACCATAATGATTAAAGTGCCATACAGTTTGACTTAACTGAGTATCGTGCTCTATAGCATTTTTCCAATCAGTTAAATATAGCATTTTGGTTAATCTTGATGCTGAAAGCTCGTCCTTATAAGGATAAGCAGATAAAATATACTTAATGACATTTAGAATTACGCTTTCCATTAGAAACCCTCCATAGACGCTGTCTGTAAGCTTGGCATATGACTATCCAAAGACTCTAAAAGATGACAAATATTTTGTAATTCTCTTTGAGTCATTGCGGTATTTATTTTTGAGAATTTTAACCCGCTAGCTTGGGTTGATTCAAAAATTAATACCGCAATAGTTTGCTTTTGCGAATTTTGAATCCTAAATCCAAGAAAAGCTCTGCTTCTCATTTTCATGTTGTTTAGTACTGAGTCTTCAAATCGGTAGTTTTCAATATTGTACTTTTTCCACTTATCAAATTCAGTTTCTGAATCAAAAGGAATAACGTGTTCTACTTTACCTGTTTTCCAAACTGTTTCAATACACCCTACATTTCGTGGGTATAATCTATTAGGTTTTTGTCTGTATAGTTCGTTTTCTGAATACCGCCCTACACATAAAAACAAATCCATATCTAATTTATATAAACTTAACCTTTCATTAGAGGTTAAACCAAATTTTGCGAAATAATTGTTGTAAATATAATGGCTAAACAATTCATAACAATTGATAGCTGTACTACTATTTTTCTCTTTTAGCTGCTCATTTTCTTCTTTTACTCTTCGATAAATTTTATTTAGAAAAGAGGATGTTAACTGACTTCCAATCCCGCCCCAAATAGCGCCAATGAATGCAGTGATAAACAAAGCAGTAAACCACTGTTCTAAATCCCAAAAGTTTAATGCCCACGTTCGCCATTCAATAGGTAATTGATGTCTAACCATCTCTTGAATATTAGTGGGAATCCCAATGTAACCAAGAGCAAGTACACTATAGATACCAGGGTATAGTCCTTTATTAAAAAATTTGAACGGCCACCTTTTATAGCGAGGGAGTTCACTTATTGCCAATTCCAATTTAATTTTCCTTTATAAACGTTCGATAATTTAACCGTTACTACGACAGACTCTAAGTAATGCTAACATCTTTATCAAAGGACACTTTCCCTATTTTAGCGCGAAAACGTCCTTATTTTGTGAACTTATATTAATAGCAAATAGTGTAAGTTATTACCAGCTATAAATATTATGCTTGCTGTAGGTTATTTCGCTATGTAAAAAAAGGGAAAGTTTCCTCTTATTCTTACTAAGTTAATAACGACTCACCTGAATGACCGCTTATAGCTCTAAGCCGACTAATGGATACATGCAATTTGCAGATACTCAATACTTTAAAAACCTTCGCTATATTACCAAGCTGAAAAGTAACTCCAACAGCACACTATTTTGCCATTATAGGAGCTTGTTATTCTGTTTTTAAGACCATACTTTTCGATTGGGTAAGTATTACTAGCACAAATAGTATCTCAGTGATCCCGCCAATTACAAAATTGGCATTTAATACAATACGCAACAATACTCTAAGGCAGCATAATTGCACTAATATTAGTTACAAATCGTTACTCGAATACACACTTAAAATAGGGAATTTATAATCGGCAAACGATACAGTTACCGATTGTGTTTCGTTGCCTTTAAAACCGAGTTTAAATTCCATTGGCATGAATCGGCTGCCGTCAGCAAAAAGTGCAAGTAAGTGCTCCTCGCCTAGTTCGCGATTGCCCGACGATAAGTTAGTTAGCGTTATAACAGCCCAGCGTTCGCCCTCTTCATTGCTCATTAATACATAATTAACGATTTTAAAATCCCCTTTTTTAGGGGTTATGTTGCTATCGTTTGCAAACGATAAGTGCATGCTATTTGGTACTGCACGGTCAACATTTAGCGCTTTGATAGAGTCGGCTTGGGTTGCCCACGAAAGCACCAATAAAATGATCACTAAGGCTTTATTCACTGTTAGTTCCTTTTTATTACCAAGTAACATACCTAGTAAATTACATAACAATAACTGTTTAAATTATATTCGCATTCCATACCTATTATGTAAACAAACAATCATCGTAATTTTATCCAGCGCTTTGGCTGCGCCACTACAGACTAAGCGCTCATTCAGTGTGCTTGCGCTACTTTGGGGTAATAACGAGTGATAAGAGTAAATAATTCAAAGCTAACTTAAAGTAAAAAGCGCGATTAAACAGGAGTATAAACGTATGGCAAGCACACATAAAAACTCAACTATGGATTTATCTGATCCCAGTAACAGCATTCAAGTAAGAGGGGCACGCGTTCACAACTTGAAAAATGTAGACGTTGATTTACCTCGTAACGCATTGGTTGTTTTTACAGGAATATCGGGCTCTGGAAAATCGTCGCTTGCGTTTGGAACGCTGTTTGCTGAGTCGCAGCACCGCTATCTTGATTCAGTATCGCCTTACGCCCGTAGGTTAATAGATCAAGTTGATGAGCCCGATGTTGATTCTATTGAAGGACTACCGCCTGCCGTTGCTTTGCAGCAGCAACGCGGCGCACCCTCGGTTCGCTCATCCGTTGGCAGCATAACAACTATTTCTAACGCGCTACGCATGCTTTACTCTCGTGCTGGCGATTACCCAGCTGGGCAGAGTATTTTATATGCCGATGCGTTTTCGCCGAATACGCCACAAGGTGCGTGCCCAGAATGCTCAGGAATAGGCCGAGTGTTTGAAGTAACCGAAAAGCTACTTGTGCCAGACGATACAAAAACTATTCGCCAGCGCGCCATTGAAGCGTGGCCACCAGCATGGCAAGGTAAAAACCTAAGCCGTATTCTTACTTCCCTTGGTTATGACATAGACACACCTTGGAACAAACTTTCTAAAAAAGCACGGGATTGGATTTTATTTACCGACGAAACACCTAGTGTGCCGGTATACCCAGATTACACCTATGAGCAAACACAAAATGCGATAAAAAATAACGAAGATCCAAGCTACATGGGAACTTTTTCAAGCGCTAAACGCTTTGTTTTACAGTCTTTTGCTACTACCCAAAGCCCGCGTACTAAAAAGCGCGTATCACAGTTTATGCAAATATCGCAGTGCCCTACTTGCCAAGGTAAAAAATTAAAACAAGCATCGTTAAGTGTTAAATTTGCAGGGCTTGATATTGGCGAGCTATCTCAACTTACATTAAACGAGCTTGCTAAAAAACTAAGTAACGCCGCCAATACCAAAGTAAATAAAAATACAAAAAATCCAGAGCAAGCCATTGTTACGCAGCGCATTGCCAGCGATATACTCACCCGTATTGAAGCACTAACCATGCTTGGTTTAGGATACTTGTCGCTTGAGCGTACAACGGTTGCGACTTGCCACACAAATTCGCTCTAAATTATTTGGGGTAGTTTACGTGTTAGATGAACCTTCAGCGGGTTTACACCCTGCCGATACTCAAGCATTGCTAAAAGCGCTCGACGAGTTAATAGCGGCTGGCAATTCTGTATTTGTTGTTGAGCACGATATCAGCGTTGTTAAACACGCCGATTGGATTGTTGATGTAGGCCCTGATGCAGGTGTCCATGGTGGCGACATTATTTACAGCGGCCCTGTTGAAGGGTTAAGAAAAATAAAAAATTCGCACACCGGTCGTCACCTTTTTGCTAAAAACGCCAGTCAAGAGTCTACTCAAAACAGCGCGCAAAAAAAGGAGCAAAGACAGCCAAAAGCGTGGTTAAAATTGGCTAATATTGAGCGTAACAATCTTAAAAAACTCAATGCAGAATTTCCACTGGGTGTTATGACAACCGTTACTGGGGTTTCGGGCTCGGGTAAATCAAGCCTAGTAAGCCAAGCGTTAGTAGAACTTGTTTACGAAGCACTTGGGCAAAAAGTAATACCGGAAGCCCCCACCGACGAAGCCGACTTACTCGAACAAGAGCTGCAAACACACACCAGCGGAAAAATCATTGAAGGTATAAATAATATAAGCCGCCTAATTACCGTAAATCAAAAAGCGATTGGCCGTACACCTCGTTCAAACTTAGCTACCTATACGGGTTTATTTGATCATGTGCGTAAACTATTTGCTTCTACCCAAAAAGCGAAAGAGCGCCGTTACGATGCCGGTCGCTTTTCGTTTAATGTTGCTAAAGGTCGCTGTAAAAACTGTGAGGGCGTTGGCTTTGTAAGTATGGAACTACTGTTTTTACCTAGCGTTTACTCACCTTGCCAAGTATGTCATGGCAAACGTTATAACGAGCAAACACTTGAGGTTACATATCGTGATAAAAACATCAGCGATATTCTCAATTTAACGGTTGAATCGGCGCATACCTTTTTTGAAAACGAACCTGCAATACTGCGAGCACTCGATGCACTTATGCAAGTAGGTCTTGGGTATTTACGTTTAGGGCAACCTGCAACTGAGCTTTCGGGCGGTGAAGCGCAGCGTATTAAATTAGCAACTGAGCTGCAACGTGCGCAGCGCGGTAACACCCTTTATATTCTTGATGAGCCAACTACAGGCCTGCATCCATCGGATGTATCAATGTTAATGGCGCAGTTAAATAAATTAGTAGATGCTGGCAATACCGTTATTATGGTTGAACACGATATGCAAGTAGCTCGCAATAGTGACTGGGTAATTGATGTAGGACCCGGTGCTGGTGAAGAAGGCGGCTTAATTGTAGCCCAAGGTAAACCTACAGAGGTAGCTCAATCTAAAATAAGCCGAACAGCACCTTTTTTGAATGGCGCAATTTAAAGAGCAGGTAAACACTAAATAACAAAAAAGAGCCAATGGCTCTTTTTTGTTATTAGCTTTTTAAAAAGCGTTCTATTTTAGGTTTTACCGTAACCGACATTATCAGCATTATAGTTAAACCTATTGGTAATGCAGCTAATAATCCTTCAGCCCATCCAGTTACAAATACACGCATATCTGCATAGCCAATATTATTAGTAGCGGTAACAAACGCCATCACCGACTCCATGATCAGCGCCATAAAAACACTAATCACTAAATTACGTTTTAGCTCGCTACTACTAGGCAATAACTTATTAACTAGCTTATGCATTAAGGTCATCATTACAAAACCAACAGGCGCCATTACAAGTACTGCACTTATAAATGAGGTAAACCAATCTGCATAAAAATGCTCTGTAACACCCACATTCACATAAGTCATAATGCCAGTTAAAGTACCGCCAATTAAGGTAATAATACTTACCATAACAAGTATTTTATAAATTACAGGTGTTTTTTTAAGCTCAACCATTACTGGATTTGCTGATACGGATGTACTCATTTTTGGGCATGCCTTAAGCGTTAAATAGATGACAAAATCAACTATAGCAAATTAATTGATAATATCAACCTTTTAGTTTTAAATGCTTTGGATCGGGAGTACGTAGCTTTTTTACCAATGGGTGGTTCAATATTTTTAGTTGAGTTAATACCAATTGTGCGACTTCGCGTGCACCAAGCTGATTTAAATGCGTATCATCTGTTACCCCAAATGGGTAGTTAGGGTGTAAATTTGCACCAATGTGCATAAAACGAAGTGCAGAACCTTTATCACCCAAAGATTGAAAATATGCCGTGGTTACCTTTTCCATATCTATAAAATCAACACCTGTTTCTTGTGCAACCTGACGGACTTTATCAGCGTATATAGGGTGTGTCTCTTTTAAAGTACCCATTTTGTTAAAGTAACGACGCGTAATTGGAGTGAGCAAAATAGCATGTGCTTTTTTAGCATTAATATCATTAATGAAATGAGTAAGATTATCTGCAAACTGTTCAGGTGAGGTATACCTATCTATTTTTTTCTTGGATTCATCATTGTGGCCAAACTGAATAAACACGTAGTCACCAACTTGAATATTATCTATTATTTTTTTCCATAGCCCTTCGGTTTTGAATGTACGCGTGCTACGACCATTTTTAGCTAAGTTGACCACAGAAACTGATTCATTAAAAAAAATGCTGAATGGCATACCCCACCCTGTTTCAGGATAGTCTTTAACATCTTTAATAGACATGGTTGAATCCCCAGCCATATATATATGTGTTGTACCTTGTTTACTCATTGCAAAAAAACTACTCAATATTAGTATTGAGCCTACTATTTTTTTTATCATTATTATCTCCTGCTTACGAAATAAGCTATAACGCTTGGCTAATTGACTGATTTAATTCAAAGGCTTTTATTAAAAATAACACAATTGCCACCGGTGGCAAACAAAATAATATATAGTCCATATATTATTCAGTTGTGCTTAAAGAGTGTTGAACTTTTTGGATTGATATTTGTTCAATTTAGGGGGCGATTAAATCGCTTTGCTCGGTTTTTTGCCTAGTGGGCTAAGTAAAAACCGAGCAAAGTTTCCGCATCCGCCTTGTCTAAACGGCTGTAAATTTAACCTCGAAAGATAAGCAAACCCAAGGGCGTGTTGATCTTTGTGGATTGAAATTTGTTCAATCTAGGGGCGATTTAATCGCGGCGCTAGGTTTGTAACCTAGTGGGCTAATTAAAAACCGAGCAACAAAGAGTTAATCGTCCCTAGAAAGAACCTAAAGGGCAGCGCATGTTTGGCATTTATGCTGCGTTATCGCCTATTTATGGGGAATAACCACACTACATAGGCTCTGCCTTGCCTAAAAACCAAACAGCCTGCTGCAAATTCAACCACGAAAGGTCAACACGCCCTAGTCTATTTCAGATAATTAAATGTTAAATTATGTGAACTAAGTATTAATTTTATTGTTTTTATTATTTGACAGTCGCTATTTTTAGGTATAGTTTTCATCGCGTGCCACCGGTAGCAATTTATATCGTTCATTCATTGGCATTTTAAATTAAATTACTTAAACATATATTTTTCAGTCATTTATGTTAAATATAGCAAACACATGGCAAAACACCGACACGGCCATGTAATTTATAACAATAAAACACAACTGGGATCGCAATGGCAGCAATTACACACAACTTTAAACTAAACACACTCATGACCTATCTTATTTTAGGTGGCGTAATTACTAGCAATGCTTTTGCAGCTGAGCAATCACAGCAAAAGGCCAGTGACGACAGCGATGACATAGAAATCATTCAAGTAAAAGGTTATCGCGGTAGCATTAACGCAGCTCTTATGGCAAAACGTGAAGCTGTTGGCACACGCGAAACCATTATTGCAGAAGACATTGGTAAATTCCCCGATTTAAATGTAGCAGACTCTCTTGCTCGTGTACCCGGAATTTCAATTGAAGAAGATGCCGGCGAAGGTCGTCAAATCACGATTCGTGGTTTAGGTTCTCGCTTTGTTAAAACAACTATTAACGGTATGGAATCAGCATCTGCTGGTGCTGCAACAGATGCTGCTGGCGGTTCAAATACTTCTCGTGCATTTGATTATAATGTATTTGCATCTGAGCTTTTTACTCAAATTGATGTCGATAAAACAGTTTCTGCCGAAATGGAAGATGGCGGTATTTCAGGTAATGTTAATTTACAAACGGCGCGTCCATTTCAGTATGATGGTTTTAAAGGTTCTTACAACGTAAACGCCCGCTACAACGACATTTCTGAAGATGTATCCCCTCGCATTTCATTTATGCTGAGCAATAACTGGGATAACAAATTTGGAGTGTTAGCATCGGTTGCTTACAGCGATGGAACAGTACAAAGCGAAGGATCATCAAGTGTGCGCTGGACCGTCAATAACCCAAAATACCAAGATGATGGTTTACCTGTAACGCAAGGCGGCACTAACTATTTAACGGCTTCGCCTAAAACACTATTACAAGAAAATGGTAACTATACTGATGATAATTTAGATGGCTTATATTTACCGCGTATCCCTCGCTATTCTATTTTTTCTAAGCAGCAAAAACGTTTAGGTGCAACGGTTGCTTTTCAATACGCTCCCACCGACAACCTGTCTATGAATTTAGACATATTACATGCAGCCCTTGATACAACAATGGATGAATATCAATACTCTGTATTATTACGTGACCAAAAAGACATTGTTCCAGAAAACATACATATAGATGATAACAATACAATTGTAGCGGGAGCCTATTCTAATGCAATTATTCGCTCTGAAGCTCGTCAAGATAAGGCTGAGTCTGACTTTGACCAAATAAGTTTTTCTGGTGATTGGTATATTAACGATCGCCTTCAAATGAACTTTTTAGTTGGTATGGGTAAATCTGATTTAGACGTTCCTTACTCTAGAACATTTGCACTCGACAGCGCAGGTTCGACTGTTGCTTATAGTTACGATAGTAATATTGACCCTTTGGAGTTAATAAATAATCCAGGTGGAGTAGCAATAGGCAGTGGTGAGTTAAATTCGACCATGCCTTCATTTGCATTTGCTGCTGGCCAAGCCCCTGGCGCCACATTTACACGTGCCGATTTAGAAAATTCAATGGTAGATGGTAACAACTACGCCGCAGCTCTAACACGTAACCGCGCTCAAACAATTGAGAGTGAAAATAGTACAGTTAAAATCGATTTTAGCTACGAGATAAATGACCAATACACAGTTAAATTTGGTGTAGGTCAACGTTCGTTTGAAACAGAGCAGCATGATTATCGATCTTCGTGGAAAGACCTTAATATTGAAACAAATAAAACCAGTGGAAAAAGTGCTGAAACACGCGTTATGGATTTAGATAATTCACAAATAAATGGCTTATTATTTTCAACTACGTTAGATAAACAAGGTGTCAAATTTGGTAATGATGCTTCAGTACCTGCCACATCAACACTAAACGATGGCACATGGTTAACGCCTGATTACAATGCAATGATGGCTGCATTTTCAGGTCGTGATTTTTTCGAAGCTAAAGAAGAATATAAACGCACATATTATATTAAAGAAGAAGTAACAACAGCGTATGCTCAACTTAACTTTAGGCACGACATTTTTGATAATGAACTGCGCGGTAATATAGGTTTACGTTATGTTGATAATAAAAATACCAGTCGCATCGTTAATTTAGATCACATCTATAAAGATGGTTACACAGCAGGTCGCGGCGACGGTGCAAATTTTGATAACGGCTACAGTTGGCGCGAATCAGTAAGTAAAGGTGACGAATGGTTGCCATCGTTAAATATTGCTTACGATATCACTGAAGATCTAGTTGGTCGCTTTAGTTATTCACATGCGATAACTCGCCCTAAATTGTCTGATTTACGCTCATCGATTAGTGTTAATGTCCCTGATGAAAACGATCCTACAGCATCAATTAAACGTGGCGCGGGGCCCTCTTTACAACCCTACAAATCGAAACAATATGATGTAGGCCTAGAATGGTATTTTGCAGAAGAGTCGCTTATTGCAACTTCATTATTTTATAAAGATATTACTGGCTTAACTAAGGACAGTAGTGATGAGGTATTAACGCAAGATGAGTTGGATCGACTCGGGATTGATATTGGTGATATGGATCCAAGTACTATAACTTGGCAAGTATCTCAACTCGTTAATACGGATGCCGAGGGTATGTGGGGGGCTGAATTTATCTATCAGCAACCTTTTACATTTTTACCTGCACCATTTAATAATTTAGGTCTGCAATCAAACTATACCTACATTGATTATTCTCGCGATGTTGAAGACCCTTTTTATGGTACTGAGCTAAATTTGGTAGAAGAAGAAACGTCCAAAAATTCGTACAACATTACACTTTATTATGAAGAAGAAAGCTGGTCGGCACGTTTTTCTTATAACTACCGCAGTGGGTATAACAAACAGTACCTCAATGAATATAAGGATGAATCTACTTTTGTACGTGGTTATGATGCAAAAGCTAAACTTAACTTTTCTGCTCGCTATGAGTTGAGCGAATCGATGAGTGTGTCGTTTGAAGCAGTTAATTTAACGGACGAAAAACAAGAACAATGGAATGATATTTATACCCAGCGTCCTTATGAGAGCTTATCCTCTGGTCGTCAATTTTTAGTAGGCTTGCGCGGATCATTCTAACAATGATCTTACCTAAAATAGCCGGTAACTTTGTTACCGGTTATTTTATATCAAAAAGCTATAGTGATTTTAATTATCACAAAAACAAATTGCCACCGGTGGCAATGGCTGATAAAGTTAATTTATAATAACTAACTCAATAATATTTAATCGTGTTAGTTAAGCGTACCAACAGCACTACTAATAATAAATAAGGTGCCACACTGTAGGATACATACATGGATAATACACGTAGATTTTTTATAAAGGCAGTTGCATCTAGTACATTACTTGGAGGAGCGTTAGTTGGATGTAAATCAGTCCCCCTTGTCGATATGCTAAGCAGCCCTGTAAAAGGTGATGACTGGAAAATGGCAGATGCGATTAAATCATCCATTAAAGTCCCCTCGTTCCCAGATAAAACATTTAATATTATTGATTTTGGCGCTAACGGCGATAATAAAACTAACAATACTGTCGCAATTAATAATGCAATCAAATCCTGTAACGCCCAAGGAGGGGGACAGGTAATTATTCCTCAAGGTCAATTTATAACAGGCGCAATTCACCTACTGTCTAATGTTAATTTACATCTAGAGGAAGGCGCTATACTCAGTTTTAGTACAAGCCCTGAGGACTATCTTCCAGCTGTATTTACCCGCTGGGAAGGCCTGGAAATGATGGGTTACTCACCGCTTATTTATGCTTTCGAGCAAGAAAATATTGCTATAACAGGCAAAGGGATTCTTGAAGGTAATGCAAATAATGCCACCTGGTGGCCATGGAAAGGTAAGCACAAAGAGGCTCACTGGGAGCTTTTAACTGACAATAATGGCCAGATAATTGAGCAAAAAACAGCTCGAGATAAGTTAATGCGAGATGCTGAGCAACATATCCCCGTTGAGCAGCGCATTTATGCTGATGGCGCTTATTTACGCCCTCCTTTTATACAACCTTATCGCTGTAATAATGTACTTATTGAAGGTATCACAATTAAAAACTCGCCATTTTGGCTAGTAAACCCTGTACTTTGTAATAGTGTTACGGTTTGCGATGTCACTTTTTCAAGCCATGGACCTAATTCTGATGGCTGCGACCCTGAAAGCTGTAATCACGTCCATATCAAAAATTGTGTATTTGATACCGGAGATGACTGCATTGCAATTAAATCAGGAAGAAACGCTGATGGACGCAGAGTAAATACAGCCTCACAAAATATTGTCATTGAAAACTGCCATATGAAAGAAGGTCATGGCGGCGTCGTAATAGGCAGTGAAATTTCTGGCGGTGTGAATAATGTTTTTGTACAAAATTGTACTATGGATAGCCCCCATTTAGAGCGTGCTATTAGAATAAAGACCAACTCAGTTCGAGGTGGTTTAATTGAACACATCCGTATTCGTAATATTGAAGTTGGTACCGTTAAAAATGCGATTGTAATTAACTTTTACTATGAAGAAGGCGATGCGGGACAATTTGATCCCATTGTCCGCGATATAAAAATAGACAACTTACATTGTAAAAATGTACTCAGTAAAGCCCTTTATCTTAATGGCTTTGCCCGTGATCCAATTAAAGATATTACGCTAACAAACAGCCACTTTGACCAAGTCGGTGATGAATCAATCGTTAACCATGTGACTAATTTTACCATTGATAATGTCACACTAAACAAACAACCAATGTCATTAGCTAAAATAACCCAGTAAAAGGTAGTAAATGAATGAGCAATAAACCGTTTTCCGCATTAATGGCATCACAACCTATTTTACCAATCATTCAAGCTAATGATGAACAACAAGGTATTGATATAGCAAACGCAATGTACGAATCAGGGATTCATCTTGTTGAAGTTGTATTAAGAACAGAGCAATCGATTAATGCTTTAAAAGCTATAAAACACGCAATACCAAACCTTATTGTTGGTGCAGGAACGGTGACGAGTACACATATTTTGGATAAGGCACTTAACGCAGGTGCTGATTATATTGTTACTCCTGCCGTCTCTTCTAAATTACTGGATGCGCTTTCTAGCTGTGAAGTTCCATGCTTACCTGGTGTATCAAATACTTCTGACATATTACTTGCAACAGAGTTTGGTTTTAATGAACAAAAATTATTCCCCGCTTCTCTTGCTGGAGGCCAGCCTTTTTTAAAAGCAGTATCGAGCGTATTTAAAGATGTTCGCTTTTGTCCAACAGGTGGAATAAATCAAGATAATTATCAAGAATATTTAGCTCTGAGTAATGTTTTTGCCGTAGGTGGTACATGGGTAGCCAATCCTCAATGGGTGATAAATAAACAGTGGCAACTTATTACACAGGCATGTTCACACGTACTCGAAGCTAAATAATTTAAGTTTATAAAATTTGCCACCGGTGGCTAAATAGGTAAAAGAAATGAATGCAGGAATTTCCATGACGAAGAATATTGAACAATTAAAATTACACCCGGACCGCCTTTTCTCAAGTGATCCAAGCGTTATTAAGATTGCACGCCAACTGTATGAAAAAATAAAGGATTTACCAATTATTAGCCCACATGGGCATACGGATCCAAGTTGGTTTAACGAAAATAAGAACTTTGGCAACGCAACTGAACTCTTTATTAAACCTGATCACTATGTATTTAGAATGCTGTACAGCCAAGGTATTGACCTTACCACGCTAGGGATCCCCGAGCATGGCCTTGAAGGTGATATGGAACGCTCGAGAAATGCGGATCCAAAAAAAGCGTGGCAAATTTTTGCTGACAATTATCACCTATTTGCTGGCACACCAAGTGGTTACTGGTTAGATGCGGTATTTAGTGATGTATTTAACTTTACAGAAAAACTTTGCTCTGTAAATGCACAAGACTACTATGAAAAAATAACGGCGGCCTTAGCAACAAAAGCATTTAAGCCACAAGCACTGATGGACAGATTCAACATTGAACTAATTGCAACAACTGAAGGTGCTTTGGATACACTCGCGCACCATAAAGCGATTGCTGGTACATCGATGGAAAAACGTGTTATTACCTCGTTTAGACCAGATGATGTTGTTGATGCAAGCCGAGAAGACTTTATTGAAAATATAAAAAAACTAGGTGAACTAACCAGCCAAAATACTGCTACATGGCAAGGTTATCTAAGTGCAATTCAAACTCGCCGTGATTACTTTAAACAAGAAGGCAGAGCAACAGCAACTGATCATGGTCACCCTAGTGCACTAACTGCTGATTTAAGTTTAAATGAATGTGAAGCCCTTTTTGAAAAATGCCGTACAGGCCAAGCAACAGAACAAGAACAAGAGCTTTTTCGCGCCCAAATGCTAACTGAACTGGCTGGAATGAGTATAAAAGATGGCCTAGTGATGCAAATTCATCCGGGGGCACACCGAAATCATAACTTACCAATATTCAATCAATTTGGCCGAGATAAAGGCGCGGATATACCAAGTCAAACCGAGTATGTTAATGCACTTAAACCGCTGTTAAGTAAATACGGAAATAACCCAAATCTAAAGATTATTCTATTTACCCTTGATGAAACAACTTACAGTCGTGAACTTGCGCCCCTCGCAGGCCACTACCCTAGTTTAAAACTAGGCCCAGCATGGTGGTTCCATGATAGCCCCGCAGGTATGTTAAGATTTCGTCAGCAAGCAACTGAAACTGCTGGATTTTATAACACGGTGGGCTTTAATGATGATACGCGAGCATTTTTATCAATTCCTGCACGTCATGATGTAGCACGCAGAGTAGATTGCCGATATTTAGCCGAGCTGGTAACAAATCATCAAATTAATGAAGAAACAGCTCACACGTTAGCTTATCAATTAACCTATGGGTTAGTTAAAAAAGCATATAAATTAGATTAGCTTATTTAATTAACAGCCAAGTACTTTTTGCTTGGCTGTTATTATTGGGAGAAGATTATGACAATAAACGCCCCTTTAAAACAGTTTGCACTCACATCCGGTGCTATTATTTTTGCAAGTTTGTTTCTATCGGCTTGCCAGCAAAAAGAAAGCATTGCAGCATTACCAACACTTAAAAAAGCGCCCCCTTTAGCACAAATAGAAATCAGTAACCCCTCTGATTTTGCACGTCCTGATGAGCCTATCTACGTGAGCTACTACGACTTAGGCCTCACATCAAAAGAAGCACTCAGCGTTTTCAGTGCTGATGTGGAACTTCCAAGTCAAGCAGTTGATATTGACTACGATGGCACTGTTGACGGACTTTACTTTGTTGTTGATTTAAATAACAGCACACCTGTCAGTATTACTATTGAAAATACACCTGTTAGTGTTAAACCTGTCGATAAAGTAAAACGAGTACAGGCAGATCTTGCCCATAAAGTTGCTGGGCAATGGCACCCGCATAGTCGCCCCCCTAAACACCAAATAAATACAG
Organism: Pseudoalteromonas sp. 1_2015MBL_MicDiv; assembly: GCF_002407505.1. Classification (NCBI taxonomy): domain Bacteria; kingdom Pseudomonadati; phylum Pseudomonadota; class Gammaproteobacteria; order Alteromonadales; family Pseudoalteromonadaceae; genus Pseudoalteromonas; species Pseudoalteromonas sp. 1_2015MBL_MicDiv. The sequence goes on along the minus strand of NZ_CP012738.1, from coordinate 459,031 downwards.
GTAAAAAAGAATACGTTGGAGGTCATTTTGAAAATGTTAAATCACTTACACCGCCAGATTACTATACGGACCATTCAAATTGGATACGCTATGAAGGACCCGGTATTGAATCAGACAAAGTAGGCTATCGCTTTTATTTAGATTGGCGAAATGGCTTTGATATTTTCGGTAAATTAACACCAGAACCCGTGTTACACCAAGTTGGCTTAGATGGATATGAATCTTATCATCACAAAGCACGTTGGGGGATGGATATCCTTAAAGTAGGAAGCTCTCTCGGTGCAGGCGGCTTTGGTGTAATGAATACAAAAAACCAGCTTGAGCACGTCGCCAATGTAAAAACACGGACAGCACGCATTGTCGAAAATGGCGATTTACGCGCGAGTGTACAGCTAGATTATAACGACTGGGAAAGCTCATATAATCAACAAAATCTTGTTGCTGATATTAGTATGCATGCAGGTTCACGCCTAGCAAATGTAGCACTAAAGCTAAGTAAAGAATTACCGAATATGGCTACAGGCATTGTTAAACATGAAAATACTGTGTTCATACAAGGTGATTTAAACAACTTAAGTAACTATGGCTATAGCTATATTGCTAGTTGGGGTAAACAAAGCTTAGATAAATCACCACTTGGTATGGCTATTTTTTTCAAAAAAGGCGATCTAAAAAAAGTAACCGAAGATAAAAACAACTATCTCGCGATACTTGAGCCTAAAGGGGATAAATCTCAGCAACGTGTTAATTACTATTTTGCTTCAGTGTGGCAACCAGAAAGCGGCATAAATAGTAAAGATGCTTTTATTGATTATTTAAACAAGGAAGCCGAAAAATTAACACAAAAACCACGTTTGCGAATTAAAACGCGTTTATCAGCAGCTCAATTCAAAGCACCACTTGATGCAAAAAGTGCTTTAAAGTGGACACAGGCATTAGCTGACACCGAGCTTTCTCATAAAGTACTTGGTTATCACTATATGGGCTGGGATGTAAACCGTAAACGCTTACCAAAATTTGAATACGATATCATTGGTATTCAGCCTTACGCATATAATCAGTTAGCTCTATTGACCGGAAAAAAACAGTACAGCGAAGTCATTGAAAAAGTAACCGCGAGCTTCATTTCTGATCAAGGTAAAATTTATGCGTATAAAAAAAGTAACTTCAATATTGATAACATCCCCCCTGGCCAAAACTTAATTAGCTTATATGAGCGTACAGGTGAGGCTAAATACCGTGTAGCTATTGAAACACTTAGAGAACAATTGCACGATCAACCACGCACCTCTGCTGGTGCTTTTTGGCATAAAAAGAAATACCAAGGTCAAGTATGGTTAGATGGTGTTTACATGGGTATGCCATTTTTAGCTCATTATGCAAAAAAATTCGAGCTTGGTCATAAACAGCAAGAAACGCTTAATGAAGTAGTCAACGAATTTAAACTTACTCGCGAATTTTTACGCGACTCAAATACAGGGCTTTACTACCATGCATGGGATGAGCTAAAAGCACAAAGTTGGGCTGATAAAAACACAGGATTGTCGCAAGAATTTTGGGCTCGCGGCATGGGCTGGTTAGCCATGGCTGTTGTTGATGTACTGGATTATATTCCGACAGAAAATATCGAGCAGCGTGATTTTTTAGTCACAATGATTGGTGAGATTGCCGTTAGCCTTAAAAGTGTTCAAGATCAAAACACCGGAACATGGTGGCAAATACTTAACAAACCTGCGCAGCGCGGTAATTACCGCGAGTCGTCAGCCACAGCAATGTTTATTTACTTTTATGCCAAAGCAATCAATAAAGGCTACTTAGCTAAAGAATATACTGCTTTAGTAAAATCAGCTTATAAAGGTTTACTCAGTGAATTTACCCTTGTTCATAAAGATGGAACTGTTTCTATGCTAAATCAATGCTACGTAGCAGGGTTAGGTTTTGGTCGTGATGGAAGCTATGACTATTACATGAGCGAACCTATTAGCCGTAACGATGCCAAAGGTGTTGCACCATACATTTTGGCTGGTATCGAAATGGTTAAGCTACTAGGTATAGATAACTCAGTAAAGTAAGTCATTCTTCAAAATAAGGTTGCGTTACTATGCATTTACCATTTAGTTCAGCTGTATTTTCAGTGCTTATCTGTATTTTTTGTTGTGTTTTTACTTTGAAAGCCGAGCCATTACCAAATGAAAATTTATGGTCTATCAGAATGGCTGAATCAGAGATGCAGCGCAACCCACAGGCGTATACCCTCGATTGGCGCAAAGCGCCACGTTGGGATTACACACACGGCCTTGAGCTACTCGCATTCTCTCGACTTTATCAAAATACAAAAGACAAACGCTACTTTGATTATATACGTGAGTATGTTGATAGCTTAATTAATGAAGATGGCACCATTAAAAGCTATCAACAGAGTAAGTATAATATTGATATGCTCAACGCCGGTAAATTATTGTTTTTTATGTATGATGAGACTAAAAACAATAAATATCGCTTAGCAATCGATACTCTTTACAAGCAGCTAGAACATCATCCTCGTACTAAAGAAGGTGGGTTTTGGCATAAAAAGCGTTATACCTCCCAAATGTGGCTCGATGGGCTTTATATGGGTGCGCCCTTTTATGCACAATATATACGCCGCTATGGCAGCGAAACGCAATTCGACGATGTAATCAAACAGTTTGAATTAATAGAAAAATACCTTTATCGCAGTGATACTAAACTACCTGTACATGGGTGGGATGAATCTAAACAACAGGCATGGGCAAATCCTAAAACAGGACAATCGCCTAATCATTGGTCTCGTTCTATTGGTTGGTATGCCATGGCAATGGTCGACGTACTTGACCAACTCCCGAACAATTACAATAAAAAAATGTGGCTAAACACACGCTTTAAGGCGCTAATTGATGCCGCTCTTATTTACCAAGATAGTTCTGGCACCTGGTTTCAAGTAACTGATAAAGCAAGTATTAAAGGCAACTACCTAGAATCATCAGGCAGCGCTATGTTGACTTATGCTATGGCTCAAGGTGTTATGAACGGCTACCTTCCTGCGGACTACTTGTTACATGCACAGCGAAGCTACAACGGTTTAATTAAACAATTTATTTTAGTCGATGCAACGAACCAACGTATTTCTTTTACTCAGACATGTGCCGTAGCAGGCCTTGGTGGTACACCCTATCGCGATGGTAGCTTTGGGTATTATATAAGTGAGGATATTCGAGCCAATGATCCTAAAGGCGTAGGGCCATTTATTTTAGCTAGCCTTGCTTTGATGCGTTAAGGCCTAATAATGCGACCAATAAATATAATAATACTGTTAAAATTTTTTGTATATTACCTCGTTACTTTTTCATTTTCAGCCAAATCAATTGCCCCACCAGACGCGGCCTATGTAACAGATAATACTGGTATTAACCGCGTTAGTTTAAATACCGACGATTATACAAATCCTATATTACACGCCGATTATTCCGATCCTGATGTTGTTGCTGTCAATGGCCACTACTACATGACCGCGTCTAGCTTTAATTCAGCCCCAGGATTGCCAATACTTCATTCAACCGATTTAGTTAATTGGTCTTTAATTAATTACGCACTAACAGAACAGATCCCCGTAACGCATTACCAAAAAGTGCAACATGGTAATGGTGTTTGGGCACCAAATATACGTTATCACAATAACTTGTTTTGGATATTTTACCCAGATCCTGATTTTGGTATTTATGTTACCACGACAGCCAATCCAGCAAAAAAATGGAGCAAACCGCGCTTAATTTTATCAGGAAAAGGACTCATCGATCCAACACCTCTGTGGGATGATAACGGTAAAAGTTACTTATTACATGCTTGGGCAAAGAGTAGAGCAGGCTTTAATAATGTTTTAAGTTTGAGGGAAATGACAAGCGATGCATCATCGGTAAGCAGCCTATTTACTCATATCATTGATGGCAAAAATTTCCCTGGATATAGGACGATTGAAGGACCCAAATTTTATAAGCGTAATGGCTATTATTATATATTTGCCCCAGCAGGTGGCGTTGATTTAGGTTGGCAATCGGTGTTTCGTAGTAAAAATATAGCCGGTCCTTACCAAGCTAAAATAGTTATGAATCAAGGTAATTCTATTATTAATGGCCCGCATCAGGGTGCTTGGATACATACTGACTTTGATGAAGATTGGTTTATCCACTTTCAGTCAAAAAAAGCGTATGGCCGTATCGTACATTTACAACCAATGCAGTGGAAAAATGATTGGCCTATCATCGGCAAAGACGAAGACGGTGATGAAATAGGTGAGCCTGTTTTACGCTATAAAAAACCAGTGCATAGCGATACAGTGACGATTAAATCACTTAAAGCAAGTGATGATTTTACTGCTGAACAACTGGCTCTACAATGGCAATGGAATGCAAATTCTGATGTACGTTGGTATTCGCTAACTAAAAAGCTTGGTGTTTTGCGCTTATATCAGCAGAAAAAAATAGCCGAAAGCAATGACAGCTTGTGGTTAACACCTTCTCTATTACTACAAAAATTACCCACAAATACCTTTACTCTAACCACTAAACTTACGTTACCTAAATTGCCATTAAAAGGCCAAGCAGGACTTGTTTTATTTGGTGAGAACTATGCATGGATCGGTATTACTTATGATAAAGAAACGCAAACTAATCAACTGGTTTACGCACAATGTATAAATGCACGTAAAGGCTGTAATGAACACTTAAAAGAACCTCAACCTTTCTCTGGTAATAATGTTGAGTTACGTATGACAATGCAACCCACTGGCGATGCTATTTTTAGTTATCGCACTAATAGCACAGATCCTTTTCGAATTATTGGTGAACATTTTAGTGCTACAAAAGGACGCTGGGTAGGAGCAAAAGTGGGTTTATTTCATGTTGCATCTAAGCCAAACGCAACGCAATTTATAGATGTTGATTATTTTCGTTTCACACCAATAGAGCAAAATTAAAAATGCGTAATAGCAACAGATTAATTTATTGTATTATACTCATTCTAGGTAGCTTTTTTATAATATCATCCGCATATGGAAAAGAGTACACGTTGCAAAATAGGTATAAAAAATTAATAAAGGATTACCCACAAATACAGTTACCCTCACAAACAATACCCCGCGAAATCTTGTCCTATCAGGATGTTGTTTATAAAAAAGTTACCGACCATGTATTAGCAATGTCTATTTATCGCCCCAAAAATTCAACCGCTTCCTTACCACTTGTTGTCATGATTCATGGTGGGGGCTGGCAATCAGGAACACCTGAACTATTAAAAACATTAGCATTTTCTATTGCAGCACAAGGGTTTGTGGTTGCAGTGCCTGCATATAGATTATCAACAGAGGCGCAATATCCTGCTGCAATTAATGATTTAGCCACTGCGCTGAATTGGCTTACAACTCATAAAGCACAATATAATATAGATACATCAAAACTAGCGCTAATTGGCAGCTCTGCAGGAGGGCAAATGGCGGCCTTACTGGCCTACAGTCAAGGGCAATTAAAAGAAACTAATAACCCACTTATAAAAGCTAACGTATTAATAAATATTGATGGATTGAGCGATTTTACAACACCTATAGCCCTACGCTATGAAAATGACCCAAGTAAAAAAATAACATCTGCGAGTGCTTGGCTCGGTTCGCGATATGAAGATAACCCCCAGCGTTGGCATAATGCGTCACCAATTAACTATATTAACGCAAGCTCACCCGCGACCTTATTTATCAATAGTAGTGCTAAGCGTTTTTATGCAGGCAGAGAAAAAGCCATCCAAAAGTTAAACTTTCTGGGTATAACCACTGAAGTTTATCAATTTAAGGATGCTCCTCATTGTTTTTGGCTATTCCAACCGTGGCAAACAGACACAATAAAAGCAATGACGTTATTTTTAAAAAAACAGCTATAACGGGTATTTTATACCAACCGGCTTATATATGGGGTCTATTTAACGATAAGAAAATTGCACTATAACTAGGCAAAAAATTTTATATCTAATTGTTCTAAATAAAAATTTTTAACAACGTTATAGAGTGATTTAATTCATTAAATTGTTTAAGTATTTATGCCGTTTGGTATTATTCGCTACATTGCCCTGTCGACTCTCGCTTAACTAAAGTGGGCGTAACCGTTTTTTGAAGTGGTAACTTTTCTTTTGTTGCACGTGACTTATTTATTAACTTTTGTACTGCTAAACATGCCATATTATAAACAGGTCGACGAATCGTCGTTAACGAAGGAATAATGCGCGACGCTAAAATATTATCATCAAATCCTGCAACTGAAAGCTCATCGGGTACTTTGATATTTAAGTTACTTGCAACTCGTAATGCCGCTGCGGCCATTTCATCATTATTAGCTACAATAGCTGTTGGTCTATTAGGCGTGTCTAACAGTGTTTGTGCGCACATTAAGCCACTTTCGTAATTATTTTTCCCTTCCACAATACGACTGTCTGGTAGTTGCACATTGTAAACCTGTAACTCAGCCAAAAAACCGGCTAAACGCTCAGTAGATGAACGAAAATGTTGCGGCCCAGAAATAAAACCAATATCGGTATGACCAAGTTCAACTAAATGGCTTGCCATATCACGCATGGCTGCACGCTCATCCGAGACAACTATATTGTCTGCATCATCTAAATCAACAGAGGCAAGTCGTACATAAGGACATTGTGCTTCACGAAGAGCCGCCGCAAGTGCTTTATTTTCAGATACTGGTGGTAGGATAATCACGCCATCTAATTTTGAGCGTGAAATAAAACGTAAGCAATCATCAATAAAGTCCTCATGCTTTGACGACCCAGGGTGAACAACTAGCTCATAACCCAGTTCGGCGCACACACTTAAAGCACCGCGTTGTACTTGGTCAATATAAAGCGCATCAGGGTTATCATAAATTAGCCCTAATAAATAAGAACGACTAGATGCGAGTCCACGAGCCTGCTTATCTGGTGAAAAGCCTGTTTCTTTAATTATTTCCAGTACCCGCTCACGCGTTGCCTCACCTACTGCTGGTGAGCAGTTAATTACGCGAGAAACAGTACGTTTTGAAACACCTGAAAGCCGTGCTACATCATTGATCGTTACTGACATTATAAGTTCCTGAACAAGGGTAATCTTCAATTTTACCAGCTACTTGATGTCTGTAAAGAAACCATTGCAGTGATTAGTCTTTCAAGGCAAAAATGAACCCAAAAATAAATTATTTTGTAAGACAATAGTTATAACAGCGGTTGGCTTTTACGCAAAATAAATTCGACCAACCGCTTTTTGTATAGCCTATTGTAGTAGATTCAGCGCTGTTAGCGTGAAAATTACGGCTTAAGACAAGTTTATTATCCCAAGTTCAGATTATGTTACTCAATAAGACCAAATAAGCGAGGTAAAAACTCACTCACAGCAGGTACGTATGTAACCAGCATTAAAACTAAAAACATAACGATATATAATGGGATCATTGGCTTAATAATTTTATGAAGAGACGTTTTAGCCACTGCACAACTTACAAAAAGTACACTTCCTACTGGTGGCGACACCAACCCTATGGATAAATTTAATACAATCATAATACCAAATTGTATAGGCGACATACCAAACTGTTCAGCCACAGGCAAAAATATTGGCGTAAAAATAAGCACCGCAGGAGTCATATCGATAAATGCTCCCACTAGAATTAAAATCAAGTTTATGAGTAATAATATAATAATTGGGTTATCACTGAGTGTTAAAAAGAAATCACTGACAATTTGCGGAATATGGGTAAACGATAGCAGCCAAGACATTGCAGAAGAAGCACCAATGATGAGCATTACAATCGCGGTTGTTTCACATGCTTTTAGTAATATTCCAGGTAACGCGGCTAAACTAATTTCCTTATAAACAATAACAGATAATATTAACGCATAAATTACCGCGATTGCCCCCGCTTCAGTTGCAGTAAATACCCCTCCAATAATACCGCCTATTACAATAAAAATAAGCAGTAAACTAGGAAAGGCAGCCAACACTTTTTCAATAACAATTTTCAACGGTAGGCGTGCTGTTACAGGGTATTTATTTTTAATAGAATACACCGCACAAACAGTCATTAATGCAAGTCCAACTAATATACCCGGAAGGTAGCCTGCTATAAATAATGCCGCAATTGAAACACCACCACTGGCGATTGCATAAATAATTAAAATATTACTGGGTGGAATTAGCATGCCCGTCGTGGATGCCGTCGCGGTGACAGCAGCCGCAAAGTTTTCACTGTAACCATGTTTTTTCATCTCTGGTACCATAAAACTACCAATCGCTGAGGTTGCAGCTACAGCAGAACCTGATATTGCACCAAATAGCATACACGACAAAACATTTACCAACGCTAAGCCACCAGGTAAAAACCCTATTAATGCCATCGCACATTCGATTAACCGCTTGGCGATCCCTCCTTGGCCCATGATAAGCCCAGAGAGAATAAAAAATGGAATAGCAAGTAAAGCAAAACTATCTAATCCACCAGCTAGCTGTTGGGCGATAGTCGTCGCCGCCGGCGTAAAATCCATATGCATTAATAAGGCGAGTAAAGTAGCTAAACCAATGCATATTGAAATAGGGACATTAATAAGTAGTAATGCAAAAAAAGTAACGACGAGAATTATTGCTGTAAAATCCATTACACCTCCTCCTTCTGTCTAGTAGCGGCTAATTGAAGTAAATTATCTAAGCAATTAATCGCAATAAGTACCCCGCTTAATGGCAACACTAAATAAACAAATCCCATATTAATGCCTAAAGCTGCTGATGTTTGCTTCAAATCAAAGCTTAATAGCATCAATAAAGCGCCCCCATAAATTAATAGACTGCTGGCTGTTATTAGCGCTATTAATTCTATAAAAATAGCGCATTTGTGCTTTAGTCTCGGTTTCATTTTTTCATAAAACAGATCAAGCCCTAAATGTGCACGTGTTCGATAAGCGTAGGCTGCACCTAATACGCCAATCCAAATAAGCAAAAAGCGCGCTAATTCTTCGGTATATGAACTTGGCGAACGCATTATAAATCTCGAAAAAACCTGCCAGCAAACCACCGCAACAATGGCAACCATAGCCATAATCAAAATACGCTCAATTAGGTGATTTAAAAGTGTGTTAAATTTACGCATCATCTCTCACTACATTGCTTTAATTTTTGTTATTACTTTTGCAACAGGAGTGTTGTCAAAAGACGCATGAAACTCAACGACTTGATCGCGAAATGCTTTTTTATCTGGATAGGTTACTTCAACACCCGCTTCAATTACTTTTGCAAGGGCGTCATCAGAAGCGGTTTGCCATAACGAACGCTGGTACTTTACTGAATCAGCCATTGCTTGGCTTAGCCATTGCTGCTGCTGGGTATTTAACGAATCCCACACACTTTGGCTGGCTATAATCACATCAGGTACAAACGTGTGTTCATCTAATGAATAATATTTTGCTATTTCATAATGGCGAGATAAGTAATAACTAGGTGGGTTATTCTCTGCACCATCAACAACACCTTGTTGCAGAGCTGCATAGAGTTCACCCCATGCAATAGGCGCAGCTGCACCACCAAGGGCTTGAACAGTGGCAACCGCAGTTGGACTATTCAGTACTCTTATTTTTTCACCCACTAAGTCATCAGGTGTGTTGATTGGTTTATTCGTTGTATAAAAACTACGGCTACCCGCATCGTAATAACCCAGCCCTTTAAGTTTTGCAGTTGCAACCTTATCGAGCAGATTTTGGCCTGTTTCGCTATTAAGTACTCGCCAAAAATGTTCACTATCTCTGAATAAGTAAGGGATACCAAATACTTTCATTTCAGGTACAAACCCTTCAAGAGGACTGGCTGATACTTTGGTTATAGCAAGGCTGCCTATTTGCAATAGTTCAATTAATTCTCGCTCAGAACCAAGTTGGCCACCTGGGTAAATTACTATCTCCATACTCCCCTTTGAATAGTAATCTAGCCGCGTTGCCATAAATTCCATCGCCTTGTGAACCACATGACGAGTATCAAGTGTATGCGCTAATGTTAAACGTATGGTTTTTTTATCATCGCTACAACTGGTGAGTAGCCCGATCGATAAAACCAAAAAAACGACATTGAGAAGATTCTTATGCATTATTATATTTCTTCTTATCAGTGTGTGTGAATAAGCGATTGTACGAACTACATTACCTCAGTTCATGAGGCTGATATTTATCCATATCATCATAATCTAGATTTTCGCCAGCCATCCCCCAGATAAAACTGTAGTTTTGAGTACCCGACCCAGAATGAATAGACCACGCAGGTGAAACAACGGCCTGTTCATTATGTATCCATAAATGGCGCGTTTCTGTGGGTTCTCCCATAAAATGGCACACAGCTTGTTGCTCTGGTATTTCAAAATAAAAATACACTTCATTACGTCGATCATGTTGATGAGCAGGCATTGTATTCCATACACTACCAGGCTTTAGCTCAGTCAAACCCATTTGTAATTGGCAAGTTTTTACAACTGTATTAATCAGCATTTGGTTTATATCACGCTCGTTAGACGTTTCTAAAGCGCCTAAATGCAAGACGTTTGCATCATTACGGGTAACTCGTTTATTTGGGTATTTATGGTGTGCTGGCGCCGAATTTAAATAAAACTTAGCTGGATTTGTGTTATCACAGCTTTTAAACGTCACATTTTTTGATTCTTTACCTATATACAAAGCATCTTTGTAGTTAAGTTCAAACGTCTCATTGTCTGCGGTTACCGTACCTCGGCCGCCTACATTGATAATGCCCAATTCACGTCCATTCAAAAAATGAGCTGCTTTAAGGTTATCTACTGTCTCTAGCGTTAAAGCTCCTGCAGTTGGAACCGCACTACCTACCATAAAACGTTCGTAATGCGTGTACAGCCAATAAATTTTGTCTACTTGCATAAGCTTATCAACCAAAAACTCATCTCTGAGCTGCTGTGTATCGTAGCCTTTCACTTCATTTGGACCAACGGCGTAACGTGACTCAATTTCTGTACTCATAGTTTGCTACCTAAAATAAAGTTATCGTGCTAACCAGCCGCCATCAACAGCTAAAATATGTCCATTAACATAATCGCTAGCAGCTGATGATAAAAAGATGGCGGTTCCAATTAAATCCTCAGCTTCACCCCAACGCCCTGCTGGTATACGTTTTTCGATCTCACTGTTTCGAGTAGGATCATCTTGTAAAGCTTGTGTGTTATCGGTTTTAAAGTAACCGGGAGCAATTGCATTTGTTTGAATATTATATTGCGCCCATTCATTCGCTAATGCTTTAGTTACGCCTGCAATAGCATGTTTACTTGCTGTGTAAGCAGGTACTGTCATGCCACCACTATATGAAAGCATTGACGCAATATTGATAATTTTCCCTTGCCCTTTTTTAATCATTGCAGGTGCAAGTGCCTGAGCAAGTAAAAAACTAGCATCAACATTTACTTTCATTACGTTTTGCCACTGCTCGTACGGATAATCTACGGCTGGACTTCGAAAAATAGTGCCACCTACATTAATTAAAATATCAACAGTCCCAGCATACTCTAATGCACGCTCCGCAAGCGAAATTACAGCATCTTCGCGGCTTAAATCAGCAGATAATTCAATCACTTGCCCTGATTCATTTTTAATCATCTGGCACGTGTTTTTGCAACCATTCTCTTGGCTACTGCTACATATAATATTTGCACCTGCTTGAGCTAAACCCAAGGCTATTTGCTGCCCTAATCCACGGCTGGCCCCAGTTACTAAGGCCGTCTTTCCCTTTAAATCGAATAAATGCATGCTCATTGCCAATTCCTATCGTTAATCTCTATATTTATATAATGTAAATAAAATAATTTGAGTTGTTAAAAGCCATTCTTCGCTACCGGTGGCAGTTTGTCAAATTTAATTTGCCACCGGTGGCATTTATAAGTAGTATGAAATCAACAACAGGCCAATCGATACTCAAAATGGGTTATATTATGCAAACATTGAATAGAAAAAACTTTAATAAAAACAAATACCCAACAAAAATAATGCAATTTGGTGAAGGTAACTTTTTACGCGCTTTTGTCGATTGGCAAATAGATAAATTAAACCAAACGAGTGATCTAAGTGCAGGCATTGCAATTATTCGCCCAATTGATTACGACACATTACCGCTGCTAAATACACAAGATGGTTTGTACACCACTATTATTCGTGGCTTAAATGAGCAAGGTGAAACCGTAAGTGAAGAGCGTATTATTGGTTGCGTTAATGAAGAGATCCCTATTTATAAAAACCTTGAGCGTTTTTTAGAGCTTGCTACAAATTCTGATTTGAAAATCATTTTTTCAAATACAACTGAAGCAGGCATAGAGTACATTGATTCAGACAAGCTAGAGGATAAACCTGCAAAAGCATTCCCAGCAAAGCTAACACAATGGTTATTTCATCGATTTAATCACTTTGCTGGCTCAGCAGAAAGTGGCATGGTCATTATTCCGTGCGAACTTATTGATTACAATGGCGAAAAGCTCAAAGAAATCGTTTTAAAGTACGCAAAAAACTGGCAATTACCAGAAGAGTTTACCCAATGGTTAAATGTACATAACCATTTTTGCTCAAGCCTAGTTGACCGTATTGTGACAGGCTTTCCACGAGACGAACATCAACAACTGCAAGAGTCACTCGGTTATTTAGACAACTTTATGGTCACTGCCGAGTATTTTCACTTATTTGTTATTCAAGGACCAAAACATCTCGCTGAGTTATTGTGTTTGAAAGACAGTGACGTAAATATAAAAATTGTCGACGATATTTCACCTTACAAACAACGCAAAGTGGCTATTTTAAATGGAGCACATACAGCGTTAGTGCCGCTGGCATATATGGCAAATATTGACTCGGTTGGTGATGCCCTTAGTGCTCAATTATTTGAACGATATTTAACTCAACTCATTGCTGATGAGATTATTCCGACCCTTGATTTACCCGCAGATGAGCTAAAGAAGTTTGCCAGCGATGTACTTAACCGCTTTAGAAACCCCTATATTTGCCATCTACTATTGTCTATTTCACTAAACAGTATGACTAAATTTAAGACACGCCTGCTACCTCAGCTATTTAAATATGTGGAATTAAACCAAAAGGTTCCTGAGTTAATTGCGATGGCAATGGCTGGACAAATTTTATTTTACCGTGGTGTACGTAATGATGAGTCTATAGCTCTCAGTGATAGCGAACAATGGTTAGCGTTTTTTAAAGACAACTGGCTGGAGTATGGCCGTGGTAGCTTAAGTATTGATCAATTGGTTGAAAAGTTCCTAGCCTGTGATTGGCACTGGGAAACAAATTTAAATGATATTTCAGGCCTTAAACAAAGCATCGTAGGCTATCTACAGAGTATGATGAACACCAGTGTAGCAGCCACCATTGAAAGTAAATTAGGTCAATAAAATGAAACCATTAATCAAATTACACCCAACCGATGATGTAGCAATTGCCATGCGCAATATTGGAGCAGGCGAAACATTACCGGTTGATGGCATCGACATTTTAGTAACTCAAGATGTAGACAAAGGTCATAAAGTAGCTTTGCGTGACATAGAAAAAGACGAGAAAGTTATAAAATATGGAGCTCCAATTGGCTTTGCTTTAGCTAATATACCAAAAGGTACGTGGGTTCATACACACTGTGTTAAAACCACCCTAAACGATGAACTTGAATATCAATACACCCCTGAGTTTATTGACCAAGCAGCAGCAACTCCATCACCCGATGTTAATATTTATCGTCGTAAAAATGGCGAAATTGGTATACGCAACGAGATTTGGCTTATCCCTACTGTTGGCTGTGTAAACGGTATGATTGCACAAATGAAAAAAGAGTTTATGCAACGAAACCCTGATCTTGGCATTGACGGAATTCATGTTTTTCCTCATCAATTTGGCTGCTCACAGCTCGGTGATGATTTAGAAACAACCCGTATTCTTTTACAAAACATGGTATTGCACCCTAATGCAGGCGGTGCGTTGGTTGTTGGCTTGGGGTGTGAAAACAACCAATTAAATGTGTTTAAAGAAGGGCTTGGGGATTTTGATGAAAACCGCGTTAAATTTTTAATCACACAACAAGCTGATGACGAAATTGAAGATGGTGTCGCTCTTCTCGAAGAAATTTATAGTCGAATAAAGTACGACAAACGCGAACCTGGAAAATTAAGTGAAGTTAAATTTGGTTTAGAGTGTGGTGGCAGTGATGGCCTATCGGGCATAACAGCTAACCCTATGCTAGGTGTGTTTTCAGATTATTTAATAGCCCAAGGCGGTACAACCGTGTTAACCGAAGTACCAGAAATGTTTGGTGCCGAAACGCTATTAATGTCGCGTTGTAAAGACGAAGCAACCTTTCATAAGTTAGTTGAAATGGTTAACAACTTTAAAGGTTATTACAAAGCACATAATCAACCCATCTACGAAAATCCGTCACCTGGAAATAAAAAAGGCGGAATAACCACATTGGAAGATAAATCACTAGGGTGTACACAAAAAGCTGGCAGCAGCAAAGTACAAGCCGTCTTACACTACGGTGAACGTTTGAGCGTACCCGGTTTAAACTTACTAGATGCACCTGGCAATGACCCAATTGCAACAAGTGCTTTAGGTGCTTCTGGTTGCCACATTGTACTATTTACCACTGGTCGTGGCACCCCTTATGGCGGCTTTGTTCCTACGCTTAAAATTGCCACTAATTCAGAGCTAGCCAAGAAAAAAACACGCTGGATAGACTTTGATGCTGGTGTGCTCATCAACGATGTAAGTATGGAGCAAGTGCATGGTGAGTTTGTTGACTTGCTTGTTGAGATAGTCAACGGAAAAGAAACCTGTAATGAAAAGAATGATATTCGTGAAGTCGCTATCTGGAAAAAAGGAGTCACGCTTTAAATGTCTATCAAAAAAATAGCAATTATTGGCGAGTGTATGGTTGAGCTATCGGGTCAATTATTTTCTTCTATGCAACAAAACTATGGCGGTGACACAATGAATACCGCTATTTATTTGAAAAAGCTCGCAGGTCAAAGTGTTGATGTAAATTATGTTACTTGCATGGGTGCCGACACATTGAGCACCGCGATGATAAAGCAGTGGCAAAAACATCAATTAAATACTGATTTTGTACTTATCGCACCTGATAAACAGGTTGGTTTGTATATGATTCAAAACGATGTTCAAGGAGAGCGCTCTTTTCAATATTGGCGAAGCGACTCAGCAGCAAAATATTTGGTAACACATCCTGATTTTAACCATATTGTCGCGCTTCTTAGTCATTTTGATGCTATTTATCTATCAGGGATATCACTCGCTATTTTATCAGTTAAAGATTGCAATACCCTGCTTGAAATTCTAACAAAGCTTGCTCATCAAGGTGTCGATATTATATATGACAGTAATCACCGCCCGGCTCTTTGGGCAAGTGATGAACACTGTAAAAAAACCAACAAAGTCATGTATGCGCTTGCTAATTTATCATTGCTCACTTTTGATGATGAAGTACAAATTTGGGCCGATAATAATATTACCGCTTGCCATTTTCGTTTGCACAAAGCCGGCGCTCAGCATGTGCTCATAAAAACAGGTGCTGATGGTTGTCAGTACAGTAATAAAAACACTTCAGAGCCCCGCTATTTTAAAACCAACAAAGTCGATAATGTTACTGATACAACAGCGGCTGGGGATTCATTTAACGCGGGGTTTCTAGCATACTGGCTACACGGTAATTCAATAGAGGACTGTGCCAAAGCTGGTAACTTATTAGCCGGACAGGTTATTCAACACCGAGGGGCGATTGTAGGTATTGATACTGATTCAATAAAAACGTCAATAATAGGTCGTTAATGATGAAGTTTACTTTTTTCGTTATTTGTCTATTGGTTAGTTGCAACATCCACTCAAAAACACCGGCCATTGGAAGTGAGCCCAGTACTATTTTGTATGTGGATAAGCATAACCCTAAATATTTCAGCTCTATTCAACAAGCTATTGATGCGAGTACTCACTTTAAACGCGTTATTATTTTAATCAGCGCTGGCGAATATAACGAAAAGCTATTTATAACTCGCAATAACTTAAGTTTAGTTGGTCAGTCGCAAAGTAATACGCGAATTACTTTTCCTGAGCTTAGAAATAACTGGCGAAAAAATCACGACAGTGATTGGGGGGCGGCGGTTGTAAATATTGACGGTAGCGATATAAATATCGTCAACTTACAAATCACTAATCACTACGGCCGAGAACACAACACTAACGAGCACCAGTTTGCGGTTCGTAGTTTTGAAAACGCCACCCGCATCACCTTGCATCAATGTAACATTAGTTCCGACGGGGCTGATACTCTGAGTTTGTGGAATAAAAAAGATGGATTATATTACCATTCATATTGCTCATTTACTGGCGCAACCGATATGGTGTGTCCTCGTGGTACCGCGTTAATTGAGCATTCTAAATTCTTCAACATAAAGCAAAGTGCCACTCTTTGGCATGATGGCGAACTCAATGTAAATCAAAAGCTCGTTGTAAATGACAGTGAATTTGATGGTGTAAAAGGTTTTTGGTTAGGTCGACATCATTATGATGCACAGTTTTATTTAATTAATAACCAGTTCTCTAGCCACATGGCTGACAAACCAATATTCAAAAAAACCTACCCTGATAAAAGCCGTAATAAGGCAAACAAATTTGGCGCTCGGTATTTTTTTGCGAATAATCAAAACATTAATAGTTATTCATGGGCACATAATAATTTTCAGCCCACTAACACTTATTTAGCCCAACAAACTATCGAACAGTGGGTATTTGGTGATAAATGGCAACCAAATGCCGTACTTCATAATTTAGCACAACAAATAAATAAAACGGCTTTTGCTACTGATAGCTTTAGCTTATAAACATAACAATTTTAGGGTGCATACTTTGGATACAATCAATAAGAAAATTAAATATTTAAGTTTAAGTGTATTTCTTTTATTAGTGAGCGTATTCACCTCTCACGGGTATGCACTCGACTCAAATTTAGCCTTTAAAAATGCCGATGGATACGGGAAATACACGCAAGGGGGGCATGGCGGCAAAATCTATATTGTTAACTCACTGGAAGATAATCCTAAAAACCCAGCAAAGGGAACACTTAGACACGCCTTAAAGCGTAAATACAAGCGCACAGTGGTATTTAATATCTCCGGTGTTATTCATTTAAAAGAACCCATTATTGTAAAAAGTGGCTTTTTAACTATTGCAGGGCAAACCTCTCCTGGTGGCATTACCGTTGCGGGTGCGCCAGTTCAAGTTTCGGATGCTGATCATATCATTATTCGCTATATGCGTTTTCGCCTTGGTACATTTAAATTAGCTGAAGATTCGATGTCTGTGCGCAATAGCCGAGATATAATAATTGATCACTGCTCATTTAGCTGGTCAGTCGATGAAACTGCTAGCTTTTATAATAACCAACGATTCACGCTGCAAAATTCAATTGTAGCTGCGAGCCTTAATCACTCAATCCATCCCAAAGGGCGTCATGGCTATGGTGGAATTTGGGGGGAAATAAAGCCAGTTTTATTAATAATGTCATCGCTCATCATAATAGCCGCACACCACGATTAAATGGTTCACGCTTAAAACCCCCTTACGATGAACAGTTTGAATTTGTTGAATTTTCCAACAATATCATTTTTAACTGGGGCAGTAATAACGTTTATGGTAGTGAGAATGGCCGCTTTAACTTAATAAACAACATTTACAAACCGGGACCCGCAAGTAAAGTAATACAACTTGTTGATTTATGGTACTCACCAAATATAACAAAGTCTCAAGCTTATATATCTGGTAACTATTTTGTGGGAGATGAGAAAATAACTGCCGATAACCGACTGGGTGTAAACTATCGCACTAGCAAAGATGCAAAACGTAAAAATATATCAATGGATGATAAACGACTCAGTCGAGTTAAGTTAGAGCCAATCAATGGTGCTGTAAATAGTGCGACAATAAATAGTACTCAAAAAACCTACAGCACACTTATAAAGGAAAAAAACGTAGGGGCTAATTTTAATGCCAATGGCATGTTTTTAGATAATATTGATACACAAGTGTTAAACCAAGTAGATGGTAGTACGCCTATTAATGGCAAAGGTTTAATAAACAGTGAACTAGAAATGATTAAAAGCTGGGAAGAATATGAACGACAATTTCTAGGATTCCCTGACATAATTGATAAAAATAAAGATGGTATAAATGATCGTTGGGCAGCTAAAAATCCAACTAACCAACATAATATAAACGCTTATATAAATTCGATTACGGAGTAATCATTCTTCACTTTTATTATATGAAGGCCGGCTGGTGAATAAAGTCATCCGGCCTTTGAATAGGTCAAACTTAGAGATGACAAATATGTTCCTTCGCTAAGCGATTACCCTAGCGCTAACCAGATACCTACAGCAGCCATTAAGCTGCCAGCAATACGGTTCATCCATTTTATATTATCGCCACGGCTTAAAAATAAACGCAGGCTTTTACCGCCTGTTGCGTAAGCTAACATGCATACAAATTCGCTCACCATTATTACACTTAACAATACTAAAAGCTGAGGAGCTACAGCATGCTCAACACTTATAAATGGCGGCAGTAGTGAAATCATAAACGCCCAGCCCTTAGGATTTGCAATTGCAGTTACAAAACCTTGCGTAAATAACGACTTCCGACTTACGTCATTTGGTTTTGAGGTATCGACCGACATTTTGCCTTTGGCTCGCCACATGTTAACGCCAATGTAAATTAAGTACGCACCGCCTACCCACTTTAAAATAGCGAACGCATCTGGGTAATTTAGCATTACGCTTGCAACGCCTAATACCGCAGCTATAGCAACACTTGCGACACCTAATAGCTCACCTATCATCATCCATAATGTGCGGCGCACGCCAATGCTCATACCGAGTGTCATGGCAAGGGTCATACACATACCTGGCGTTATCGACACAAAAAAGAACGTAGGAATAAAAACCGCAAGTGCTGCTACATCAATCATTAATTTACTCTCATATTAAAAGCAAAAACGCGGCTATAAGTAGCCGCGCTGTTACTTACTCATTTTTATTACTATTGCCCAGCACTTACCACGGGTTCAGTAATAACCTCTACTGGCTCTGCTGTATCATTTAACAAATACTTATCTAACCACTGTTCTTGTTCCCACAATACATGCAATAAGCTTTTACGCGCACGGTAACCATGTGCTTCATAAGGGAGCATTACTAAGCGAGCATCTTTACCTAAACCTTTAAGGGCTGCGTACATGCGCTCACTTTGCATTGGGAAAGTGCCGTGAGATTGAGGGTGGGTCTTCTTGCACCCTACCCCATATGTAAAAAGCATCTATTGCCCAGCACTTACCAAGGGTTCAGTAATAACCTCTACTGGCTCTGCTGTATCATTTAACAAATACTTATCTAACCACTGTTCTTGTTCCCACAATACATGCAATAAGCTTTTACGCGCACGGTAACCATGTGCTTCATAAGGGAGCATTACTAAGCGAGCATCTTTACCTAAACCTTTTAGGGCTGCGTACATGCGCTCACTTTGCATTGGGAAAGTGCCAGAATTAGGATCTTCCTGACCGTGGATCATTAGCATTGGCTCGTTAATTTTTTCAGCATGGAAAAACGGCGACATATTAGCGTACACACTTTGTGCTTGCCAAAAGTCACGTTCTTCTCCTTGAAAACCAAACGGCGTTAATGTGCGGTTATACGCGCCACTGCGAGCAATACCTGTTTTAAATAAATCGCTATGAGCCAATAAGTTAGCAACCATAAATGCACCATACGAGTGCCCTGCTATGGCTATCTTGTTTTTATCGGCAATGCCTTTTTTAACTAATACATCAACAGCTGCTTGCGCACTTGATACTAACTGCTTTCTAAAGTTATCGTTTGGCTCGCTTCCATCAATACCCACTATTGGCATTTTAGGGTCGTCAAACACGGCAATCCCTTTAGCAAGGTAAGGCATTGGGCCCCAATAACCAATGTAGGTAAACGCATAAGGCGATTCGCGTACTTGCGATGCAACGGCTTTATCTTTGTATTCAAGTGGATAAGCCCACATAAGTACCGGTAACGGGCCTTGTGTTTTATCGTACCCTGGTGGTAAATAAAGCGTGCCCGAAAGCTCAACGCCGTCGTCGCGTTTATAACGTAATTGCTCTTTAGTTACGCCTTTAAATGCAGGGTACGGATGCTCAAATGTCGTTAGTTGCGTTAACGTGTCGTTATCTAAATCACGTATAAAAAAGTTAGGTTGCTCAGTTTTAGATTCGCGAATAGTAATAAAGCGCTCACCTTCGTCATCAAGTAGTGCACGAACACGCTCATAGTATGGCGCTTCTGATTGCCATAAACGCTTGCTGCTATTTGTTTTAACATCGTACCTATCTAAAAACGGCACATTACCTTGCTCTGAAGCACCATTACCGCGCAGGTAGATATAACGCCCGCCTACAATTTTAATTACGTTTGCGCCTAAATCGTTGCGCTCGTAAATGGCATTACCCGTGTCTTTGTACGCATCGTTGTAACTACGCTCTGAAAATAGCACGCGGTTTCTGTCTGCATTTCGTGGTTGCACTATGTAAGTACGTACTTGGCGATCGCTAAAGCGCCAGTCTGTCAGCATTGCTACGTTTTCGTTGCCCCACTCCATTCCCGCATAACGGCGCTCTACTTTGGCAAATAATTTAGGCTCGCGTTTAAATGGTGCACGTAAGCTGTAAACATAATCATGATGCTCAACGTCGGTTTTCATGTCGCCGCCATCTTGCGCCTCGGCCCAAATAACTTCAGCGCCTTGATCGGCTCGCCATTCAAAATCACGGCGGCCAGTGCGAACACTGTCGTAACCTTGTGGAATATTATCGGCAAGTGGCTGTTTTGCCAGCTCTGCTAATGCATAGCCGCGCATGCCCCATATTTGCCACGTGCTTGCAAAGCGACTGTAAGGCACTTGATACGAAAACGGCTCATTAATACCGGCAACTAAAATATTGGTAGAATCAGGTGATACTGAAAACGATTTAAATAAAGAAGGGCTACCTATTGCTTGAGTTTTGCCATCAAGCGTTATGTAAGCCAGTTGCCCTTGGCCGTAAAACTTAAATTGTGATTCATCAAACGGGCTGGTTAATAAATTTTGGTAAGTACGTGCTGGTGCTTTTTCGCCAGTACTTTGTTGAATAACAGGCACTACATTTTGGCTGTTATTTTCAAGCCTTGGTTTACCAAAATTAACAGCAAGATTCGCAACAATGGCGCTGCTATCTGGCAGCCATTTATATGGCGATGCAGTTAGTACCGAATTTAACGCAGCACTAGTTAACTCTTTTGCTTGCTTGGTTTCAACGCTGTAAAGCCATAAGTTGGCTTGGGTTGGTTGCTCAACAACAAAGGCTAAATATTTACTATTAGATGACCATTTAGGTGAGCGGATAATGCCATTAGGTAAGTTGTTAATGCTAATAACCGACCCGCTTTGAACATGCTTTAGCTCCACGGCACTAAATTTGGCACTCACACGAGAGCGCGAAAAATTAGCGGGGTTTAGCTTAATACCAGCAAGCTTAAGCTCTTCTTTTGCAAGTTCATCAAGGGTTACTACACGTTTGCGTTCAAAAAGGGCTAGCCACTGGCCATCGCTCGATAAGTAACTAGTGGGTGCTAACTTAGCGTCAACCAATGCTGCAAGTTCAGGTGATGGGGTTTGATAGCCCTGCTCGGCGTAACTTGTTGGCACCAATGCCGCACAACAAATAAAGGCAACTAACAGCCTAAAAGCGCTCATGTTTTTATCCTTTTGTTATTTTTTACTCTTATAGGCGTATATAAACACGTTTTGCTTTGTTCATAAAGTATTAAGGTAAGTTAAACACCTCTAAAAGATGACTTAATAGTGCTGATTAAGCTAAACTACAGCGCTATTTATTCACCACTGCGGTACTTAAAATACAATGCATAACAAAGCCAAATCAGTCACCATTTTTGATGTTGCAGAGCGTGCTGGTGTATCAAAATCAACCGTATCGTTGGTGCTTACCCAAAGCGATAAAGTGGGCAATAAAAGTAAACAAAAAATACTCAAAGCGATAGATGAGCTAGGGTACGTTTATAATCGTGATGCCGCGGCTATGCGCTCAAAACGCTCTAACTTAGTGGCCATAGTAATAAATGATTTAACTAACCCAGCTATGGCACATCTTGCTACCAGCTTACAACTTTTGTTAAACGACAATGGCTTACAAGCCATGATTGTAAGCAGTAATAATAGTCTTGAGCTACAAGCAAACGCAGTTAAAAACTTAAAAGAATACAACGCAGCTGCATTTATTATTTGCCCCGTTGCTAATACTTGCCCCAAATGGCTTGATGCGCTCAGCGCGCAACACAAAGTAATTACCTTAATGAGTGAAGTACCCTTTAGCGCAGCTCCGTGTGTATTACCCGACTATAAAAAAGCCAGCCACGTAGCCAGTATGCATTTACTCGCACAAGGCGTGACAAACATAGCATTTATAGGCAGTGAACTTACTTTAAGTGATTCACAAGCACTGCAAAGTGGCTTTAATACCGCATGCGCGCAGAACAGCATTACACCATTAGCACCCATTGACTGCGCAGTAAACACAGCCCTTAGCGCTAAAAATGCATTTATGGAAGCATATAAACACAAACCCACATTAAACGCAGTGGTGTGTGCAAACGATATTATTGCTCAAGGTGTTATTGCCGCTATTAACTCATTAACTCATCACTGTATTAAAGTAGTGAGTTGCCACCACATTCCTAATAGCGCGGTTATAAATAATCACTTAACCACCGTTGCTATTAATACAACTGATATAGCTAAGCGGTGCCTTTTAATACTGCAAGAGCTACTACAAAATACAGCCCCGCCAGTAAAAACACTGGTAAATGTAAACTTACAAATTAGAGATTCTAGCCAATGAAAAAAGTGCTGGTAATTGGCTACGTATGGCCAGAGCCAAATTCGTCTGCTGCGGGAACGCACATGATGTCGTTATTAAATGCATTTAGAGCGCAAAACTGGGACGTTGAATTTGCAACGCCCGCGCAGCGCACCGATCACATGGTAAACCTTGACGACTTCGGCATAACCAGCCAAAGCATTGCATTAAACTGCGACAGCTTTGACGAATACGTTAAAGCTTATAACCCAGACATAGTCATGTTTGACCGTTTTATGATGGAAGAACAATTTGGCTGGCGCGCCGATAAACATTGCCCAAATGCCATTAAAATATTAGATACCGAAGATTTACAATGTTTGCGTAACGCTCGTCACGAAGCGTTTAAAGGTGAGCGCGAGTTTACAACCAGCGATTTACACTCAGACTTAGCAAAACGAGAAATTGCCGCTATTTTACGCTGCGACCTAAGCTTAATTATTTCAAGTTATGAAATGAGCCTGCTAAACAGCGTATTTAAAATAGAGCCAAGCTTATTACACCATTTACCATTTATGGTCGATTTAAGCTCACTGTCTACAAGTACAAAAACGTTTGAGCAGCGCCAGCACTTTATGACCATAGGTAACTTTAGACACGCACCAAACTGGGATGCTGTACTTTATTTGCAAAAAATATGGCCACTTATTCGCAAGCAACTCCCAAAAGCAGAACTACATATTTATGGCTCTTACCCACCACCAAAAGCCACGGCACTAAATAACCCTAAAACAGGGTTTTTAATAAAAGGCTGGGCCGATAATGCGTTTGATGTAATGCAAAGCGCACGCGTATGTTTAGCACCACTTCGTTTTGGTGCAGGCATTAAAGGTAAATTACTTGAAGCCATGATTATGCAAACACCCAGCGTTACCACCTATATTGGCGCAGAGGGCATGCATAACGATTTACCATGGCCTGGTAAAATAGCCAACACCGCCGACGATTTTGCCAATGCTGCTGTTGAAATGTACACCAATCAAAGTGACTTTGAACAAGCGCAGCAAGATGGCAACACGCTCCTTAATGCGCTTTACGATAAAGCTCAATTGAGCACGGTGTTAATTAAAAAAATCGATTCAATAAGTAGCGATTTAGAGGCTCATCGCGAAAAAAACTTTACAGGCCAAATGCTCAAACATCATACAATGCGCAGCACTCAATACATGTCGCAATGGATAGCTGAAAAAAATAAAAAATTAGATTAAAAATGACTAGACACACACCAATTAGTGTTTAAAATCGCGCCCAACAAACGTGGGCAGTTTTAGCTGTATTGTCTATATTTTTAGCTTAGTTATCGCAATATTTGGTCCAAAAAGATTTGAAAACTGCAACCTTTACAGAAAAACGCAAATTTATCGTTAAATTGGGTAAAATGCTTCACAAGTATGGTACGCCTGCTTACCGCCTAGAGGCCCACCTAATGGAAGTGGCTACATATTTAGGACTTAAATCATCGTTTGTTATGTCGCCGACTTCGGTAACGTTTGTTATTTGGACTGATGGCCACGAAGACGAGTACACCCATGTTGCGCGTGTAGACCCTGGCGATCACGATTTAGGCTCACTTGCCGACACCGATGACCTTGTAAACCAAATGCTTGACGACAAGCTAACTTTACAAGAAGTTGACGCCCAGCTAGATGCTATCTACGACATGCCAAACCCATACAATAAACTTGTTACGGGCGTTGCCTTTGCAACTTCTGGTGGTGCGTTTGCAATGTTAATGGGTACTAGCTGGACTGATGTTATTTGGTCATCGCTTCTTACTTTAGTTGTTTATTTGTTTGTGCTTTGGTCTGGGCGCTCAAAACGCGTAGCCCATATGCTTGAGCCATTAGTGGCCATAATATCAGCAATACTTGCCTGTGCAGTAAGCGTGTATATAACACCTGAAATAAACATACGCTTGGTGGTACTTTCGGCCATTATTGTATTTATACCAGGTTTAGCACTTGCGCTTGGCTTAGCAGAGCTTGCAGCGCGGCATTTAGTGTCCGGTACAGCAAGAGTCATGGACTCGTTTATGCTGTTATTTAAACTCTATTTTGGCGGTTTTATTGGCATAGGTATTGGCTTTGCACTCTTTGGGCAAGCTGACTTTGTACAACCTGAACCATTACCAAAGTGGACCGCATGGCTGGCTATATTTTTACTTTGTAGCAGCTTAATCGTTATTTTTAGAACCAAACTTAAGCACGCTGTTTGGTCTATTGCATCAGGCTTTATAGCGTATGGCACCAGTATTGGCTCGGCTATGTACCTTGATTACACGTTAGGTACGTTTGTGGGTGCTTTATCGGTAGGTATATTTAGTAACTTGTTTAACCGTGTTGCTAATGCGCCGGCTTCTATTGTGGCCATGCAAGGCTTAATTGTATTAGTACCAGGTAGCAAAACCTATATTGGCTTAAACTCACTCATTGAAGGCCAAGACTTTATATACGCAGAACACATAGGCCAACAAACGTTTTTAATATTTATGTCGCTTGTTGCAGGGCTAATATTTGCAAACGTAGCCCTACCGCCTAAAAAGAGTTTGTAACTGATACTGAGCACTCGCTTTACTTTAATTGAGTAAAGCGAGTAAAACATTAAACTAAAAACAACTACCAAGTAGCAATTGAGGCCAATGCTAAATGTTTTAGCTCATTACATTGCACTTGAGTCAAACTCAAAAACCTCATAGTGATTCCAACGTAAAAACAGTTCAGCGCTTTCTAAATAACCTAAACTCTGGATAATAAATCTATCTCAAGCAGCTATTTTCAGCGCTAACTGCGTTGAATTTACTTGCAATAGGCTAGATATTTGCGTATTCACTGGTGCGTAAACTGCTTTGCTGAGCTTGAATAAGCCATAAAACAGCCAGCGACAGTAAAACCGATTTCCATTTCATTATTGCTCCGTTCCCTCTATGAGTAGAGGTATTTTATGCGTGTTTTTATTAATTTAATGATAAACCATATATTATTTTCTATTTTGGTTCAATCACTTACAAACAGCAGCCTTAGCTTATTAATAATAAAAGATGATAGTGAGGATTATTACTTGGCACTTCCCTATTGAGCAAAAGTACTCAATAGGGAAGTAACTCACTTAGCGTGACCAGTTAGTTTTGGCAAGCTCTACAATCTCGTTTCCTTTGCCGTTTATCAGCGCTTTCATCATGTAAACACTAAAGCCTTTTGCTTGCTCTAATTTGATTTGCGGTGGCATTGAAAGCTCTTGTTTTGCAGTATCGACTTCTAAAACAACAGGTCCTGAGTGGTTCATCATCTCGTTCATTGCCGATGGTAATTTTTCAGGGTCATCCACATGAATACCTTTTAATCCACAAGCCTCTGCAATGTTAGCAAAACTTGGGTTTTTTAAATCGGTATCGCTTGATAAAAACCCACTGGCTTTCATTTCCATAGCCACAAAACTAAGTGAGCGATTATTATAAACAACAATCTTTATTGGTAAATTAAACTGCTTAAGTGAAATTAAATCCCCCATTAACATCGAAAAGCCACCATCACCACACATTGCAATGACTTGGCGGTCTCTATCAACAGATTGAACCCCCATTGCCTGCGACATCGCATTTGCCATAGAGCCATGATTAAACGAGCCAATTAAGCGACGCTTACCATTCATTGATAAATAACGCGCAGCCCACACTGTTGGCGTACCTACATCACAAGTAAAAACAGCATCGTCAGCTGCTTGCTCGTTGAGTAAACGCGTTAGGTATTGCGGGTGAATTAAGTTTTGCGAGGTTTTGCCACTGGCAAGTTCATCAAGATCTTGTCGAGACTCTTTGTAATTTTTAACACATTTTTGTAAGTGCGAACTTGTCCGTTCACCTTTAATATAATCAAGCAGTGTGGCCACTGAGTTTTTAGTATCCCCTAACACGCCACAGTCAATTTGCACGTGTCGCCCGAGTGACGCAGCCTGATTATCAATTTGCAATATGGTGGTATTTTCAGGATAAAAAGCACGATAAGGAAAACTAGTACCAATCATAAGTAACGTATCGGCTTCTTGCATTGCATGATAGCCCGACGCAAAGCCAATAAACCCAGTCATACCAACATCGTAAGGATTGTCGTATTCAATAAATTCTTTACCGCGCATGGCATGCACTATCGGTGCTTGTAATTTTTCGGCTAGCGCAACAATTTCGTCGTGGGCATCCTTACAGCCAGCACCACACAATAAGGTTACTTTTTTACTTTTATTAAGATGAGTCGCCATCGCTTCAATATCAGATAAAGCGGGAGTATGTGTTACTGGCTTTGGCACGTTCCAATTTGGTTTGATAGCTTTAGGCATATCTTTTAATGCAATGTCGCCAGGTAGCACAAGTACACTCACGCCTTTGTTTAATATTGCTTGTCGCATTGCTGTTTCTAGCAGGTACGGCATTTGCTCAGGGCTCGACACTATTTCACAATACACACTGCATTCTTTAAATAATTCTTGCGGATGGGTTTCTTGAAAATAACTACTACCAATTTCAGATGAAGGAATATGTGCGGCAATTGCTAATACTGGTACATTATTACGCTGACAATCAAATAAGCCATTAATTAAATGAAGGTTACCCGGCCCACAAGAACCCGCACACACCGCAAGCTCGCCTGATAAATGGGCTTCGCCACCGGCTGCAAATGCGGCAACTTCTTCATGTCGTGTGCCTAGCCATTCAATTGTTCCCATTTTTCGCAGACTTTCACTAATGCCGTTAAGTGAATCGCCAGTTACTCCCCAAATACGTTTTACGCCTGCTTGTTCGAGGGTTTTAGTGATAAAACTTGCGATATTTTGACTCATAATATAGAACTCCTAAATATTCAGTTATTCTGTAAATTGATTTTTCGTCTCTGATCTATCAGGTAAGTCATCGTTTCGAAATGCGCTCAATTATTGAGAATCGATAAGCTTAAATATTTTGATAATGATAAATATATTACTACTGAGACTTTACTAACAAACGCCTATGCTTGCTGCGACCCCATACTGATACATAAAACATGAATGTCCGCTTTAAAGTGTTTATGAATATGCGGGTGCGAGATTTTTAGTGGCTTAACTATGAATATGTTATTATGCGCTCAATTATTTTACTGAATGCTTTTCTCTTACTTCTATGTCAAATTCTGCTTCTTGCTTTACATTATTTTCTCAAAATATTGATGCTCTCGCGCTTTCTGAAAAGTTTACTTTCCCTTTTTATTACGAGCCGCAACCATTAGCTGTAGCAGCCACAAAACAATTACAGCAACAACTTGAAACGTTAACGCATTTAAAAGCAGAAAATGCAGGTAAAATGTTTGGGGTTTTAGTGGTGCAAAATGTTAAGCAACAATTAGGCTTTTTAAGCGCTTATTCGGGACAAATTGAAGGTGATAAAGGCAATATTAGCTTTGTGCCGCCTGTTTCTAGCATGCAGCTGCAAGACGATACCTATTTGGCTCAAAGTAAAATAATTAACGATATTAATGCTCAAATTGAGCAATTAGAAAATAGTGAACAACTGCTTGAAGTTAATAGCAAACTTGATGATGCAACACAAAGCTACCAGCAAGCACTATTAGCCCAACAGGCAGTGATGCAAGCCGGTCGCCAGCAACGAAAAATACAACGTACCGAAGGCGAATTAGAGCTTAGCGAAAGTGATTTTGAGCAGTTAAAAAATAAGCTTGCAGGGCAAAGTATCGTAGAAAAAAAGCAACTGCTGGCACTTAAAGCCTATTGGCAAAATATAATCGAGTCACTGCAGCAAACACACATCAATATTTCTGATGAAATTGCTCATTTAAAAAAGCGCCGTAAAACGCTTTCTAAAAGCTTACAAAAAAAATTATTTGCGCAGTACCAATTTTTAAATGCAAATGGAGAAACTACAGACTTAAATGCCATATTTGCAGCATTACCTGAGCACACTCCTCCTTCGGGTGCTGGCGATTGTGCTGCGCCTAAATTATTACAATACGCCTATAAACATGACTTAAAGCCACTTTCTATGGCTGAATTTTGGTGGGGAGCAGCGCCGAAATCAGCAATTAGGCAGCATAAAAATTACTACCCTTCTTGTTACAGTAAATGCCAACCAATACTTGGGCATATGTTAAAGGGTTTAAACGTTGAAGATAACCCGCTACTTATCAACCCAGCTCAGGGTAAAGATTTAAGTATTGTTTATAAAGATGACGACTTACTTGTGGTAAATAAGCCCGCTGAGTTTTTATCGGTGCCTGGCGTTAATATTGATGACTCAGTTTATATGCGAATCAAAACGCAGTTTCCAGAGGCGTCGGGCCCACTAATTGTGCACAGGTTAGATATGTCGACTTCTGGGTTATTGATGATTGCACTTAATAAACGCGTGCACAAAGCACTGCAAAAGCAATTTATTGACCGCACTATAGATAAACGTTATGTCGCATTAGTTAATGGTAATGTAGCTGAGGATAGCGGAGTAATTGATTTACCCTTAGTGCTCGACTTTGATGATAAACCGCGCCAAATGGTGTGTTACAAACACGGTAAGCCATCACTTACTACCTGGCACGTTTTAGAGCGTAACAACAATATTACCCGATTACAGTTATACCCTAAAACAGGGCGTACTCATCAATTAAGAGTGCATTGCGCGCACAGTTTAGGTTTAAACATGCCAATTATAGGCGACACACATTACGGGCAAAAAGCCGATAGATTACATTTACATGCAGAATACTTAGCATTTACTCACCCAATTACACTTAAACGATTAGAGTTTGAAGTAGCCGCAGATTTTTAATAAAAACACATAGCTACAACCATTATATTATACAATGTGTTGGTTTTTATTAATTAAATTGATATCGTTTGTGGTCTTTTTCTTCGATGATGAGTATAAAAAATTGTTCAAGCCCAAGTTTATTAAGCAATGTGAATAATTATTTCAATAATAAAAATAAGTCAGCAAAGGATTAACATGGCTAACAATACACAAATAAAGATTTTAGGTAATACTTTATGGGCAAAGTATATTGTTCTCATTTTATTTTTACTTCTAAGTAAGCTTGCCTCAGCTAACGGCGATTCATTAAGTGCAACTTTACATGCGCTAGACTTTGAAACAACTCAAACCCTCATCAATAACATAAAACTAAATGAACTAGACTATCTTCAAAATGAAGACAAACTCACTCAAGCGTTTAAAATAAGCAAAGAGCAAAATTGGGAAAACCTTCATTTAGAAGCGGCCGCTTTGTATGCGGAGTTACTTTTTAGACAAGAAAAATACGAAGCGTTAAACACACACTTATCCTATTACTTAAAGAACAAAGAGTTACCAAATCAAAAAAGTGTATATTTATTATTTCTCGAATCACAACTCAAGTCTCTAGCGAGGGAGCCAAACCCAGCTCCAGCACAAACGCTAGCCACAAAATTAGAAGAGAGCTTGCAACAGCATTCAACTAAAGAAAAAATCATTATTTTACGAGCACTTGCTTACTATTACACCGATACAGATGCATTGAAAAAGACCCTAAATGTTGCACTAGAGGGGTTAGAATTAGCATTAAAAGATGACGATTCAGCATCTCAAGGATACTTTTTTAGAAAAATAGCCGATGCATATAATTATCTAAACGAAAAAGACAAAGCCGTATATTATGCAAAAAAAGCGGTTGCGGCATATGAGCAAACACAAGATGGGCTTTTTACCTCAAAAGCATATTGGAGCTTAGGCAATGTATTGCTGGAGATTAAGAAACCTAAAGATGCCTTAATATACCTAGACAAAGCATTGCTCTATTTCAAAAAAGTTAATATGCAAAAAGGCTTAACCTTTGCTCAGTACTCAATTGCTAGCATTGAGTACTTACAAGCCAACTACGATAAAGCTTTAACTTTAACTAAAGAGAACATTGAGCTTGCTCGTTCTGCAGGTGTTTATGATATGCAACTCGCATCGCTCATTTTGTTAGCTGACATATATATAAAACTAGATTTACTTGATCAAGCAAATGAAGCAAACGATGAGGTTTTTTTAAAATTAGATAAATTCAGCCGCAGTATTTATAAAGCCGATTTTTTAAGTAAACGCTATGAGCTAAAGCGACGCCTTAACCGCACTGACGAGGCTTTTGAAGCAATTGAACAAAAGCTCCTTTATACAAAAAAACACTACGAAGCAACCAGTGAAAATAATATAAAAACACTACAGATACAGTTTGAAGTAAAAGAAAAAGAAGAAAAAATACAGCAACTAGAGTACGCAAAAGATATTAGTGAGCTACAAGCTAAAGAAGAATATCATCAAAAAATAATTTGGCGACTTAGCGCTGCTATTGCGTTTATTTTAGTGATTGTTTCATTATTTTTATTTTATCGACAAGCTCGACAACGTCAAAAATATCACGATATTTCATTAACAGATTACCTAACAAATTGCCCTAATCGCAGAGGAATAATGCGCGCAGCAGAAGCAAAACTTGGTGAAGGTAAAATGACGATAGCAATTGTTGACTTAGACTACTTTAAAAAAGTTAACGACCAATTTGGTCACGATGTTGGCGATTTAGTTCTTATTGCCTTTGCAAAAGCTGCAAGAGAAACACTCTGTGATGATCATCAGTTTGGCCGTTACGGCGGCGAAGAATGGTTATTTGCACTAAATACGGCTGATGAACGAATAATTCGCGATATATTTAACCGACTCGCCATTAGCTTCGCCGAGCATTGCAGTAATATAGAAGACTTTCCTACAGATATAAAAATCACTTTTAGTGCAGGAGCCTCTGTAAGTAGCCCTTTAAAAAGCACACTAGATATTCTTATTAAGCATGCAGATAAATTACTTTATAAAGCAAAAGAAAACGGAAGAAACCAAGTCGTAGTTGATTAAATAAACACAGCTAAAAGTATTGGCTCACTTACTTGACTAAAGTTCGTCTAAAACCATTTGTTTAATTTTATGTGCTTTTACAAAATGATCTAATTTATGGGTGTGTATCCACCAAGTAGCAGCTTCCATAAGTAGCTCTGGATCGTCGTTTTTATTGGCAAAAAATGCATAAAAAGAAAGCCCTACATTTTCTCCTTTAACTGCTATTTTTTTTATCGCATACGGTAATTATTTTTGCTCTTAGTTCTTCCCTCATACATACCTTATTTAATTATATTTTTACTATTAAAATACGCCATTTAAAAAGCTAACGATTAGCTGTAAAAGGCTTCTATCAACCAAGCCATGATTCTCAAGCTCTTTATTAGGCGTATTTACTTTTGCAGCTTTGCATTCATTATCTAGTGTCTCATTTTTAAGTGTATCGGTTTCGTATGCAATATCTGCTTGTTCCATACATTTTGCCGAGCCTGCGTAAGGCTTCGCCGCACAAGCGCTTAGTAATAAAAAAAGTGGAATTGCTATCAATAATTGCTTCATAACTAATCCTATTTTTACGCAACTTATTTACTTTAAATTACAGTTGCAAGTTAGCCTATTTACTTTTCTACCACCATTACAAAAAATTCAAAAAAGAACGTACCGATGGCATCAAAAAAAGTGTTATTTTTTTCATCCTTTTTAATTTGTGCGCTAATGCATTGATTGTAAACCTGTGAGCTTGTTTGAGCGCCATTTCGATCAACCATTTCAGCCTCTTCAATGCATAAGTTAGGGTCAGAACGCGGGGCTGAACTACATGCACTCAGTAAAGCGCACAGCAATAATGCGGCGACGGGGCTTTTTATGTTCATCCTTAAACTATCCTATTAAGTTAACGTGCTACCTGCATTTATGTGTGAGAGTAATATATAGGTTGTACCCAAATAACACTGACACTTTATCACTGCAATAAAATAAACAACCAGTAAATATTTGTAAGGTTCTGTAGGAATTTATACTCACTTTTATAATTGAACTGCGCGAAAGCCTGAAATTATTGCATTCATATCACTGTAAAATTTACAGTGATCGCAGCCAAAGAATAAAAAATTAAATTAAATTTATTAAATTACAATAACTTAATATTTGGCATTTAGTTTGCTAGTTAATGATATAAGCAAATAAATTGTAAAAGGACTAGTTATGAATATTTTTGAAGCACTACGTCATGACCATGACAAACAACGAGAATTGGTAGATGCGCTTATTCAAACACACGGCGACACAGAGCAGCGCCACACGCTAATGGATGAGCTAAAAACAGAATTAGAAAATCACGCAAAATTTGAAGAACGTTACTTTTATAACCCACTTATGTTTGATGACTTAACTCATGAAAAAGCGCGCCACAGCGTAGCTGAACATCACGAAATTGATGAATTAATTGAACAACTTGAAGATACCGAAATGAGCTCGTCTGCATGGTTAGTTGCAGCTAAAAAGCTACACCATTTGGTACATCATCATTTAAGTGAAGAAGAACACGAAGTGTTTCAATTAGCGGGTAAAGCACTTACCGAAGGGCAAAAAGAGAGCCTTGCTGAGCAATACAACGACGCTATGCATTAGTTGTAAACACGCAAACCGACTTCCACACACTCCCTGTGTACTTATTGGTTATAAGCCTTATGGCTTATAACCAATTTTTTTGCATGTACTTTATTACTTTACAGTAAATTTCACGTCTTGGTCGCGTAATAAGTAAAGTGCAAAACACGCAGCCCACATTGGCCATGCAGTGAAGAATAATAAGTTGTTGAAGCCATCAATGTATTGGTTATAAGATGAAAGCGTAGACAAACCATGCATCACAAAAATCACACCATAAGTAATGCGCTTTTTAATACCTGCTAAAAATGCTAAAACAAGCACTAACTGCACCGCACCAATAATGTAAGCCACTATATCTGTAGAGCCACTAATACCGTAAAAATGTTCAAAAATACGTGCGCTATGCCCAGGATTAACAAACTTATCGAATGTCCACATAACCATTACAATAAACACGCCTAAACGCAAAGATAAAAGTGACCACTGCAAACGGTTTTGCACATCAGAATTCATTGAACCTGTCATAAAATTTCCTTAAATGAATATTAATAAACGTAGAAGTAACCTAGACCGTATAAGTTATTTTTTATTTCAAAAATTTTTAATTAAATTCATTAGTTAAGCCATGCAGTACTAAAAGTGAAGCTTATTTAAGTAATTTAAAAATGCTGCATAAAAGTTAACTCTTTTAAAATGTTAGCAGGTTGAAAGTAGTCTATAATTAAAAATTCTATTAAAAGCATATATTTACATTCAGTCTAGTACAATCGCTGTATTAATATTTTATCAACTAATAAAACAATACTACTTAATTACCATCTTTATAATGCATCTGTTTTGTTATGTTCTAAAAAACAAAAAGAATCAAAATTTTACTGAAAGTTATTTTTAATCCTTTCGGTCTTTATCGCCAACAACATTTTAACCGTAGAGAGAAAACGTTTGAAACACGCATATTTAGCACTTTCCCTAGCCACCATATTAAATACACCACTTAATGCTTTTGCAGCCGAAGAATCAAAAACAGCAAAAGAAGGCGCAATTGAGCGTATTGAGGTGGCAGGCCAAGTTATTAGATCTCAAGGTCTTTCGGTTAAAAATGCCACTGTAGACGGCCCTTTTGGCGACAACTTAGCTCTACGAGATATAGCCCGATCAGTAACACCAATTTCAAGCGAGTTAATAGAACAACTCAATATTACGACTTTACAAGACGTACTTGCAGTAAGCCCTAATACCTATTCAGCCAGTGGTTTTGGGGCACCAAGTTTACCTACTATTCGTGGGCAACTAGGTGAGCTTTTCCAAGATGGTACACGCCGCCAAGCAGGTAATAATGGCTTTGGCGTGCCGTTATCGTTCAACTCTATAGAACAAATAGATGTAGTAAAAGGCGCGCCACCGGTATTATTTGGTTCAAGCCAACGCAACGGTGGTTTTGTAAACTTACATTCTAAAAAAGCATCAGCTGACGACAGTAAAGGCAAAGCAACGGTATCGGCAGGACGATGGGATCAGTACAGCGTTTTAGTTGATTACAGTGCACCTATAGTAAAAGACAAAGTAGGTTTTAGAGTAAGCGCTGAACACATTGATAACGGCAGTTACTACGACTTTTCGGGCACGAAAAGCGGCAGCCTATTTGCAGCACTTAGGGTGTTACCTGATGACAAGAGCAGCTGGGATATTAACTTTGAGTTATACCAAGTTGAATTTACCGATAACGCAGGTATTAACCGCCCTACTCAAGCGCTAATAGATAATGGCCTTTATATTACCGGCCAAGGCGTGCAAGTAAATGGCAGTACAGTTCCAGCGGCAGGTTCTATTGTTTCACCTACTGGGCAAGTAAAAATAGACCGTAGTACAGTACTTACCGACCCTGACAATCAAAACGAAGCCACTACTTATTTACTACACAGTATTTATAAGCGTGAACTTTCTAGCAACGCATCAATAAAAAACATTACGTATTTTCAGCACTTACAACGCGAAGAAATTGCACAAAATAGCTTTGTTGAAATTTTAGATGGTGCCGATACCGCGCAGAACCGTACCGAACTGACTTACCAATGGAGCAACGAACAGCAAACAATTTTTGCTTTTGATGTGCGTTACAACCGCGTGCTAGGCTACAGCCAATTTACAACAGAAGCCGACCTACCTATTGATTTAACTGGCCCAATTTCAAATCGCCGCATTCCTTTAACTGATGCACAACAAGCGCGTTTAATTGAAATTAGTCCAGGTGTATTTGTATCCCCTGGTGGTCAGTACGATATTAATAACGATGGCAGCGGCGACTTTAACTTATCAGACACTACCGATTCGCGCTCATGGCAAACGGGTTTTGCTATTCAGCAAGATTCAGATTGGACAGATAAGTTTCATACAAGTGTTGGCTACCGCATTGATTTTTATGACGTAGACGCGCACGACCCAATAGCACCAGAGGGTGAAATTGCAGCGAGCGATAGCATTAACGATAAGCTACATTCGGGGCAAATAAGCTTTAATTACCGATTAAACGGTGATTACACCACTTATGGTGCAGCAAGTTACAACGAAGCCACATCAAATAGTATGGCTGGCGGTACGTCTCTTGGTGGTGACAACACGATTAGCGCACAAAACTTTTCAACCGAAAATACCTTAGTTGAATTTGGTTTGAAATACGCACCAACCGACAGTGATTGGTACGCCGATGGTGCAGTGTTTAGCCAACGTCGTAGTTTACGTAATCGCGATGGTAGTAATACCGGCATTCGTACTACCGGCTTTGAAAGCCAAGTATTCTATGATGCTTACCCTTATTGGTTAAGTGCCGGCTACAGCTATATTGATGCTCGCTACGACAACTCTGCAAGCAGTCAAGATTCAGCGCAAGTAGCAGATGCATTTGACAACTCACGTCCAGATATTATCGCAGGCACCGGTGTTGGTGCCCCAAGCTTTACACCATTTGCACGCTCTAATCGCCAAGTTCAAGGCATTCCTGAGCAATCGTTCAGTTTTAACGGAAATTATTCAATTAATTCGAAATGGCAAACGGGTTTTTCAGGTCTATATACAAAGAGTTACCCATTGGACTTTTTAGCGACGGTAAAAATTCGTGATCAGTACACATTAAACGTAAATACTAGCTATGCTTTTACGCCTAGTACTAAATTACGTTTAGATGTAAATAACGTCACAAATCAAAAAAACTGGCGCCCCGTATTTGAAGGCGGTTACTTTGGTGCAACTTTAGCTTTTCCTGAGTTGCCAATAAACGCCAAGTTAACCCTTACGCATAGTTTTTAAGAGAGAGAACATGATTAAAAAAATATTTCTATTATTGATTGCAGCGGCCGCCGTCGGTCTGTTCTTTCATTTTGACTTACACCAACTACTTACGCTTGATGGCTTAAAAGGATCGATGGATCAGTTTAGCGATTACAAAGAGCAGTCACCGTTACTCGTTATTGGTGGGTTCTTTTTACTGTACGTAGTAGTAACTGCTCTCTCGTTACCAGGCGCCGCTATTTTAACACTTGCCGCAGGTGCATTGTTTGGCTTAGTTGAAGGCTTATTGGTTGCATCTTTTGCCTCAACTATTGGCGCAACACTTGCTTTTTTAGTATCGCGTTACTTACTACGCGACACTATTAAACAACGTTTTCCTGAGCGCTTAGCCGCAATTGATGCTGGCGTTGAAAAAGAAGGTGGATTTTACTTATTTACTCTTCGTTTAGTGCCGGTGTTTCCGTTCTTTTTAATCAATTTACTAATGGGTGTTACCTCAATAAAGTCATGGACTTATTACTGGGTAAGCCAAGCAGGTATGCTAGCCGGTACGTTTGTATTTGTTAATGCAGGTACGCAACTGGCGCAAATAGAGAGCTTATCTGGAATTTTATCATTCAACTTAATCTTATCATTCGCTTTATTGGGTATTTTTCCATTCATTGCTAAAGGAATTTTAAACGTGTTTAAAAAACGTCGCGTATACAAAAACTACACTAAACCTAAAAAATTCGACCGTAACATGATTGTTATTGGCGCAGGCGCAGGTGGTTTAGTAACAAGTTATATTGCTGCCGCTGTTAAAGCAAAAGTAACCCTTATTGAAGCGGGCGAAATGGGCGGCGACTGTTTAAACTACGGTTGCGTTCCAAGTAAAGCCGTTATTAAAAGCGCTAAAATTGCAGAGCAAATTCGCCACGGTGAAAAATATGGCTTAGAAAACACAACTCCACAGTTTTCGTTCAAAAAAGTAATGGCACGTGTACATAAAGTAATTGCAGATGTAGCACCACACGACAGTGTTGAGCGTTACACCAATCTAGGCGTAGATGTAGTAAAAGGTTACGGTAAATTAATCGACCCATGGACTGTAGAAATTAAACTTAACGATGGCGGCACGCAAACATTAACTGCACGCACCATTGTTATTGCAACTGGCGCACGCCCATTTGTACCGCCACTACCTGGTATTGAAGAAACAGGCTATGTAACAAGCGATACATTGTGGAATAAATTTGCAGAGCTAGATGAAGCCCCTAAAAAACTTGTAGTACTTGGTGGTGGCCCAATTGGTAGCGAATTAGCACAAAGCTTTGCACGTTTAGGTTCAAGTGTTACGCAAATTGAAATGGCGGAGCGCATCATGATCAAAGAAGATCTTGAAGTGTCTACTTTTGCTCACGAAGCGTTAACCGAAAGCGGCGTTAATATTTTAACATCGCATCAGGCATTACGTTGTGAAGCTCGCGATGGTAAAAAATATATTGTTGTTAAACATAACGACAAAGAAATAGATATTGAATACGATGAGCTACTATGTGCCGTTGGTCGAAGTGCGCGCCTTAAAGGTTATGGCCTTGAAGAGCTTGGCATTGAAACAAACCGCACAGTAGTAACTAACGAATATCTAGAAACACTGTATCCAAATATTTTTGCAGCGGGTGATATTGTAGGTCCATACCAATTTACACATGTGGCAGCCCATCAGGGTTGGTACGCTGCGGTAAATGGCTTATTTGGTCACCTTAAAAAGTTTAAAGTAGATTACCGTGTTATTCCGTGGACTACGTTTATTGACCCAGAAGTAGCACGTGTTGGTTTAAACGAACAAGACGCAAAAGACAAAGGCATAGATTACGAAATTACTCGCTTTGAATTTGAAGAGCTAGACCGTGCAATTACCGACAGCGCTACAAAAGGCTTTATTAAAGTGATTACACCAAAAGGCAAAGACAAAATATTGGGCGTTACTGTTGTATCTGAACACGCTGGCGATTTAATTGCTGAGTTTGTACTGGCAATGAAACACGGTTTAGGCCTTAACAAAATACTCGGTACTATCCACAGCTACCCTACTTGGGCTGAAGGTAATAAATACGCAGCAGGTGAGTGGAAACGCGCTCATGCACCTGAAAAAGTGCTTAACTTGCTTGAAAAATACCACACTTGGCGTCGAGGTTAATTATGTTTAAAACACCTTTAAAAGCATTACTACTTGGTTCGGCTTTAGTTGTAACATCGTTTGCAGCGTCATTTTCGGCCCAAGCCCAGAGCATGCACGATAGCTGGAATGCATTGTTAAATAAGCATGTTGTCGCCATTAACCATAATCACAGTACTGAGGTTGATTACGCTGCCATAAAACGTGAGCATGCACAGCTAAAAACGTATTTAGATTCGTTAACGGCTGTAACGCAAAGCGAATTCGACGCATGGGAAAAGCCTAAGCAACTCGCTTTTTTAATCAATGCATATAACGCATGGACTGTTGAACTTATATTGACTAAGTATCCAGATCTTAAATCAATCAAAGAGTTAGGGAGTTTTTTTAGCTCACCGTGGAGTAAAGAGTTTATTCCTTTACTTGGCAAAACTCGCAGCCTTGATGATATAGAGCATGGTTTAATACGTGGCAGCGGGAAATACAACGACCCACGCATTCACTTTGCAGTAAATTGCGCGAGTATTGGTTGCCCTGCACTTCGAGAAGAAGCGTATACAGCCACTGATTTAGAGAGCCAATTGCAAGAGCAAACGGTGCGTTTTTTATCAGATATGACACGTAATATGGCTCAAGAAAATACGCTAAGCCTCTCTTCAATATTTAAGTGGTACGGCGATGACTTTGAAAAAGGCTTTCGAGGTGCAAACACGCTACAGCAGTTTTTCTTGCAATACAGCGATGCACTTAAACTGATACCAGCTCAGCAAAAAGCACTTAAAAATGATGACATGGAAGTTAAATTTTTAGACTACAACTGGGATTTAAATGTTCGCCATTAAGTTTTGGCAAACACAGGCGCGATACAGCTTTTGCTG
Organism: Pseudoalteromonas sp. 1_2015MBL_MicDiv; assembly: GCF_002407505.1. Classification (NCBI taxonomy): domain Bacteria; kingdom Pseudomonadati; phylum Pseudomonadota; class Gammaproteobacteria; order Alteromonadales; family Pseudoalteromonadaceae; genus Pseudoalteromonas; species Pseudoalteromonas sp. 1_2015MBL_MicDiv. Next base: position 419,111 of record NZ_CP012738.1, on the reverse strand, counting down.
TGTCGCGTTTTACGTTTGTACAATCGCAAATTCAGCTGTTTTTTCGAGCGCTGTGTTTGCTAATACCGTTATTACTGCAAATAATAAAAGTGATTTGGTAATACACACACAGCAGCAATCTCGATGGCAACAAGTTCAAGCACTTGGTAGTAATCAAGATGTATACTTTTATGCATGGGGCGGCGACGCACAAATAAATGCTTATATTCAATGGGCAGCCCAGCAAGTTAAAACTAAGTACAACATTAACTTAGTGCATGTAAAACTAAGCGACACCAGCGAAGCGGTAAGCCGTGTACTCGCCGAAAAATCAGCAAACAACAACAGCCAAGGCAGCGTAGATTTAATGTGGATCAACGGGGCTAACTTTGCCACCATGAGTGAGCACTCTCTGCTTTTAAAGCAATGGGCGAGTAAACTCCCCTACTTTGCATTAACCGATGCTGCTAATAACCCTGCTGTAACCTTTGATTTTGGTTTACCTACCAATGGGATGGAAGCGCCATGGGGGCAAGCGTCACTTACGTTTTATTACGACAGCATTGCAATAAATGGTAAGGCAAACAATAAATTGCCGACGACATTAAACGAATTATTAAACTGGAGCGCACAAAACCCTGGTCGCTTTAGTTACCCAAAGCCACCTGACTTTTTAGGTATGAGCTTTTTAAAATACGCCTTAGTTGTACTGCATCAGCAAAGCAGCGAAAATATTAAAGCGCAGCTAAACCAACCAGCTACAACTAAAAATACAACACAAGTGTTAAACCCACTGTGGGACTTTTTAGATAAACTACACCCAACGCTTTGGCGTGGTGGCACTCATTTTATGCAAAGTGGTGCTCAAATGCGCCGCCTTGTGGACGATACAGAGCTGAGTTTAGCCTTTACTTTTTCAGCACCTGAAGTACCCGCAGCTGTAAAACGCTATGATTTACCAAACAGCATTCGCAGCTATGCAATGAGTGATGGCAGTTTAAGTAATACCCATTTTGTGGCAATCCCTTACAATGCAAGCCACCAGCAAAGTGCGCAATTAGTGGCTAATTTTTTACTCAGCCCTGAAGCGCAAGCTGAAAAGCAAAAAGCGCATATATGGGGCGATAAAAGCGTACTTATTCAATCAACGTTAACGCCTGAACAACAAGCCTTATTTAAAACGGCTAAACCGCATCCAAGTGCACTGCCTTTAAACAGTATTAAACGCACATTGAGCGAACCTCATCCAAGCTGGGTAAACGCCATTATGCAAGGTTGGCAAACCCGTTATGGAGTAAGCCAATGAGCGTTATTTCAAAAAGTGTACCAGTAAATACCAAAGCAACAACGCAGTGCAGCACCGATATGTTTACGCGCATTGTAAAATTTAGCCCGCGATTTTTACTCGCTTTACTTATACTACCCGTACTTGGTGGCTTAATTAGCGTATTGCTGCCTGCCTTTGGTTATGCGCCCGTACTTGAGCAAACAACGCTTAGCTTGCAAGGTTTTCATGCCCTTTGGCAAACACCCGGCCTTACCCAAATGGTTACCTTAAGCGTTGCAACGGGCTTAATAAGTACTCTGCTTGCATTTATCATTACCTTAATGATTTTAGCTGCGTTTTTTAATAGCCCGTGGCTTAACCGAATTCAGCGTTTATTGAGCCCTATATTAGTTATACCTCATGCCGCAGCGGCTATTGCGGTGGGGTTTTTAATTGCCCCTTCAGGTATGATTTCACGCTTAGCGTCGCCTTGGTTAAGCGGCTGGGAACTTGCGCCAAACGGCATGTTTCCGCATGATTCGTTCGGTATTAGTATTATTTTAGGCTTAACACTCAAAGAGCTTCCCTTTTTATTACTAATGGCACTGGGCGTACTTGCTCAACCTGAGCTTGGCAAAAAATTACGCCAACAACATAAGGTTGCGCTTAACTTGGGTTATTGCCCAATGACCGCTTTTTTTAAAGTAATACTGCCAAGCCTTTATCCGCTGCTACGTTTGCCCCTTTTAGCCGTGCTTGCCTATGCAAGTGCCAGTGTAGAAATGCCACTCATTTTAGGCCCAAATACACCACCCACGTTGGCCGTTGCAATAATGCATTGGTTTAACGATGTTGATTTAAACCTGCGCATTAAAGCCTCAGCAGGTGCTTTATTACAGCTGGCTGTTACAGGCGGGTTGTTAGCGCTTTGGCTTGGCGCAGAAAAGGCCGTAAAAGTGCTATTTAGCGACTCCCTCACTAATGGAGTGCGCGAATACGGCGGATTTTATTGGCAAAAAATAACGGTCGTACTCACCACATTAGTAATTAGCTTTATACTGTTGTCGCTTATTGGTTTAGTTATGTGGTCGGTTGCAGGTTTTTGGCGTTTTCCAGATGCAATGCCTGAGCAATTTACACTACTGCATTTTAAAAGTGCGCTAATGCAAATGAGCAGCCCGCTTTTTAATACCCTAGCAATCGGTTTAGTAACCACATTATTTGCCATTATTCTTACTCTATTGTGTTTAGAATCAGAGCAATTGAGTGACAAACCGATTTCTCGTTTTACCAGTTTAATTATTTACTTACCGTTATTAGTACCCAGTATTGCCTTTTTGTTTGGGCTAGTATGGATACAACAATTGGTAAATAACCAAGCCGCATTTTTTAATGTGGTACTTACGCATTTACTGTTTGTGTTGCCTTATGTGTTTTTGTCACTTGCGAGCAGTTATAGGCGCTTAGATCCTCGTTTTGCTCATGTTGCAGCAAGCCTAGGCGCAGCGCCATGCAAGGTGTTTTTTAAAGTAAAACTACCTCAGTTGTTTGCCCCTATTTTAATTGCAGCCGCGCTGGGCTTAGCAATTAGTTTTGGACAATACCTCCCCACGCTTTTAGCTGGCGGCGGGCGCATAGCCACAATAACAACCGAAGCTGTTACGCTTGCCAATGGCGCAAGCAGACGCACCAGTGCCGTGTACGCTATTATGCAAATGGCGTTGCCACTTATTGGATTCATACTGGCATGGGGTTTACCTAAATATTTTTTCAAAAGTGCACGTGTTTAAAAGTACGCGAGTTTAAACGGGCACATATTTAAAGCTCCCATGTTTAACACTATCAGGGTTAAGGTTTTTTAATGCAGTCATCATTACAGATTAAAAATTGTCAGCTTTATCGCCAAAATGAGCTGTTACTTAGCTTAAACGAGCAAGTTAATGGCGGTGAAATTCTGACTATTATGGGCCCATCAGGCAGTGGGAAATCAAGCTTATTAAATTGGCTTACGGGTACTTTACCAAGTAGCTTTAAGGCCAATGGTGAGGTGTGGCTTAATGGTCAAAATATCGATAATACCCCTCCACACTTGCGCCATATTGGAGTGCTTTATCAAGACGCTTTATTGTTTTCGCATTTAACTGTTGCTGGTAACATTGCCTTTGCAATGCCCAAAGGTAATAAAAAACAACGCCTTGAAAAAATAGCACACGCACTTGAGAAAGTCGGCCTTAAAGACATGGGTAATCGTCACCCCGACAACCTCTCAGGTGGGCAACAAGCCCGTGTTGCATTATTACGTATGCTGCTGAGCGAACCTAAAGCCATTTTACTCGACGAACCCTTTAGCAAACTCGACACCCAACTGCGTGTTGATACACGCGAACTCGTGTTTAGCCAAATACGCGATCATAAGCTACCAGCAATTATGGTTACTCATGATCATAGCGATGCCGACGCTGCAAATGGCAAACTCATTACTTTAAGTAGCGCACTTTAATACATGACTTTAATGAATAGTTTTAAATGCATAAGGCAACAAACATGCTAGACAAATTTATCACCCCTGTAATTAAGCCACTTTTAACACCTGTGGTTATGCTTATGCATAAACGCGGCATAACCGCCGATCAGCTCACTGTGGTAGGCTTTTTAGTAGGCTTATTAGCCGTGCCATTACTGGCGTTTGAAATGTGGTACGGCGCATTAGTTGCTATTGCTTTAAATCGCATTTTAGATGGACTTGATGGCGCATTAGCACGCTATGCAAACCAAAGTTCAAGCGCGGGGGGCTTTTTAGATATCACACTCGACTTTTTATTTTACGCGGCTATTCCGCTTGGCTTTATTTTGGCAAACCCTGAGCAAAACGCGATAGCGGGATCGTTATTACTTGCCACTTTTATTGGTACGGGCTCCAGCTTTTTAGCTTTTGCGATTGCCGCCGAAAAATTTAAACTCGAAAAACCGCAATTTAAATACAAAAGCTTTTACTACTTAAACGGCTTAACCGAAGGCACTGAAACAATAGCGCTATTTATTGCATTTTGTATTTGGCCGCAGCACTTTGCAGTTATGGCGAGCATTTTTGCTATTGCGTGTGGCATAACTATTTTTACCCGTATACATGGCGGTTATCACACGCTTAAGCAACAAGAAGCCGATGCTAACAAAGCAGCTGAAAACGTGCCTAGCAGTGCAAATTCTGAGGTAATAAATGACTAATGAAGTATGGTGGCGACTCGGCTGCTTTTTTAGCATTTTAATTATAATGATGCTGCTTGAATGGCAAAAGCCTGCTCGCCAAGCACCTATTAAAAGCAGTACACGTTGGTTTGCTAATTTTGGGTTAGTGTTTGCTTCATCAGTTATTGCGCGCTTAGTGGTCCCTATTGGGTTAACCGCCGTGGCACTTTACAATCAAGAGCACGGCATTGGCTTATTTAATCAAATAGCCCTACCAAGCAGTTTAATTATTATATTGAGCATACTTTTACTCGATATATTAATTTATTGGCAGCATAGATTATTTCATCAAGTGCCTATTTTATGGCGCTTGCACCGTGTACACCACGCCGATGCGCATGTTGATACAAGTACGGGCTTGCGCTTTCACCCTATCGAAATTGTACTGAGCATACTTATAAAACTCATTGCAGTAACTGCTCTTGGCGTACCTGCCATTGCGGTACTTATATTTGAAATAGCACTTAATGGTTTAGCATTATTTAATCATGCAAATATACGCCTACCTAATGCCATTGAAAAGCCGCTGCGCTTAATACTAATGACGCAAATATTGCATCGTATTCACCATAGCCAAGTGGTTAGTGAAACTAACTCAAACTATGGTTTTAGTGTAATTTGGTGGGATAAATTATTTGGTAGCTACAAAGATAAAGCAAAAAAAGCCGACGCAGATATAAATATTGGCTTAAAAGAATACCCAAGCCAAAAGCAAAATGCCTCGTTGTGGGGCTTATTGATCATGCCATTTAAAAAATAAGTGAGCTTAACTTGATGTTCACTAAATAAACGATTGCACTCTACAATTGAATTAAACGACTTTATAAACACACTGTTGAATAAATAGACAAATAATAACAATACTCATATTTTATTATTACAATAAAATATTAAAATCCAGCTTTCTTAAACAAGTGTAATAAAGTGTAATAATTATTATTGCTAAATAGAACTACTCTTATCGAACCTGATGTATTGAGCAACGATTGCTCACTTTGGTACTTAGAACTTTAATTTATTATATTGGAGATAAGAGCTATGAGTACAATTACTTGGAATGACGGACGTTCTATTCAACTTACAGGTGGCGATACAGCGCAGTGCGAAAACCTAAAGGCAGGACAGCTTTACGCTGTATTTTTATATAATGCTTCAGGGGAAGACCAAAATATCCCAGTGACCGTAAATATAGGTAACGGCCACCCCCCTAAGACTGTCAATGTCCCAGGAACAACAGGAAATAATGGTCTAGCGGCTTTAGCCCTTATTTCAGGAAACGATACACAAACCGCTAATGTGTCGATTGTGAGCCATCAAAGTGGTGCAAAAATTGATGCATGGATCGGTAGTGTTGGTATGCCAACCAATACATCAGGCATCGAAAACATGCAATTACCATTCAATGGTGAGCTGCAACAATTTAATAAACGCGCTAGATACTACGCAGTACCGGAGTCACGTTGGTATCAGTTGACGCTGAATAGTCCACAAACTCAATTTATCTCTGTTCAGTTTTCAGAGAACCATGCAAAAGTATTTATAAATAACCCTGTGGGCGACCCAAGTAATATAATCGTACCTACAGGTACTGTAGCTGAAGGTTCAAGCTATGAAGTTGTTAAACCACAAGGGCAACCACAAACGATCACTTACCAAGGCCAAGGTAATGGTCAGCAAAAAGTATGGATGAATGCTGATAGTCAGCAAAATTCGTCTGACTCAACCATAGTTGCTCAATACATTTAAGTTAGCTTTAATGTAACAGGAGTCGATGAATAATATGAAATTTAAAACATCTTCTCCTGAACCATTACAAAGTAATCAAAAACTTAAAGCGCGAAGAAAGTTTATTAAACTTTCCTTAAGCTTATTTACATCTACCCTCATTCCCTCTTTTTATAGCAAGGCAATAAGTAACCCAGAAAATTCAAATAGCTGGAGTATAGGAGAAAGAGTAGATCTCTGTGAAGGACAAACTATAACCTGTACGTCTTTGTTTCCTAAACGTATTTACTGTGTACTTATATACAATACGTCCAAAAATGACAGAAATGTTTTCCTAGATGTAAATTGGAGTAATCAGCAAGCACCAAAAAAAATGACAATTCCAGGCTCAGAAAACAAACAAGGCGATGCATCACTAATTCTAGTTTCAGGTAACGATACATCGACAATTTCGCTGTCGATTACCAGTGGTAACGGTGGACAAATAGAGTGTTTTTTACTCAGTACAGCAATAGAATCTCCTAGCCCGAATCTACCTATTCGACATATTGTTACAGGCGGAAAACGATATATAGTTGAAAAATACCAACACTATCTTGGCCTTATTAATAGAGGTTGGTATCACCTAACATTAGAAAATAAAATTTCCCAGTCAGTTGTTTTACAAATTCAGCACCATCAGGTCATAATTTATATACTAAACCCTACTCAAACTCCACTATTTAATATCACCAGTGTAGGAAGTATTACTAAAAACAAAGACTACCTTATTCAACGCGCCGATTTTGAGGGCCAGCCACAACGTATTGAAGTGCTTATTCAAGGGAGTGAGGAAACAATAATGTGGGTTGGCGCTTCTAGTAAACAAGCTCTGAACAATACAACTTTAGCTCTGCAAGCGCTGTCTATAACAAGAGTATTGTCTAGAGAAGAGCCCAGTGCAGTAAAAAGAAAAGCTTTGCAGTGTTATAGCGATAAAAACAAGGTTTATAGTGGGCCTTGGGTTAACCAACAATGATATTCATTAATCTCAGTTCAAGTTAATTAGATTTTTTGCATAGGTCTTACCGTAAACTAATTGTAAATAAATTAGACAAATAAGTTGACCAATTCGTCACTCCGCAATATCATTTGTAAGCGCTTACAAAACACAAGTTAAAAATGTAAGCGCTTACAGCACGAAAAACAAAGCTCAAAAACAATTAATCTGACAATAATCTGTTGAAACCGGGGTTCAGTTATGAACATTGAAACAACGCACATTACACGTTTACTTGCCGCTATCTCTTTAGTTACGTTAGCTGGCTGTGGTGGTGACTCTGCCACTAAATCAAATTTTGAAAATGTAGATGCCTCTGAGCCAGTATCAGATTGGCAAATGGTTTGGAGCGACGAGTTTGAAGGCTCAGCCATTGATACAAACAAATGGAACTACGAATTAAACTGCAATGGCGGTGGTAACAACGAGAAACAGTGTTACACCGACAGCGAGCATAATGCATTTATTGCTGACGGTGTGTTAAACATTGTTGCCCTACCGGCCGAAGAAGGTGCAGAAAAACCTTACACTTCAGCGCGCTTAAATACGCGTTACAACGCCGACTTTACATATGGTCGTTTTGAAGTGCGCGCCAAACTTCCATCGGGGCAAGGTAGCTGGCCAGCATTTTGGATGCTGCCAACAGATGAAGTTTACGGCACTTGGCCTCGTTCTGGTGAAATAGATGTTTTAGAATCAGTAAACCTTAAAACACCAGATGAAGACGGCGGGATAGAGTCAAGTATTCACGGTACCCTTCATTACGGACGTGCATGGCCAGATAACAGCTCTACGGGCAAAGAATTTAAATTCCCTGAGAATACTAATCCGGCAGATGATTTCCATACGTATGCTGTTGAATGGCAAGAAGGTGAAATTCGCTGGTACGTAGACGGTTACCTTTATGCAACTCAGCGTCAATCTGAGGTTTTATATAATTCCAAAAATGAGCCTGCGGGCTTAAAACATCGTGGTTGGTTTGCAGAATACTTTGAACAAGGTTCTGGCGAACTTACAACGCATTGGGATAGCGCACCATTTGATAAAGACTTTCACTTATTGCTAAACCTAGCAGTAGGCGGCGACTGGCCTGAAAACGTTAATGATTTAGGTGTAGACGCTAGCGCATTTGAAAACGGCCAAACCTTTGCTATTGATTACGTACGTGTTTATCAATGTGCATCAAACCCTGATACAGGTAAAGGTTGTGAAACCATTCGCCCAGGTTACGATAGCTTAAACGATGCCTTACTTGAGGGTGAGGCACCAGTTCCTATAGCTGGAGGAGTTACTCCATTAACCATATTTAGTGATTCTTTTAATATTAATTGGCCTGCATGGGATTGTTGCGGAGGTTCAACTCCTGCAATAGTAGCTGACGCTCAGCAAGGTAATACAGTTGAATTTAGTGTTGGTGAAAACCCAACTGTAAACGGCTTTATCTCAAGAGCAGCAAACATTTCTGATGAAGCAGGCGTAGCATCACCTTTCGATGCAACACCACTGTTAGCACAAGGGTATTTTCAATTTAAAATGAAAGTAACTAGCGCACCTGCTGATGCAAACTCTACATGGGTTATTAAGCTTGAAAGCGCAGGGGACACACCTACTGCAGCCGAATTGCCTATTACTCAAAGCGTCGAAGGTATTGCCCCTGTTGTAGGTCAATGGCAAACATACACCTTTAAATTAACCGATCTTGTTGCTGCAAACCTAGATATTAGCGCAATTGATGCGGTTATGATCTTTCCTGCTTGGGGCACTGGTAATGGTGCTGTTTATAGAGTTGATGATGTAAAAATTACGCAAGATTTCCCTGAACTTGATGTGTTCTCTGATACCCAAAATCTTGATTGGCCAATGTGGGACTGCTGTAGCGGCTCTACGCCAGTGGAAGCAATGGATGATGAACAACATGGTATAACAGCAGAGTTTATAATAAACGATACGCCTACCGTAATGGGCTTTAATAGCCGTACATCTGTTGGCGGGAGCGGCGAAGCATTTGATGCAAGCGCTATCATAACGGTTGGTCAAATTACGTTTGATATGAAAGTTACGAGTATGCCAAGCACACCCGATGCCCCATGGTTTTTCAAAGTTGAATCAAACGAAGGTGACTCTGCCGTAGAGCTTGAACTTACTGAAAGTGTTGAAGGCATTGCCCCTATTTTAAACGAATGGCAAACATATACTTATACGCTTTCTGACTTATCGGCTGCCGGTTTAGATGTAAGTGCAATAGATGTATTAATGATTTTTCCTAATTGGGGCCAAGGCGCTGGCGCAGTATACCGTGTTGATAATGTAAAAATTTCAAACCCATAATTAAGATTTCACTGACAAAATTCTAGGTGTTTATACCAATTGAATTAAACAAGAGACCTATTATAGCGCTAAGAAAATAGCACAATAACAAGGCGAAAATTGTGACATATAGTTGTTCTATATGAATAATTTTAACGCAGTTAGTGAGTTATTTAATGCGATAAAATGATCATGTTTTTAATAAAATTGGTATTACACAGCACCTTCACACTTGAACAACATTTTATAAAGCAGAGCTATTATGAACACATTCAATTTTAAAAAGAGCCAACTTGCGGCTTCTGTGTCTCTCATCATTGCTGCGAGCACATTAAACACAGCTATTGCGGCAGAAGCAGAAACAAGCGTTTCATCTGATGTAGAAGTTATTGAAGTAAAAGGTATTCGTGGTTCACTTATTCGTTCTATGGATATGAAACGCGACTCTTCTGGCATTGTAGATGCCATTTCATCTGAAGAAATGGGTAAATTCCCAGATACCAATTTAGCAGAATCATTACAACGTATTACCGGTGTATCGGTAAGTCGTGCAAACGGTGAAGGTAGCCAAATTACAGTACGTGGTTTTGGTCCTGAGTTTAACTTAATTACCTTAAATGGCCGCCAAATGCCGGGCACAGGTTATACACGTTCGTATAACCTTGAAAACATCGCCTCTGAAGGCGTAAGTGCGCTTGAAGTATTTAAAACAGCACGTGCAGACGTGCCAAGCGGTGGCTTAGGTGCAACAGTTAATATTTCTACTGCGCGCCCTTTTCAAAAGCCGGGTCAAAACTTTTCAGCTACCGTTAAAGCAAACCACGACTCGTCAAACGAAGCTGGCGATGACGTAACACCAGAGTTTTCTACGGTTTATAGCAATACTTTTGTAGATGACACTTTTGGTTTTGGTTTTTCATTTTCGCACCAAGAGCGTGACTTTCAAAAACAAAGTGCCAATATTCAAGGCTGGCAGGCAAACGTAGACTTACCTGAATTAGATAGCAGCAACGTAGTTGATAACCGCACAGACCCTGCAGGTAACTACTACCTCCCTAAAGACATGAACTACTCTATTGAAGATGTAGAACGTGAACGAACAAACGGACAAGTTACCTTTCAATACGCACCGGTAGATGGCTTTGTAGCAACACTTGATTACACCGCAAGTAAAGCTGTAACAGGTTCTCAGAGTATTGGTTGGGGTATTTGGAACGACTTTGGTAGCAATATTAATGGCTACGAACTAGATGAAAATGGTACAGCTGTTTATGCTGATATTAGCGGTAACGATGCGTCATTCACAGCCAATAAAGGTACTACAGAAGTAAAAGCACGCTCACTTGGTTTAAATCTTGATTGGGAAATTAACGACACATGGCACGTAGAGCTTGATTACCACGACTCTAAAAATGAGACTGACAACGGCGCCGATGACGGGCTAGGCAGTACCGGCCAAGTGATTTTGGGCTCAGATCAGCTTGCTAATAAAATTTACGATTACCGCACAGGCGATATTCCAAGTGCTCAAGTTAACTGGTTAAACGGCACAAGCGAACTAACACCAGGCGAAATTGACTCAAACTTTAGTCAGTTTACTCACTCACCGGGTGAGTCAAACATTGAACAGTTACAACTACATACTACGTGGTATAACGAAAGCTACGACATTGGTTTAGTTAAAGTTAAATTTGGTACATCACGTACTGAGCAAAACACCGGTGGTTACACCGCGTGGAGTGGTTTAGTAGGTGGTCCAGGCTTTAACCCATCGTATACAGAAATATTCCCAGATAGCATGTTTACACGTCACGATACATCGGGTCTTTTAGACCAATTTGCTGGCGGCGGTAGCGACTTACAACCTAATTACTACTACACGTATGACTTTGATGAAGCTGTTGCACGCCAAATTGCTTATTTAACAGCAGATGTAACAGGCTCAGATGCATACGCAGCTAATGCCTATATGGATGGTATTGACAGCGAAAGTTACGTAGAAGAAATCACTAATAGCTTTTATGTTCAATCAAGCTGGGAATTTGACGTAAGTAACTACTACGTAAAAGTAAATGCAGGCCTACGCTATGAGCAAACAGACGTAACCAGTACTGTACGTCAACGCGTTGAAGATCAAGTTAATTGGATCAGCGCTTCTGAGTGGATCATGCAATACGCTGCTGGCGGCGATGATAACTTCTTAGAACAACAAGGTGATTACGATGTTTTACTGCCTTCAATCGACGTAAGTGTTGATTTAACTGAAGACGTAGTAGCCCGCGTATCTTGGGGTAAAACAATGTCGCGTGCACCACTAGGTAATTTAGCCGGTGGCCGCAGCTTAACAGGCAGCCCAAAACCAGGTTCTCGCACAGGTAGTCAAGGTAATACAAACTTATTGCCGTTTGAATCAACAAACCTTGATTTATCACTTGAGTATTACTACGCAGAAGGCAGCTACGCGTCTGTTGGTTACTTTAAAAAAGATGTTGATAACTTTATTCAAACCACCATTACGCAAACCACTATTGATGGCTTGTACGATGTTTTAAACGGCCCTCGTTACTTACAAGCCGTAAGCGATATTGAATCACGTGGCGAGCAAGCAACAACCGACGCTATTTTTGCACAAATGATTGCCAGCGGTTACGGCAATGCAAATGGCGTTATTGAGCCAAACAGCGACGATCCGCTAATTACATGGAATATTAGCCAACCACAAAACACCGACAGTAAATCGGTAGATGGTTTTGAAGTAGCTGTTCAACACTTAATTGGTGAAACCGGTTTTGGTGTTGGTGTTAACGCGACGTTTGTAGATGGCGACGTTGAATTTGATAGCGAAAGCCTTGATCAACAAGCACCACTTACAGGCTTAAGTGACTCAGCTAACTTCCAAGGCTTTTACGAAAAAGACGGCCTATCAGTTAAAATTACTTATGCATGGCGCGACTCATACCTAATTGGTGTAGGCCAAGCGCAAGGTTCAGCTGATGCGCCTCCGCAATATGCTAAAGCGTATGGCCAATGGGATATGAGCGTTAACTACGATGTAAGCGAAAACGTAACGGTATTTTTTGATGGCATAAACTTAAATAATGCAACCGAAGAAGGTTACGGACGTTACGAAGAGCAGTTCTTATTTGCTAATCAATACGGTCCTCGTTACTCAATTGGTGCTCGTTACACGTTCTAACTAAATTTCCTTTAGTAAAAAATGCAAAAAACCGCTCACCGAGCGGTTTTTTATTGTCTAAAGTCATAATTTTTTAATAAGTGATACCAATCTGTTTATATATGGGGACTATTTAACGTTAAGAAAATTACGCTAGAGCTGGGCAAAAATTTTTGTACATAGTTGTTCTAAAGAAAAATTTAGACGACGCTATAGTGAAATTTAATTCACTAAATTGCTCAAAGATTCATGCCGGTTGGTATGATTACATATACATACCGCCCGATACCTCAAGTCGTTGGCCTGTCATCCAACGGTTTTCGTCCGCTAATAAGTTAGCAATCATAGGCCCTATATCGTCTGTTACACCAACTCTGCCCATTGCCGTTTGTGATGTAATAAACGCATTTACTTCATCGTTATCACGAACGACGCCATTACCAAAGTCGGTTTCAATTGCACCAGGGGCTACAACATTTACCGTAATATTTTTAGGTGCAAGTTCTTGAGCTAAATACCTTGTCATTACTTCTATTGCACCTTTGGTCATTGCATAAGTAATATGACCGGGTAATGAAAAACGCGTTAAACCACTTGATAAATTAATAATACGACCACCGTTTTTTATAAAGGGCAACAATGTTTGGGTAACAAAAAATACTCCCCTTAAGTTAATATTTATTAACGTATCAAAAGTTGATTCACTTGTGTCTGCAAAACTGCTAGTAAGCCCCACCCCTGCATTATTAATTAAGTAATCAAACTCACTTTGTTGCCAATGAGTCTGCAGGACATTTTGTAGTTGTTGTGCAAAATCCTCAAAGCCGAGCATATCACTTACATCTAATTGCAATGCAACCGCTTTAGAGCCTAGCTCCTGTACTTGCTTTACAACCTCTTTTGCTTCTTTTTCATGACGACGGTAAGTAAAAATGCAATCGATATTTTGCTTTGCAAGGCAAAGCACCGTGCTTTTACCAAGCCCACGATTACCACCGGTGATCACTGCAATTCGTTTGTTCATTGTTATATCCTGTTGAAAATAAAAGCGGGGAGTTAAATAACTTCCAAGCCAGTATATTTTTTCAAGCAACAAAGATAAACAGGCTGAAAAGAGTTACACTGTTCAAAATAAACGAACAATAAACAGTGTTATGAAAGACCTAAACGCAATACGTATTTTTATTAAAGTAGCGCAACTCAGTAGTTTTTCTAAAGCAGCAACAAGCTTAAATCTTCCTAAGTCAAGTGTATCGCAAGCAGTAACCATGCTTGAAAGTACATTAAATACGCGTTTATTACACCGTACTACACGCACTGTAAATATGACTTCAGACGGTGAGCTATTTTATCAACGTGCACTAGGAATTATCAGCGACGCTGACGATTTAAAAAATTTATTTGTAAGTGAGGATAAAGGTTTAACAGGCCGAATACGTGTAGATATGCCACAAGCTGTTAGTCGAGATACCATCATTCCAAACTTAAGTTCGTTTTTAAAAATGCACCCAAATCTTGAAATAGAACTTGGCAGCTCCGATAGACGAGTAGATGTCATTAAAGAAGGATTTGATTGCGTAGTAAGAGTGGGCGAACTTACCGACTCATCGTTAATTGCACGACGTTTGGGCAGCTTTAAAGTTTTAAATTGCGTAAGCCGTTATTATGTAAAAAATCATGGTTTACCTAAAACTCTTAACGATTTAAAAAATCATTACATTGTTCGCTACAGTCAAACACTTGGTATCCCTGATCCGGGTTTCGAATATTTAGATAGCAATAATCAATTGCAATCAATAACGATGAAAAGCCAGCTTACTGTTAACTCCTCAGAGGCATATTTAAGCGCAGTACTGAGTGGTTTCGGGCTTATTCAATCACCTATTCACGGTATAAGTAAATACCTTGAATCTGGCGAACTTATACAAGTTTTGCCTCAATACGCGATGCCCGACCTACCAATCAATATTTTGTACCCAAATAGGCACCACCTGCCCAAGCGCGTAAGTGCATTTATGCTTTGGCTTGAAGAACAATTGAGCGTCTTTACAAAGTAATAATCTGTGCGTTATTCATTTTGCGCTAAAGCATCGTTACTTAGCCACGATAGTTGGCAGCAAGAAGTAAAGGAAAACCCCATAATAGCATCATCAGAACATTAGCATTTAAGTGGATACGAATACTGTTTAGGTGTTTAAAAACACATACGCCCTACGATAAATCAACTTACTTAACTGTATTGAAAAGCAAGGGTTCACCACTATTAAAATTTGCGGTGGAAAGTGAGTTTTAGTGCTTGCTGTCCACCTCAAGGCATGTCCTTATATGAACCTTAAACTAAGCTTTTTCCCAGTACATTGTCCTTAAACATGCTAACAACTATTTTGACTGTCCTTTTACGTGAAAATAATCGAGGTATTAAAGAGACTACGTAATTAATCTTACCCGATACTGTATACATTCTATTTTTTTCGTAAGCCGCGAGCGCAGATTTAACTACCTTGCTTGCAGGAGCCAAGTTCATATTGGATGTATCAGCATTAGCATTTTCCATAAAACGAGACTCTGTAGTACCGGGGCACAAGGCCATGACGCGAATATTCTTATCTAATAATTCTCCGGTAAGAGCCTCTGAAAAACTTAATACAAAAGCTTTAGATGCACCATAAACAGTCTGGTATGGTAAAGGTTGAAAAGAACCAATAGATGCTACATTAATAATTCCGCCGCTATTTTTATTTACCATTGCAGGCAAACATAAATGAGTAAGTTCAACTAATGCATTAACATTTAACATCAACATTTTATGATAAGTTTCAAAACTCTCACCAGAAAACTCACAAAATTTTCCAAAACCAGCATTATTAATCAAATAATCAACTGACAAGCCTAAATCATTTATTTGTTCAAATAATTTTTTAGGGCCATTTAGTTCACTTAAATCGGCGGGAATAGTTTTAATCCAAATGTTCCTATGTTCACGCTCTAACTCTTGCGCTAAACTTATTAGATCGCTATGCGTTCTGGCTGTTAGGATTAAATTAGCTCCTTTGCTAGCGAGTTGTTTAGCAAACTCTTTCCCGATGCCTGAAGATGCGCCTGTAATTAATATATTTGTGTTTTCTAAATTCAGCTTTTTCACTATAAATCATCCTATGAGTTAATTATCAGTTAACTGTAAGCCTTTCCCTTGAGGGGAAGGTCAAGTGAATTCTTTAACTAAATCTATTTTAAATTGCTTCAAATTCTCATTTTTCAGCAAAATCTCGTCAATCTCTTGTTTTAAAAGTGATATTTTTTTATCTATAAGTAGGTGAATCAAATCAATAGGAAGTTTCTTTTCCTCCGTTTTTTTAGACACTATATCCTTGATTTCACCGAGGCTAAACCCAAGGGTTTTAGCACGACAAATCATACTTATAACCATAACATCATGATTACTATAAATACGGTAGCTACCTTTTCTATTTGGAAGCGTTATCAAACCAATTGACTCATAGTACCGAATAGCTTTTCGAGTTGCTCCAGTCAATTCAGAAACACGACCTATTAACATAGTAATCCTTATGAGTGATGGAATAGATAATCGTCTAATGCTTACATTAAACGGCTAAAGAACGTTGGCTGAAATGTGTGAAGCACGAACAATAGCCAGCTGTTATTAGCCCGTTTGAGAGTAAACTTGGTGAGCAGGCTTCAATGAGTTTTTCCATTGACCTAATCCTCTAAACACGGCCACCCCACTAAAAATGGTTATAACGCCCGCATAAACAGCGGAGCAAGTTGGACGCTTTTTTGCGCCGTGTTTTGCAAAAAACCGGCCTGCTTGCGGAATCAGGTTTGATGCGTTTGGTATATTTTTTTGTAAACGTAAAAACGAAATATTAAGGCTTGAAATAGTGCTGCGAGACCAAACAACAATGAACCTTTATAAAACAAGGACGGTAGAACAAACGCCATTGGTATAGCAGCATAATATAAATAGGAACGATTTGTGTATTTGCTTATTAAAAAATGAAGTGGAAACCCAATTACTAACCAACCTACGATAGAAATAAACAGATAAACACCCACATATAGTAAAAATGTAACAACCAACCCTAAAAGGTCGTTTACTGATGATGGTGCTAAACCAGTAAATAAAGCCGAGACAGCAATGCCTATTCCCACAAATAAGAGGCTTTTGAGTATTGCGTCATCCCACCTTCCAAGACTCAATTTTTTATCCTTAAAATTATTAAGGTGTGAGCAACGCTAGCACAAAACCTAACCTTACCACCGTAAACACAAAACCCAACGATGGAATGAAAAATGCCAAGCATTGGGAATCACTCTTAAATGCTTTGTTATGTATTTTTTTTGATGATTTCTCTTAACTGATCTGGGTGCATTGCTGGCTTTGTTCTATGAACCATAGCATGGCAATTTGGGCAAAGTGGACGAAGATCATTTATAGGGTCAACTTTGTACTCTTTCCCAACAAGAGCTATATCCAATACGTGATGAACATGGATAAATCCTGAACCTAGCTCAGCTCCGTACTTTTCAGAAAAGTCAAAATCACATGAGTTACACACGGCACCATAATATTCAATGCACTTTCGTCGAGCTTCAGGATTACGTTCGATTGCATTTACAGTAACTTGCCTTACCTTACCCTCTTTGTATTCAGGTTCGTTAGTCTCATCTGGATATAAAGAAATATTAACGTGGCTGGAAAGTAAATAAATACCACCAGTTCCATTAAACACTTTTGCTGATAACTTTTTGCCAATTTTAGTGGCAAATTTTTGCAGTTCATCAGAAGCTAATTTGTACTCTTCTGATGTCTCCTCTAGCTTGGAAAACCACTTATTTAAGACAGCTTGAGTCTCTCCGCCATTTCCTTTACCAACGTAGTTTGAAACTGTTGTATTTCTGTACCCGATGAATTTACTTGGAGCAAATAAGCTGAGCTCTGGGAAATAATACCAATGGAAGAACTGGGAAAAACGGTCATAAGCAATGCTATTCCCTTTAACTATGTAACTAAATTCTCGAGCATTTTCGATTACTTCAGCAGTAGACTCAACTAAGTTCATTTTTCACCTGATTTTGAGATTTTCGATAAATACATAAACGCCTCGTTAAGAGGCAAAAAATTGTTGGCCAAAATTAGCGACGAAGGAGCAAAAGCCTGAGAGTACACTTGACACCCATCTTAATTTAAATAAGGAAATTTAGGATGGGTGTCGCTGTAATTGCTGCGAATCACCCTTAAACAGTTTGTTATATGCCGCTTTAAACTTACTATAAAGCAACTCCCATTTTAAAGTAAGAAACATCAGCTTTATAAAAACGCTCTCCGTATGGCTGCATACCGAAACGCTGATAGAAACTTAAAGCTGATTCCCTAGCATCACACCAAAAAAAATTTACAACCGTATTATTAAGGGATTGAAGAATAAACTTTAGCATTTGAGAGCCAATGCCTTGCCCTTGATAATCAGTTTTAGTAGCAAACTTACGTAGGCGAGCTTTATGTGATTTTATGTATACGGAAGCAACACAAACAAGTTCGTCATTGATAAATGTACCAAAATGAATTGCATCAGGATCACCATCTACATGGCAATATTCAGGAGGCTTGTTTGGCCAAAGAATACTTTGTCGAAGCGGGATTGTTTGCTCCCAGGAAATATTGCGAATTTCCATATGATTTTGAAGAACCTCTATAGGCATATAACGAGCCTGTAGATTAACTCGTTTTTTATTTGTTTTTATTGATGAACAAACCATAGCTGAGTTCCTATTTTGGTTCAATCTATTACTGTATTTTATGCAGAATATAGAGTGGGAGTTTGGTGTTGTTTTAATTGCCGTTTTGGAAGGAATTACGGGGGTTGAGTGGCTTTTATTTAGGGTGAAAGGGCTTAACTCTAAATTTTCAAGGCAAACATTTGTGAAATTGGCAGGATAGTTGGCAGCAAAAAACCAAAATGAAATTCCATAATACCATCATCAGATCATTGGCATTTAAGTGGATACGAATCCTATTTAGGTACTGGAAAACACGTACGCTTTAAGACGAATCAACTTCCTTAACTTCATTGAAAAGTAAGGGTTCACCGCTGTTAAAATTTGCGGTGGAAAGTGAGCTTTAGCGCATGCTATCCACCTCAGGGCGAGTTCTTAGATTTCAAAGTGATGCAATATACGCCTCGGATTTTTTACGATAACTCTCTTCAAAAGCGATAATTGCAGCCACCACGCCAGAGCCTAATAAAACAAACATGGCTGATGGAAATATAGCTGTTGATAAAACAAACAATTGATTAATCCCAAATCCCGTTTTCATGAAGAAAGATGTGATAAAGGCAATAATTGATACGACAATAGCAATGAGCGCTAAAACAGTTGTAACCCTCGTGATTAGCAATAGCAAAGGTAAGTTTTGTGTAGATAAATTTTTATACGGCTTCATCGTAGATTCCTTTCATTGAAATATAACGAGCCTGAAGATTAACCCGTTTTCTATCTGTTTTTATTAATAAACAAACCATAACTGAGTTCCTATTTTGGTTCAATCTATTACTGTATTTTATGCAGAATATAAAGTGGGAGTTTGGTGTTGTTTTAATTAGTTTTTTGGAAGGAATTACGGTGGTTAAGTGCAAAATTTAAGGTGGGTGATGAGATGGACGCTCCCCAAAACGGCGTCAATGCGCCAAACTGGTTATAACTCACATTCAGTTAAAGGGAACGTCCACCATGAAAATTAGCACATTATCAATTGATTTGGCAAAAAATGTATTCCAAGTCGCTGGCTTCAATTCTAACCATAAAAGAGAATGCAATAAACGCTTAAACAGACCTAAACTCAACGCATTCTTGGCAAATACCCCACCGTGCCGCGTCGTTATGGAAGCCTGTTATTCTTCCCACTACTGGGGAAGAGTATTTTCGTCTTACGGTCATACCGTTGACCTTATTCCTGCACAACACGTTACCCCCTTTGTTCGCGGTAATAAAAACGACAGTAACGATGCACTTGCTATCTATGAAGCAAGCTTACGCCCTCATATTAAATTCGTTCCTATTAAAACCGAAGCTCAGCAAGAAATACTCATGTTCCATAAGATACGTGAGCGACTTCTGCAAAACAGGATTGCTGCAACCAACCAGTTACGCGGTTTATTGGTCGATTTTGGGTATGTATTTCCTGTCGGTATTAAGGCGTTTGAGCAAGGGATAATTGCCTTAGAAAGTGACTCTGAGCTTCGCCCTCAGCTGCGCATAATGGTGAGTGATATTTACACCGAATACAAAACCCTTGTTAAACGCATTAAAGCTATTGAAGCGATGCTTACTGCACACGTTGAACGGGATACAAACGCTAAAATACTTCACTCTATCCCTGGCGTGGGTGTACTCAATGCCTCAGCCTATGCAGCATCAATCGGGAACGGTCAGGCATTTAAGAGCGCAAAAGAACTCGGTGTGTGGCTAGGATTAACACCTAAACAATACGCATCAGGCGATAAAAGTAAAATGTCTGGTATTACTAAACGCGGCAACAGTTACCTACGAAAACAACTTATTCACGGTGCTCGCGCCCTTATCGCCAGAAGCCACCATAAAACAGATGCGCTAAGCCAGTGGATAAACCAGTTGCGCGAGAAAAAACACTTTAATTGTTTGGTGGTCGCCACCGCACACAGATTGGCGCGGCTGATGTGGGTATTGCTGACCAAGCAAGCCCTCTATTCACCTCAGTATGTGCAAAATACACGCAAGGATGCTTAATTATGCGTATTTTACACGCCAATCACACCCGAGTTTACGACTTAAGACAGCCTGGTTATGACATAGGTTTTAAAACCTGAGTGGGTGTTTGGGCACTTAAGTCGTAACATACGCTTATCCTGTATGTACTTCACTTATAATGAAACAAAAAGCGCACGCTAACCAAGGTTAACCAGATAAAGACACGAGATTAAATCTCGTTTGGGTGAATATTTTTTAGGTCCCTTGGTACGAAGCTCATTAGGAGCATGGCGCATGATAATCATGACACCATAGCTCGAATATATGTCAGTACCTTTGCTTTTTAGCAAGCTTGTGACGCATCATTACTGCGAAATGGAATACATGATAATGAATAAAAGCACCAACTTAGATGTTTATACATCGGCTCGTCTTGACTTCAAGGGAGCGTCCATATATGTCTTTGTTATTCTAAGTTTTACTTTCGCTTTACTTCACTAAAACGCATAGCTTTGATATTACCTTGTGATTCAAGCTTACTAGTATTTATCAAGTGATGAACCCTAAGTAATAACTTAATATCATTTAGATCTTTAAATTGATCGCGCAATTTTAAAGATTTGGCAATAACCATAGCTATTTTTTGCCAACTTTCACTCGTATGAGAATAAAGAGTATTATCAATTAATTCTAATTCATATTGGCTAAGCTGATTAAAGTAATTTAAGTCACTTTCTGTAAATTCGATTTCAACAGGTACTTCCATAGTTTTCTCATCTCGACTGTCACAACCTAAAAGAAAATACATTGTGATTAATATTGCTAAACTTGATTTCATCATCGTAAAACTAACGCCCTAATAATGGGCATAAAATTGTTGGCTAAAATGTTGAGGAACGAAAACAGCCAACTGTTTTTTGTCCTTATTAATTAGCTTGTTATGTGGCATTTAAACGCCCAGCTTTAAAAATTGCTAATGCCGATACTACCACACCAAATAAGATCATCATTGCTGTAATGTCAGAAGTACGTTCCCAAATAACAAAATACTCACTTAACCAAGTTGGAAAGAAAAACGAATATGGAATATATAAAGCAATAAATATAAGTGCTGCAATATACTCTAGTACGATTTTCCCTTTGATTTGAGCACGAATAATCACATTAAGTTTCGCAATATAGAAACACGAAAAAATATAGATTAGAACGCAAATAGTGAATATTAGAATACCGACTCCTTATGACACATAACGAGGCTGTAGAATAACTCTAACAGCCAAATTCAATTAAAAAACGAGCTCCTGTAATTAACTCTAAGCGTTTTTAAAGCATTAGGTAATGCATTGGAACCCATAAAACTGGCTGTTTTTCTTAAAAAAGAGTAATTCTACAGCCACAACGCCTCGTTAAGAGGCAAATAATATGTTGGCTAAAATAAGCGACGCAGGAGCAAAAGCCAACTGTTATTTGTCCTGCTTTAACGACTTGTTATACGAATTTTCACCTAACCATTCAATTTTTACTTATATAATCCATATAAAATGTCTTTAAGTCTATCGTATACCTAAGTCCACCATCATTTACTGGTCTATCGTAACCAACATAAATATAAGCAGAACTTAATTGGGTTTTGTCCAAAACGACCTCCAGAACATTTTTATTAGAGGAGTCTTGTGTATAACCTAGTTTAGAAATAAATAGCACTTCTGAGTCGTATATAATAGAACTATCCCCAAAATACCTATGTAAGTTCTGCTCAGCGATATTAAGTGGTTCTTTTGTTAAAACGATCCAAGCTGACTTTTTTAAAATAGAGAACTCTTCTTCTTTTCCGTTACCTACATAGTGATCGTCTAGCGTTAATTTAAATTGTTTGGAGAATTTTACTTTATTAAATGTAAATTTAAACCTTTGTTCATGTATGTTTTCAGGTGTGATTCTCGAATATGCAGACCATCCTGCATAGCTGTTATGGGAGATGAAAAATAGAGAAAGCAAGGCTATAAGAACGGTAGAGGTACTAATTATAACAACTTTATTAAGCATTCCTGGCTCCCTTTTTTAGCACCTAGCTAAAGATTCGTATAGACATAATGACTCCCACACGGTGTTAGCCTCCGCTTTTCGTGGGTTAGCTTAATTCAAAGCCAGAGCCATAATTAGTTTGTCAATTAACTAAACAGCAGAGGCTAACATGAATAAACATAGCATACTTTTTATCGGTCTTGATACACATAAAGAATTCAATGAAGTCGCCTATATTGAAGAACATAGAGGTGCGAAACCCGTTCATCTTGGCCGAGTTTCGTCTTCCAAAGTGGCTGTTCAAAAGCTTGTTCGTCAGTTTGAATCCAAATACCCTGGCGCAACACTTCATTTTGTTTATGAAGCTGGCCCATGTGGTCATTGGATTTACAGATTAATTACCAGTCTCGGCCATTGCTGTTATGTGGTTGCACCCTCTCTTATTCCCAAAAAGCCAGGTGAGAAGATTAAAACCGATAAACGTGATGCCCTTAAGCTCGCTAAATTACTTAAATCTGAAGATTTAACACCTATTTATGTTCCCGAGCCTGAAGATGAAGCCGTACGTGATTTATCTCGCGCACGCGAAGTGGCAATGAAGGATTTAAAAGATGCTAAATATCAATTAAAGGCACTGCTGCTTCGCAATAATATTAATTACAGAGGCACTGCAAATTGGTCACAAAAACATTTACGTTGGCTCACTGAGCTTGTGTTGCCACATCCCGCGCAGCACATCGTCTTACAAGAGTTTTTACACACAATTAATGAACGAATAAGCCGACTTGAACGGCTAGACAATGAACTAACACACCATGTTCACCAGTGGCGTTATTATCCTGTAGTAAAAGCAATACAAGCTATGCGTGGCGTTCGTTTGTTGGTCGCCACCGGCGTTGTTGCTGAGCTTGGCGATTTATCGCGCTTCGACCACCCCCGCAAATTAATGAGTTATCTTGGTCTTGTACCTAGTGAGCACTCGAGTGGTGGCAAACGCCATATTGGCGCCATCACAAAATGCGGAAACGGCCGAGCGAGGCGCCTTCTCGTTGAAGGCGCACACACTTATCGGTATGCGGCAAATATATCGACAGATATGCAAAAACGACAAGAGGGTTTACCAAAGGACATTATTGATATTGCGTGGAAAGCACAACTTAGGCTCTGCAAGCGCTATAAAAAAATGATAGCCAAAGGGAAACATTACAACCTGGTTGTCACCGCCATTGCTCGAGAAATGATTGCATACATATGGGCAATTGCAAAAGAAGTGGTGCTAACGCCAGTAAATACAAAACTTAGATTGGCAAGAGTACCTGCATGATAAACGAATTAGAGTTAATGCATAGGATCAAGCATCGGGAGTGGCACAACCACCGACGGCGTTAGGATGGCAATGTAGCTAACGCTTCATTGAACCACGAACATAGACTGAAGACAGGTGCCACGACGAAATAAGTAAGGTCTGCTCTGTTACTAGAAATAGTAATAACCAACGAATATCAGCAAGATAACCGACGACATTACTTGCTTCATCCTATGTATTAACTCGCTCTAATTCGAGCTAAAGTAATTATGGCTTAAAAAAGTTAGGCAGGGATCAGTGCGTTTAACTTGACAGTGGGAGTCATACCAACGCCCAAATAACAGGCTTAAAATTGTTTGTTAAAATTTTGAGGGACGAAAAACAACAAACTGTTTTAAGTCCTAGTTTATTTGCTTGTTAGCTTTTCAGCTTATATTTACGACGAATTTCATTTACCAAACGATGCCGTGAACTTTTTAACCTTTCGTGTGGTGCAAACAATGAACTAGCAGAGTCTAAGAGATTAACAGCTATAGTGAGTTTATTAGTTTGTTCCGTAGACAATTCACCAATCTCTGAAAGTTCATTAATTTCAAGGATTGAGAACTCTTTAGCTGCAATATCTTCTGGTAAGCCTGATTTAGTACACAATCCATATATTCCATTTAAAAAATGGCTCCACTCTTCCTTAATATGAGTATTAAATTCTGAAGCTATCTTAGGATTGCTTGAAGAATGACCTTGCTGTTTAAGGTTTTCAATTGCTAATTGATAACGGCTTGCAAATACGGAATAAATAGCCTCCGTTGAATTTAATGATTGTATTATGGCTAACCAAGATGCGTAGCCTTTAGCATAATATTCAATTTCCTGTTCATCATTGTGTAAACCGAAAAACGAGTCACTTTTCAAATTTAAACTTAACTTATAAGAGCACTTAGGCATCATTCCATTTTCTTGATATTTTACTAGATCACGCTCTGTAACTTTTGAAATATCAAGCAACTCTTGCTTAGTAAAAAAGTGCTCATTTAGATATTTGATTAATTCCACAGACTTTGAATCTCCATAAAAGCTAACGCCTCAATAATAAGTGAGCCAAATGTGGCGGGCGATTTGCTCCGCAAATGGCATGACATGTTTAGCGAATCTTAATTTATTGACTTGTTAGCTGTACTTTACACCCAAATATCATTTTCAGCCGTCAGCTCGCTACCTGAATCACCAGTATTAACGACTCCTTTAGGTTCAACAATCATAATCTTACATTCACTGTTAGCAACAGGTTTATGTTCTACACCTTTTGGAATTACAAACATTTCACCCGAATTTAGGGTTACGATGCCGTCACGGAATTCTATATTAAGGATACCTTCCAAAACGATGAATATTTCATCTGTATCAGGATGATCATGCCAAACAAATTCGCCTTCAACTTTTACTAACTTAAATTGATAGTCATTCATTTCTGCAACAACACGCGGAGACCAGTGTTCAGTAAATTTCGAGAACTTATCTTTAAAATTTATAGCATCAAACTTCATTCTTACTCCATACATTTATGTACTGCTAACGAGCCTGTAGATTAACTCGTTTTTTATTTGTTTTTATTAATGTATTAACCATAGCTGAGTTCCTATTTTGGTTCAATTAATTACTGTGTTTTTACGCAGAATATAAAGAAATGTTTGATATTGTTTTAATTGACGTTTTGGACGGGATTACGGGTGGTTGAGTAGCTTTAATTTAGGTTAAAAGGGCTTCCCCTTCTTAATGCATCGTGTTTTGCAGCTTTTCTATATTATGAACTAGGCAATACAGTTGCCATTGCGCATTCACTTTCGTTTGACCCCGTAAGGTCAATTTATTCATGCCTTTGTTGACGATAATATTGCACTTTTAACCTAAAGAAAAGCCGGTTCAATACAGCAAAATCGCTTGCCATTCTTTAATAAACAGCTGTCGTCGCCCTATTGGGCAGTCTATTTTTACTTTCATTTTGTCTACATTGCTCAGCTTTTTGCGTAGGGTGGGTGTGTTGCTTATTGTGCTTTGTGATTTATTTATCATTGCGTTCATACGAAAGCTGGTAGCGATCATGAATTTAATGGTGAGAGATGGTGTCATCTGGAACCCTAAATTGGTTTAAAATTAGGTATTGACACCAAACTTACTTTTTAACTTATAACTCATCCCGCGAAAAATCAGTTATACTATCTCCGAACTGACTGATGGCTCTCTCCTTCAAAGGATTTAGTAACAAGCGCAGCTCAATCAAATCATTGCCTACATCAGCAATCTCATCTGAGTCATCTGACGTTTCACATATTTTTGCCATTTCTTGTTCAAGTGCTATGAGACCCTCTAGCACGTATTTTAGCTCTGATCCTGCAAGTTCAAGCTTGAACTGACTCATACAATCTTTCCTTCTTTCTTAAATACTCGAGATGCTTTTAGGGCCATTTCCTCAAGAAGTCCCTTGAACTTGTCAACCGGCATATTCCGAGTGGGCGAAATACAGTAATGGTGTGGCTTATCCTGAACCATCTTCAATCCATGAGGCGGCTGGGTATTCGGTGGAAACCTCCAAACCCAACCAGTCATTGGTGCATTGTTGATACCTTCTATATCGAAAACGCTGATCCCTTTTCCGTTTGCGATAATAACCTTAATTCCATTTACGGTTGTAACATCAACATCACGAGCTCGAACATTCGATAGACGAGGACTTGAAGCATTTCCGAGGCGGAAAAGCTCTTCGGGTAGGATGTAAAATTCTTTTGGGTACATAATGATCTCCATATCGTTGACAAAAAGTTAGTTACTCTCTCTGAGGCCTTTATCGTTTTATAGACCGTAAAGTTTCATAAATTACGATGTATTTATCTTAGCCATCAAATAATCTTATGTAAACAACTAGCTAACTATGAATCAGCTTTTTATAAAACTCATATTATTAAATCACTTTTTTAACGCAGTTAATGAATTATTTAAAGCCCTGAAGTTTCAACATTTTAATTCAATTAGTATCCTATTTATGTATTACAACAAGCAGTAAGTGGTGCAATGGACCCCTTAAAATGAAAAAGCGCCGCAAATATGCAGCGCTCATTACTGAGTGATTGTTGTATTAAAATTTTTTAAAAGAAGCCAAGCGGATCTTCGCTGTAGCTCACTAATAAATTTTTAGTTTGTTGGTAGTGATCAAGTGCCAGTTTGTGCGTTTCGCGCCCTATTCCTGATTTTTTATAACCACCGAATGCAGCATGTGCTGGGTACATGTGATAGCAGTTGGTCCACACTCGCCCTGCTTCAATTTTACGACCCATGCGATAAGCACGGTTCATGTTTCTGCTCCATACACCGGCGCCTAAACCAAACTCAGAGCTGTTGGCAAGCTCGAGTGCTTCGGCTTCATCTTTAAAGGTCGACATAGAAATAACAGGGCCAAAAATTTCTTCTTGGAACACACGCATGTCATTTGTGCCCTTTAATAACGTAGGTTGTATGTAGTAACCACCGTTTAAATCGCCACTTAGTTGCTCTACGTTTCCGCCAGTGAGCACTTCTGCACCTTCTTTTTTACCTATTTCAATGTAGCTGAGTATTTTATCAAACTGTGCTTTTGAGGCTTGTGCGCCAACCATAGTTTCGCTGTCGAGTGGGTTTCCGCGTTTAATTTTTAAGGTACGTTCGAGTATTTTTTCAATAAACTGCTCGTAAATATCTTCTTGAATAAACAGCCTTGATGGGCACGTACACACCTCGCCTTGATTAAAATAAGCAAGCACGGCGCCTTCAATAGCTTTGGATAAAAACGCATCGTCTTTTTCCATTACATCATTAAAAAATATATTAGGTGATTTACCACCGAGCTCGACCGTAGAGGGAATAATATTTTCAGCAGCGCATTTCAAAATATGTGAACCTACAGGCGTTGAACCTGTAAATGCAATTTTAGCGATTCGTTTACTGGTGGCCAGTGCTTCACCTGCTTCTTTACCAAATCCATTTACAATATTAAGTACGCCTGCGGGAAGTAAATCGCCAATAATTTCCATTAACACTAAAATAGAAGCTGGGGTTTGCTCAGCCGGTTTTAAAATTACGCAGTTACCTGCAGCAAGTGCTGGCGCGAGTTTCCAGGCAGCCATTAAAATAGGGAAGTTCCACGGAATAATTTGCCCAACCACACCTAACGGTTCGTGAAAATGATATGCAACGGTGGTTTCGTCTATTTCGCCTATTGTGCCGTCTTGCGATCGCAGGCACCCTGCAAAGTAGCGAAAGTGATCAGCCGCTAGCGGAATGTCAGCAGCGAGTGTTTCACGAATTGCTTTACCGTTATCCCATGTTTCGGCTACGGCAAGTAACTCTAGGTTTTGCTCAATTCGATCGGCTATTTTTAGCAGTATGTTACTTCGGTCGGTCACCGACGTTGTGCCCCACTGCGCTCGCACTGCATGCGCTTTATCGAGTGCCAGCTCTATGTCGTCTTTATCTGAGCGCGGTATTTGGCAAAACACTTTACCGTTTACTGGGCTTATATTATCAAAGTATTGGCCATTCACTGGCTTTACCCACTCTCCGCCAATGTAATTACCGTATTGTTGTTTAAAGTTTAAAAGTGCGCCGTCGCTGCCTGGATTTGCATATATCATGTGTGTGCTCTCTTTATTGTTGTTAGCTAAAGGTCGAACATTTATATAAATCAAAATGCTTTATATTTAATCGACATTAAACTAACAAGCGCCTAAAAACTTGATTAGCTGTCCACAAAAATTGTCTGTGAGTCCACATTAATAAAAACCTAAAGGATTGATATGCACACATCTCAGTTAAACAAAAAACGCCAACAACTTGATGTATTAATTGAAAATAAAGTCACGTTTGCGGCCGATAACAGTGAGCTGAGTATTTACGACACGTATCAAAGTGCGCAAAAGGTGGCACTGCACTCAAACGAGTTACTGTTTTGTGCAATGCTTAGCGGCAAAAAGGTAATGCACGTAGAAAGCAGCCAATACCATAAAGCATTTTTACCACACGAGTCGTTTGTATTAGCGCCAGAGCAAGGCGTATTAATTGATTTTCCACAAGCATCAATGAGCACTCCTACTACCTGTTTAGCCATTGAAATTAGCACCGACAAAATAACGAGCGTGGCTAATGCGCTTAACATGCAGCAAAACTTTGCACACGATAGCTTGTTTGAATATGTACCGCAGTTAGTGCACACCCAACACAATATTCAAACGCAGCAATTATTAGAGCGTATTGTGCATTTATTTAGCGAACAAGGTGCCCAACGCCATTACTTGATTGACTTGTCGTTAAATGAATTGATCACCCGTTTATTACAACAACAAAGCCGTGAGTTATTACTGGCTAACTGCGATAAACCACACCTTAAAACAAACGTTAGTGATGCCCTGCTTTATATTGAAGAACATTTAAATGAAACGCTCGACATAAATACCTTATGCAAAATAGCCTGCATGAGCCGCAGTAAATTTTATCAGCAATTTAAACTCACATTTGGTACTAGCCCAGCCCTTTGGCAACAACAGCTAAGACTAAAAAAAGCGCGCACTCAATTGCTACAAGGTCATGCAATTAGTAAAGTTTGTTTTGATGTTGGATTTAATAGTGCGAGTCATTTTAGCCGTTTATTTAAACAAACCTTTGGCATTGCCCCTAAAGAGTGCCGACATTAGCCCTAAAATCTCATTTTTTACTTTGCTAACTCGCTGAATATGTTAATTTATTAATACCCTGTTTAATGGCTAAAAATAATTAATGAGCAAACCAATCCGCTGGACCCTAAAAAGTATCGCTAAAGAATTAGGCGTGTCTAATGCGACGGTTTCTAACGCGTTTAATCGCCCAGATCAACTCTCTGCCAAACGCCGTGAAGCCATACTTAATGCATGTAAAGAGCTTGGTTATTATGGCCCTAATAAGGCCGCGCAATCGTTGCGTAATGGCACATTTAATATTGTTGCTTTAGTGCTGCCCGACAGTGTGGAATACATGGTGTCTGACCCCGTTGCTAGCAGCTTTATGCGCGGTGTTACCTCGGTGCTTGAAAAAAACGGCATTAATGTTTTATTGTTTTCAGGTAATAGCGATAACCTTAACAACGTGGTCGACTTGGTAGATGGCTTTATTTGTTATGGCCGCCCTCGTAATAACGCGTTAGTTGAGCAGTTAAAAACAGTGTCTAAACATGTAGTGACAATTGATTTTGATATTGCTCGCAATGCCTCTGTAAATATTAATAACGAGCAAGCAAGTTACGAAATTGCTAAACACGTACTGCATAATCAAAGCGATAAAGTGGCTATATTAGGGCTTAGGCTACTTGATGAAAACGTATTATGCCGCGTGTATGAGCATCACGAATTTGAAACCGGACAATCTATTTCGCATCAACGTTTACGCGGGTACCAACGCGCTTTAAGCGAGGCAAATATTACGGTGGCTGACGATCGTATTTGGAACATTCCTGAAAGTAGCGAGCGTTTTGCAAATATTGCCGCAAAAGAAGTGCTCAGTGCCTCCCCTCGCCCTAATGTTATTATTTGTATGAGTGATTTAATTGCCCTTGCCACAATGCGAGAAGCAATAAAACAAGGCATAAAGATAGGTGAAGAACTGCGTATTGTGGGCTTTGATGGTATTGATGAAGCAGCCCGGTTTGTACCTCGCCTCACCACCATTCATCAAAACAGCCAAGAAAAAGGCGTTATAGCCGCTGAATTATTTATTTCTAAAGAAGAAAAAACTCGGGAAGTCAGTTACGAATTAGAGATTGGTGCGAGTAGTTAGCTTACAAACCTTGTAATAGTTTTATGTGTTAAAAAGCCAAGCTACTTAAGCTTGGCTTTTGCTTTACATGGCGTTGGTAAATTACTTTTATAACATTAAGCTAAAAATGAATTTAAGTTAATCGTTGTTTCTTCATCGCCGTTCACTTGCGTAATAAGTGCATGGCGTAATTTAAAATCAACAGTGAGTGAAATAGTTTGCTCATCTAGTTGCCACGATAAACAACACATACTGCCTTCACCTTGCGCACTAAACTCACCTGCAAATGCAGGGTGTGAATTGCGAATTTTAATTAATTCAATTAAACCTTTTACTACAGGCTTATTTAAGGCTTTGTCGATTATATTTGCATCTAAATATGGGCGGTTAATATCACGGCCTACATTTGTATTTGTCAGTAATTCCATGTCGTTTTCGCAAGCAAATAGGCCGCCGTAATACACTTGTGGTACACCTGGAGCAAAAAATTGAATTGCACGCGACAATAAGTAATCAAAGTCTTTAGCGCCTAATGCGTTGTAGTACGTACAGTTAACTTGATATAAGTCGACATTACTCGCCGCAGCGCCCGTAGCTTGGCGGCTTTGATTGTTGCTGTTGGCGTGCATTGTTTCGACTAGGTTATCAATCTGCTGTGCATTTAATAGCCCTGGTTTGTCGCCCATTGGACCTGCGTCAATAATGCCAATACCGTCGTGTGTATCAAGTACAGTTAAGCAATTACGTGGCGAAATTTGTAACCATTTGAGCAGTGCATCTACATCGTTGTTAAATAAGCTGTGTAAAATAAGTGGTGGTAACGCAAAGTCGTAAACCATATTTACGCGTTTTGCCACTTCTACCTGAGTTTGATAATGGCTATGTATTTCTGCAATGGTTTCCATGCCTAAATCGTTTGCTTGCTTAGATAAGTTATCTAGGTAGCCAAACGTTTCATCAAGCATAAAACAGTTAGTGCCAGCTTGCTTAATGGCGTAACCCGCCGCATCTAAACGAATAATATTTACATTGTTAGCCGAAAATTTAGTAAGTACGTTATTTAAATACGCAACACCCGCTGCTACTTTTACGTTTATGTCAATTTGGTTATCGGTAAATGTGGTCCAAAAATCATACGTTTTACCATCACCACACTTCATTGGGGTAAAGCAACTACCTGGACGCGGACGGTAAATAGCTTTTTGCTCAGCTTCGCTCATACCATTTGGAAATACATCATCTTTGGTTAAAAACAAATCCCAAAATTCTGATTGCTTACCTTTAGCTATTACATCTTGAAACTGAAAAGACTGCGCCGATACATGGTTAACAATTAGGTCTGCCATTAAGTCGAGATCTTTACCTAATACTTGTATGTCTTCCCAAGTGCCTATTCTAGAATCAACTTCACTATGATCAATAGGGTCAAAGCCAGCATCGCTGCCATCAATAGGGTTGTAAAATGGCAATAAGTGCACACCACCAAATACGCCTTTTAAAGGGCCGTTTAAAAGTGTGGTTAGCGCGCCTATATTTTGGCCAGTGATTCGATCAGCGTATGTGATCAATTGAACTTTATTCTTCATCATTGTGTGAATACCATGTTGAAACTTAATCGATTAAGATATATCTTTAACTAGCGAGTAAGAATTTACAAGTAATTTTTAAAAATTTTACATACAAAAATCGTGGCTCACATGATACTACAATAAGTAACTGATTGACTTACTGGGTGTTAACAGAGCATTTAACGAGGAAAAATACATGACAAAATCACACACACACGTAAGCAACGATCCGTTGCAACAAATACGTTGGCTTACATACATGATGTTTTTTATGTTTGCCATGACCTCTGACGCAGTAGGTATGATCATCCCTGAACTCATTACTGAGTTTGGGCTGAGTATGACCCAAGCCAGTGCATTTCATTACGCGCCTATGGCACTCATTGCCTTTAGTGGATTGTTTTTAGGCTTTTTAGCCGATAGCCTTGGGCGTAAAAAAACTATTATGCTAGGTTTATTAATATTTTCAGCGAGTTGTTTTTTATTCGCCTTTAGCACCAGCTTTGCATTCTTTTTAGTACTCCTTTGCTGTATAGGCTTAGCGATTGGTTTATTTAAAACTGGTGCACTTGCCTTACTTGGTGATATTTCACATAGTAACGAGGACCACACTAAAACAATGAATAAGGTTGAGGGTTTCTTTGGCATTGGTGCCATTGTAGGACCTGCGCTGGTTGGAATATTACTCGTGCAAAACGTAAGTTGGACATACCTGTATATTATTGCAGGAGTTATGTGTTTAGTGCTTGCTTTTTTAGCTTGGCGTGCCGACTACCCTAGCGTTGTTAAAACAACTGAAAAGCCAGCCTCTTTGGCAACCACCATGAAAATGATTAAAAACCCGTATGCCCTTGGTTTTTCGCTAGCTATCGCACTTTATGTAGCTACTGAAGTTGCTATATACGTATGGATGCCTACGCTTTTAAAAGACTACACTGGTTCTTGGCCACTCCTTGCAACCTATGCACTAACCATATTTTTTGTACTACGTGCAGCAGGTCGCTTTATCGCGGTATGGTTATTAAACCGTTATAGCTGGCAAGGTGTTATGGCTTATTTAAGCTTTGGCATTGCATTGTGCTATGTAGGTACGTTATTTGGAGGCGTTGATTGGGCTGTCGTGTTATTACCGCTTTCGGGTTTATTTATGTCAATGGTTTACCCAACTTTAAATTCCAAAGGTATATCGTGTTTTGCAGTGCAGCAACACGGTGCTGTAGCAGGCGTTATACTCTTTTTTACTGCTTTATCAGCTGCCTTAGCCCCATTGTTTATGGGTATGATCAGCGACTACTTTGGCCATGTACGCTATGGATTTTACTTAGCAACAGGCTTTGCAGTTATTCTGTTTTTAGCTATGTTATTTAATTATAGCCGTGACCCATCAGCAAGTGCTTTAACAGAAAGTAACCCAATTACAGAGTAAATTTGTATTTTAATACAATAAAAAACACTATAAAAAACAACAGATGGGTAAATAAATAACAAATTAATAATAAAATAATTTGCTTATTGTAAAATATTTGTTATTTTTACTTAATCGATTAAGTAAAAATAACAAACCCATCGGGCTCAACACAACGAGGCGTTCACATGACAACACACAATACACCTTTATATTTAATCAGTGCTTTAGCACTTGCCGTAAGCCAAGGCGTTCACGCACAAGAAACAGATCAAGCAAAACCAGAAGCGTCACAAAACAAAGGTCTTGAAACAATTGTTGTAACCGGCGTACCACGTCGAACAACAATCATGGCTTCTAGTGTATCAGTTAGTAGCGTATCACTTGAACAAGTTCAAGTGTCTACCCCTCGCTCAACAGCAGAAGCGTTTAGAATTATTCCGGGTATTCGTGCAGAATCTACCGGTGGTGAAGGTAATGCAAATATTGCTGTTCGTGGTTTACCTGTAGCATCAGGCGGTGCTAAATTTCTACAATTACAAGAAGATGGGTTACCTGTAATGCAATACGGTGACATCGCTTTTGGTAATTCTGATATTTTTATGCGATTAGATAATACGGTGCAAACAATTGAATCGATTCGTGGTGGCTCAGCATCTACTGCAGCAAGTAATGCACCTGGTGGCATTATTAACTTTATCTCTAAAAATGGCGAAAACGAATCTGGCAGTGTGTCTACAACACTAGGCTTAGATTACGACAGCGTTCGTACAGACTTTGAATACGGCACTTACTTAACCGATAGCGTGCGTTTTCATGTTGGTGGTTTTGTTCGACAAGGCGAAGGCCCGCGCGAAACAGGTTACACGTCTAATAAAGGTGGCCAAATTAAAGCTAACCTTACAAAAGATTTTGAAAATGGCTACGTTCGCCTTTATTACAAACACTTAGACGATAAGAGTGTTGGCTACCTTCCTATGCCAATGTACTCAAATGGTGACTCTATTGCTGGCTTTGATGCGCAATCAGACACCCCTCACTCAGCGTTATTTACTAAAACAGTACGCTTAAATGGTGAAAACCAAATTAGCAGCGGCGATATACGTGATGGTATGAATCCAAAGGTTGACTCTGTTGGTTTTGAAGCTGTATTTGATCTAGATAACGATTGGCGTATTGAAAACCGTTTCCGTAAGTCATCAATTAGCGGTAACTTTAATTCACCTTTCACAGAACAAGTCGGTAGTGCAACATCAATAGCTGAAAGCATTGGTGGCGCAGGTGCAACCTTGAGTAACGCGAACACCGGTGAAGCGTTTAACGATGGTTTAGCAATGAAGATGGTGACATTTGATGTCACAATGAATGACTTCGGCTCTATAGTTAATGACTTTAAATTAACTAAATCGTTCGACGATGATACCAGCCTTACATTTGGTTACTATGCATCTACGCAAAACATTGCTATGTCGTGGTTATGGAACTCTTACGTAATGGAGCTCAAGGGTGACAATGCTGCATTATTAAATGTAACAGGTGCCGATGGCACTGAGTTATCTGAAAACGGTTTATACGCTTACAGTGCATTTGGTAACTGTTGTCAACGTGATTACGATACAGAATACGATACTCGCGCCCCTTACGTAGCATTTTCGACTAAGCTAGGTGATGTCAGTATTGATGCAAGTGCTCGCTACGATAGCGGTGAAGCTCGCGGAACATACGCAGGTGCAGTGACTTCAACAGTAGATATGAACCGCGACGGTGTGATCTCTGTGCCGGAACAAAATGTTGCTGGAATTGATACTGCAAACGCAAGTCCAGTAAACTATGACTGGAACTATTCGTCTTATTCAATTGGTGCTAATTACCAAATTGACCCAAGCCTTGCCACGTTTGCACGTATAAGTAAGGGCGGGCGAGCAAACGCCGACCGACTTTTATTTGGTAAAGTACGCGCCGACGGCTCTGTTGCAAAAGAAGACGCAGTTGATGAAGTGAACCAATTTGAGTTTGGTGTTAAAAAGCGCTTTGATTCATTATCAGTGTTTGCTACTGCGTTTTTTGCCGAAACTGAAGAGCAAAACTTTGAAGCAACATCACAAACATTTTTTGACCGTGAATACGAAGCAAAAGGGATCGAAATAGAATCCACTTACTTTATAGATGCATGGGATTTCCGTGGTAATTTAACCTGGACCGACGCAGAAATAGCCAAAGACGCACTTGCTCCTGAGGTAGTAGGTAATACACCGCGTCGTCAAGCTGATTTAATTTATTCATTAATGGCACGTTATAACTATGAGCAAGGCTCTGCTGGCCTTAGCTTTATTGGTACTACCGATGCATATGCACAAGATAATAACGACCTTAAACTTGACGGTTACACACAAGTAAATGGCTTTGTAAGTTATGACTTATCTGAAAACCTTAACATTGCCCTTAATGTAAATAACCTCTTCGATACAGTAGGTATTACAGAAGCGGAGGAAGGTTCAGTACCTGAAAACAACATTATCCGTGCTCGTGCTATTAATGGCCGTACAACATCTTTAACGCTTAAATACGCGTTTAACTAATAGAGTTCTAGTGTGTAAGCGCTGAAACGATTTTTTTTCAGCGCTTTATAACTAACCAAACTTATTTAACCTGAACTCTGGTTAAGATATTTACTAACGTATTGAATCATGGTGATATTTAAATTTATTTTCTCTAGCCAGATATTTTCTGTGAAAACAAGGCGAATTTACGCGTCAATAGCTAGCCTATTACATATAAATTCAACGCAGTTAGCGCTGAAAATAGCTGCTCGAGATAGATTTATTATCCAGAGTTCAGGTTATTTAGTAATTCTCCCACTGACTTTAACCTAGCCTTGCTAGGTTTTTTAGGATTTACAATATGACCCAACTACTTAGCCTCGGCGAACTACTGATTGATATGCTGCCGCAAGACTCTCAAAACAGCGCTTATTTACCTATTGCAGGCGGCGCACCTGCTAATGTAGCCGTAGGCTATGCAAAGTTAGGTGGTAAAGCTGCTTTTTGTGGTGGCATGGGCGATGACTACTTTGCCAAGCAACTTGCTAAAGCACTTACACAATACAATGTAAGCACTGACTACTTATTTACAGTTATGGGCTCGCAAACTGCAATGGTAATAGTTAGCCTTGATGATACAGGCGAGCGCAGTTTTAATTTTTATCGCCAAAATACGGCCGATTTACTTTTAACGAGTGATCACTTGGCGCAAATTCAATGGGAAAAACTAAGTACCCTACACTTTTGTTCAAACACGCTTACCAATAACGCAATTGCGCAAACTACATTTAGCGCTTTGCAGCTTGCTAAAAGTAACAATAAATTAGTAAGCTTTGATGTAAATTTACGCTACAGCTTATGGCAAAGCATAGATGATATTGAAGCAAATGTACGTGCTTGCTATGAGTATTGCGACATAGTTAAACTCTCTCGTGATGAGTTAAACTTTTTAGCAGAACAAACAAAGCAGCTACCCGAGGATTATTTACAATCACTTTTAGATGTTGGTGTTAGCGTAGTATTTTTAACAGATGGTCCTGAGCCTGCTACGGTTTATCATAATGAGTTCACGCTAAGTGAAGCGGCACCAATTATTACAGCAGTTGATACAACAAGCGCAGGCGATGCTTTTATTGCTGGTGTTTTATATTATCTAAACCATAACAATGAAGATGTATTACTTACTACTAAAATAAATGATGAGAAAATAGTAAAACGCGCCCTCAACTTTGGCCTAAAATGCGGCTCAAAAGCCTGTTTAGCTAAAGGGGCATTTCCGGCATTACCTGTACTGGCTGATGTAATTTAATAGACCTAATGTTTTTTAAGTTCAAATATATGCAGTAACGCGTAGTTACTGCATAGCATCAAACACCATTTTACTATCCACTATTTGTTCAAAGTGCGTTATTTTTTGATTTTTAAGCTGCCAAATATGCGCGACCCTAGCTTGCATTTTTTTACCCGTTTTAATATAAGTACCAGAATACGTGCCATACACTACAACAGTATCATCTTGGGATAAGTAGTTTTGTGGCGTAAACGTATAGTTATACCACTCGCTTGCAAGCTTTTGAAAAACATGTTCAGTAATATCATTCATACCATGGTAAGTACCAGCATAGGCAAAACCGTCAGCCTCTTTCCAAGTAATAGTATCACTTGCATGAGCAACTAAATTTTGCCCATTCTCTTGTGATGTTTTGCCTTCATACGTACTTTTAATTATGTCTATGTTGCTCATTTTCACACACCCTTGCATTATAAAAAGGAAGCTCAATAAAGCTGTAATATAAACAGCTTTATTATTTAGAAATTTCATCACACTATACTAGCGCAACTGATTGCTGTAAGTAGGTAACCCACTGCTCAGTTTTTCCATAATAATGGGCTATATCAGCTTTTTGCCACTTACCTGTGTCAAATTTAAATGCTGCACTAGGAAAACCTTGCCCATGAATATCGTGTAATAAGCCGCGGCTTTGTGCTATGTGTTGATCTGTTGCATCGCCTTCTAGCGCATTAAAGTGGGTTTCAAATACGGCCTTGTTTAAACCCAGCTCCAATGCAATATCAGCCAGTACATGCAGCTGCATAATGTTTTTACCCTGAGCATAATAAGCATGTTGAATACTATTAAGCATTTTCCCACCTGATATACCAAGCTCTTGCGCTGCCAATATAGCGGTAATAGCCGGAGCCGAGTTGAGTATAATATCGTTGGTTTTTAAAAGCCCATCGGTATAGTTACTACCAAATACCTGACCTGTTTTCTTCGCTATGACACTGTCGTTTTTAAGTGCAAATTCACGCCATGCAGGAGTCACTGATTTTACATTATCACCTGTTAGCATGCCTCCACTGTGTACTTTTACAATTAAACCATCAATATTTTCAGCAGCGGTGATCAAGGGCACACTGCCATAAGTCCAACCACATAAAGGGTCAACAATTATATGTAACGTTACGTTTTTCATTAATATTTCCTATCTAAATAATTGCTTAACGCAAGGGCGCTTAGTGCCATTGCATCTCACCCATAACCACTTTTGAGCCCAACTCTAAAATGCTTCTTGCACCTAAATCAGGGTAGGCTTGAGTCATGAACTCTACAAATTCAGTTGAGTTTTTTGCATTTTTTGCAGCGCTATCCGCTTTATTTAAGTACCCTTTCATGAATGACACACCAGAAAGGTCTTGTTTACTGCCCTGTAAAAAGTGACCTGGAATAACAGTCTGTGGTTTTAAATTCTCAATGTTATCTAATGTTGACTGCCAAGTTTGACGCTCTGCGGCAGTGCTCGAATCAGCCAACCACACATG
Organism: Pseudoalteromonas sp. 1_2015MBL_MicDiv; assembly: GCF_002407505.1. Classification (NCBI taxonomy): domain Bacteria; kingdom Pseudomonadati; phylum Pseudomonadota; class Gammaproteobacteria; order Alteromonadales; family Pseudoalteromonadaceae; genus Pseudoalteromonas; species Pseudoalteromonas sp. 1_2015MBL_MicDiv. The sequence goes on along the minus strand of NZ_CP012738.1, from coordinate 380,150 downwards.
CATTTGATCAAATACTACAACCCCACCCAGCACTGTTTTTATAGAAGGGATCCAAAGGTAAGTATGCTTTGGATCATGCTGTAAATTTTTAATAATAATTTCTTTCCCATCTATAGTTAGGGTATTTGATAGTATTACTTCTGGCAAAATAAGTTCTTTAGGTGCATTGCTCTTTAAAATAGGCCCCCAATAATTTAACTTTCCTTGCATTGAGCGTTTAATATTCTCTACTGTTGATTTAGTCGCTAATAACTTTGCTTTTGGAAAAGCAGCTTTAATTACATCTAAACCAAAGTAAAAATCAGGGTCGCTGTGACTAATATAAACAGCTGTTAATGTTTTACCGCTCGCTTTTATTTTTTCAACCAATGCTTGTGCATCATTACGCTGAAATTGGGCATCCACTAATAACACTTCGTTATTACCACTTATAATGCTTGATGAGACAGCAAAAATACTTTTGTCTTGTGGGTTATATACATCCACAACTAATTCACTTTGCGCTAATACCGGTTGCATTAATGTACTTGCTAATAAAGCTGTTGCTGCTAATACGTGTTTAACTTTTTTCATTCTCAGTAGCCTGTTTGTTATTTCGTTAAGATGAGGCTATTGTATGTTGCAATTTAAGAATTAAAAACCAGGAAGAATGCAACCATCTGTTGCATAAATCGAACATATAGGCAAAGTGAATGGATAGAATTATTGCAGCTGATGTATTTATAAAAATTGTAGAGCAGAAAAGTCTAGCCGGTGCTGCCCGTGCTTTAGATATGTCTAGATCTATGGTTACACGGTATTTGAATCAAATGGAAAAGTGGGCAAATACCCAACTACTCCATCGGTCAACAAGAAAAATTACACTCACGGCAGAGGGTGAAAAAGTACTTAATCATAGCCGAGAGCTCATTGCCATCGCCCAAAATATTAGTGCGCCGATAGAAAGTAATAACAAATTAAACGGGCAAATTAGGTTGTCGTGCTCGCCTTTTTTAGCACATGATGTACTACAAGATATGTTCCAACAATTCTTACGCGCTCACCCCGAAGTCAGTATTGATGTACAAATTAGTAATCACGTTACAAATTTAGTAGAAGAGCGAATAGATTTAGCAATTAGAATTACCAATGACTTAGATCCTAATATAATTGCTCGCCCACTTGGGAAATGCCATTCAGTATTATGTGCAAGCCCAGAATATTTAGAAAAAAACTCTAAGCCTATAACTACGGATGATTTGAGTCGCCATAACTGTTTAAACTATTCACGGTTTGAAAAAAGTATGTGGCATTTTTCACACCCTGAAAAACCCGTATCTGTGGCGATTGCTGGTAACTTCAGTGCTAATGATTCGAGCTTACTGTTAAAAGCTGCTCTTAATAATCAAGGAATAACTCTACAACCTAAGTTTGCTGCGCAGAAATATATAAATAATGGAAAGTTAATACATTTACTACCACACCTTAAACCACAAACTTTGAGCATATACGGTATTTACCGCTCCAGGAAACATCAATCACTTGCACTTCGTTCATTTATTGATAGCTTAGTAACGTATTTTGATAAAATTGATACCTAACAATAAGCAAAAACTATTAGACGCTCGCTATAAGTCCTTTATTTAAGAGTTGAAATAGCGCTTTGTAAGCGCTATTTTTTGGGAGAAGGGATTTATTATTCGTCTAACCAATCTATGGCTGCGGTAGCATTTTCAAAGTATTGAACCTCACCCGATATAAACCAGTTACCTATTTTTGCCATTCGAGCTTGCCACTCTTTATTACCGTAAATAGCTACTTTTTTAAATTCTTTAGAGTGCTTAACACCTAATTTTAAGTCATCCCACGCTGCGCGTAACTCCCAACCTTCAAGTTCGCTACCATCTATTAAGGCGTTCACGACTGGGTGCTTAACTTCGCCAAGAGCTGAGTTTATCATTGGGGTAATTATCTTGTAATCGTCGTGAGTAAGCGTACCAACGGCTTTGAGTTTTAAAAAAAACTCTCTTCCTGCACGTTCAAGACCAATAGATAAACCATGTGTTGTGTGTACCATTACTGCTCTCCTTAAATAGGCTGAGTGGTAAAAGTACACCTTCTAAAATTAATTAGTCCTGAACTAGATCAATAAATAGTCTCAAATAAACGACTCAATTACGCATTTTGTATGCGAGATATCTGGTTTTCTACATCAATTAAATGACCCGTTTTAAGCCATACTTTTGCACCATTACTTCCCGCTTTAACGTTAACGGAGCTATTGATAGGCACTCTTAACCAACTGTTTTTTACAAAAGTATCGGCTTGCTCATCAAATGAGCCTTCTAGTACTAAGAACTCTGCTCCACCTTTTGCGCTTATAACCATGCAGGCGTTGGGCTTAAAGTGCAACAAGCTTACGTCTTCAAAGTCGTCTTTGTATAAAGGGGTTACGGCAACATTTTTAAAACTAGGGTGCGCCGTACTTTGCATCAAATCTGTTTGTAAACCCACGTGGGTTCTATCATCTGGCTGAAACTGCCATAACTTTACAAATATAACGCAGCCATTTTCAGACCCCGGTTTGTGCTTTGATTGCGGTGGATTACGGATATAAGAACCTGTCGGAAAGTCACCATGCTCATCTTGAAATACCCCTTCAAGCACAACAAACTCTTCACCGCCTGTATGTACATGCGGCGAAAATTCACTGCCAGGTGCATAACGAACAATGGTCGTTGCGCGAGCAACTTCGTCGCCCACTCTATCGAGCGCTCGTCTATCAACACCCGCCATTGGCGATGCAACCCACGGGAGCGATTCGCTATGTACCACAACTCGTTTACTAAAATCGGCAGCTATTTTCATATTTGGCTCCTAAGCGTAACTTCACTTAAATTTTAAACTAATAATCTAACTAAGCTGCAACACTTGGGCGTTTTGCTACTTTTTCTTGCCATGCAACTAAATGGGTTAACTCATTCGGGATTGCTATTTGTGCAAATCCAGCAAATACCAGCCCAGCATACAATGTAATATCAGCAATACTAAACTGCTCACCGCCAACAAATGCCGATTGCGCTAGTACATCATTAAAATAGCTAAACCCTTGGCGCGCTTTTTCGCCTTGTTTTTCACCCCAAGCCACATTTTGATATGTTTCAAGCTCAGGACCTAAGCCATCAGTTGCATGATGAAAGTAAGTTGCCACAGCGTCAAGCACCATAGATTCTGCACGCTTTTGCATCATGTTAATTACTGCACGCTCTTTTGCGGTTTCACCCATTAAAGATGGGCCTTCAAATGCGGTATCAATATACTCAGTAATAGCGGTACTTTCTGATATAAACGTGCCGTCATCTAGCTCTAATACGGGTACACCTGCTAATGGGTTTTTAGCTAAAAAGGCTTTTGTTCTGTGTTCACCATTTAATAAATCAACAGCTACAAACTCAACACTTGAAGTGGCATTTTTTTCAGCTAAAGCGATACGAACACGAAGTGGATTTGGAAAGTTTTCTACATCATAAATTTTCATAGCAATCTCTACCTTTATTGTTTAGAAGTGAATTAACGGCGCAACCTACCTACCGATAGGTAATTTATAATATTAAACTAAATTTAAGTCAACGTTTAAATTTTTCTGATTTATGGGATTTAACTTAATTCATAATAAAATTTGGGGGTTGCTTAAAAGTAAAAACACTTGTAAATAACTACCTACTGGTCGATAATTTTACTGTACCAATTGCATTAAATAAGCGTTCTATTATTGCGCTAAGAAAATAGTGCAATAACAAAGCGAAAGTTATGACAACTAGTTGTTATTTATTAATAATTTTTAACGCGGTTAGTAAGTTGTTTTATGCGATACAATGATCATGTTTTAATAAAATTGGTATTGCTACGGATAGGAAATATTAAAAATGAGTAAAAAAGAAGCTTTATTAAAAGCAGCTGAAAACAAGGTGCGCCTTGGCGGGTACAGTAATTTTAGTTTTAGAGAGCTCGCCAGCGAAGTCGGCATTAAAAGCGCCAGTGTGCACTATCACTTTCCAACTAAGGCCGATTTAGGTGCAGAGCTTGCTCATCAATATACTGATTCTTTTTTAGCTGCGTTAGGCGAGCCAAGCGAGCTTAAAGCAAGCGGTAAAAATCCTATTGATGTGTACATACAGCTTTTTAGAAGTGCATTAGTAACCGATAAAAAAATGTGTTTATGCGGGTTGCTAGGAGCCGAAAGCGATAGCCTTCCAGATAAAGTACGCCTTGAAGTAAAACGCTTTTTTAATCAAAACCTAACATGGCTTAGCGCTGCGCACTTAGCTAATGGTGAACTCAACCCTACTAAAGCGGCTATTCAAACAGTGAGCTTGCTTGAGGGCGCTATGATGATAAGCAAAACGCTCGACGATAATAGTTACTTTGAACTTGCAACTCAGTAATACCTAAATTTAGTACACAAAAAAAGCGAGCTATTGATTATCAATAGCTCGCTTTTTTAATGCTTGAAATAACTTATGTGATTATTATACCGCTGTTGGTTTAACTTTATGCTTAGAGTGCACAATTGCTAAAACAATTAAGCCAATCACTGTTACTACAGCGCCAATAGGTTTACCTAAATCGCTTGATAAGTTAAGGCCAATTGCTGCAGTGCCAATATAAGAAACCGTTACCGCTGTTGCTATAACAGCAGGAACGCTGGCAATCCAATGGAATGTGCCACGGTCAAACAAGTACTTAGTGGCAAGCCATAATACGCTTGTAGAAAGCAGCATGTTTGAGAATGCAAAGTAGCGCCAAATTAATGAAAAATCGAGCTTCGTCATAAAGTACGCAATCGTCAGTATAGGAACAGCCAATAATAAGCGGTTACGTAAACTTTGTGGAATATTAAACGCATCAACAACAGTTAAACGTAATGAGCGGAACGCTGTATCACCAGAAGTAATTGGGAATACGGCTACTGCAATAATTGCCATTATACCGCCAAATACGCCTAAGTAACTGTTAGCTACATGGTTTACTACTAAACCTGGACCACCTTGATCAAGCAATGCTTTTAAGCCTGCGTAACCCTCTGGGAACGCTGCAATACCAGCAAGTGCCCATACACAACCTACAATACCTTCACACATCATAGCGCCGTAATAAACTGGACGTACGTATTTTTCGTTAGTTAAACAGCGCGCAATAATAGGCGCTTGAGTAGAGTGAAAACCACTAATAGCACCACAGGTAATTGTTATAAATAACAATGGCCATGTTGGTAGTCCATCTGGATTTGGCTCTAAAAAGTCATGTGCGTGATCAGCTTCAAAGTAAGCTAAAAAGTCACTTGGTACCGGTAAGTGCGGCGCATTAATAAGTAATGAAATAGCAATTGCCACTGTCATTACAATCATTAGCGCACCAAAAATTGGGTAAAACTTAGTGATAATTTTATCAATTGGTAGCAAGGTCGCTAAAAAGTAATACGCTAAAATAGCAAGTACCCAAAAGGTGTTGTTTGCCAGTATTGTACCTTCAAAAAAATCAAGGTTACTTAGCAAACCTGCAGGGCTCATAATAAATACTACACCTACAAAAAACAGTAGCATGGCAGTAAATACAAGCATAAAGCCTTTAAATACGACGTTGTAATAATGGCCTGCGATTTCTGGTAGGCTTTTACCGTCTTCTTTTATACTCATTACACCTGAGAAGAAGTCGTGTACAGCGCCACCTAAAACATTACCAAGTACAATCCATACTAGTGCAACTGGTCCGTATAAAGCACCTAAAATTGGGCCAAATATTGGGCCTACGCCAGCAATGTTTAAAAACTGAATTAAAAATGCTCTTACAGGGTGAATAGCGACGTAATCCACACCTTCGCTAAAGCGTTTTTGTGGTGTGTCAGCAGTTGAATCCAAACCGGCTTGTTTTTCAACAAATGGGCTGTAAAACTTATAGCCCAGTATTAAAATAGTGAGGCAGATAAAAAAGATGATCATAAAGCACGTTTCTCTTTTTGTATTTGTATTATAGAGCGCATTGTGTGTCGCCCCGCCTTTTCAATCCGTGAATAATCGACGAACAATAACAAAGCTTCAACCCTCAAACAATAAGACGTTTAGCTAATACAATAATCGATATAAGCCACTATTTACGCAACCTGCACACTTAACGTTCCACATTGAATATTTATTACACGCGTCTTATTTTGGGCACAAAAAAAGCGGTTAAACTTTTACGTTATAACCGCTTTCACACACAATGTTTTTTAAAGTGGGTTCATAAACTCACTAATTTGTTGATGCGTTAAAGTAGGTGTTGCGCCAGAACTTTCGGCGACCATTGCTCCAACGGCACATGCAAAGTCTACGGCATATTGCGCGTCGTCGTTGCTACAAAGCTGATAAATTAACGAACCTAAAAACGAATCCCCTGCGCCAACAGTGTCAATTACGCTAATTAAATAACCTGAATTATAAAAATTATCGCCTTTGATTGTTAATAAAGCACCGTGGCTACCTTTGGTTACACATAAGTAATCGGTATTTGTTTGCTGTGCTATAAACGCTAAATTTTGTTCAAGCGAATGAAACTTACAACCCATCGCTTTTGCTATTTCGTATAGCTCTTCATCGTTTAACTTAATAAAGTCTGCTTTATTCATTAAATCTACAAGTGTTTCTAACTTGTAATGCGGCGCACGTAGATTTACGTCAAATACTTTAAAATTTGCTACATCAACGAGTTGATTTAACGTTGCTAAAGACGCTTCGCTTCGCCCAATTAGGCTGCCAAATACAAATACATCGCTACTTTTAACTTTACTAAGTAACTCATCGGTAAGCGCTATATTATCCCACGCAGTATCTGCCACTATTTCATAACTTGCAGAGCCACCATTGTCGAGTGTTACCTCAACCGTGCTAGTTTTTTTATCACTGTTAATAGCAATGTACTCGCAGCTTACGCCCTTGCTAGTAATTTCGCCTAGTAACTCAGCGCCTAACTCGTCGTTACCAACAGCGCTGATCATGTCGGCTTTAATGCCAAGTGAGTTAATACGCACACACATATTAAGTGGCGCGCCACCTAAGCGTTTACCTGAATCAAAACAATCCCACAGCACTTCGCCAAAACAGCTAACACTTACGTTTTCGCTTGATTTATGATTAATTAAAATGCTCATAATTAGTTACTCTTTTGCTCAAGTACGTTTTTCATAATGGCTTTAACTTTACTATTAGGTGCATACAGCGCAGCAATCGACTTTTTATATTCAGCAGTAAACGTTTCGTTATGCTCAAGCTTACCAAACAAGCTCGTTAACTTTAAAAATGCAATCGGGCTAGTTTGAGTCTCTTGCGCGTAAGAATTAAGCTCTTTGTGCATCGCATCTTGAATTTCAAGCTGCTCGCCGTTTTCACTTAAACCTTTATCGCTGTATAAACACCAAGTAGCAATAACAAGCGTTGCCAGTGATACATCTCGACCTTGTACTAGGTTTTCGTTAATTGTGGCAATTAAAAACTTAGGCAGTTTAGCTGAGCTTTCACTACAGATACGCGCTAGGCTGTCTTTAATATTAGGATTAGCAAAACGCTCTATTAACGTATCTTTGTAGCTTTCAAGGTCAATGCCTTCAAGTGGTTCAAGATTTGGGGTTACTTCTTTATCCATAAAAGCACGTAGGTATGTGGTAAATAATTCATCCGATACCGTTTCGTCAATAGTGCCATAGCCATGGATTGAACCTAATAAACCAAGTACAGAATGCCCTGCATTAAGTAAGCGTATTTTCATGGTTTCATAAGGCGTTACATCAGTAACAAACTGTGCACCAACAACGTCCCAATTTGGGCGAGAGTCACTAAATGTGTCCTCTATTACCCATTGTGTAAACGACTCACAGGTAATTGGCCACTCGTCGCTAACACCATATGCATCAACCACGTAATCAATATCACTCTTTTTAGATACCGGAGTAATACGGTCAACCATCGCATTTGGAAACGATACGTTTTGCTCAATCCACTCACTTAGGTTTTTGTCTTGCTCTGTAGCAAAGGCTAAAAGCATTTTGCGTGTTACGTTACCGTTGTGCTGAATGTTATCGCACGACTGTACTGTAAACGCGCCTAGGCCTTGCTCTTTACGCAATTTTAACGCAGCAGTAATGTAGCCAAACGCTGTAATTGGGTCGTTTGGGTTATTAATGTCGTTAATAATATCTGGATTACTGGTGTCAAACTCGCCCGTTGCAGGGTTAAAGTTGTAACCGCCTTCGGTAATAGTAAGCGACACAATTTTAGTATCGCTGTGCGCTAGCTTATTAATTACCGCTTGTTTGTCCTCTGGAGCAAACAAAAAGTCGATCATTGAGCCAATTACTTTGTTATCTATTGTACCGTCTGGGTGTCTAACCGTAAGCGTGTAAAGGTAATCTTGCTGCTTTAAAATATCACGCAGACCACGGTTACCCTCTAAAAGGCCAACACCACATATACCCCATTGCTCAGAGCCCGGAGTTTTTAAAAGCTCGTTAACATACACTGCTTGGTGAGCACGATGAAAACCGCCCACACCAATATGTACAATACCGGCTTTAACTGCGCTACGGTCGTAGGTTGGTGTATCAACATGGCTTGGTAATTGAGCCAAGCTTTGTTGGTTTAGCCCTGTAACTAGAGCGTCAGTGTGTTGATGTTGCGTCATGGTGCGACCTTACTAAACAAAGATAAAATATAAATTACGATACTGTATTACGATGCTGTATTGAGTACTTTATGGCGTTTTAACGACCAGTACGCAGTAACAAAATAAATAACAGTACAAATAAAACAGGCTATTTCGAACTGCGATTTATTAGCGCTGTACATATTCATAGTTTCACTGAAAAACATCACTTGGCTGGCAAATATAAAAATAATAACCAGTGAAACCGTAGAAACCGCGTTAAGTACTTTTGTAAATACAGAGCTGTCAATTACTGGCTTTGGAATGTCTTTAGCCTCAGCAGCTTGATATTCTTTAATATCACGTTGCTCTTGCTCTTCTGCTTCAATCTCTTGTGTGTAATCGTCACCAGCGCCGTATTTTTTAGCTAAAAGCGTGTAAACAACAATGGTGAAAATCCATGTAGGAATAAACAAGTAGTAAAACGACATTACATCAATTGCGTTTAAGCCAAAGCCAAACACAAGTGCTAACGCCCAAGATGCTATAGCCGGTACGCTGCGGGTAATATTTTTATATTTAGCCCAGTAACGTGTTAGGCCAATTTTAGGAAATAACACATGCTCAGCAAACACAATGCCGCCTACTGGTACAACTAATAAGCCTGCGTAGGTAAGTAGCGGAAGCATTTGAGAAAATACAAATGGGAAACACGCAATAATTACGGTTACAACACCTACAATAGCGGTGGTGCGTTCACGTGATTGATTAACAAATATAGATTGTGCTGCAAGGCCTGCACGGTAAAGGTTTGCGTTAGCTGTAGTCCAACCGGCAATAATTACAATAACAAAACCAGTCCAACCTAATGCATGGTATGCAACATCGCCCGGATCAAGTGATGAAATAGTTGTTTTAAGTAATACCGCAACACCTGCGCCCATAATACCGGCAGAGATCCACGCTAAGTAATGACCAAAAAACATGCCCACACCAGAAAACAAGCCATAGCTTTTGCGTTTAGCAAATCTAAAAATAGCCATGTCGATTAAACCAAAATGAGTAATTGAGTTAGCAGCCCATGCAAAGCCAATCACTTCTAATAGGCCAATGCCCTTTTCACCATCGGCGTTGGTGCCCGTCCATATGGAGGAGTCGCCTATGGTCATAAAGTCGCTAAAGCTACTTAAAGAGGTAGAACCTAATACATGATTTGAAAGCTCAGGGAATAACGCGAACGAGCCTGCAATAAATATAACAAATAGCCACGGCGCACACAGCTTTGAAAAGTCAGCAACCGTAGAAAAGCCATACATCGCAACAAATACAACAATAGATCCAACAGCTAAAACAATGGCTACAAACCAAAAGCTATTTGGATACCAATCAAGTTGCGCAGGTATATCAAACAAAAACCGCACGGCGGTGGAGGATACCGTGATCATAGCGGCCGATATAACACTAAAAATAACCACGTTAGCCCAGTTATAGAGCTTGGTCATTGAGTTACCAGCAATTTTGTTTAAGTAGTTATATAAACTTAAGCGGGTTTCTACTGCAATGGGTGCAGTAATCAGCCACCAAGAACACATTGCTAACAGGTTACCTATTAATAAACCAAGTAGAATATCGATGGTTGAAGCGCCTAATGCAACAAACGTTGCACCAATAACAAATTCAGTAGCCGCAACATGTTCGCCAGCGTATAGCCCTGCAAAATGCTTCCAGCCGTGAAGCTTATTATTAGCAACAGGAAGTTGCTCTTCGTTTACATCTTTAAATGTGTGTGTGTGTGGACTCGTTGCCATGGTATTTCCTATTGTTAACAGCAAAATATTTAATACCTAAATACTTTACCTTTTATAATTTGGCCTATAAACGCATGATGTTTTGCCATGTTTTGTTTTATTTTTAGTAAAGCAAAACCATCTACATTTATATTTTGCGTTTGCTTGCCTGTCAGTGTGTAGGCGAGCAAATCACGTTTAAAACTTTGTTGATTTAAAAAGCCGCGTGTTTACTACTTTTTAAGTGCAGGGTATGCACTAAAAAAATCTTGCCAATGCGTTAAATGATCAACATTTGGGTAAGCACTGTGTACATGATTAACAGAGCCTTGCATATGTTGCCCACCGCTGTAATGCAGTACTTGCATATTGGCGTCAACTCCTGCGTTTACGCCTGCTTTACTGTCTTCAATTACTAAGCAATGCTCTGGCTTTACACCCATTTGTTTAGCTGCATGTAAAAATAAATCGGGGGCTGGTTTGCCACGCTTAACTTCGCTGCTGGTAAAAACCGTATCGCTAAAGTACTTGCTTAAGCTCACTACGCTCAACGCTTTTGCGGTGCGTGCTGGGCTGCTGCTAGTAGCTATACAAATAGGCACAGCTAAATTGTTAAGTACGTCTTTTATACCGTCAGTCGTGGTTAGTCCGGTTTCAAATTCGTTTAACAGTGCCTCGCGGTAGTCACCTTCAAAGCTTTCAGGAAGAGTGACATTAAATGCATCCGCTATTTTTTGGCTTACTGTTTTAAAGTTGCAGCCTAAAAAATGTTGCTGTACATAAGCGCGGTCAATCTCAACGCCTTTTTCAACAAGCATATTAATGAGTACTTGTGCGCTTAAAATTTCGCTATCAATAACAACGCCATCACAATCAAATATCACTAGCTCAATATTAGTATTCATCTTGTCACCTTATTCAAACTGTTTGGTTTAGCTAATTTAAGCATAACGAATTAAGCGCGATTAATATTGTGCAACTTTTTAGTACAACCCAACCATGGGCATAAGCCCACAGATTGAGCATATTCCCTTTATTGCGCGAATATGTCAACACGCTGTAAGTATAAAACGCACCAACGTGGTGAAAATACCGCCAGATAAAACTAAACACCTTTGTATTTAATAAATTTTATAAAAGCATATTGCGACTAAGGTCGTAGTAAAAAAATTACATTAATGTAAAAAGTGTATCTGCAAATTCATTTCATCTATTTTACAAATCACATCAATCTAATTAATCAGTTTTACCGAAGTTAATAAAATTAATACTATCGTTAACAGATTAACAGCCTGCACCACTGCCGGCACTTTTAAATAGATGAGGTCGACAATGAATACTCAAATAAACAAAACAAAATTAACACTCACTGCACTGGCACTTGCAATAGCATTACCGGCAAGCGCAGCAACAACTCTTACTAAAGATAACGGCGCGGCTGTTGGCGACAACCAAAATTCAATGACTGCTGGCGAGCGCGGCAGTGTATTACTAGAAGACGTGCAACTAATTCAAAAACTGCAACGCTTTGCACGTGAGCGTATTCCTGAGCGTGTTGTGCATGCTCGTGGTACTGGCGCACACGGTGTGTTTGTAGCATCAAAAGAGCTAGATGATTTAACAATTGCAGCACCGTTTGCACAAGCTGGTAAAGAAACAGACGTATTTGTTCGTTTTTCATCAGTAATTCACTCAAAAGGCAGCCCAGAAACACTGCGCGATCCACGTGGCTTTGCAACTAAGTTTTACACAGACCAAGGTAACTGGGATTTAGTAGGTAATAATTTACCTGTGTTCTTTATTCGCGATGCAATCAAATTTCCAGACATGGTTCACTCTTTAAAACCATCTCCGGTTGATAACATTCAAGATCCTAATCGCTTTTTTGATTTTTTCTCGTATGAACCAGGTTCTACACAAATGCTAACGTGGGTTTACAGCGACTACGGTACACCAGCAAGTCTTCGTAAAATGGATGGTTGGGGTGTACATGCATACAAAATGATTAATAAATCGGGTGATGTTAAATACGTTAAGTTTCATTGGGTAAGCCAACAAGGTATTGATAACCTTGACGCAAAAGAAGTAGCTAAAGTGCAAAGCCAAGACTTCCAACACTTAACACGCGACCTTTACAGCGAAATTGGTAAAGGCAACTTCCCTAAGTGGGATCTATACATTAAAACGCTTGATCCGTCGCAGCTTGATGATTTTGATTACAACCCATTAGATGCAACAAAAATGTGGTTAGACATTAAAGAAACTAAAGTAGGAACAATGACCCTAAACCGCATGCCAACTAACTTCTTCCAATCTACGGAACAAGTAGCAATGGCACCGGCAAACATTATTCCAGGTATTGAGCCATCAGAAGACCGTTTATTACAAGGTCGTATGTTTTCTTACGCTGATACACAAATGTACCGCCTAGGTGCTAACCACCAGCAATTGCCAATAAACCGTGCAAAAGTTGAAGTGGTTAACTACAACCAAGACGGCGCAATGAATATTGGTAACACTACAAGCAATGTGAACTACCAGCCAAGCCAAGAAAACGTAGCTGAAAACCCAATTGCACGTAGAAGTAACACAGAGCTAAAAGGCTTTGTACAACAAGCCGCGATTAAAAAGCAGCAAAACTTCGCGCAAGCAGGTGTTATATACCGTGGTTTTAGCAAGCAAGAACGTACAAACCTAATTAATAACCTAGCAGGCGATTTAGGCAAAGTGCAAAACAGCAGTGTTAAACACAAAATGCTTAGCCACTTTTACAAAGCTGATAGTGAGTACGGTACACGCTTAACTAAAGCTGTAAAAGGCGATATTAAAATGGTTAAACAACTAGCAGCTAACTTATAAGCAACTAGTTAAAAGCAATTAGTCCCAACTAAATAGCTATTTAAACCACAACCATGAGGAAGGAATAAACCCCTTCCTCTTTTATAAGAGGCAATGGTTATGCGTAATTTATTAATTATAGTCGCCCTACTGCTAAGCTTTACCAGTAGCGTTTACGCTCAAAATACATCAGATACACAAACACCCAGTACGCAAGTTGAAAACCAACATTCTGCAAAAACTCAATACCAAAGCTTATTTGCTTATTATTTTGCCGCAGCACGCACAAACGACACCGCAGTAATAGAGCAATTTGTAGATGCTGGTATTCCTATCGACAGCTACAACAACAAAGGCTACACCGCGTTAATGATTGCCACTTATCACGGTAATAAAAACACGGTTAACACGCTTTTACACTTAGGCGCTAATGCCTGTTTAGAAGATAACCGTGGCAACACAGCGCTAATGGCCGCTATTTTTAGAGGTGAATTTAGTATCGCTAAAACGCTCGTATCACTTGATTGCGATAACGCGCATCAAAACAAAGCCGGTCAAACAGCCGAGCAGTTTGCACAAACATTTGGTCAACAAAAAGTTATAGAGTTACTAGCGCAGGTAAATAATGCAAAATAATCTGCACGCAACAAAAAGCCCTAAAATAATAGGGCTTATTTTTAATAAAATTAGTCTTATGTTGCAGACACTATTTAAGGTTGTTTAGGCTTTTCTCGCGTTACAAAGTAGCAAATTAGCGAGCCCACTGTTACCAGCACAACCCCTTGCCAAAACGAAGCACTCAGCGTAATAGATAAATACAACGCCGAAATAATAGTAGAAAACACCGGTGTAAAGTACGAAAGCGTACCCAACAGCATTAAGTTACCGCCAATAATAGCTTGATTCCACAGTGCATAACCGCTCCCCACGACTACACCAGCTAATAGCAATGTTATGCTTGAGCCCAGTGAAAACGTTAATGGCGCTTCATTACTAAGACCATATTGCGCCCACAAACTCATTGCCGTAACAGCAAAAAATAACGTAATGGCATTTTTACCATTACTCAGCTTTTGCGTTACTACGCAATAAATAGCCCATATAAACGCTGCAGCTAATGCCATTAAGTAAGTAGCAGGATTATCAGCAAAGTTAGTAACAAGCGTATCGAGTGACATTTTTTGATCGCCCGTAATACACCAAGCAACGCCTAAAAAAGCAATGATCATGCTTGGGTAAACCCAGAAACTTACTTTTTTACGACCAATAATAATAGAGAGCAATATAGTCAGCGTGGGCCATAAATAATTAATAACCGCCATTTCCATTGCCTGATGACGACTATTTGCCATACCAATAGAAAGCGCCAAACAAATTTCGTACGCTACAAATAATAAAGTACCTACTACCAAGTAACGTTTTGAAAACCCACTAAACTTGGGCACTCCCATAACCAAAATTAAAAATATCGCACTGACAGAGTACATAGCCGCCGCACCACCAATGGGGCTAAACAACTCAGAAATATCCCGTAGTAATGCAACTAAGCAACTCCACAGTAATATTGCAGCGACTCCATACAGTGTATATTTATTTTTGCTTAAAAACTCCATATTAAACCTAAAGTACTACTCGTAAATTTGAAACTAAACTAACAGTAATTATTTAATTAAACAATAAGGGTCTGTTGTTCTTTCAAGGTTAAATTTGCAGCAGCCTGTTTGGTATTTAGGCAAGGCAGAGCCTATATAGTGTGGTTATTCCCCATTAATGGGCGATAACGTAGCATTAATGCCAAACAGGCGCTGCCCAAAGGGCTGACGAATCCCCAAAACGTGACAGGCACAGCAATTTATGATCTTATGTAAATCACCACAACCCACATAAGTCACAACTGCTATGCCTGACACATCAGTTTGCCATAAGTACTTTAAACATGCATTAGCGCCATTCAATAATGCCAGAGTAAAAACATTACTAAGCTGCAGTAATGCATTAATTTCGGGCAATAAACTTACCTTAACTGAAATCGGCAGAAATTTGTCTGGCGCTGTGGATGTAAAACATAAAATAAAACGCGTTGATCGCTTCTTAAAAAATACTCACCTCTACAATGAAAGGGTCGCTATCTATAAAGCATTAGCTCATCCTATTATCGACTCTTTACCAATGCTTGCAATTGCCGTTGACTGGAGCGGTGCCTGTGGTCACGACTATCACTTACTGCGAGCAAGCTTACTTGTGGATGGGCGCTCTATCGTGATTTATAACATGATTGTTGAGCAGAAGAATTTTGATAGCCCAGCAACCAACAGCCTGTTTTTAGATGAACTTTATGAAGTGCTTGGACGACATCCTAGTGTCTATATTGTAACAGACGGCGGCTTTCTTACGCCTTGGTATAGTAAAGTACGCGAACTTGGTTGGCATATGATAGGTCGATTAAGAGGCTCAATGAAGTGTAAACTAGCCATGCAATCACAATGGCATACATTAAAACAACTTAGGGCTGGTGCCAGCGATATACCAAAGGCGTTAGGTCAAGCAAGACTAACTCAGTCCAGCCCGACAGCATGCGATGCATTTTTACACGTATATCATGGAAAAAATAAAGGAAGAAAAGGAAAAAGCAGATTTACGAAAGATACAAAAATGTATCAAAACTTAGCGAAAGAGCCATGGTTACTCGCGACATCAGACAATACAATGACGAGTAAGCGAGTAGTTGGTTTATATAGTAAAAGAATGCAAATAGAGCAAAATTTCCGCGATGACAAAAGTTTGAGATATGGTTTTTCGTGGCGTTTTAGTAAAAGCACCGGCATAAATAGAATAGGAATATTATGCTTGATAGCCACAATAGCGAGCACTGCGTTATGGTTTATAGGGTGTGAAGCAGAAAAAAGAAAGTGGCATATAAAATTTCAAGCAAATAGTGTTAAGAATCGCCGAGTTCTTTCATTTTTAACCTTAGCCAAGCAAGTCATAAAGCTATGTAAGAGACGTATTACACAAAGCTATATAGAAAAAAGTTTAAAAAACTTTATTTCTAATTATCAAAAAGAGGCCGCTGGATAAAGTGGGGATCCCTCAGCCCAAAGGGTTCTTCCTAGGGGCTACTTACTCTTTGTTGCTCGGTTTTTACTTAGCCCACTAGGTTACAAACCTCGCACCGCGATTAAATAGCCCCTAGTTTGAACAAATTTTAATCCGCAAAGATCAACAGACCCTAAAGTTAATAGCTTAAACCTCTCGTTTGTTTTTAGCATTCACCTTTTTTAGTAATTGACCTTTTGGTCAGTAAAGCTACAATCAATCAATACGTTAAACACGCAAACTCTATAATGACCACACAAATAAAGCCAAATAAAAAAGAAGTGACACGCGAGAAAAACCAAAAACTAATTTTAGATGCCGCCGAGCAATTGTTTTCGCAATTAGGTTACGACGGAGCAAGTATGAGCATGGTTGCTAAAGAAGCGCAGGTGCCAAAAGCTAATATTTTGTATTACTTTAAAAGTAAGGATGGTCTGTACGAGTCTGTGATCGACCGCATAATAGCTAATTGGAACTTAGGGCTTGATAACGTCACAATTAACGACGATCCAGCTACCGTGCTTTATAACTATATTAAAAGCAAAGTAATACTCGCCGTAAATCAGCCAATGCAATCTCGCTTATTTGCCAGTGAAATACTGCGCGGTGCACCTTATTTACAAAACTACTTTAGAACCAATACCCGCCCTTGGGTTAAACAAAAGGTTGATGTACTTCAAGCATGGATGGACGCAGATAAAATGGATAAGGTTGATCCCTACCATTTGCTCTTTACTATTTGGTCTACCACGCAATATTACGCCGACTTTCAGGCTGAGGTTTTACTCGTAATGAACAAATTAGAGTACGACGAAACCGATGTGGCACAAATTACGCAATCAATTGCCCACATAATTTTAAAAGGTATTGGTCTTAAAATACCTGAGCAAAGTGAGACTTAACCCATGACATCCTTTACTACACCCGATTTATTTGACGATCATCGCGATAACGTGCAAGTAGCAGACAGCGGCCTTTATCACTTTGGTAAAAAAACCACGTTTTATGGCAAAGTAGTTACCGTTACCTGCCCAGAAGACAACTCTTTTGCCGCCGATATATTGCATGAAAATGGTAAAGGTAAAGTGTTAGTTATAAACGGGTTTGCGAGCAAACGCTTTGCGTTTATAGGCGATATTATGGCTGAGCGTGCCCTAAATAATGGCTGGGAAGGCGTAATAATAAATGGCTGTTGCCGAGATATTGAGATACTTGCCACGATGAACTTACCTGTAATGGCGCTAGGCTCTACACCGCGTAGTACCTTAAAGCGCGGCTTTGGTGATAAAAACCAAGCTGTTACCATGCTTAGCACCACTATTGAACCTAACGATTGGGTTTACGCCGATATTAACGGTTTAATCATCAGTAAAACGCCCCTTATTTAGCACTCAAAACCATATAAATAGAGACCAACTTGGTGCACCTACGCACCAAGTTGGTTTGTTTTAGCTCATTTTAATCTCACTATTTCTACAGCCCACATTTACAAACCTCATACAACCCAATAAAACCTGACCAGTTGGACAGGATTTTAATTTATGGCATTCCTCTTGCTTAGGTTTTAAACAATATAATAAGCTAAACGATTAAAAAGCGGATCAGGCTCTGTAAAATAAAAACAAGATGTTACGCAGTGAGCTGAAAAATAATAAAAATTAATCCGTCTTTTTAATCACTCTAAATCTGAACTGCTTGGTCAGATTTTTTATAACGAGTGGTGATATGAGTACCAAAAATAATAATACGACCGGTATTTTTTGTGACCATGGTCCTACCCTGTGGCAAACAAACCAATCTGGTCTACTTGCAAACAATCGCTTAGCTGTAAAAGATGTATTTGCAGTAAAGGGCGAGCGTAACAGCGCAAGCAACCCACACTGGTTTAAAACAGCTAAACCGGCTCAAAATACGGCAAGCTCGGTTACTAAGCTCATGACCGCTGGTTGTAACTTTATAGGCTTTACCCACACAGACGAACTGGCTTATAGCTTAGAGGGTAATAATATACATTATGGCGCTGCGCAAAATCCTAAATTAAAAGGGCATGCCTGCGGTGGTTCGAGTATGGGGTCTGCTGCATCCGTTGCTGCAAACTTAGCTGATATTGGCTTAGGCACCGACACTGGCGGCTCAATTAGAATACCCGCCAGCTATTGTGGTTTATATGGCATAAGGCCAAGCCATAACGTGGTTGAAAAAGACGGCCTAATACCGTTGGCTCCGCCTTTTGATACCATAGGTTGGCTTACCCAAAGCGCCGAGCTATTAAGCGATGTAGGTAATGTACTGTTACCAAATCAAGCTATTAATAACGTTGATACCTTAGTTATTTGCGAGCCGTTATTTGAACTCGTTGACCCTGCTTTACAAGCCCCACTTAAAAAATTGCTTGAAAAAACCAAGCCTAATTTTAAACACCATAAAGAATTTGAACTACCTAACAGCAGCTTATTAAACGAACTGGCTGATAGTTTTAGAATACTGCAAGGGCGAGCAATCGCAAAAACGCATAAAGATTGGCTTCAATTGCAGGGGCAACTTCCCCAGTTTGCTCCAGCAATTGCGGCACGTTTTAATATGGCGCTTGCCCTAACTGATCAAGAAGAACAAGAAGCACTAAAAGTACAAACCCAATGGCAAACACTAATAGCTAAAAACCTAAATACAAACAGCTGTTTATTTTTGCCAACCACACCCACAACCGCACCTAAATTAGGCGCCGACACAAGCGCCTTACGCATGCAAATTATTACGCTTTCGGCAATTGCAGGGCTTAGTGGCTCAGCGCAAGTGCATTTACCGCTGGCTGATTTAGCAAATGATCATCCGTATGGTTTTTCATTAATGATGAGCCACGGTAACGATAAAAGCCTACTTGCTTGCGTTAAGCACCTAGCTGCACACTTTAAACAAGGCACAACGGCATGACCACACACAACATTGCATTTACCGCATCTCATTTTTCGGCCACTGAGGCGGGTATAAATATACTAAAACAAGGCGGTACAGCTACCGAGGCTATGGTAGCGGCTGCCGCTGCGATTAGCGTTGTATATCCACATATGAACTCAATTGGTGGCGACAGCTTTTGGCTTATCGATAACCCAAACCAAAAAACGCCTACCGCTATTGACGCCTGCGGCCGCGCAGCAACTAATACAACGCCCTATAACACGCTCACGCAAATACCAGAGCGCGGCGGATTAAGCGCACTAACTCAAGCGGGCACAATACGCGGCTGGCAAAAAGCGCTTGAACTAGATGAGCACGCAGCACTACCACTGTCAAAAATTTTAGCACCTGCTATTGAACTTGCTCGCGAGGGTTTTACCGTTACAAAAAGCTTGCAAGCAGGCTGCGAAAAGCTAGCCGCTGCTAACAATACCAATGAGGCGTTTAAAAACCTCTACATACCCAATGGCAAGCCCTTACAAGCAGGTCAACATTTTAAAAACCCTAAACTTGCAGCAACGTTTGAATACCTAGCAAAGCATGGTTTAAACGCATTTTATGAAGGCGCACTTGCCAACTCATTTGCCGCCGACTTAGCAAAAGCAGGCAGCTCAATTACAGCAGGTGACATTGCAAATACTAAAGCCGAGGTAGTTACTGCGCTAAATGCAAACCTCAGTGGTATTGATTGCTACAACTTACCCGCGCCAACACAGGGCGTGCATTCACTACAAATAATTGGTTCCGTAAATAAGTTAAAGCATTTAGCTAAAACCGATGCCGACTGGACGCACTTAATTGTTGAGGCAACTAAGCAAAGCTTTACGCATCGCCCTACCCTTTGGGCTGACCCTGATGTGTTAGGGGATGATTATAAAAACGCACTAACCGATAATCGCTTAAGCGAACTTGCTAATAATATTGATATGAGTAAAGCCAAAAAATGGCCATTTAACGCAGAGCCTGGCGATACTGTGTGGATGGCAGCCAGAGATAAAAACGGGCAATTAGTCAGCTTTATTCAAAGTATTTACTGGGAATTTGGCAGCGGAATATTAATGAGTGAAGGCGGCTTTGTGTGGAATAACCGTGGTTTAAGCTTTAGTTTAAACAATCAAGATACCAACGCCCTTGCTCCAAATAAAAAGCCCGCTCATACACTTAACCCAGCACTGGCAAAGTTTAGCGATGGTCGTCGACTTGCTTACGGAACAATGGGCGGTGAAGGGCAGCCACAAACTCAAGCCTCTGTTTTTGCAGGCTATGCGTGGCGAAATAAATCAATAAAACAAGCAATTAGCGACCCTCGTTGGTTACTTGGACGCACATGGGGCGATACAAGTACAAATTTAAAAATTGAAAAAGAGTTAGTTTTTCATATAGAACATGAATTAAATCAACGTGACCACGATTGGGTAAGCGTTGATAATAATAACGAAATGATGGGGCACGCTGGGGCTATTTTAGATACACCTACAAGCCTTGAAGCTGCAACAGATCCTCGTTCAGATGGACGTGCAACAGTAACTACAGCAGGAACACAATGTCAGAAATAATAAATCAATGGCCAATTATAGTAGCCTTAATAGCAACCGGTATTTTTGCCGGTATTTTAGCAGGACTTTTTGGTGTAGGCGGCGGTATTGTTATCGTCCCTGTGCTGTATTTTTTACTGCAAGGTTTTGGCGTAAGCCCAGAGTCGGCAATGATGATAGCCACCGCTACATCACTTGCAACCATAGTACCTACTTCGCTTTCATCTATTCGCTCGCATCATAGCAAAGGGAATATTGACCTTGCGCTAATAAAATACTGGGCACCATTTATTTTAGTTATGGCCGTTGTAGGCAGCTACTTAGCGCACTCAATACGCGGTAATGCACTGGTACTTATGTTTGCCTGTATTGCTATTTTAGTCAGTTTAAACATGCTATTTAGAGCCGGCGCACCCGCGCTTGTAAAACAACTACCAGGTAAATTTGGTCAAGGCGTTATGGCAAGTATTGTAGGTGGTTTGTCGGTAATGATTGGCATAGGCGGCGGCACTATTGGCGTACCTATGCTAAACGCATTTAATGTACGTGCCCATGTTGCAGTAGGTACTGCGGCCGTTTTTGGTTTATTGATTGCGCTACCTGGCGTTATTACTTTATTAAGTATTGGCACAACGCCAACCGATGCTCCCCTAGGTACGTGGGGGTTGGTTAACCTCCCTGCCTTTTTTCTTATTATTCCGCTAACTATTTTATTTGCGCCTATTGGCGTAAAGATTGGTAGCAAACTGGATCAAAAACAACTAAAACGCGCCTTTGCCGTTGTCTTAATGATAACCGGCGTACGCATGCTTATTCAGACTCTGGGAGCCTAAAATATGTTTAATAACACGCAAGTTCAAACCTTAAACCCACCACAGCGTTTATTAATGGGACCAGGCCCAATTAATGCCGACCCTCGTGTTTTACGTGCTATGTCGGCGCAGCTTATAGGTCAATACGATTCAGTAATGACCGGTTTTATGAACGAAACCATGGCACGTTACCGCGAAATTTTTAAAACAAAAAACGAATGGACCATGCTAATAGATGGCACATCGCGCGCTGGGATTGAAGCCGTACTGTGCTCTATTTTGCGCCCAGGCGATAAAGTATTGGTGCCAATTATGGGGCGTTTTGGGCATTTACTGGCTGAAATTGCAGAACGCGTTGGCGCAAAGGTGCACACAATAGAAGTACCGTGGGGCGAAGTGTTTACGCCAGAGCAAATCGAAAAAGCCATTGTTGATGTAAAACCCCATGTACTTGCTATGGTACAAGGCGATACATCCACCACCATGAACCAACCTCTTGAGCATATTGGCGATATTTGCCAAAAGCACGATGTACTATTTTACTGCGATGCCACCGCATCTATTGTGGGTAACGAACTTCCTGTCGATGAATGGAAACTCGATG
This sequence comes from Pseudoalteromonas sp. 1_2015MBL_MicDiv, assembly GCF_002407505.1. Taxonomy (NCBI): domain Bacteria; kingdom Pseudomonadati; phylum Pseudomonadota; class Gammaproteobacteria; order Alteromonadales; family Pseudoalteromonadaceae; genus Pseudoalteromonas; species Pseudoalteromonas sp. 1_2015MBL_MicDiv. The sequence continues at coordinate 357,871 of NZ_CP012738.1, read as the reverse complement.
CACTTTCGGTTGGCCTGCAAAAATGTTTAGGCGGACCTTCTGGGTCAGCGCCATTGACACTAAGCGACAAATGCGCCGAGTGGATCCAAAAACGTAAAAAGGTAGAGGCAGGTATTCGCACGGCCGATCATATCGACGGCACAGAGCCATTTGTACGCTCAAACTACTTTGATTTAGGCATGATAATGAATTACTGGGGCGAGGAGCGCCTAAATCATCATACCGAAGCCACCAGCATGTTGTATTGCGCCTCAGAATGTGCTCGCATTGTTATTGAAGAAGGCGTGGATAACTGCGTAGCGCGCCACACATTACATGGCGATGCCATGCTAACAGGCATTCAAGCGCTCGGCTTAAATGTATTTGGTGATTTAACACATAAAATGAACAACGTACTGGGTGTGTGTATACCCGAGGGCATTAATGCCGATCACGTACGCGGACAAATGCTAACCGATTTTGGAATAGAAATTGGCACCTCGTTTGGCCCACTGCATGGAAAAATTTGGCGTATTGGCACTATGGGCTACAACGCCCGCAAAGATGCTGTATTACAAACACTTGCAAGCTTAGACGCTTGCTTACATGCCAACGGTTACAAAGGCCCTAAAGGCGAAGCCGCCATTGCCGCCCTTGCTCACTATAAATAAAAAAAGGATTTAGCATGACGATTGTAAGCCCACAACACAGCCCTTTATTAGATAAAGAACTTGCTGATGAATACGCAACACGCGCTTTATCTCGCTGTAAAACCCTCAGCGCACTATCGCAAATGCAAGGCGGTATTCACCGTGTGTACTTATCAAAAGAGCACAAAGAGTGTAACGCCGTTACTGCATCGTGGATGGTTGAGGCAGGCATGCAATCGTGGCAAGACGAAGTGGGCAACCTTTGGGGGCGGCTTAAATCATCAAACCCACATGCTAAACGTTTAATTATAGGGTCGCACCTCGACACCGTACCAAACGCAGGTGCATTTGATGGTATTTTAGGTGTACTACTGGGGATAGAAATTGCCGCGCTTGCACATAAGTTAAAGCTCGACCTGCCCTTTCATTTAGATATAGTGGGCTTTTGCGATGAAGAAGGCACCCGCTTTGCCACAACTTTAATTGGCTCAAAAGCACTCGCTAACGAATTTGACCCACAGTGGCTAAACATTGAAGACACAAACGGCATAACTATGCGCCAAGCCATGCTCGACTTTGGCTTAAATCCCAGCGACTACGCAAAAGCCGCACTAAATAAAAGCGAATTACTAGGTTACTGGGAAACTCATATAGAGCAAGGTCCGGTGCTCGAATCGGTTAATCAGGCGTTAGGCGTTGTAACGGCTATTGCAGGGGCAAAACGCGCCATGCTTACCCTAACAGGCCAAAGCGGTCATGCAGGCACTACGCCTATGAATTTACGTCAGGATTCGTTAGCAGGCTGCGCCGAATTAGTAACCGAAATTGAAAAACTAGCAAGCAATGCTAAAAATGGCGAAGTAGCCACCGTAGGGCAAATACAGTCTCGCCCAGGCGCTACAAACGTGATTGCAGGTAAAACAACCATAAGCCTAGACGCACGCGCACAAAGCGACACCGATCTCGCTAACTTACTAAGCGCCATACAAAGCAGCGCACAGTCTATAGCAAGCAAACGCAATTTAACGCTTGATTGGCAATGGACTCATGCCGCCGATGCCGTAGCGTGCGACACCACTATTCAGCATTTATTTTCAAGCGCATGTAAACTCAATAACCAAGCATCGCCTTCACTTGCCTCAGGCGCAGGGCACGATGCAATGGCAATCGCTCCAATTTGCCCCGTTGGCATGTTGTTTATACGCAGCCCTGGCGGTATAAGCCATCACCCAGCAGAAGCGGTTATCGACAGCGATGTAACAAAGGCACTCAGTGTAATGTACAGCGCGCTTTTACTTTATGTGAAAGAGTGTGAGTGATTTAAGGTAATCGAGTAAACCAAGTATATTAACTTGGTATGCTTAGGGGCTTAAACCTCCTCAAAGTCATTTGGAGGTTATTACTGAAGGCAGGTAAATGCAGGAATATACGTTATTTAAAGTAGCTTTATCGGGCTGCCCTTTGCTCTTTTAGGCTAAGGCGTTTATGTGAGCTATATACATGTTGAATGTTTGTACCATTAACCAAATATGCATCCATTTCGACGGTAATTAAACCCGATAATGGCTTGATTTCTAGAACACCCAACTCACCTAAATTTGCAGATAGTAAAGTATTATTCCTAAAAGCGAACAAAGTCTTGTCAGTATCTCGTAAGTCACCATTTACATATAATTTAGCACCACTAAACCAAGCGTTAATTATTTTAACTTTGATTGACTTAACAGTAAATTCAAAGGATTTTCTCATCAGACCTCCATACCCAGAAATGTAATTATTACACTTTATGTTTTTATGTGTTTAGCGCACAAACACTTTCTTTTAATACCCGTTTAGTCGATGCTGGGTAATTTTTTAGTGCAGCCAAAGGGCGAATTGGCCGCTGAACCAAATTACCTGAGCAGTTTGGGCACACGTTATTTAATACCGTTTGAGCACAGCCCGAACAAAATGTGCATTCAAATGAACAAATAAAAGCCTCTGTGGACTGTGCAGGTAGATTCTTATCACAACATTCACAATTAGGTCTTAAATCTAGCATTTAGAGCTCCCTTTTATCCACCCAATGCTGAGTAAATATCTATTACCTTTTATAACTTTTGATACCTGATGCTCACTTACATCAGGGCGGAATAGCTTAACCCGCTTTGTTTCAAATATCGGATTACTACAAATAAACTCACCACCCAAATCTGCTTTTTTAAGCACTATATTCAATCGATAGTGTTTACCAGATTCAACTTTGTCTGTGTGTGGTGCTATTTCACTTCCTTGTGGGAATTTAAGCAAATATGTATCAAATTTAATTGGCCACGTAGCACCACAAATCAACATTTTATCGTAGCCTGATTTTTGTCGGCCTCGCTCCCAACAAAATAATTTACTCAAAAAAAACATACAATCCCTCGAAACAGCTAACAAGCTGCAGGTTAACTCGTTTTTTATTTTTATTGATAAACAAACCATAGCCGAGTTCATATTTTGATTCAATCGTTTACTGTATTTTACGTGGGATATAAAAGGGAGTTTTAATGGTGTTTTGATTGGCGTTTTAAAAGACATTATGGTGGCTATAATTGACAGAAAATCAAAATATAGCCACCCGTTTTACTTTAATGCTTATTTAAAGTCTTATTTAATAGTTACCTTTGCATCACTTACCCATGTCTCAGTTATAGCTTCATCATTTTTATCAACTAAATACGCGCGTATGTTCACCGGATTGTTGTTAGCTTGTTTGTAGTCAAACGCTAATCGCCATTGGTTTGTACCAACTACCGGATAAACCCCAATAGGCTCTAGTATTTCACCATTGCTGGCTTCAACAATCGGCTTTATACCACTTTTGTTATCTAAGCCTTTAAATACTGGACCTTCAAAATCAATCACCATTTTATTAACGCCTTCAGGAATAGGCTGGCCGGGAATTCCGCCTAAGCCTTGGCGAGTATTTACAACGCTTGCAAGGTTTTTTGATTTTGGATCGAGTGGACGCCATTCAATATCATAAGAAAAGGTAAACTCATCACCTTTGCGCGCCTCTTTTTCGGGCACCCAGTAGGCAACAATGTTGTCAAACGTTTCATCTTTTGTTGGAATCTCGATTAACTGAACTGCGCCTTTGCCCCAATCGCCAGTAGGTTTAATCCACGCTGATGAACGCTTATTGTAAAATACGCCGTCGTCTTGGTAGTTATTAAAGTCACGGTCTCTTTGGATTAAACCAAACCCTTTTGGGTTCTCATCGATAAAGCTATTGGTCGACACCGACTGAGGATTATTTAATGGGCGCCAAACGTATTGACCCGATCCTGTGTGAATCGCCAGGCCATCGCTATCGTGAATTTCTGGGCGCCAATCTTTAGCTTCTGTTTTATCTTTTTGTGAGTACCAATACATACTGGTTAACGGTGCTACGCCTAAGCGTTCAACATCGGCGCGCATATACAAATTAGCGCTCACTGAGATGATATGGCCTTTGGCTTCTTTGTTATCTTTGCTTAAACCAAATCGATAAGCACCAGTGATAGAAGGCCCTTCAAGCAATGCCCAAACAGACACGCTTTCACCTTTTTTCTCTGCGGGGCCAATCCAAAATGCAGAAAAGCGCGGAAATTCTTCTGGCTGATTCATACCCGTATTAATTGCAATACCTCGAGCCGACAGTCCATATTGCCCCTCTGGCCCGTCGGTACGAAAATAAGACGCGCCTAAAAAAGATATCCAATCGGGTTTCATATCTGGGCGCATTATTCTAAAGCCTGCAAATCCAAACCCCTCTGGGAGATCGTGAGCTGGGCTGTCATCAGGCATATCAAAAACGTCATTACTAAAAGGTATGTTTTGAACCTGATTTTTATCATCTCTGATGTAAATACTTACTGGCTCAGGAAAATATCGCCCAGGATAAAATAATTGTACAGGTGCCTTTTTTCCACTTGGATATAAGGTTTCATCTTCTTTAAAGCGTATTTTCCAATGTTCGTCATACGTAATTTTATCGATTAACTCCGGCGCTGGCACCTTGGTTTCTGTATAGGGCTTTTTGGCTGAGGCTTTTGCCAGCGCTTTTAAGTCTTCGAATGAAAACTCCGTTTGATCTACTGTTTCTGTCGCGTAAGACGACATCGAAGTGCTAAAAATAATTGCGATAAATAACTTTAATTTCATAAAAAGAATGTCCAATAAATTGAGTCAAATAAAAATGGGAACGCTGCACGAACGTATGTTTAGCTTAAAGTTCTGTATGGATATTACGTCACGCAATATGAACTAGCGTTTACTAAAGTATTGTTATTTGACTACAGGACCTCCCATAATTAATTTTTTTAGGGTATTGGTTTTAATAGAAATTGCGCGCGTTTAATGATATCGCTGAAGTGAAAATAAGTGGAATAGCGCAATTGATTATTAGATCGCTGGTATTCAAATGGATAAGGGTTGTATTTAAGTGGTGGAAAACGAAGAGGCTCACCACTTTTAAAACTTGCAATTAATGGCTGGATTTTACTTGGCCCTCACTTCAGGGCATGTTTTGAAGTTAATTTTTCAATGGCATTTTTAGCTTCTTTCAAACTTACACCATGAACAGATCTATAATATTTTATTGCTCTAACTTTATGACCTGATTTTAAAGCAACAATAACATCATCTTCAGTTATGCTGCCATGCTTAGGTATTGAGTTACCAAATATTAATATAAATAAAACTGCAATAACCGCTAAAACACCCCAAATATATTCAATTTCCATAAATATCCTCGATGTTCGAAAAATAATGAGCCTGTAGATTAACTCGTTTTCTATTTGTTTTTATTGATAATCAAACCATAGCTGAGTTCCTCTTTTGTTTGTAATAATGTTCACCAAGAGCAAAATGTATTTTTATCTTATTTTAATTATTCTTATTGGCTACTGGTTAAATAGCCTTTCGCATTTTATTTAATAACTCGTAGCATGCTTTATACAACAGTATTTCCATGTCTTCGTTATGATACAAAGGACCCCAACGAAAAAAGCCTCTTAAGCTAAATTTTTTAGCTATGAATTCGCGCCACGTAACAGATTTAGAAACGCTGAACGTTTTAATCGTCTTGTTGTGTTTAATGTTATACAAGCGCGATACTAACTTAACTTTTGGTCGCCAAAATAGCGGAATAATAGCTGTATCAAAATCTATAGTGAATGCATCACCACCATGCAAAGTAACTATAACAACATCTAAACCAATATCTGATTTTTTAGGCTCTTTAATAGATGAGATGCTGTGAAGACAAAAAATATCTTCAAGCTTCTTGTGCATATGATCTTGTAGTGAATCGCCCGTTATATAAAAAAACGACTCTACCTTAGAAAAATGGCTGCTATTAGCTACAGCTAACGATCCCAAATAAACATTTGGCTTTTCAGAGCTAAACCAATTGAATAGCAAATTTAAATTCCTTTTTTACTTATGCCGAATAAATAGGCCGTAAGGTTGTTGTCTAAGGTTTGGGTGAAAAAGCAAAAACCAGCTGTTTTTGTTCTGCTTTACGATTTGTTTATTTACGCTCAACTATTTTACGACGTAATTGAATACCAAGTAATGTCCCTAATAAAACAGCAATAACATGCAACAAAGCTGAAATTAAATATATCAAAAGCTCCATTGGTATTTTTAACAAAATGTATAGTAAGGCACCGACACTTAGATCAATAAACCAATAAACCGCCGCAACTAAAAAGGCTTGTTTATACGGACTCACTGTTTGCTTATAGCCTAAGTAACAATACACGATTAAAGAGGTGCCAAACCCGAGGAAATAATGAGTAAAATTGTATGATGTACTTTGAATCATTTCATCAAAGCCAACAATCAACGTTGCTATTGTTGATAAAGCAACTAGCAATAAATACAAGCCTACTGAAAAGAGTACAATCCTAGAGTATTTCACGATAATCCTTTAGTAATATAATTAGGCTGTAGATTTGAATGCTAACGCTGCAATAAGCAGACTAAAATGGTGGGTTATAATGTGCAGCGAAGCGAAACCTAACCCACTGTTTTATTTCTGTTTAATTTCCTTGTTATACACGCTTCAGCATTGCACGCCAATCAACAAATTGCCCCATATTAAGCAAATTACTATCGTCAATATAACGCTTATTTAATTCTTTACGGCAATCTTCAACATATGTCTGTATCGCTAAAAATATATCAGAATTATTACCTTTCCTATCAAAACTAACCTCTGGGGCTAGTTTGTGTGTTATATATACAAACTGCTTTTTTCTACTTCTTACAAATCGTTTTTTGTTATCTTGGCAATATGTACCACGAATTTGATTCCCCATAAAATGAAGATCAATGTAGCCAATAATCTCATTGTACTCCCATGCACCACCGTATATTTTCCTTAAATGAACAGTATATGTGGACAACCATTCAGGATTCTTTAAAGCATATTCACGTTTGAATTCTCCATCTCGGGCACCAAAAATAGTTTTCTCAATAAATTTATTTAATTGATCATAATATTCATCACGAGTTAGCCTATAAACAGGAAGTGATGTAATTGGAGTAATTTTCAATATGAGAACCCTCGATAGAGCTAGTAGTGTATAACGAGCCTGTAGATTAACTCGTTTTTTATTTGTTTTTATTAATGTATTAACCATAGCTGAGTTCCTATTTTGGTTCAATTGATTACTGTGTTTTTACGCAGAATATAAAGAAATGTTTGATATTGTTTTAATTGACGTTTTGGACGGGATTACGGGTGGTTGAGTAGCTTTAATTTAGGTTAAAAGGGCTTCCCCTTCTTAATGTATCGTATTTTGCAGCTTTTCTATATTATGAACTAGGCAATACAGTTGCCATTGCGCATTCACTTTCGTTTGACCTCGTGAGGTCAATTTTTTCATCCCTTTATTCACTGTGATATTACCGAACACAGGCTCGATACAACCTAATCGCTTACTGTATTGTCGTCGCCCCATTGGGCTGTCTATTTTGACCTTCATTTTGTCGATGTAGCTTAGCTTTTTGCGTGATTCATTATTTATAAACTGCACTTGTCGCCCCGTTTTAATGGGTGGTTTTCGCATGCATTGCTGCTGTAGCGGGCATGTTTTACAGTCTTTTAAGTAACCACAGAATCGCGTGTATTGCTGGTTATTACTTTTTACATTTATACCACTTCGCCACATATCGTTACCTGCGGGGCAGCGGCATGTTTGCGTTGCTTCATCATAATGAAAATCATCTGAGGTAAATAGTCGTGGCTTGCCTTTACTGCGTTTTAGTCGGCGTTTTTCTTGCTCTGTTTCGTATGTTTCGCTGTCTTTAAACAGCGGATTTCGTTTTCTAAATTGGTTATCTGCAATGTAGGTATCGAACCCACTTTTCGCCATATATTCAAGGTTCACTTCGCTGTTAAACCCGCTGTCTGCGGTGAATTTAATGGTGTGTTTATCTGCCATTTTTTCTGTATTGAGTTTAGCGAGTTGCTGTTTTAATTGCTTAACAGCTGGCTGTAGAGTTTGTTGTTCGCCCACCGACCCCCACGCTTGTGCTTGAAGGATGATTTGATGTTTGTCATCGTTTATCGCTATGCCGTTATAGCCTTGAATTGTCCCTTTTGACGTGGTCATTTTCGCGCTATCAGGGTCAGTGATATTACTTTTAACAGGCTTGCCTTTACTGCCTGTTTTTTCTTTGTGAGTGGCTAAGAACTCGGTAATTTTATCTGCACTTTTATCCAGCTTTTCTTTTTGTTTTAAGTCCTGAGTTATCAACTCTTCGCCCAGACCATCTTCTGATTGGTGGCGTTCAATAATACGTTTACTTGCGCGTTCTAGTTTTGCTTTTTTGCGGCCTAACTCATCGAATGTGCCACTCCACTCTTTACTCGCATTGGACTTTAATTTACATCCATCAATGGCAAACATGTTACGGCCTATCAAGCCTTCTTCATCACATATCATCAGCACTTGCGTAAAAAGTGGCTCAATCTGTTCATGCATTTTAGCCACAAAACCCGCTATAGATGTGTAATGTGGCTGGATATCACCCGACACACTCATAAATAAAATGTTCGTCTCACACGCTTTAGCAATTCGGCGACTACTAATTAAACCATGTGCATAGCCCAGTAAAATAATCTTTAACATTACCGAAGGCGGATACGCAGCAGCGCCCGTTTTGTCGTTGTTATACCACGCGTCAAATCCCGATAAATCGAGTTTATTTTCGACGATATAACAAAGGGCATATTCAAATGTGCCAGGCAGAATCTGCTCAGCGAAATTGATAGGAATGAATTTATTTTGACAGGATAAGTCAGGCTTGACTTATAACCTAAAAAAAGTGCCACAACAGTTTACCATGGGTGAATAATATCTATTAGATCACAGCGAACAGATGGATTCAAGGTTAAAAAACAATCAATTGGAAATAGTAGAATACGTTCCTAAAAAGAGTAATTCTACAGCCTATCGTGGTAGAGCGACCTATTACTAGGCCGACCCCACACAGATCCGGACGAGCGGAACTACCGCATCCGGCTCTTCAGTTATATATTCACTCGTGTAAAACACACTACCCTAGTACCAATCAACAAAGATATTTCGCTTGCTGACTTTGATACTCTCAATGTTAAAATACCCTATCATCTTCTTGAAATTACTCCAGTTATAACTTCGTCGACCACTGCGTCTGTTCAACCATTTATATAAACTATGTAGCACATAGTCATATATTGTGGATAAGCTTCGGCTGTTGTCTGGTAAACCAAAGTAATTTCTAAATCCTATCAGTTTTCGTCTCAATTGAGGTAGCCAGCTTTTCAATTTTAATGAATACCTTGCTTTGATCCATCGATAATATTCACTCAGCGTCGCCTTTTGCTTCTTCGCAGCCGTTCGTCGCCTAAGTCGTGGCTTACCATTTGAATCTGTGCCCCAATAGAACTCAAACCCTAGAAATACAAAGTGACGTTTTCGACCAACATGAAATCTACTAAATCGCATTAGCGAGGTTTTGTCTTGCGCAACGTCTAAATTAAATTTCTTTAATCGCTTGGGTAACACTTTATAAAAGCGCTCTGCGTCATTTGCAAATTGAAATGCGCAAACAAAATCGTCTGCATAGCGGATCATCATTGCACTTCCACGCATCCTCGGCTTTACTTTCTTTTCAAACCAGAGATCTAAAGCATAATGCAGATATATATTAGCCAACACTGGGCTGATAATTCCACCTTGAGGGCTTCCACTTGATGGTTTAGTGAATACGCCATCGGGTGATTTTATCCGCGCTTTTAACCACTGGTTGATTAAATTAAGCATTGCCTTATCATCAATGCGTAACGCTAACATTTTCATCAGCCATTCATGCTCAAGGTTATCGAAGAAGCCTTTAATATCAGCCTCAACTATATAACCATAACCTTGAAACTGCAGATTAAGTGTCAAACTATGCACCGCTTGATGCGCACTTTTATTCGGTCGATAACCATAACTATTGCGCATAAAGTCTTGCTCCCAAATACTTTGCAGGATCTGGCTAACACTTTGTTGCACAAGCTTGTCATCAACCGTTGGCAGACCCAAGGGCCGTTGTTTACCATTCGATTTAGGGATGAAAATGCGTTTAATATCATTAACTCGGTAGCGTTTCTGCTTAAGTTGCTGACCTAAACGGTCAATATTTTCGATTAGCTTTGCCTTGTACATAGGCATAGTAATGCCATCAATACCGGGGTTAGCTAATTTATTGAGTTGACCCCAACTTTGATGCAGGCTATCAGTATTTAACAGTCCATATAAATTCTGAAACCTGTGTTTGGGGTGGGTATGTGCTTTAAATGCGATGGTATTAAGTGTTGTTGTCATAGTGGTTCCAGCCCTACTTTGTCCGGACTATGTGCCGGCTTAATACCGAAAATAACTGTCAGCTCCTTCGCCATGTACAAGGCTTTCCCCTGCGCAGACTACTATGGGCTGATCTGACTTCCAAAGGGTCATCGTTGGCTTTGCTTTTCGTTAAGCTTCTCTACCACTATCCGTGTGGAACGCCTTTGGATCTCTCAAGTTCTCAATACATCTATTTATACATGCCACGGCTTGAAAACTCCGCTGACTCTCTACAGCCTAACCAATGCGGCTGTTTTGCATGGACTTCGGTAGCGTTGCAAACCTCGTCAGTCAGATCTAATATTTATCGGAGCGATACCAGCACTTCAGGGCCACGATAGCCCCTATGGCCTACATAATTCTCTGTGTACGCTTCACCAATATTGTTCGTGTGATGCAGTCCTCACTGCTGAAAAGCATTTGCTAATCCCACACTCCGCCAAAGGCGCAACACTCGATACAGGTGGTTGGTTAAACCTTACCTGACAGGGACTTGCACCCTGCAAGATGCATCAAGCTTCGCTTGACGCACCAACGCCGCGTTAAGCGGACTAAAATTGTTGGTTATAATGTGTAGCGAAGCGAAACCTAACCAACTGTTTTAGTTCCGTTTAAACGCCTTATAGTTACTCCGTTCCATTAATTAATGTATTTACCTATCTCATTAATACATGGAATATGCTTCTGTTGATCACGAATATTTGAGCGGAAACAATCAATGTTTGTAACAAGACTTTCGGATCAACAGGAGTTATTTGTTTCAATACGCATACTCAGGGATTGTCGTAATGCCGACTATCTATAAGACCTGCGAGAAACACTATTAGCCTCTATTTATTCTTTCACTTTACCTCTAGGAGGCCCAAAATGGAAGCCTTTAACGTCTCAGATTTTGCAGCCCTTATCGGGATCGATTGGGCTGACCGTAAACACGATATTTGTGAAATAAATCGTGACACAAATACACAACATTTAAGTGTGATTTCCTCTGAACCTAAGTCAATTAATGCATGGGCGCTTGAGTTAAAACAACGCTACAACGGCAGATCTGTTGCCGTCGCGTGTGAGCTAAAAAAAGGCCCACTTATATATGCACTCAGTAAATTTAAGCACATTGTATTATTTGTGATTAACCCATCAAGTGTTGCTAAATACCGTGCTGCATTTACGCACAGCGGGGCTAAAGATGATCCTACTGATGCAATTATTCAAGTTGAAATCTTACAACTTCACATGGATAAATTAACGGTTATTAGGCCGGATTCAGAGGACGTTAGGTGTCTTGCGCAGCTTGTCGAATACAGACGTAAACTAGTACAAGATCGTGTTAATTTAACCAATAAAATAGCCACAACGCTAAAAAATTATTATCCCCACGTGATTGATTGGTTTAAAGAAAAAGACACTCAAATATTCTGTGACTTCTTACTGCGCTGGCCCTCTCTTGCTCACGCTAAAAAAGCGAGGAAACAAACACTACTCGACTTCTTTAATCAACATAATTCCCGCTATCCACTCGTTAATGAAAAGCGGATAAAAGAAATCAAGGATGCAGAAATACTCACCGAAGATATGGCGGTGATCACGCCAAATTTATTGCTTATTGAATGCCTCGTTCCGCAACTTAAACAGCTGATGTTGGCAATAACACTATTTGATGACGAAATTAAAACACTTTATAAGCAACATACAGATCGCGCTATTTTTGATAGTTTACCTGGGGCGGGGCCACAATTAGCACCTCGATTATTAGCCGCTATGGGATCAAATCGTGACCGCTATAAGTGCGCCGCTGACATACAAAAATACGCAGGCATTGCTCCAGTAACCGAACGCAGTGGCAAAAAGGAATGGATACACTGGCGATACTCGTGCACTAAATTTTTAAGGCAAACATTTGTGGAATGGGCAGGATTATCTGTGCGCTATTCATTTTGGGCAAAAGCCTATTATCGGCAGCAAGAAGCCAAAGGAAAACCCCATAATACCATCATCAGATCATTGGCATTTAAGTGGATACGAATTCTATTTAGGTGCTGGAAAACATATATGCCTTACGACGAATCAACTTACTCAACTGCATTGAAAAGTAAGGGATCACCGCTGTTAAAATTTGCGGTGGAAAGTGAGCTTTAGCGCTTGCTGTCCACCTCAGGGCGTGTTGTTTTATGTTTGTTACTTTTTCTTAAGGTCAATACCATCAAGTAATTTATTAAGTACTATTGCTGTTAAATCTGAGGATGGGTATCCAGGTAAAGGACTGTCTACTTTTTTGTCTTTAGATGAAAACACTGTCGAAGGATTATATATAAAAGCATCATTTGTTAGGGACTCTCTTACCTCAGAATTAAAACCCTGATCTGTATGATTATTAGCGGCTACGCGGATTCGCATAAACCCCATTTTATAATGTTCTGAGCGTGCAATTTCATTTAAATGAAAGCGATACACAGCCATTAAAACACCGAATACAACAACAAAAATGACAAACAAACCATACAATACACTTTCTGGTATTCTTGAAACTTCAGTTTTAGCCGTTACCTCTGCCGTTTTCAAAAATGCCGTCGGAAAAATGTATAACATCATAATGACCATCAAGATTGAAATACTGAACATCATTAAATAAGTTAAAAGTCTTCGAGCTGATTCTTGGTTTTTACCAACATAACTCTCTAATGCTTCAATTGAAACATCAATGCTATTCATTTCTTCTGACATATAATAATCCTTTAAAATTGTAACTACTGACTATGAGCAACACTGACATATAACGTCATTTAACAGGCAAGAAACAGATGGTTAAAATTAGCGACGGAGGAGCAAAACCAACTATTTTTTATCCTTGTTTAACAGCTTGTTAGCTTTTGTTAGTTAATGCATTAAAAATCGGAATAATGTGTTCTTTCGCGGTACCATAAAGACTTGCAACTTGTTCAAAATGTTCTGGAGCTACTGCACATGTGACACTAGTTATGATGCTATATGTTGTTTGTCTCCAACTAGTTTTAGTACTATTTTCAAGATTTTTATTTATTAAATCGAACGCTTTTCTAGTAAACTCAGCTTGTTCTTTAGTGAATTCGTACATGGAGTGTAACTCACTCTCCATAGATTCCAATTTAGACTTAAGTTCATTTATTTCACTTGAAGAAAATTTTTCATCCGAATCTGATACGCTAAATAGATCTGAATTAGCTAAAACACTGCAGATACTATTACTAACTTTCTTTTCCCCAATTTGAATGTTTACCGTGTAGCTTTCAATTTTAAAAATCCTAAATTCAAAAATAAGACCAAAGTTAAATACATGTGTTTGACCTCGCTCTAGGGTGATAGTTTGAGAGTCAAATCCATCAAATCCTACCGTAACACTTACTGCTTTTTGACCATCCGTATGATCAATATCCACGTAAAGACAGCCGTCAAAAAAAGTAGCTGTTTCGTCATAACGAATTGTCATATCTTGTTTATTGAAACTCAAATTAATCTCCTGGGTAGATAAAAAGCCTAACAGCTTCTGAACACAACTTTCGAGATCATAACACCCCAAAAACGGTGTATATTACATTGTTTAATAATTCCACTAAATAACTTTAATGTAAACAAGTAATTAGGCATGTTATAAAACGGCGTTTAATAATGTTATTGGACAAAGCAAAAATAGCTATTTATACAAACAGTTGGTTCTGTAAGTTAGCTTTATTTATGTAGCTACCTTTTACGACCATAATTAACAAACACACGGATACTAAGCGCTACACAAAAGCTTATTGAGGCTTACTTATACTGGTTTAGCATTTTTATACGCTTTAATAGTTGGCGTTTAGCCTTATTCGGTAAAAAAACTCGATTAAAAACAGAGGAAAGTAATACGAATATTTTGGCTTTATGTATTTAGCACGTATGAGCTAAAGCATTAGTTAGATAAGCGAGCCTTAACATATTGATGATACAGGCTCGCTGAGGTGTTTATGATAAAAACGAATGAATGAGGTATTTACTTTACATCAAAGTTCACATGGTCAAAGTATGGGTTTTTCTCACGCGCTTTAAGTACACTTATTGTAGTAAGCACAATGAGTTGCAGTTCGTTATTTACGTTAACAACTATGCATTCGTCTTTTTTTGCATTGCGCTTTGTGTCAGTTGCTACGCCACATACACCATCACCATTTTTTAATATAAGCTCAATGCTTAAATGGTGCATACAGGCAATTTCGATGTAGTCGTATTGGTTGCAACTGATCATAACGCTCTCTTTATTTAGTCGGCTTAAAAATCATTAAAAAAGCAATAACAACAAGGTTGGCTATATACCACAAATCTTTAATTACAAATTGCCCTAAACGATCCAATAAAGTGGATGAACTAAATGCACCGGTTGCGGTAATTAAGAATGTTTGGGTCATCATAAATACGCTTAAACACGCTAAGCCACTTACAATAATTAGCTTTTTATTATTTAAAAATAGCCCTGAGCCCAATAACACGGCAAATAATACATCAAACCCGCCAATCACGTTAGACGCGCCTTGTACGCTAAATACCGTGTATAACCACGACATAAACGGTGAGGTTTCTACTAAACTTACAATGCCTTTTGCTTCAAACTCATAAAACTTCATGCCGCCAATCCACAATAAAACCATAGCAACCGGTATAAAGTTTAAAAGTACGTGTTGTTTGTCGGTAAGTTTGTCTTTATAAAATAAAAACAAATACAAAGGCACTACTGCAAAATATTTAATTATGCCCTGCCCGCTACCAATGATTGGAAAGCCGCCAAGTTGAGCCATCCAGCGGTTACTGGCAAACAAGGTAAATAATGCAACTAAACTTATAATTGCTGCAAGTAAAAGTGCTGGCGTAGGTTTCATTAGTTTAAGGCGAGCGAGCACGGTGGCAAACGCTAGAGCAACCATAAATGAGCCACTAATTAAACCTAACGCAGATACAGACATTAGCGAATCAACGCCATAAAAACTAAACGTAGCCGTTAACGTATTAGGGTTTGATCCTAATGCAAACGACAAGCCAAGTAGCAAAAAGCTACTCGCTAATAAAAAAGTAATCACGTTATTGGTTAGTTTTAAGTTCATTGTATTTCCAAGTATTCGTTGAGGTTTATAAAGACCTTACGAGCCGATAAAACAATTCAAGCTAACTCTTAAAAATCATAGTTGATTAAGCACACTGTAAGCTCTTATCGGGTAATGTAATCAATCACTTTAGTTTATAGTTTATAGTTTATAGTTTATTTCCTCTTTATTAATAAAATTAAATAAGTCTAATATTCATATGATGTGCGTCATCTTTTTTATTATTAAATGAAGTAGAATAACGTCGCCTTTTCAATAAACAGAATGCATGCATTTCTAAAACTTAGGGACATTTTTTAATGAAGGGTACTGATATTCGAGTTACCTCTGGACTGATTTCTGTGGCCATTGTTTTACTACTTTGGTTTGCTGTACCGCCTCCGCAAGGTGTTACCGAAAACGCATGGCATTTGCTCGCTTTATTTATTGGTACTGTAGTTGCCATTATTGGTAAAGCAATGCCTATCGGCGCCATTGCTATTTTAGCTATTACTTCTGTTGCGTTAACCGGCGTAACTAATGACAGCCCATCTGGCGCTATTAAAGATGCATTAAGTGGCTTTTCTAACTCATTAATTTGGTTGATTGGTATTGCTATTATTATTTCTCGGGGTTTAGCTAAAACTGGTTTGGGAAATCGTATTGGCTATAATTTTATTTCTCTTTTTGGTAAAAAAACAGTTGGTATTGGCTATGCACTCGCACTTTCTGAACTTGTTATAGCACCTGTAACGCCAAGTAATACCGCGCGAGGCGGCGCTATTATTCACCCAATAATGAAGTCTATAGCAACAAGCTTTGGCTCATCCCCTGAGGAAGGCACATCTCGTAAAATTGGGCACTACCTTGCTTTAGTGAGCTACCATATAAACCCTATTACATCAGCTATGTTTATTACAGCGACTGCGCCAAACCCGCTAATTGTAAAACTTATTGCAGATGCTACTGGTGCAAATATCAGTATTACTTGGAGTACGTGGGCGCTCGCAGCGCTTGTTCCTGGTTTGCTATGTATTGCCCTTGTGCCTTTGGTTGTTTATGCCATTTACCCACCTGAAGTTAAAAGTACGCCCGACGCTAAAACCTACGCAGAATCTAAATTAACTGAAATGGGCCCAATGAGTTATGGCGAAAAAATAATGGTGGGTGTTTTTGCTATGCTGCTTGTTTTATGGGCCGGCGTACCTGCAATGATTTTAGGGGCTGACTACGCAGTTAATACAACCGCAGTGGCTTTTTTAGGTTTGTCGGTTTTATTAGTCACTGGTGTATTAAGCTGGGACGATGTACTTAAAGAAAAGTCTGCGTGGGATACCGTTGTTTGGTTTTCAGCATTAGTAATGATGGCCACTTTTTTAAATAAACTAGGTTTGGTAACGTGGTTTTCAACACTTGTTGAGAGCAACATTGCGCAACTGGGCTTTGACTGGATTGTATCGGCCATTATACTGGTAGCTGTGTATTTTTACGCTCATTACTTTTTTGCCAGTACCACAGCACATATTACTGCTATGTTTGCCGCATTTTACGCCGCAGGTTTGGCGCTTGGCGCTCCGCCTTTATTTTTAGGTTTACTGTTAGCTGGCGCTTCATCACTCATGATGTCGTTAACGCATTACGCAACAGGCACATCACCCATAGTGTTTGGCTCAGGCTATGTATCGTTAAAAGACTGGTGGGTAATGGGCCTTATAATGAGTGTTATTAATTTAAGTGTATGGGGAATTGTTGGCGGGCTTTGGTGGAAAGCACTTGGGTATTGGTAGTATTGCCTTTGTTAGTTTGGCTTGCACATTTAATACTGCGCACTTATTTTGATTCGTTCTACAAATATAAACATTGAGGCTGTTGCAAGGGAGCACTATGGTTTTTAAATTTATAAAGGCAGCATATTCAGACCGAGACTACTTATTAAGCCTCAGAAAGCTGACTATGGTCGAACACTTAGAAAATGCCGGGTTATTTTTAACAGATCAACAGCATGTTTTAAGGCTTGATGATCAATATGACTGCTCCCATCTTATAGTTATAAATGAGGTACTAATTGGTACTTTAAAATACCAAACGCACGCTCAACACGTTGAAATAATGCAATTACAAATACATCCATTGCACCAAAATAAAGGGTATGGGAAAGCGGTTATTGAACAAGTAATTACAAATGCGCAGTCAAAACCCATTAAACTCACCGTGCTTAAAAACAACCCAGCATTAGGACTTTATAAGCGGCTGGGTTTTACTATAACGGATGAGGATAATTACGAGTACCACATGCAAACACGGGCTATTCGTAGCTAAAATTAGTCGCTTTGATCTCTGAAGTCTTTTTTTCTGAAAATAGTTAAATGCCAACCCCAATGCAAAGAGCCTAATCTTAAAAAGATAGTCGTGAAAAATGAGCCTAAAATACACCAAATGTAATCTACATTAAGGCTAAATAAAGCAGCATAAACTGCGCCACCCGCTAAACACGCAGAGGCGTAAGGTTCGCTGCGCATAACAGTTGGTACTTCACGGCAAATTACGTCACGTATTAAACCACCAAATATACCTGTAGTGATACCCATGGTAATTGCGACCACCATGCCAGAGCCATTAATGAGTGCTTTTTCTATCCCCATAATATTAAATAGCGCCATACCCACAGCGTCTACCAATAAAAAGTAGTAGTTATTAACGCGCGGTAAATATCTAATAAAGGCAATTGTTGCTATAACGGCCCCATAGGTTGAATATAAATACTGTGGGGTAGCAATCCAAAATACCGGTTTGTTTAAAAGTATATCTCTGAGGGTACCGCCCCCTAATGCTGTAACAGTTGCAACCACTACGACGCCAAAGCCACTAATGTTTTTTTCATACCCAAGCAATGCCCCTGCAACAGCAAAAAATGCAACACCGAGTAACCCTAGTACCATAAAGTATTCAGCAGTCATGGTAATTCCTTTTTAAAGTTTATTAGGAGTTGTATCAACTTACGTGCCAAAAAACTGAGTAAATATAAATAAACTCACAATTTAAGTGACTGAAATTTATAAGCTTAGTTCATTTATTAAAAAACGTTAGCTATGTGATATTTAGTGAAGGATTAACAAGAGTAATTATTTTAATTATGGGTAGTTTTTACACGTTAAAGTACAGAGGGATTTTGTTACAGAGTTGCAGTCGAGCACTTTTAAATTTTAAGCAAAAATTAAATGAACAATAAAGCTATTACCAATATTACAAAAATAATAGGCAATATTGCATGTTGCCAGTTTTGTTCTTTATTTTGATTATAGAGTGTTTGCATTGAGCTTTTATCATTATTGGTAAAACTATGCTGGCACTGCATACAGTTTTGGGCTTTTATGCTAACCCAAGTACCACATTTAATACATGCGTAACACCTCGACAGTTTATCAAACTCGTTTGTGTTCCTAAATATTCTCATTTATCACCTCATTGATTTTCGCCGCAGTAAGAAACCCAATGAATAATATATATGTTGAGTAACAAATTAAAGAAGCCGCTAGTGCTAAAATTAGCTGTGTGTTGTTTTTCATAATCATCCTTGGTTACTAGTCAAAAAACAATCGGTAAGGTTTATTAATTATATTACCAATTTAGTGAAATACGCCATTTTGTAACTTTTGCTAATCAAACTTAAATCCGGGCAAAGTTGTCCTAATTAATATCTTGATTAATCTACATAACTCACTTTTGTTCCCGCTAAATGATCATGTAAACATCGTTTATCTTTTCCAAATATAAATAATGGATTAACAAAACCAGCTATAAACTGACCTACCGAAGGGACAAGTGATAATAGTTGCATACAAAGCATGCGTTTAAAGTAAATTGTAGTAAAGCTTGCTTGTGTACCATCTAAATTTTCAATACGGATAGACAGTAAAGATTTACCAATTGTTTGTCCGCGTTGGTACATAAGGTAACCATGAAGCACTAACGTGCTTAATATGCCATAACCTAGCAAACCTGCAGATAAAGTAAGTGTTGGTTGGCTTAAATTATCAAACCCTACGAGCATGAATACAGGTACAAAACAAACAACACCTAAAACGCCATCAACAATAGCAGCCACTAACCTATCTGAGCGCGTTGCTTTTTCTCCTGCTACTTTTGATACAACATTTACAGATGGGCTCTGCGCTTCTCGCGTTTTAATTAAGTTGTCTATTTCTTTTGCTCGATCTGGGTAGGCTTCGCGATCTATAGCTTTCGCTGATGAGTAAAGCTCATCTAAAGTGTAGGTAGAAAAATCAATTTGAGAGTCCATTTAAATCAAGTCCGCATTTTCATTTAATCGTAATTTAACACAATTAATTTAGGTTATTCAAATGTTTATGTGATTTTAATAACATACCATAACGTGTTGACGTTGTTATAACTCGAACCGCAAGCGTGCTGCTAAATCGCGCGTATCAGCAAGTTCTTTTATATTCATTATAAAAAACATGTCCCCTTGGTCAGGTTTAATCACACCATAAAGCATTTTCATTAATGTGTTTTTACCAGCACCATTTTCACCTTTGGACCCACATATTAAAAGCATCCACTTTACCTAGCTTTATTTTTAAGGCTACGCCGTTATTACCTACACCTCGACAATTTTGCCGCTTCGAATCACCAACTGACCAAGCGGTCAACAATGGCATAGTAACTGCAATAAGCTAACTAAAGATGAAAAAGTATTTTTGTTACCCGTGCGCAAACAACAAGAAAAAACATACGCCAAGCCTTTATGTATCAGGGCTTTATAAAAATTAAGGGGGTCTGTGTGATTCAATTTTTATTAAATAACACGCCAATTGAAGTACAAGAATATTCGCCAAGTCTCACCATTTTGGACTGGCTACGCACCAAAAAAGGGAAAGTGGGCACCAAAGAAGGGTGTGCAACTGGCGACTGTGGCGCGTGCACAATTTTAGTGGGTGAAGAGCGTATAAATGCAAACGGGCAAACTAGTTGGCAATACAAAACAATGAACAGCTGTTTATTGTTATTAGGTAATGCGCATGCAAAACATATAGTAACAGTAGAGGCTGTGACTACTGGCTTATACCCAAACTTAACCGATTTACACCCCGTACAACGTGCACTGGTAGAGTGCCATGGTTCGCAATGTGGTTTTTGCACGCCCGGTATAATAATGAGTTTGTTGGCTCTTTATATTAATGAGCCAACGTACCCTGGTAAAAAAGCGATTATTCATGCACTTGGCGGTAACTTATGCCGTTGTACAGGTTATAGCCCTATATTACTTGCAGCCGAAAAAGCCTATAGCTATGAACGCAAAGCTGAACCGTACTCAGCAATGGCCGTTCAATTTAAAGCATCACTTAATACGCAATATGATGACGATATTCCATTTTTAAAAAATGGTCCTCGCAAATTTTACTTACCACAAACTGCCCAGCAACTTGTTGAGCTAAAAGCGCTTTATCCTTATGCACATTTAGTTGCTGGTGGCACCGACTTTGCCATTGAGCTTAGCCAAAACATGCTCTTACCGGATGTAATTATTTCCCTTAGCCAAGTAAAGGATCTTTGCACCTTGGCAGATAATAACGGTGAGTTACACATTGGTGCAGCACTTCCTTATAGCCAATTTGTTGAAGTATTTTATAACCATTACCCAGAGTCAAAAGAGCTATTTGAACGCTTAGGATCAAGCCAAGTACGTAACAGCGGCACACTGGGTGGCAGCATAGGGAATGCCTCTCCTATTGGCGATCCAGCTCCCCTTTTAATCGCTCTTAATGCATCAATGGATTTATTAAGCAGCGCAGGCACGCGCACTATTAAAGTTGCCGACTACTTTATTGATTACAAAAAAACGGTTCTTAAAAGCGATGAAGTAATTAGTAAGTTCACCATCCCAAAGCGCCCAGAGTCACTAAAACTGGCATGTCATAAAATATCAAAACGCTTTGAAGACGATATATCTACCGTTTGTTTGGTACTTGCTATAGAGCATTCACAAAACATGATTACTCAAGCCCGCTGCGCTATGGGCGGTATGGCAGCTATTCCTAAGCGCGCGCAGCATATTGAGCAAAAGCTGATATCTCAATCGTTACAAGTAAGTAGCTTTATAGACGCAGCAACGGCTATTAACGATGACTTTACACCTATGAGCGATGTAAGAAGCAGTGCGCATTATCGCACTACGGTAAGCAAAAACTTATTACAACGCATTGGTATTGAGTTTTGTGAGTCGCAAGCACGCAACAATAACAACATTGCCATTACGAGGATCTCACATGCGTCACTTTGAAATGGATAAACTAAAAGCGCAAGGTGGTAGCGTTGGACAGTCTAAATATCACGAAAGCGCTATTAAACAAGTTTGTGGCAGTGCAAATTTTGCCGACGATAACCCTGAGCCATACGGTTGCCTGCATGCTTACCCAGTGCTCGCCCCTGTTACAAGCGGCTTTATTAAATCAATAGATACAAGTCACGCACTGGCAGTTGAAGGCGTTAAACGTATTTTATCGGCCGAAGATGTACCGGGTAAATTAGATATTGGCCCAGTATTTCCTGGTGACGTATTACTCACTAACCATGAAATTCAATACCACGGACAACCTGTATTAATTGTCGTTGCCGACAGCTACACCATAGCACGTCGCGCGGCACGTTTAGTGGTTATAGAGTGCGAGCAAACCACACCCATACTCGATATTAAAGAAGCTATTAGCAAAGAGCATTGGGTAAGGCCGCCCCATTCACTTAACCGTGGTAACAGCGAAAACGCCATTAATAACGCAGCCCACCAGCTTAAAGGCGAAATAAACATAGGCGGGCAAGAACACTTTTATTTAGAAGGCCAAATTGCGCTGGCGCAACCTGATAACGACGGAGGCATTCATGTTCAGTGCTCTACGCAACACCCTACTGAGGTGCAGCACTTAGTCGCTAAAATTTTAAAAAAGCCATTTAGCTTTGTAAACGTAGAAACCCGCCGTATGGGCGGTGCTTTTGGCGGAAAAGAAACCCAAGGCGCACCATGGGCATGCCTTGCAGCTCTTGCGGTTTACCACCTTGGCTGCGCAGTAAAAATGCGCCTAGCCCGTAGCGACGATTTTAAATTAACCGGTAAGCGCCACCCGTTTTATAATCACTATCATGTTGGTTTTGACGAAAATGGTTTAATAGAAGGTGCCGACATTACCGTAAACGGATTTTGTGGCTACTCGCCTGATTTATCAGATGCAATTGTAGACCGCGCCATGTTTCATGTCGATAACGCCTACTACTACCCAGCCGCCACAATTAAGGGTAATCGCTGTAAAGTAAATACCGTAAGCCATACCGCATTTAGAGGATTTGGTGGCCCGCAAGGCATGATTATGGGCGAGCTAATAATGGACGATATAGCCGCCAAATTAGGTAAAGATCCGCTTGAGATCCGAAAACTTAATTTATACAAAAAAGGCCGCGATACCACGCCGTACCATCAAACCGTAGAGCAACATATTTTAATAGATATGATAAACCAGCTTGAGGAGTCGGGTGACTACTGGGCACGTAAAGAGGCTATTAAAGCATTTAACGTATCGTCACCTATTATCAAAAAAGGCTTTGCGATGACGCCGGTTAAATACGGTATTTCGTTTACCGTACAACATTTAAACCAAGCTGGTGCATTAGTACATGTATATAGCGATGGCTCTATACATTTAAACCACGGCGGCACCGAAATGGGCCAAGGGCTAAACACCAAAATTGCGCAAATTGTAGCCCATGGTTTTGGGGTCGATTTTAACGCGGTAAGTATTAGCGCTACGCGTACCGACAAGGTGCCAAACACTTCACCAACAGCGGCCTCAAGTGGTACCGACTTAAACGGTATGGCGGCGCTAAATGCAGTAAACACAATAAAAGGGCGCTTAATTGATTTTATTACCGAGCACTTTGAAGTAGACAGCCAAAGTATTACATTTAAAGATAACCTCATTACTTTTAGTAAAGGTGAAATTAGCTTTAGCGAACTTGCAAACCTTGCTTACATGAATCGTATATCGCTTTCATCTACCGGTTATTACGCCACACCAAAAATTCATTACGATAGAGCCAAAGGCGAAGGCCGCCCATTTTTTTACTACGCTCACGGCGTAGCACTCAGTGAAGTAGAAGTAGATACCCTAACCGGCGAAAACACGGTAACCCGCGTTGACATACTGCACGATGTAGGCAGTTCAATTAATCCAGCACTTGATATAGGGCAAATTGAAGGCGCCTTTGTACAAGGTATGGGCTGGCTAACAACCGAAGACTTACAATGGAATGACAAAGGCCAACTTGCAAGCTTTGGCCCTGCCAACTACAAAATACCAGCCATTGGCGATACCCCTGCCGAATTTAACGTCAATCTTTATAACTCAGCAAATCCAGAAACCACCGTGTTTAGATCAAAAGCCGTAGGCGAGCCGCCATTTATGCTGGCCTTTAGTGTATGGAGCGCTATTCGTAATGCCATAAGCAGTGTGGCTGATTACAAATACACAGCCCCACTGGATACACCCGCAACCCCAGAGCGAGTATTAAATGCAATTGAGCAAACCGCTAGCTGGTTTAAGGAGAATCAACATGACTAATTTAAATGAGTCGTTTCAGGGTTTTCATACGCAAAACTGGGCGCAGGCTATAAACGAGCACGAACAAAGCGGCACTAATTATGTAATTGCCACGGTACTTGGCACTAATGGCTCAACCCCACGTGGCACAGGCTCAAAAATGGTAATAAGCGGCGAGCATATTTACGACACCCTTGGCGGCGGCCATCTTGAGTACGTAGTAATAGAAAAAGCCCGCGAACTACTTGCCAAAGGCGAAGCCGCCCAAGTAATTGAGCAATTTAACCTAGGTGCAAATTTAGGCCAGTGCTGCGGCGGGGCTGCCACCGTTATGCTTGAATGCATGCAATGCGAGCGCTTTACCTTAGACATTTATGGCGCAGGCCACGTAGCACAGGCGCTTATTGGTATATTGGCACAACTACCTATGCGCATACGCTGGATAGATAGCCGCGCCGATGTATTCCCACAAGCTATTCCAAATAACGTAGTAAAAGTGGTTGATGAAGAACCAACAGAGCAAGTAAAACGCGCACCAAAAGCTAACAATTACTTAATATTAACCCATAACCACCAGCTCGACTTTGCACTCACCCAAGCCATTATTAAACGCGCTGATGCCAATTGGCTGGGCGTCATTGGCTCTGACACTAAAGCCAAACGTTTTAAGCAACGCCTAGCCCATCGCGATTTTACAGCCGACCAAATACAGCAAATGACCTGCCCTGTTGGGCTTAATAACATTACGGGCAAATTACCAATGGAAGTGGCTATTTCGATTAGTGGACAGCTAATTGGCCTTTATCAGGCTATGCAAACCCAAGAGCCAAAACGCCAAGGCTTGCAATGGCGCACACTAAAAAATGCCTTAATTAGCACCACGCAAGAGGAAGTAAACGCATGAGTAGTTTACAAATAAATACGCTAAATGATGCACAAGTAAAACAAGCACTTGAGCATTGCTGCGCGGCCCCTAACTGGGTGGCGGGCATGGTAAAAGCAATGCCATTTAAAAGTGCTCAGCAGCTGTTTGAATGCGCACAAAGCATATGGGATAGCCTTGGCGAAAGCGACTATTTAGCTGCCTTTGAAGGCCACCCGCAAATAGGCGACTTATCAACCCTTAGCAAAAAATACGCTGCTACCGCACAAAAAGCGGGGCATGAGCAATCGGGTATGAGCAAAGCAAACGAAGCCGTACTTACCAAAATGATTGCCCTCAATAAAGAGTACCTGAACAAGTTTGGCTTTATTTTTATTGTGTGCGCCACCGGTAAAACGGCCGAACAAATGCTCGAACTCATAGAGCAGCGCATACACAACACCCGCAGTACAGAGCTAAATATAGCCGCGGGCGAACAAGCCAAAATAACAAAAATAAGATTGGAGTCACTGCTATGAGCAAAAGCCCTATAACCACCCATATACTCAATACCAGCACCGGAAAACCAGCAGCAAACGTTGCTGTTAAGCTATTTAAACTTACAAATAACGAATGGGTACAACTAACCCAAAGCAAAACCGATTCCGATGGGCGTATTACCGACTGGCTAAATACAGAAGTAGAATTTGCAACCTATAAGCTAGTATTTGATTTAGATAGTTATTACCAAAACCAACCTACCCCTGCGTTTTACCCAGAGGCGCAAATAACGTTTAGATTACAAGATACTAAACATCACCATATTCCGTTGTTGCTTAGCCCGTTTGGCTACTCTACATACAGAGGTAGCTAATAATGAGCACGCAAAACAATAATAACTTAACAGTAGTTTGTGCCGATATACTCGACTTTGTTGACGACCCTGCCATTGCTGGCGAAAACGCCCATCGTTTTTTTGAAAAAGGCGCATTAGTTATCAAGCACGGCAAAGTAGTTAAGCTTGGCTACGAGCACGACATACTGCCAACAATTGATAAATCAGCGCGTGTTATCCGCCACGATGGCAAACTCGTTATGCCTGGTATGATTGACACCCACATACACTTACCACAAACCGAAATGGTGGGTGCGTACGGCGAGCAACTGCTAAGTTGGTTAACCGAGTATGCGTTTCCGACAGAGAAAAAGTTCACGTGTAAGCATTATTCAAAAGAGATATCTAACCGCTTTTTAGACGAGCTGCTGCGTAATGGCACAACCACTGCCCTTGTATTTGGCACAGTGCATCCGCAATCGGTTGATGCGTTTTTTAAAGAATCACAAAAACGCAATTTACGCATGATTGCCGGTAAAGTAATGATGGATCGTAACTGCCCTGACGACTTATCTGATTGCGCGCAAACAAGTTATGACGAATCTAAAGCCCTCATCGAAAAATGGCACAATATTGATAGGTTAAGCTACGCAGTTACGCCGCGTTTTGCCCCCACATCAACCCCAGAACAATTACAAAAATGCACTCAGTTACTTGAAGAATACCCAGACACCTACCTGCATACACACTTATCTGAAAACAAAGACGAGTGCGAATGGGTAAAAGGACTATTTCCAGAAGCCGAAGATTACTTAGGCGTGTACGAGCAAGCAAAAATGGTACGTAAACGCTCAGTATTTGCCCATAGTATTCATTTATCTGAGCGCGAGCTATGCTGCCTTGCAGATAACAATGCGGCAATATCGCACTGCCCTACCTCAAACCTATTTTTAGGATCAGGACTTTTAAATTTAAAAGCCTGTGAAGAGCACGGCATAAACGTAGGCATGGGTACCGATGTAGGCGCGGGAACAAGCTTTTCTATGCTACAAACAGGTAACGAAGCGTACAAAATTCAGCAATTACAAGGTCAAAAGTTTTCAGCATTTAAAGGGTTGTATTTAGCAACACTCGGCGGTGCTAGAACGCTCAATTTAGAAGGGACAATTGGTAATTTTGAAGCCGGTTGTGAAGCCGATTTTATTGTAATGGATTGTTCAGCAACCCCATTTTTAAAATTTAGAATACAGCATGCCAAAACCCTGCATGAAAAACTGTTTGCAATGATGATGTTAGGCGACGACCGCTGCGTTGAGCAAACCTACATTATGGGTAAAAGTGTGTATAAGCGCGATGATAACAATCAATTTTCAGACACCCGCTCACCGGTATTAGAAGAGGCTTAACCGTTATGGAAAACTATTTATTTGAGCTTGCTCATTTAGTACTGCGTTATTTTCATGTTATTGCTGGTATAGCATGGATTGGCGCTTCATTTTATTTTGCATGGCTTGATAACAACCTACAAACACCACCGCAGTGGAAAATAGATAAAGGCATAAAAGGCGATTTATGGGCCGTGCATGGTGGTGGCTTTTACGAAGTGGCTAAGTATCAAAATGGCCCTGAACAAATGCCTCATACTCTGCATTGGTTTAAGTGGGAAGCCTACACAACGTGGATCACCGGTATATTACTATTTAGCTTACTTTATTATGTTGGCGCCGATGTGTATTTAATTGATAACAGTAAAAGTGAGCTAAGTAAATTTGCAGCTATTGGCGCATCCCTTGGTTTTATTGGCTTAGGCTATGGTGTTTATCGTTTATTGTGTAAAACCCCACTGGTCGAAAACGGCAAAGTGTTTATTGCTGTAGTTATTGGTTTATTAGCTCTGTGGACTTTTGGGGTAGATCAATTATTTAGCGACCGCGCTGTGTATATTCATGTAGGTGCACTTATTGGCACGTGTATGGTGGGGAATGTATATCACATTATTATGCCAGGCCAGCGCTATATGGTAAGTGAAGTAGAAGCCGGTAGAATCCCTGATTCAGCGCCAGGTTTAAAGGCAAAGCTGTGTTCTATTCATAATAACTACGCCACATTACCTGTAGTATTTATAATGCTTAGCAATCACTTTCCTTACACGTATAGCCACAACTTTGGCTGGCTTATTTTAATTGCGCTGTTTGGTATTGGTATGTGGATACGCCATTATTTTAACTTAAAGCATCAAGGCGTTAATAAACCCTCAGTACTTGTAAGCGGTATTGCAGCCTTTTTTGCCCTTATGCTCGCCATAGCCCCTTGGCCCAGTACACCAACAAATGCAGGCGAAAGCGCGCCTTTACAAGCAAGTATTACCGACGCACAAACGTGGGATATAATTAGTAAGCACTGTACACAGTGCCACAGCGAAACACCCACCTCTGCGCTTTTTCAAACAGCGCCGCTAGGCTTTAAGCTCAACTCTATTAGTGATGTAAAAAAAGCCAGCACGCTTATTCATACCCGCGCGGTTATAACCAAAGACATGCCACTGGCTAATATGACCCAAATGACTGACACAGAGCGCGAAACGCTCGGGTCTTGGCTCACAGCACTTAAAAAGGAGCAATAAAATGAGTGAGCAATTTAAAAACTACCCGCGCGATTTAATTGGTTATGGCCCTGATGTACCCCATGCAAATTGGCCCAATAAAGCACGTATTGCCGTCCAAGTGGTATTAAATTACGAAGAAGGCGGCGAAAACTGCGTGCTGCATGGTGATGCTGCGGCTGAAACGTTTTTATCAGAAATAGTCACTGCCCCGCATGTTGAAGACCGCCATATAAGCATGGAGTCTATTTACGAATATGGCTCACGCGCTGGCGCGTGGAGGCTACTGCGTTTATTTAAAAAATACGATATACCGGTCACCATTTTTGCAGTGGCGATGGCCCTTGAGCGCCACCCCGATATAGCTAAAGCATTTGTTGAAGCGGGTCACGAAATTGCAAGCCATGGCCTGCGCTGGATTAATTATCAAAATATAGATAAGCAAACCGAGCGCGAGCACATGCAACAAGCCATTGAGATCATTCAAACGCTTACCGGTAAAAAGCCCAAAGGCTGGTATACCGGCCGAACTAGCCCAAATACCGCAGCACTTGTAGTTGAAAATGGTAATTTTTTATATGATGCCGACGATTACAGCGACGACCTACCTTTTTACAGTATTAAAGAAGGTAAACCACAGTTAATAGTGCCCTACACGCTTGATGTAAACGACATGCGCTTTGCTGCCGTGCAGGGCTTTAATGCCGGGGATCAATTTTATAATTATTTAAAAGATGCCTTTGATACGCTTTATGAAGAAGGCGACCCACAAGGTGAAAACGCCCCAAAAATGATGTCGATAGGTTTGCATTGTCGCTTAATTGGCAGACCAGGAAGAATAAAAGCATTAGCACGGTTTTTAGAATATGCCCGATCGCATGAGCAAGTTTGGTTTGCCACGCGTGAACAAATAGCCGAGCACTGGCTTAAAACCCACCCGTATAAAAAAGCATAGCTGTAATCCATTAAAAATAAATTCTAATTACTTATTACCCTCATCGTAAACATAAAAAAGCCCAGCTTTGCTGGGCTTAAATTACTTTAGATGTAATAAAGTTTATTCAAAAGAAACGGTGATGATATTTGAACACACATTTTCTGTTACACATAATTGGTAATCGTACGATGGTAACGTAGCTCCACGCACGTAATCACGGTAACGACCGTTATCTGAAACGGTATCAACTAACTCGCCATTACGGTAAACGCTTAATGACTCTGCACCCACTTCTTCCCAGCTAAGTTCTACACGCATTGTACCTAAACGTGTTTTGTTAGCGCGTTTTAAGTTCAGCTCAAGGGTCACGTCACTTACAACAACCGTTTGAGTAAATGAATCAGTATTACCTTCACTATCTGTAACCGTTAACTCTACATCGTAACTACCTGATTGGGCATAGGCATGTACTGGTCTTGAGTCAGTTGATGTTGCACCATCACCAAAGTTCCAGCTCCACTGTGTTATATCATTATTAGCATCACTGCTTGTGTCTACAAATGCAGCGGTTAACCCTTGTGTATCAACAGTGAAACTAGCAAGAGGTGGTTGTGCACCTACTTCACCAATAGCACTGAACGTAAGTGACCAACTATTAATATTACCTGTATCTATACCTGCCGTATCGACAACATTTAATGTCCAATCACCGGTTCCTACTTCGCCATTAAATACACTTGATGTAAACGTTTTAACAATATCGTCTTCGCTACCACCTTGATTACTTTGTAGAGTGACTTCAGAGCCTTGCGGTGAAATAAGTGTAAGTACTAAATCGCCAGACCACGTATGTGTGATATTTACATCTGCTGAAGTACCAAAAATAGTTAAATCATCAGCAACTGTGATAACCGAATTAACGCCTAATGGATCGTTATCAGGGATCGGTAGATTTTCTTCATTACTATACGTAAAGTCATTTAAACCAGCAGGTTGTAACATTAAACTTACTGTTTTTTCTTTAACAATATCATCTGATGTTGCTGTAACAGTAAACTCATAATCACCCCATGGCGTATTTTCATCGGTCTCAACACTAAGCTGTACTGTTTCGCCTGGACGTGCTGTTAATGCAGATAAATATGCACCACCAAGACTAGATGTTAAATCAAGTGTTACTTCACCATCCCACTGTGCAATAGAACCTATTTCAAATGTATACGATGCAGTTTCGCCTACTGTTTTTTGCTGTGATACAGGTGTCACAGACATTATAAAACTCGGGGTTGGGTCTGCATCAAGTAATGCTTGGTTTGCATTGAGTCGAGTGCCAGCAACCGTTTTACCTTGTAATGCAGTATTTACATCACCACTGCTCATCAATAACTGTTTAAGTTCTGTGGTTGTTAAATCTGGGTTGATTGACAACACAAGTGCAGCAACACCTGCAACATGAGGTGTTGCCATTGAAGTCCCTGAGTAAGTAGCATAACCGTTACCAGGGACTGTTGATAAAATAGCACTACCAGGTGCCCCCATATCAACACTGGTTAAACCCCATTGTGAGAAGTCAGATAAATTATCGCTGCTATCAGTACTCGCAATAGAAAAAACACTCTCGTGTTCATAGCTTGATG
The DNA here is from genome assembly GCF_002407505.1 of Pseudoalteromonas sp. 1_2015MBL_MicDiv. NCBI lineage: Bacteria > Pseudomonadati > Pseudomonadota > Gammaproteobacteria > Alteromonadales > Pseudoalteromonadaceae > Pseudoalteromonas > Pseudoalteromonas sp. 1_2015MBL_MicDiv. The sequence goes on along the minus strand of NZ_CP012738.1, from coordinate 326,789 downwards.
GGTAATGCGGGTTTGCATCATTATCAACTGCATCATTACCGGCAGCGGCAACAAATAAAATGTCAGCTTGCTCACTTACTGTAATTGCATCAGCTAAAGCTTGGCTAAAACCACCACCACCCCAACTATTGTTTAGAACACGTAAATTAACACCTGAATTTTTAAGGTTAACCATATAGTCAATACACTTAATTGCATCTGATGTTGAGCCATTACCAGCCGCATCTAAAAACTTACAACCAACAATAGATACTTCTTGGTTTACACCTACAATACCCGTTGAATTGTTACCGCTTGCACCGATTGTGCCTGACACATGAGAACCATGTCCTTGGTCATCCATTGGGTCGCCAGCATCTGTAATCGCGTTAATACCATGAATGTCATCAATATAACCATTGCCGTCATTATCAATACCATCACCAGCAATTTCGCCCGTATTAACCCATGCGTTATCAACTAAATCGGGATGACTATAATCAACACCTGTATCAATAACACCCACTACAACATCGCGGCTACCGATAGAAATGTCCCACGCTTCAGGTGCATCAATATCGGCATCTGTAACACCACCTGTTTGGCCCTCATTATTTAAACCCCATAGCTCATCAAAACGAGGATCATTAGGAGAGCTTGTAGCAATACTCACTCGGTAATCTGGCTCTACATATTCAATAGCTTGATTTGACTTCAAACGCTCAATAGCTTCTTTGGTACTCATACCAGAGACTTTAAACTTAGCTAAACGGCCCGAAAATAATGACGTAAAGTTATCATCAACCTCATCATTATTTAAATCCGATATTTTAGCTTTAACCATAGCGCGTACTTGTTTACGCATTTGTGGCGTTGTATTTTTTTTATATTTAACAATTATAGAGTCACTACTTGCAGTAACTTGTTGCAGTGCACCTGCATCAGGTAACTTTGCAGAAGCTAAACAAGGTAGTAGCGCGAGCGTAATAATAGATAATTTTGTTTTCATTGTTCTATCCATAGTAGGGAAGGCTTAGAAACACTAAGCAAGTTTTTCACTACTTCAAGTACAAGGGATCACATGGCAAGATATAAGCAAACAACCAAACACCAAATTAAACAAGTAATAAAGATTAAAAATAACAAAAAACCATTATTTTTAACTAGAATTGGCAAAAAAAAACACCTAATACAGTCATTATAATGAATTTATTACACTTATCTCTACCCAATATAGGGTCATGTTTTTTTACTGCTTTTTTCGAATAAAATCTAAAAAAGCAAGGGTATAAGCTTAACCATTTGAAATATAAAATAAAAAAATTGGTAAAAAATGATGATTTAAGAAATTCATATTGAGGAATACAGTTAGTACTTGATTATGAATTTAAGCTTAAACTTTGTCAGTGTTAGCTTTATGACAAGACTCGTTCTTACTCAATAATCATATATTTCGCTTCACTCACTTACATAAGTAACTAAAGCGGATCACAAAACATTATATCGGCACGGCATGCTGAGACAGCAAATACCTTATTAAAACCTATAACATTTAAGGTGTTTGATTTTATCATTTCAAGGAGAAAAATAATGAAGTTGAACAAATCAATTCTAAGCTGCGCGGTTGCAATTGCAATGAGTACTAGCTTTGCCTCATATGCTGAAACAGGTAATAAATCAGTATCTAGCTCTGAACTTAACACCAAGGTATCTATTGCAAGTACAGCTAATTCAATGACACTTGCTCAAACATTGAATAATAATACGGCATTGTTAATACAAAATGGCGATAGCAATACCATGCTTGTCACAACAACAGGCAATAATAACGATACAGAAGTAACCCAAGCACAGTTTGGTAACTATGCTGAAGTAACTACAATTGGTGATAGCAACTCACAAGCATACGCTCAAGATGGTACTGCGAATGGATTAATAACCGAAGTTACTGGTAATAATAACCTCTTACTTGTAACACAGGTTGGCCAAGGTGTTTTGGTCAATAACGAAGCTATAAATACAGTAACTGGTGATGACAACTTGATTGAAGTAGAACAAGGCACTGGCGGTCATTGGTTCTACAACATGGATATGCAAGGTAATGGCAACGAAATAACTTCGCTGCAAACGGGTGAATGGCATGAAGCTGAAATAACAATGCTCACTGGCGATCAAAATACACTCGATTTAGAGCAAGCAGGTTACTGGAACACCTTTAAAGTCAGTTCTTTACAAGGTAACGACAACGAGCTTGATATTGAGCAAGATGGCGATCGTAATGCGGTAACACTCAGTGCTATTTCTGGCGACGCTAACGAGTTTTCCATTGAACAAGATGGCAATACAAATGCTGTAACATTTGCAGCGGTTGTGGGTAATGATAACGAAATAGACATTGACCAAGAAGGCAGTAACAACACCGCAGACTCAGCGTTATTTGAAGGTCAAAACAATGAAGTAACCATTACTCAAGTAGATACATACAACACTGCTACCGCTGAACTTATTGGTGATAATAATGAGCTAACAAGTAATCAAAATGGTTTGTTCAATGACGCTTACATGGGCGTGTTAGGTTCTGATAATGAATTTACGATTGATCAGGTAGGTGAATTTAACTCAGCACATTTAGTTAACTTCAATGGCTCTGATAACGACATAAATCTAACACAAACAGGCCAAGATAATACCGCTGTTGTGGAGTCATCCTACCCAGACACTTCACTTACTTCAAACGATAACGATATTGATATTGTTCAAGATGGTGCTCTAAATGAAACAATGCTAACACTTGCTGGCATTTTAGACAGTAACGGTAGTCAAATTGATATTGCTCAAACTGGCGAAATGAATGTTATTGATTTAATGGTTGAAGGCAATGACCACAGCATTGATATTTCACAACAAGGTGAAAATAACTGGGTTGGCGGAACAGAGCAATCAGCCTTTTTAGTTGGCGGTGAAAACGTATCATTTAGCGTAACTCAGTTGGGTAACGATAATATTGTTGAAGGCGCTGTCATTGGCTTTAACAGTACAGTATCTGTTACTCAAATGGGTGATGGTAATACGGCAACAATTACACAAATGTAATTGCAAAGGTTGGGGAGAGTAACTCTCCCCTTTTAATTATGAACAATAAAAAAAATAGCTTCGCTGGTTTCTTATTCGTAATTTCATTATCTTTTAGCACTGCAGGTTATGCAGCTGATGAGTTGGAAATAGACGGTTTATTACTCGATAGAAGCATTAGTCGCTTTGGTCATCAATTTTATTACGAGTTCTCAAATTACTGGCGAGATTTACCCTCAACTACAGGGTTTAATATTGAAATTAAAGAAACAGTAATCCCAAAAGCAGGCACTAAACTTTCTTTAATAATGAACAATAGACTGGTGTATGCAACATACTTAGGCCGAAGGTTAGAGCCATTAGATGAACGTGTTGAACAAGCCGTGTATACCGTAATTGATGCAATGGCTCGTGAAAATATGGCAGTGTCGTCTCCCGATATGGCCATAAATGGATGGTAAAATGAGAATAATAATATTTATAATAACAACATTAAGCTTTTCAGCCGCCGCGACTGAAATAATTTATACCCCAATTAACCCAAGCTTTGGCGGTAACCCTCTCAATGCGAATATGCTACTTAGCAAAGCACAAGCTCAAAATAAACATAAAGCTCCAGTAATAGAAAAAAGTTACACCGAGCAATTTCAAGATTCTTTAGAACGCACTTACTTAAATCGAATGGTAAGAGAAATAACAGATATGGCGTTTGGTGAAAACATAGACGACAGTATTTTCAATCAAGATTCCATATTTATGAGTGGCGATTACCAAATAGAAGTTATAACCAGTACCACAGATAGCATTACCGTAAGAATAACAAATATAATTGATGACACCGTGGTGATCATTGAAGTACCGAGGTTTGGATAATGTATAAACTATTTATAACAATTGTAGTTCTTAGCGTAACGGGCTGCGCAAGTTTGGGAAATTTAATACCACCACAGCAGCAGCAAGCAATGAGCTTAGAACCAACAGAAATTTTTTCTGATTTAAAAAACCTACCCAAACCCATGGGTAGTATTCCTGTTTCAGTTTATTCATTTAGAGATCAAACAGGCCAATATAAACCGCAAACAAATGTGAGTTCATTTTCTACCGCTGTAACTCAGGGGGCTAATTCAATACTAATACAAGCCTTACATGAGTCGGATTGGTTTACACCGGTTGAACGTGAGGGTCTGCAAAATATACTAACAGAGCGAAAAATCATTCGGGCGGCTCAATCAGATAATCCAAATCAACCAGATTTACCCCCATTAACAACCGCCAAAATAATTTTAGAAGGCGGTATTATTAGCTACGACACCAATGTAAAAACAGGTGGTTTAGGTATGGAATACTTTGGAATAGGCGCATCAGAGCTTTACCGTGAAGATGCTATTTCAATATACTTACGTGCTGTTGATGTACGAACAGGGCAAGTATTACTATCGGTAGCAACCAGCAAAAAAGTACTGAGCCAAGAAATGCGTGCCGGATTTTTTAGGTACGTAAGTTACAAACGATTAGCTGAAGCAGAAGCTGGCTTTAGTGATAACGAACCTATGAGTATTTGTGTTACCCAAGCAATAGAAAAAGCACTTACAGACCTAATAACAAAGGGCATTGATAAAGGGTTATGGGCCAAAAAAGTAAGTTAATAATTAAAATAAATAAGGCTACTTTTAAGTCGCCTTATTTATACAAAAATTTAATCCTGAAAAGGTTATTTAGCCATTGGCAGTAAAACAGAAATATAACGTTGTGCCCAATTAGCTAGCTCTACTCGATTACGCGAACTAGTTTTTTTAAACGCACTGTATAAATGGGTTTTTACTGTGTGGTCACTTATATTAAGTTTATCGGCAATAGCATTATTACTGGCACCTTGCGCTATGAGATAAATAACCGATTTTTCTCGTTTAGTTAAATGATCATAATCATCTTTTTTTATTTCTATACCATCGTACAAACTGTTAAATGATGATGCTACAGCCAAAATATCATTGAATGCGATTGAAATAATTTTTCGTGCAAACCAGAGTTCACCAGCATTTATTTTAACTAATCCTTTAAAAATAACTTCTGGAGGATCCGATTTATAAAATACGCCATTGAAATGATTGAGAAGTAAGTTCTTTTCACATACCGTTTCTCGCTCAACATTAAAGACAACAACGTTACAGTGCTTCGCTAAGCAAATTAAATCGGTGGGAATAAGGTCTTGCCAATTATTTTTAGTGCCATCAATCAAAAACAAATCATAGTGCGATCGTTCTTCTAGCTGAGGTACTGTGTCATCCATTTTTATATCGGTAAACAGCGCTTGTAGTGTTCTTAATATAGCGGTGTAACTATGAGAGTGGAAAGATGACTGAAAAGTTGTTCTTACAAATACGTGATTTTTATGTGACATAAATTTCATCCATGAAACGTTTATGCAACATTACCTAAGTTATAGGTAACATACAATCCGATAATGGTATTAAAAAATTATAAGTAACCCAATTATTTAAAACTCTGGATTATTTAATAACGTATAAAATCTTGCCGTTACACCATTAGTCCAACCAAAACCCGGCTGTACTTGATATTCACCACCACCGGCTAAAACCGCTGGTGTGCACACATTGTATTTTTCGAGTAAACACTTATTTGCTGCAAAGTTTTGCTCAACCATATTTACCCAATTTTGCATTATATGTGTACTCAATTGTGTTATACCGTAGTTATTAAGCCCTTTTACCGCAAACCATTGTAGTGGAGCCCAACCATTTGGACTATCCCACTGCTGAGCCGTTTGAGTAATAGTTGTAACAATGCCACCCTCTTTTAAAAATTCATTGGCTAATCTTGTAGCTACCTTAGTTGCTTGCTCATTACTGGCTAAATTAACAAATAAAGCAGTAGTTGCCGCTGCACTAAGTATTGGAGATTGAGTCGTTGTACGGCAGTTATAATCAACAAAAAAACCGGTTGCTTCATTCCAAAGGTAAGCATTAATAAGCGCCTTGCGATTGCTAGCAAGTAATTGGTAATGCTCTGCTTGTTCACTATTGCCGAGCAATTGAAAGAATTTGCTTAACTGATTCTCTAAGTTATACATAAGGCAGTTTAAATCTATAGGAACAATATCAGTTGTTTGAATAGAGCTTAGTAAATTAGATTCACCAAGCCAACGAGAACTAAAGTCCCAACCCGACTCACACGCTGCGCGAATATTACGATAAAAATCAGATTTTTTCTCCTTCGCCAACCCTTCCGCTAGCGCTAAATCTTCACGCAATGACTCTGCCCTTGGCTCACTTACATCGTCCCAATAACGATTTAAAATACCACCACAAGGCATTCTTACTACCCGCTTTGAGCTCAATACATTAGTCGAAAGCAACTGAGCGCCTTGCATCCAAAATATATATTCTTTTTCAAGTGCTGCAACACACATGGCAAGCCATTGCGTATTGAGTGATTTACTATGCGTATGTTCCCATAATAATTCGACCATGAGTGCTAAAACCGGTGGCTGCGAGCGTGATAAATAATAGCGACGGTTACCATTTGGAATACAACCATAATCGTTAATTAAATCGACAAAGTTAAGTAGCATATCTTCAACTACATCACCTTTATCTGCATCGATTAAACCCAATGCTGTAAAATAACTATCCCAATAGTAAATCTCTTGAAAGCGCCCGCCAGGCACAATATAGCTGTGCTTTAGTGCTAGTAATGAATCTTGCTTTGGGGTATCCGCCTCTCTTCTAAGGCCACTCCACAACGAGTTTATATAATGTTTAACCGATGTCGTATCAGCCTCAGTGCCCATTGCTAGCACTGGGGAAGTAATAAAGTGTGCGTTTACAAACTCACTAAGCTGCGTATTAGTTAAAGGCGCTAATTGCTCATAACTTTTACATGCACTTTGCCAATTAACACGCGCAATTGCATCTGCGAATGTTTTACAGTCGCTAAATATATGCTGCGTTTGAACATCTTTAAATAATTGGCTGTCAAAAAAACTCATAACTTTCCTTACTGTTAAGCTGTCGTTGCATGTTGCGAGATAGCGTCGGTTCGCTTTTTGAAAAAAATCACGCTGATAAAAATCAAACTAATGGGTACCAAAGAAAGGTAAAATGCATGCTGCCCACTAAAATTCTCAAACACATAACCAGTTATTATTGAACCGGTTGTTCCTCCAAGTGCTGAAAAAACCACAATTAAACCAGTCATAGCTGCATGGCGATGTTTTTCAAGAGCGCTGAGCATAACTGAGTTAAGTACCGGATAAATAGGCGCCATGAAAAAACCAATTAACGGTAAAATAAATGCAGCAAGTGGTGCATCAAATAAACTAATTACTGTATTTTCAGTAACATTCTCAGTAAGCGGTAGGGTAATAAGTATGAGGCCAGCCATCGCAATTAAACAACTGCTCAATACAACAAACCAGTGAATGTGTTTAAGTACTTGCCCTGCCACTAAGCGCCCAAACGCAAGTGCCGCAGCAAAAATACTGGCCAGCTGAATACTAATAGCTATAGGAAGTTTTAAAACTTCATTATTGAATGTGGGTAGCCAAGTACCTACGCCCTGCTCAATTAATACGTATAAAAAAGCGCTAATTATAAATATGAGTACCAGCGGTTGATATGTTAGCTTAAGCATGGCGATAAAATCGAACCAACCAGAGCGTTTAGTTTTACTTATAATGGCGGGCTTTATAGGCGCAGCAATTACGCTCGCTATAACAATTAGGGTTAGCGCTGCCAGTAAGTAATAAACGTTGAGCCACGCGGTTGAATCGTTTGGATCTATAAAAGCAGTAAAAATCCAATAGCCACTTAACACACCAACCATGAAAATGCCTTCAATGGTGTTTAACAATGAAGAGTGGCTATTTGCATCATCTGTCACTTGGCCGATAATAGAGTAAACCGACACTTTAACCACAGCAAAGCCACAACCAATGGCGGCAAATAAAATTTTAAACGCATAAAAGTCACTAATTAAAGCCGTACTTACACAAGCAAGGGCAACAACAGTAAGTGCCCCAAGCATGGCCAGTTTATAGCCTAGGCGAGGAATAAACGAAGCCACTACAAATGACATTATCGCAATGGATAAATCTTTAAACCCCTCAAGCACTGAAGCTTCTGTTTTACTTACCCCAAGGGTATTTATTGCCTGCAAAATAACGGTGCCCACGCTATTTAACAAAATAGCGAAAATAAAGTAACTTGCTGCAATTGCCAGTGTGACTTTTGTTTTACTCATAATTACCCTCGCTTTAAAGCGTTATTTAAACGCTATAACGACCTTTATTGTATGCCCATAACAAGTGCATACACAGTGTGTGTTTATATCAGTGAGGTTTGAGTTTAGTTTAGAATAGCTACCAATGCAATCGTTTGCATTTTAAATTTAACATTAACTCAACATGATTTATAAACTATCGTTTACTTGATTGGCGGGTAATCAGTTCAATATCAATTACTTGTGATTCAACTTTTTCACCAGCTAGTTGCTGCATCAACTTTTGAACTAATAGCGTGGCTGCGTACTGTGTGTTTTGTCGGATAGTTGATAATGAAGGGTGGCTAATGTCGGCCATAGCAATATCATCAAAACCTACTAGAGCGACATCATTAGGAATGCTTACATAACGCTCTTTTAAGGCTTTCATGGCACCTAAGGCAACCATATCACTACATGCAACTATAGCATCAAAATAAAGGCCTTTTTCACGCAGTAATTGGTTGATTGATTGATACGCTGAGCTACTTGTTATATCAATAGATACAACATGTTGCTCTAATTTATGAGATGCTAATGCGGCAGAGTACCCTCTGTGACGCTCACTAATTTCACCATGTTCTGGATCGCCTAAAAATACGATGTTTTTAGCTCCGTGCTCTATTAAATGCGTTGTTGCTTGCAAGCCTCCCAAGTAATTGTCACTTCCTACAATGGGGTAATTGCTAGGTGTTTTAGGATCTCCCCATACCACCAGCGGAATACCTGCGTTAGCTGCATTTTCTATATTGGTTTGGTTTTTACCTTGACCTACAACAATAATACCGTCTGCACGGCGGCTATTAATAAAATAATTAGCCCAATCGTCTTGCGCCATGATTGAATTAGATAGTAAAAGCTCTAACCCTTGCTGATTAAGTGCAAGATTAATTTCGCTCACTACTTTAAGTAAAAACGGATCGCTAATCGACTGCTCTGTTTGTTCGTCAAGGTTAATTATAACCGCAACTACATTGGTTTTTTGTGTCCGCAACCGACTTGCAGCCGTATTAAGACTAAAATTATGCTCTTTAGCTAAGCGCTGAAGTTTATCGCGCGTTTCTTGTTTAATTAGCGGGTTATCATTAAGCGCACGTGAAACTGTAGAGGTAGACACGCCTGCTAGTTTCGCTAAATCAGTTAATTTAATTTTTTTGTTATTCATGATCTTCCTAAATAGTCGCTTACCACTGATCAATACAATTATCTAACTCGCTGACAATATAGCATTATTATTTTTTGCTGGCGCGAACAACGACCTAAAAAGTGTTTAACATATAAATAAGCTCAATAAATAAACTATATAAATTCATAAATAATTTACAAATAAATATTGCAAACGTTTGCATTTATCTCTACGGTTTCAATATACACAGCCTATTTACAATGATTTTTAGTAAAAAGACTGCAGAAATACACTGTTTAATACACTAAAAACGGGATCACACACATGAAAATCAGTAAAGCAAAAAGTACACTAGCGTGTGCCATTACTTTAGCGCTTAGCACTCAATGCGCATTTGCTGCAGAGCAAACACAAGAAAAACAAAAAGTTGAGCGTATTGTAGTATCAGGAACACCCACAGGTGTTGGAATAAGAAAAATAGATGCCAGCTATGCGGTAACTAATATCGATAGTGAACAAATTATTAAATTGTCTCCAAAAAGCACCGCTGACTTATTTAAAGCAATACCTGGAGTTTGGGTAGAAAGCTCAGGTGGTGAGTCAGGTGCGAATGTATTTGTTCGTGGTTTTCCTGGCGGTGGAGATGCCCCATTTTTAACGCTAAGTATTGAAGGTTCACCAATTTACCCAGCGTCAACCTTATCGTTTTTAGAAAATTCATCAATGTTTCGTGTTGATGAAACCATTGAAACTGTAGAAGCACTACGTGGTGGGCCAAACCCTGTTTTATCTAACGGACAACCTGGGCTAACAACCAACTTTAGGTTAAAACGTGGTGGCGAAGAAACAGAAGGCTTATTTAAATACACAACTTCTGATTACGACTTACAGCGCATTGATGCTGTAATGAGTGGTGAAATTACTGACGATTTATACTTTATGGTTGGCGGGTATGTAAAAAGTTCACCAGGTATTCGTGATGCGGGCTTTACGTCAGAAAAAGGCAGCCAATTTACAATTAACATCACTAAAAACTTAGATAACGGCGAGCTTAACTTTTATACCCGCCAAACTGACGACCACGGCGCGTGGTACTTACCAACGCCACTCAATGTTGATGGTATTGACGCACAATACACACAACTAGGCACGCTAAATCGCCAAGCAACAATATTTACAGGGCCTGATTCACAAGCACACGATATTGACTTAGGTGATGGCCGAGGCTGGGACGGTCATGTTTCAGGCGGAAGTATTAAGCTCGAACTTAAAAATGGTTGGCACTTTTCAGACCGTTTTAACATTACTAAAGGCGATGCAAACACCTACGGTTTAGTACCAAGTGGCTCAGCAACAACCATTGGCGCAGTCGCTGATAACGGCCAAACTGCATTTGGAGCAGTTACAAACACTGAATACGCAAGCGATACCCCTGTCCAACAACTTGGTCGATGGGTAGTACTTAAAGAAATCAGCTCATTTACTAATGATTTAGCTTTTTCAAAAAAGTTTGGTGATTTATCAACAACCTTTGGTTACTACACCGCAAGCACTTCGGCAAAAGATTGGTGGAGCTTAGGTAACACTGCATACCATGTACTTGAATCAGGTGGCGAAGCATTAACCGGTATTGAATGTAACCAAAGCACCGATGGCTGTGATTTTAACTACGATATTAGCTCAACAGGTGATGCCCGAACTCACGCGTTTTATGTTACTGGTGAATACAAATTTGCTGATGCATTCACACTGGATGTTGGCGTACGTCAAGAAAACCACGAAGTACATTACAGTGTAGATGAAGGCCTTGACGGCATTATTACTAAAGCCGTTAGCTACGATGAAAGTAAAACCTCTTGGACTACAGGTTTAAACTACTCAATTAACAATGATATGGGTGTGTTTGCCCGTGTTAACCGTGGTTATAAAATGCCGTATTTTGATGATTTTAGAGATAATTTTGATGCTTACCAAGGTGGCGAAAAGCTTATTAAAGAAATTACTCAAGGTGAACTAGGTTATAAATTAATTACTGAATCAACCGACTTTTATGCGACCGTATTTGTAAACGAAGTAAAAGGCGACACCTTTGTACGTCGCCCAGGTGTACCAGCAGAAATTTTAACAAATGAAGCGTACGGTATAGAGCTCGATTATAACTTTAACCATGAGTCTGGTTTTTCTGTTAATTTAAACACCACATTACAAGATGCTGAAATTACTCAAAGTCCAACAAACGATGGCAACCAATCCCAGCGCCAACCAAAATGGCAAGTACGTGTAACGCCAAGTTACGACTTTGAGCTACAAGGTATGTATGCAACTTTATACGGTACACTTTCAGCGGTTGATGATCGCTTTGGCAATAACGAAAACACTGTAACACTCGATGGCTACGAAAAAGTTGATTTAGGTTTAATACTAGAACCAATGGAAGGCATTAAGCTTCAAGTAGCAATAGATAACTTAACGGATGAGCAAGGCATTACAGAAGGTGATCCACGTAATGCTGATGCACCAAATGGTCGTTACATTATGCCTCGTACAACGCGCTTTAGTGTAAGTTACGCGTTTTAAATAAAATACAATATAAAGGGAGCATTAGCTCCCTTTCACTTTAATTAACCTAAGCAAATAAATTTAAAGGCTAAAGTGAATTACTCAATACTCGCTTTTAATTTATTTAACGCATCAACCGAAAAACCTCGGTCATAAAAATATAAAATTTCGCCGCTGCTATTTATAAGTACCACACGTGAGTTATTTGGGCTTTGATTACCTGTAAACTTTTGTACCGCTTCACCATCTTTATAGATAGTAATTACCCCACCCCATAATTCTTTAGGTATGCCTTTGCGCATACCGCTGTCTATAAATGTGCTAAACATACGTGGTGCCATACCTGCAATGGTTGGTAGTTCGTAAGTTGGAAGCGTTACACCCGCCATATCTAAACCAATTAACCAACGGTCTATATCAAACTGGCTGTCTTGCTTGTAACCAATAAGCAGCAGTGTTTTATCTGCGTTAAAGTCGCGGGGTATAGTCACTATGTTTTGCTCTAAGCTTTCACCGCTAATATTGGGAAACTGCTTACCCGTAACTTGCTGATTTGGGTACTGCGATGTACATGCGCTCAGTAATACAAAAATAAAAACACTTAGTATTGATTTCATTATGATTAAGTTCCTAACATTTTAGTTTTATAATAACGTTTGTTTATATGTTTTAAAAATTACAAATATCTAAATTTAAACACTCTGTTTTGCCATATATTCATGAAACTTATCAACCTTCATTGGTCGGCCGTACTTCCAACCTTGCCCGTAATGCACTCCCGCAGTTTTTAAGATAGCTTCTTGCTCACTAGTTTCAATGCCCTCTGCAACACAGGTATAATTAAACTTTGTCACAAGCTCCATAATGTTCGGGATCATAGAAGCCTTTAGACCCTCAGTTGCTATATCTTGCACAAATGTACGGTCTATTTTTAACTGATGAAAGCTCAAATTTTGTAAATTTTTTAAATTAGAATAACCCGTACCAAAATCGTCTAATGACAAGTTAAAACCCGATTTAACCAACGCTCTAAAATGCGCATGAGCAATACTGGTATCAAGGTATTCATCTTCGGTAATTTCAAGGCAAATAATAAATCGAGAATTAGTAAGTTCAGAAACTTGCGTTAAAGATGATACATTTCCTTGCTCTACATCATATGGAAATATATTAAGCGATACTTTAAAACCCTCAGGTAAAATATCAATAGCTGTAAGTTCCTTAAGCACCTTTGCAATCATTGCTTCAGTGAATTTCCAAGTTAAATTATTTTTTCTGAGTAACGGAATAAACTGATCTGGGTAGAGTGTTCCATATTTATCTTTAAAACGAGCAAGTACTTCACAACCTATTACTGTGCCTGTTTGCAAACAAATAATAGGTTGGTAGGTCCAATAAAAAGAGTTTTTATTTAAACCTAAACGAATACGATTAAATGTAGAACGACGATCGGCAATCAGATTATCAACAAGTAATGCACTCGATACTCCAGCCAAGCAGGTTAAAATGAGGGATATAATTAGTAAAAAGTGATTTTTAGCAAAAAATTTATTCCAAGGCATATGAAGTGCAACGCAGTAATTGCTATTTTGTTCACTGCATACCAGCTGCCTTTCATAAGGAAGATAAACATTATTGACTAACGTATCGTAAACACCACTTTGCCCTGCCAAATGATTAATAGAACGCTTATGTTTATAAACAACTTCCCACATGGGTGAGCTAATTACGTCATCATTGAATACTTTAGTATCTATTATTAGGTTGTAGTCACCTTGACGCACTATAATAACTTCCATAGGGCGGTCACTAAACAACAATAAATACAATTGAGGTTCAAAGCGTACTCGAATATTTTCATCTACAATAATATAATCTGGGCTTTTATCATTAATAACTTTATCTAACAACCCAGCTCCTGTAGTACATACAAGCTGATCGTTCTTAAAAAAACCTATATCTATTACATATTTTGCATCAAATAAAGCACGACGCATCTCAAGCAACGTTGCTTGGTCACATTGTTTAAAACCGAGGTTATTTAATGGAGTAAGAATTCTGCGCCGTTCTTGTACTGCGGTATCGATATGCTTAACTAGGTGTGTAGCGTCTTCACTTATTGTAGCTGCTAGCTTTTGGCCTGCAAAATAAAGTAGTATCAAGCTCCCTGTCACAAAAACCAATATGCCAGTTAGCAGTGCTATTATTGATTTCTTATGGCCTTTTTTCATCGTATCCTTACTAATATAGTGTGTGCTTTAAATACACATTTTATAAATACATAATGACTTAAAAAATAAATAAATGGCTTAACCAAGTTTACTTTTTCACAACATCGTAAAGCGCTTTGGCTATTACTTGATGCTGATTTTCACAAATATGAATTCCATCTTCTATTGATACGTGCACTAAAGATTGAAGATCAATAAATATAATTTTTTTATTTTGTGCAATATTTTTGAATTGCTCTTTTAGCGCAACGTTTTTGCACTCCGCACCTTCATAAATATGCTTGTAAGGGCCTCTACAACGTACATAGGCCGGGCTCAAAATAATTATTTTTGGCTTTTCATCATGTTGATTATTTAAACTATAAAAATCAAAAATATCATTAATTAAATTATTTAACCCCAGAGCAATGCATTCTGGAGCTAAATTAAAACGCTTTTTCAGATCGTTTGTCCCAAGTGCAATAATAATTACATCGAGCGCATACTCTTCCAAATAAGGTTTTAAATAACTAACACCCGAAAGTGAACCGTTATACGGCGGATGGTTTACTAAGGTACGATTGGGTTGCCCTGCTTCAATAATATTAAAGCCTGACCCTAATTTTGTGGCTAATTGTGATGTCCAGCGAATACTTTCGTCAAAACGCCCTCCTGTAACGGGGTTTAAACCCCAAGTATTAGAGTCGCCAAAGCATAAAATGTTTTTTATCATTAAAATGGATTCAACGTATAGCCTTGCTGTTGTAGTTGGGCATGAGCAGTCATCGCAGAAAGTGACATTTTAACGCCAGGAATAAGCTGTTCAGGAGTAACTTTAAAATATGTAGCTGACTGACCACACACAAAAACCTGTGTATTATTTACGAGTAATTGTTCAATTAAGTACCGGTTTTTATTATCAATATTAAACCGTTTTTTATATTCGCTATTAGCTAACACGTCAACACTTGCGCTACCGTGCACAACTAAAGCGAGTTGTATATTTTCAGGCTTTACACCATGCGCTACATGCATGTTAATAAAACGCGCTAACGAATTTATTGAATTATTTTGCGCGCCTTCTTTAGCGCCATCAGCAACATCAAAAGCTATTCTAAACGAGGTAGAAGCACTAATTGGCTCGTGTTTTGGTACATTATAGAAGCTGCCAAACCCTTTGATCGGGAGGTCATTAGCTTGTGAAAGCGGACTAATAAGTAAAAGTAATAGTAAATATTTCATAAATCCTGTGTTTTTAAGTAATCAAGCCTATTTAATATACTACCAAAAGCAGGGCGTGTTGATCTTTTTGGATAAAGTTCATTCAAATTAAAGACTGTTTAATTATGATGCAAAACTTGTAATCAATAAATGAAAGAAGTGCAACACCTTCGCTCTGCTCGAACAGCGTTTATGGGATGTTATTTCTATAAAGGAGTAATAACACGCAGCCGCTATATTGCCTGCGTGTTAACATCTAAAAATAAACACCCCGTCGAGGAATAGGTTGTTTATTATGCTGCCGATTGCGTATTTTTATGGCTATGGCTTACAAAGCGCATACCTAAATAACCAAAGGTTTGCTTAAACATCTGTACAAAGGCATCAGGGGCTTCAAAAGAAGAGGCATTTGATAGCAACGAGAACTCTTTTGTACGTAACGCGCGTAACTTAGGCTTTAAGTTTTCGTCGTCCATGTAATCTGTGATCCGATCGATAAACGATTTCATTTGTACCGTGGTGTTATACCAATACACGGGGGATGCAAAAATCCAATGTTCATAATCGAGTAACGACTCAAAAACAGTATAAAAATCATCATTTTTATAGTTCTTACTATAGCAGTATGGCGGTATTTTATAGTCATCAAGACAAATAACGCGAATATCATTTTGCTCTGCATAACTATTAGCATGTGCTGATGTATTTCCTTCTCTACGTGCACTTGAATAAATTATTACTGAATTTTTTTTAATTTTATATTGCATTTAACTCGCTCCTTTTTTATGTTGGGAGCAGCTTAAAACCTCAACCATTATTGAGGTCAATATATGGATTTAAAATGAGCACAGAACAAAAAAAATTAACAGAAGCTAACCTAACCGTCGGCTATGTGGCAAAAAGAAGTGGTGTAAAAGTATCAACCCTACATTTTTACGAAACTAAGTATTTAATAAGAAGCTGGCGAAATAGTGGTAATCAGCGTAGATATAAACCCGATGTACTTCGCCGTGTGGCGGTTATAAAAGCAGCGCAAACAATGGGAATTACGCTAGAGGAAATTAAAAACACGCTAGCCACACTGCCAGACAACAGAACCCCGACCAAGCAAGACTGGTCAGCGCTTTCTAAGCATTGGCAAGCACAGCTCGACGATCGCATTGCTTATATGCAGCGTTTACGTGACAAAGTAGATGGCTGTATTGGTTGTGGCTGCTTATCACTTAAAAACTGCCCTATTTACAATAAGGATGACCATTTAGGAGAGCAACAAAGCGGTGCTGTATTGTTAGATAAAGTTGATTATACCAATTCTCCTAATTAAGTGATCTATTTTGAGGTAAGAAAATCGTGTTGATAACAAGACAGAAACTTTTAACGCAGTTAGCGTCAGATTTAATCCCTCAAATTGATTAAGTATTTTTGCGGGTTGGTATAGCAAAAGTAAGAACGTTTGAAATTATTTGTCAGTGCTTTAAACCACTAAGGCTATTTAATCGCACCGCGAGGCTTGTAACCGAGTGAGCTCGGTAACTGCTCATGCGTACTTATTCTTACATCCATGAAAGAGTAAGTAAAAATAGAGCAAAGTTTCCGCGTCCTGTTCACGCCCTTACCTGCATTTATGTAAGCAAATACCCCCTAGGACGAACCCAAAGGGAAACGCATGCTTGGCATTTATATTACTTTATCACCTATTTTTGGGAAATAACCACATTGCATAGGCTCTGCCTTGTCTAAAAATAAAACATACTGGTGTAAATTGAACTCAAAAAGATAAACAAGCCTAGAGAGTAGTAACTAACCTGAACTCTGGATAATAAATCAATCTCGAGCAGCTATTTTCAGCGTTAACTAAATTATCTCTTTTAACCTAAACCATTTAAGCCATCTCTAGCAGCTCGGTATAAAGCACCTAACGTAGAATCAAACACCCATTTAATAAAGCTGTAAGTAAGCTCTACAGCTTTATTAATAACTTTACCGGCAAACACTAACATATGCCCTAACAAGCCTAGCGTTTGTACTGCAAATGATGCAGACGCCTTTGCTATTTTATCGATAGTACGAGCAAGCATATCGTAAAACGTTAATCCGGTTCCAATAGCTGCTTGTGCAGCGACAGCGCTGTAATAGCCCGCATCTTTTAACAAGGTGATTAATGCCGCACTTAATTTATCAGACCAATGCGCATTAAATGAAGCTTGGTTTCTATCTTCAAACTTTAAACGCACTGGTGTGCTTAGAAAATGATTAGCTTTTACGGTTAAGTTATTCCAATCACTGCTGTTTGCCGTATTAATATAACCAGGCGTTCCGTCCAACTTATGAGCAGCACCTTTAAGACCTTGCCCATTATCTAAACGGATTTCTTGCCCATTATACGGTGCATGTGAAAATGGCCATAAAGGGACTTTAGCAACTGGATCAGCGCCATGGGTACAACGGTAAATTTTATCAATTCTCGATGTCGCTGCCCTTGAAAAACCTTCAAGCCCTACTCGCGGTGAGCCAAATGTATACAGCTTTACTGGTAATGAATATTCCGCTTTGATCCAATCAGCGGATAACGTAGCTAAAGCACCACCTAAACTATGGCCAACAACATGAACACCACCCGTCATTTTATTCTTAATATTAGCAGTGACAAACTCTTGTAGCTTAGGCTTCATAGTATAAAATGTTTTATTAAACCCCGCATGCACCATACTACCGTTTGAACCACCGCTTAAACCAAAATGAGCATCAGTTATGCCATCACGTATTGTATCGGTCCCTCTAATAGCAATTACAGACTCACCTTTAAAAGCCCCCGTTCCGTGACCAACTAGGCCAAAACCAGAACTTAATCCAAATAGGTGCGAAATAAAGCCGCCTGACACACCTTGTACTGAACTAGGACTTACAGAAAAGTCGAACTTTCCACGTAAAGCCGGAGATAAAGAGTTATTAATTAGATCCGTACTTTTGATATCTTTGGCATCATAAGCAAGTAACGCGAGTTGTACCGCTTGTGCAGGTGTTAATGTATTCATGCTAAATCCTTTTAAATTGTTTATAAACTAAATTTTACAGGCTGTATAAACTGTAAAAACGTGTTCTTTATCTTCAACAACCGGTATATCGTAAGTTTGAGGCTCTTTTGCAATGTCGCACACTAGATTATTTAAATACTCATTCAAAGTTTTACTCTGCTTATGTAAACCAATTCTGGCAAACCATAAAACAATATCTTTCGAGTTATCTTTTTTTATGTAGATGTGCTGAATTAGAGACCCATTATCGAACATATTCGCTGGCTTCGAGGTTTTAATAACTCGCTCAGGAAAAGAAAAATTACCATTTTCGTCTGACGTCGTTTCATCTAAATACTCATCACCAAAAGTGAATGACTTAAATATGGTAATATTCGCAAGTGGTTTACCATCATTTAGCAGTTGACCACTAATCGGAACTGATAAAGTAAAATCCTGCTTTTTTGAAAAGCCAAACATATCTGCAAAAGCCTGTGTTGTAGTAAAAAAAATAACGGTAATAGACACTACTACCAGTAAAGAAATCTTTAAACGTGATAATAACAAAGCAAACTATCTCCCAAGTTTTAGCTATACATTACGTAATATATATTTCTATTTAATTACACTCTTTAAGTGCTTTTTATTTTAAATAACAAGCGATAATCAAACTTATTAAAACTAAAAACTCTAATAAAATACAATTATACTGCATGCATTTGGAACAAAAAACAACCAGTTTATTTTTCATCCGTACTGCGCTATACATCAGGGCAAAATCGTAGATTTAACTCTGATTTAAAAGTATTTTTTTATACTGTTTAATGAATGAATATACCGACCTATAACAACCATTGATTTAAGTACTCAACGTTAAAAAATAAGTCGTTAACGGTTTATTTTTTGAAAGTAAGTTTTAAGTTTTAATAACCCAGATTCAAGTTCAAACTTTTGTATTTTAGGGTTTTTAAACTTTAAGCCGTTTGAAATATGGGTATTAATCATCGTCGCCATACCCTCAAACCCATCTGGCGCTGTAGCCACTAAATCAATAAGTAAAGGCTGAATAAGCGGTCGATGCTCTTCTATTAAAGTGGGGGTCTCGTATATATCGTAAACGAGGTTGCTTAGTGTGTTCTGTTTTTTTTGTTCCATGTAATTTCTATAGCGCTTTAAATTAAAGCGTTAATAGCTCCTTTATATTTCAGTTTTTATTTAATGATTCATTTTCAGCTAATGATGCTTTGGCTTGCTTTTGTATATATTGAGCGCGATGCTCCCAATCGGTCCTATTTGCATAATTTATTACATAATCTGTATGAGAAATCACTTTATTCCACATACCAAGCTTTTGGTAAATAGTTGATAGTTCAAAATGTGCCGAAACAGTTTGAAAATTCATTTCATTATCATGGAGTAAATATAATTCATATAATCGTGCAGATTCTTTTAAATCCTTTTTTACGAAGTGGCCACTTCGGTATATCCAAGCAAGTTTTTTTAAAGCACTATACTCGTTATTTGCAATACGAGAATTAATTTCCTCTAAATAACGAGACCCATCTCCAGTGTGCACGCCTATGTAATACAAAGCCTCCCAATCACCAAGACTATATGCTTTTTCACACCATGCTTCTAATTGATCAGGTGCATGCATTAAGCTCTTTTCGCATTGCTTAGCGGCTTTCTCTACAGTTAGGTTAGGGGAGTTAATATCTATACTAGGAAAAAGTGATGCTCTCAAAACCGAAGGAAATACAAAACACCAAGTAAAGATAATTATTGATATTATTTTTACCATTGTAGTGAACCATCACTATTCACACGCTTTTCAGGTATATGCACTTGAAAAGATTTAACGGATGATTCGTACGGGTAGCCTTCTCGATAAAAATAGCGTTCTTTTAAGAATTCATCCTGATTAGAGTCACCTGAGCAGCGTCTATCACTTATGCAACTTAACCCTCCGATAAAGTCGATAAAGCGTACATTGAAAATATTGTGATCTTTAAGAAATACATCAACACCAGGCTGGTCTGCTGCATTTAGTACAGCATGAAAGCGATGCATAAAAGCAACAACCCTATTCTGACTTGAACGGTTTAATATAGTAGCTAAATTAACTGCCCAAAGTGCGTTTCTATAAGTATGAGTATCAAAGCAATCGCCTCCTATACCCTTCTCTGAAGAGCATACACTATCCATTATATCCATTGTTTCAACTAACACGTCCAGCGCGACTATTTTCATTCCAATATCGCGCGCAGCCTTAACAAGTTCACCATAAGCATGAGGTGTTAAATAGCCATGGGTCCAATACTTATTAAAATACTGCTGTATAACATTAAAGCCTTTACCTGTGCGCTGATAAAAGTCTATTTTTTCCTGCATAGCTCTTGGTAGCATTTCGATTGCAAAATGCGTGAAACCAGCAGCTTTTAGCTGTTTGATTGCCTTTATTGCTTCATACTTATAACCAGCAGTGCTATGACTCGATTCACCAAGTATCACTAAGCGCGCATTACCGGCCATTGTTTTATAATTTACATCCGTGTTTATCTTATTCACTGTATTTCCTTATGTTTTAAAACTTAGTCGGTTAATTACACTCATACTCTATATTTAAATGTTTGCTAACTACAAGCCATGAAGCTAACTCAAGGTTTACTCGGGCTCTAAAAAATAAATTTAGTAGTCAATACCCTATATGATGAAATTTTTATAGTAGCTATAAGTCCCCCAATATTGGGATAGGTGTCACTGTAATTTTCCGGATAGGTGTCACTGTAATTTTCCTTTGTGGATTTGATAGTTAATTGTTCATTGCTACGACAGCATCTTCTTTTAGTGCTTTAGCTAAGGTATCAGAGCCATCGCCTAACTTTTGATCTATCACATATTGTGCATTAATAATAACATTTGGCCAATCTTCAAGCTTTGTATAGATTTTTGCTAAATCGTAATGAATCGACCTTAACAGAATTGGATAGGGCTCTTTTGCTTGGGTCAGAAAAAGCTCATATAAACGGGCGGCTTCTTTTAAATCTTTCTCAATAAACAAACCTCCGTCATAAAGCCACGCAAGCTTGCGAATAGCCAAATTTTCATTTTTCAACACGCGACGTTTTACTTCATTTACATAACGTGAACCGTCTCCTGTATGATAACCAATATAAAGTAATGCTTCCCAGGCTCCCATTTCATAAGCTTTTTCACACCAGCTTTCAAGCATCCTAGGCGCGTACATCAAGCTTTTTTGGCATTGCTGCATAGCTGTACTTTTTGATAGCTTGGGATTATTTATATCAAGGTCTGGCCATAAATTTTTTGATAAAGATTTGGCCTGAACTTGAACAATGACTGTGCTATAAACAAAAAGAGCTAAAAATATTTTTTTTACCATTTTAGTGTTCCATCTGCATTAACTCTTTTCTCAGGAATATGGACTTGAAACGTTATAACTGAAGATTTATAAGGGAAGCCTTTACGATAAAAGTATTGCTGCTTGAGTGTATTTATTTCAGTAGAGTCACCTTCACAACGCCTTTGAGATAGACAAGCAATGCCACCTATAAAATCTATAAATCGAATACTGTTGATCCCCTTTTTTTGCATAAGAGTATCAAGACCAGGCTCATAATCTGCAGCTTGTACAGCATGCCATCGGTGCATAAAAGCAACTACACGATGCTTTTCCGACTCATTTAAGATTTCAACGATGTTGTCAGCCCAAATACCATTGCGACGAGTATGTGTATTAGAGCACTTTTTATCTATATACTGATCATAAACACACTCTTTATCCATTATCTCCATCATTTCTTGTGAAATATCTAAGGCTATAATTTTTAAGCCAATATCTCGAGCTGCTTTTGCTAATTCTCCATAAGCTTTAGGAACTAGATATCCCCAAGCCCAATTTTCATCAAAATATTGCTGAATTTCTTTGAAACCTTTACCTGTTCGTTGATAAAACTCTATTTTTTCTTGCATTGAATGTGGCAGCATTTCAATTGCAAAATGCGTAAAACCTGCAGCTTTTAACTGTTTGATCGCCTTAATTGCTTCATACTTATAACCAGCAGTGATATGGCTTGATTCGCCAAGCATAACTAAGCGCGCATTACCGGCCATTGTTTTATAATTGACATCCGTGTTTATTTTATTCATTACCTATCCTTGTTTTTTAAAACTTAGTCGATTAATTAAATCCATACTCTATATTTAAATGTCTTCTAACTACGAGCAGTGAAGCTAGATCAAAGTTTACTCAAGCCCTGAAAAGTAAGCTTAACAACAAATACCAATACCAATACCAATACATGATGGGGTCACTGTAATTTGTTATTTGCAATGAGGTTTGTGTTATTTTTCGTTTCAATCATTTAAAGCGGCAATTAAATAAAACACCCTCGATTTAAAGTGGATATTTTATTTAGCTGCTGATCGCTTATTTACTTTAAACTTGACGTAATTAGAACTGCTTAATTAGCGTATATGGCGCATCAGCGGCTAGCCGTGTTACCACATAACCATAAGTAGAGCCGTAACTCCCCTCTTCAACACTATTATCCATATACAACACCATATCTTCTATGCCGTCGTTGTTATAATCGCCTTTAGCCATAACAGTTAGCTTTTGAATACCGCCGCTGTTGTCGTAATAAATAGCTTGGTCCTTATTTAATGACTGCACTTCTTTAACACGGCTCATTTCTTCCCAGCTACTTGCACTTGCTAAGCGGCGCTCATCGTCATTTGAAATAATTAAAGCGAGCTCTGGAGGCATTTGTTTTGGTAGTGCTGAACCATGTTCAAAATCAGTCAAAAAACTAGCATCAGAAGCGTTCAACTCCCCCATATGTGACCATATTAAAC
Source organism: Pseudoalteromonas sp. 1_2015MBL_MicDiv (assembly GCF_002407505.1). Lineage (NCBI taxonomy): Bacteria > Pseudomonadati > Pseudomonadota > Gammaproteobacteria > Alteromonadales > Pseudoalteromonadaceae > Pseudoalteromonas > Pseudoalteromonas sp. 1_2015MBL_MicDiv. The sequence goes on along the minus strand of NZ_CP012738.1, from coordinate 303,450 downwards.
ACACTTTATTCATAGCTTTTATAACGCCCTGCTCTCGATAACTAAATGCGTTAAAACCTTCATCCAAAGCATTAAATAAAGTATTACAGCTAGTAACTACTTTATTAGGGTTACCGTCTTTAAGAAGACTTTCTTCAAAATACCACTTTTTATAAATTAGAGTCTTAACCTGTTCCTGCTGCTCTAATGCCATAGCCTCTGTAAAGTATCTATTGGTTTTATTTTCCGAGCTATATGTCGGAGTTATTTTGTTTTTGTCTATTTCTGCACATGCTGTACTTGAGATACTAATACATGCAAGTAAAATTAATTTCTTTATCATTTTGCATTCACCAGTAAATTGCGGACATAAGTATTGCGCTCAGCCGATACATCTTTTCTATTTGATTCAATAGCCGCCTTTTTAAAATCATGGACTTTCATATGCTTGTTAAAATTAGGGAAAGTGTCTTTAAGTTTTGTCATCCCTAAATTAAATATTAAATCAAACAGGGCTAACTTAACATCATCTGGGTAACTTGAAAATTCAGATGCGCCATATATACGTTTAAGCTCACTTTCAAACGTTTTAATATGCTGATCAATTTGAGCGTTTGCTACAGCTTCAGTAATTATTAACTTAGTAAAAGGTTTGAAACGACCAAAGCCTTCATCCTTACCAAACGGTCTTGATTTAATTAGTTTAAATTCATCTTCAATTTGCTTCGTTGATGCAATAATTCCCGTATCTCGAACGGTGAAAGGAACTTTTTTTGCAGCCTCAACATCTTTTAATAAATGACCTACGCCAACGGTTACATAGCCTTTTGTATCTAAATACATATGAGGAACATTACCTTCATATTTCACCATACTTTGTTTTAGTTTCGTTTTTAAATTGCCAGATATTGGTATAACCGCAACCGCTGCAGCACTCGCTAGCTTTTCATTAATTTTTTTATGAGTGCGCCCATTTGGATCTATTTTTCCATCTGGACGTACCATATTTACCACTTTGCTTTGAAACAACTTAATAGCCGCTACGGTTTTAGAGTTCTCAGGACGTGAGCCTAAACGACCGTCTACAGTAAGTTTTCTAGTAGGTGCTATAAGGGAAAGAAGTGAATTTAAAGCAGTTTGTACTGCTTTTACATCGTCTGGCTTATTTGCGTCGACAATCCCTACGGATTGGATTAATTTCATTGCTGGCATCGAAGAGTCCTTTTCTTTAGTATTATGTTGCTTAAGTGCAGCGTGTTAGTAGTAAATTAACACCCATTAATTAAAGTGGGTGTCTTAATTATTTTTCTTTTTAAATAACACTCCTTAACTCCGCCCCATAATTTCATTGCGCGACTTAAATACTCGTCACCCCACCTTTCTTTAAATTGCTTGCTGGGGTTGTTTTTTAGCGTAGATGAAACAACGTCTTGAAGTGTTAAATTTGTGATATTTATACATACCATAATGAACAGCTAATTTTCAGGTGACTTGCAATACAAATTTTCTAGGGCTGCAATCAGCGACCGATCCGGCACTAAGGAATGTACCGAAACTAGATGCTGAATAGATGAGTCCACAATAAAATTTATTTCTCCATTGGGTATTCTGTACTCATACTTGGATATGACTTTATTTTCCTCATGTAATAAAAAATTTTTTTCATTACATATAGGGCAAATTGCTATATGGCGCCTTTTATTAATTACCTCTGTCTTACCTAGAGCATCCAAAAACCATTTCAAAAAAGCGTCTTTCTCTGAATTTGATTTAAACTCATTACTCATTAAATCTAAATTGATTTTACGATCATTTGGCTTACGTGAAATCATATTCCATACCTCATTTGAAAATCTAAACGGTATTATTTCACCAGTACAATGCCACTACATTTTGAATAAAACTTATAAATAAGTAATCCAATAAAGGGAATGCTATCTTTCTATTTGAAAAATTCTTTTCTTATAAAAATGTAATAGTTTCTATGGAAAAGGTAAAATATCTCCTGATTATTTTAATTACCAAACCTCAACACTATAAATCTACTTCAATTATATTTTGTAAATTTGGGGTCGATTCTAAAAATAACTTCCATTCAAGAAGGGCCTTTTTCAGCTGTTGCGTAGTTAAAATTTGAAAGTAGCTATCATCAAGTAAAGCATAAACTTGTGCGTTCTCAATAGTAAATTCAGCTCCCCATCTTTCGCGATCCCAGTCAAGAACAGCAAATTCACTAGTTAAAACAGAGTTTATTCTTTTTATACCTTCATCAACCCAAGCAATAGTATCATTGTATGGTAATCCACCGTCATCCATGAGAAGACTAGATAGGATACTTTTACCATCGTTATTTTCTGTGATTGAAGAGCAAACTGGATAAATAGAATCAACGTCTTTTTTCCAAGAAAAACTTATTTTCATAATTAAACCTTAATATAATGGATAAACAGTAGTTTTTGGTTCTAACCACCCTTTTACTTTAATTCCGCTGGGCGTTGTTCCTGTCCACATTTCACCATCGATAACTTTATTTTTATAAGCAATATCAACTTCTACTTTGATCCTATCAGCAGTCCATGAATCTGGAAACATTGTAGATACCCCCCCACCATTTGTTTTAGCTAGATATTGACCTTCATTAGAAGGGTCAAGTACTTCTATTTCTGCTTTATATACACCATGTTCATTTGGAACTGACTTAGTCCCTGATATTACTCGAATACTCCCATTGCAAACCGAATGTCCACCCACGACTTGAATTCTTGACCCTTTACGCTTAACTTCAGCATTTAAAATATGCCCATCAAAGTCTATAGGAGCAGTTATATTAGCAACCGCTTTTGATGCATTGATATTCATATCAATATTAGTGCGTTCTAAATCACTTATGCTTTCTGTCCCTGAACGCTCATTAAAGTTCCTTTTTTCTGCATCGCCTTCTTCAGTTAATGCATCCCATTTATCACCATTCAACTGTGAATACTGTCCTGACTCTTCTTTAAATATGCCTTCTTCATCATGAATAACATTCGAATTTTCATGCCCATCAATGTAAGTACAAGCAGCCCAGTGGTATTCACCCATATTCTCAGCGAGCAGTTCAGATATATGCTTACTTTCAGTAACCTGAATTGAATTAGATGATATATTCAAACTTCCACAATTTGGATGCAGCATAAACAACTAAACTAGACAGCCACTCTAATTTAGAGTGGCAAAGCTGTGTCTAGATTTACTTTTTTAGGTCAATAATTAATGTTTTACGACTACGTTACTTTTATTTCATCCAGTAAATCAGCAATCATCACTCTTAAACCTAAATTACACGCATGATAATGACTGCATGATGCAGTTTTAACTTTTCTACTGAGTAATTTAAGGTTTATGCTAATAGCTTTTCACAATTACTTATATTAGCTCGCCGTTTTCTGCTTAAGTTTTCACAATAACTTGCTTGTGAGGTCGGCCTGCCTACTGCGCCGTGAAATACGCGTGTAAATTGTGTGGTGAGTTTCAACCAGTTTTCAGAGGAAATATTGACTCTTTCGAGTAAGGGTAACTGTATACTCTCAATATACCCTCGTTTGTCTTCTCGTATACAACGCCCTGTTAACTCAACAAGTTCAAGGTACGATTTAAGCTCAAAGGGTAGCCCTTTTGGCATGATTTGACGTGGCATGCCTGCAAAGCGGAGTAATTGTTTTGGCTGCTTGCCTTCTTTTGCGCATATTAACCGTACTTGAGCACTGGTATGGTCTGATTCTTCTGGTGTCTTTGCCATTTTGGCTCTGATGGGGTTTAAATCTACATACGCCATGCAGGCCGCCAATGCAGCTTCATCCAATAATGCTTGTGATGTAAAACGTCCCTCCCAAAACCTGCCAGTGCAGTTATCTTCTTTATTTGCTCTGCGGGCTATGTTTTCATTTAACAACCGCATAAACCAGCTAATACTTGATAGGCGTTCTCGATATTCCTTTACTGTTTGATTAAAAAAGATAAGCTCAGCTTTACTTAGCTTTTCACCTTGTATGTATTTTTGCGTGAGTACAGTGCCTTTACAAAGTTTATGCCAGCGAATAACAATTGCTTTGTCATTCAGCCGATTCGCTTTTTTATCATCAACATACAGGACTAAATGGGTGTGGTTACTCATAACAGCATAAGCACAGACGTCAATACAAAATATCTTGGCTAACTCTAGCAGTTTGTCTTCAACCCACCCTCTGCGGTGCTCGTAAGATTGACCAGTAAAATGGTCTTCACCGCACAAAAAAGCACGCCGAACACAACGTGATATACAGTGGTAGTACTTTGTATCAACCAAACTTACTTGACGCTTTCTTGCGATTGCCATAAGACACTCTGCTTGTTTTCACACTGATGAAAGCCTAGTACTTAGTTCGCCAAACTGCAAAAATTAGAGTGGGTGTCTAGTTTATTCACTACTGGGTGAAATTGATTTGGCAGGTTGATATACCAGGTATATTCACCGTGCTGGCATTCGCCAATTAGCTGGTCGTTATCCCAAATGTAGTCAATTTTACCGTGCTCGGTGTGCTTGGCGATACGACGACCTAATGGGTCGTAGTCGTATTGCGTGAGCGTGCCGTTATTGTTAAAACAGCTTAACTGGTTAAACGCGTTGTATTCGCGGCGGGTTTTAATGCCTTTGCCGGTTTCGCGTATTTGGTTACCAAACTCGTCGTAGTAAAAGTCGCTGTCGCCAAAGTGTGTTAGGCGGTCGGCGTTGGTGGCACTGTTTATTATAGTGTTGTTAGTGCTTTCATTGTTTACTACTGAGTCAGCGTTGCTACTATTTTTGCTACTACTTTCACTACTATTTGGTGCTAACTCATTGTATTCGCTATGGGTGGCGCGTGTTAAATTAATAGAAGAGCTGGCATTAGTATACTCGTTACTGGCTGCATCATGTTCTATACCCTGCTCGCCTGTATCACTAGTGTCTGTACCGCTAATGCCCGCATCGTTTGTGTTTGATTGAACAGTCTGGCTTTGCGGGTTACCAAAGCTATCCCACTGGTAATGTGTGGTTGTATCAACACGTGAGCTTGCCAGTGTTTGTTGTATTAACTGCCCCAAGCTGTTGTATTCAAAATTGATATTTTTGCTGCTTACACCTTCGTTTTTACGGGCAATCAGCTGGTTTACGCTGTCGTAGTTGTACGTACAGGTATCGAATAGTGCTTGTGCTGGGTGTGTAAGCTGTTGATGTGTTAAACGGTTAAATACATCAAACTGTTGATTGAGGGTAATACTGTTACCAAACTGCTGGGTTTTAATATTACCTTGGCTGTCGTAGCTTAATGTTACAAGCGGCTTTGCTGCGCTAGCTGAATCATTCGCTTCGCTATTGGCTTGGTGTAAATGAATAGCCGACTTCGCTTTTTGGTGGTAACACGATTATTTAGCGTGAATATTTTCTTAGCTGTCACAATTTAGCGCTGTTTGGCGGGTATAAACGATAAGGGCTTAGGCTAAAAACCTAAGCCCTTACAACATCCATGTTGTTAAAGAGCATATTCGTAATATAGATTTACAATGACTGCATTATATTATTTCGTTACTTTTTTAGTGTTATATTGTTTTATTACAACGTGTTACCAGTAAGTTAACACCTACTATTTAAGTGGGTGTCTAGTTTATTTTCTTATTAAATAAAAAGAGAGCAACATAAAGGCTGTATTGATAACTGTAGCAATGTAATAACCATTACCTTCTAAAATTATAAAAGTCGGTAAGCAAATCACAACTAAAAATAAAGCATAGAATTTTAATATCTTTGCGCAAAAAAAAGAGCCTTGGCTTACCTTAAAATTTATAAGACAAAACGCTATCCCAGTAGAAAATAAAATGCCTAACAGCCACTCAGGATCTGTATCAAAGTATTGCGTTAACACTATTTAAAGTGGGTGTCTTTGTTATTTTCCTGCCTAAAATATTATGGTCAACCAATTCACTAACCCTAAGTGTTAGATTACAACATTAACCACTCTTTAAAACATTTATTGCACACCCCTCCACCTTCTAATAATGGTAGTAAAAGTGAGTCGCTATACTGCTCGTCAGACTCACCATATAAACTAACAACATCTAAACCAACAAAAGGAGATGGAAGCTCACTTTTTGCCAAAAAGTAAGTTACAGAGTCAAAAAGTACATCACCATCATAGAAATCTAATTTTAATTTCACATAATCAATTTTTTCACCAGCTAATACAGCTTGTTGTAAAAGTTTCGAAACGTATGGATTTCCACCTGCTTCACCATGTTTCTTACAATAAATTAGAGCCATTAAAGAATCCTAATCAGTTGATAATCTTCCAAAGTCGTTATCTTTGAAGAGCTTGTAGTAACCTCTTCGTGTTTTTTCATACTGAGGACCTTCCCCAGCAGATAAAATATCAGCAACATGGGATAAACAGCTATTTGTATATACATGATAGGCTCCCAACTCTTGTCTTATCATATTTTTCTGAACTAAAATTGCAGCTTCAGCATCTGGCAGCGGTATTCTAGCCTCATGAGCTAGCTCCCCCTTTCCATTAAAGGAGCCTGCTCGGATAATAGTTGTTTCGCTCCAATCTTCAGCAGTTATAACCTGATGTGTTGCGTAACTTAGGTCATCATGAAAAACTTCTATTGTAAAATGCCCCTCTTGATGCCCATTTACAAACTGCCTCACAATTGCATAACCCTCTTTACAACTCAACCCAAACGGATCTACCCAATTAACTGGATTTGGCGCATATTGGTAGTGGTTTATCCCACCTACTAAGCCTATCGGATCTTGGTTTATAAAGCGTTGTTGTTTGGGGCTGTAGTAGCGGTAGCGGTTGTAATGCAGGCCACTCTCTTCATCTAAATATTGCCCTTGAAAACGAATTGGCTGAGTGAAGCTGCTTTCTTTATTAAAGTCGGACTCGGCTTCTGGCTCCTCATAGCCATATACATCGGCTTGGTTTTCCCATACGACTTCTGCTTTGTTATTGGTTACAAAACGCGGGGTGTTAAGTTGGTCTAGGTGATAGTAATACACCTCGCCTTTTTTAATAAGCGCTACTGGGTGAAATTGATTCGGGAGGTTGATATACCACGTATATTCACCGTGCTGGCATTCGCCAATTAACTGGTCGTTATCCCAAATGTAGTCAATTTTACCGTGCTCGGTGTGCTTAGCGATACGACGACCTAATGGGTCGTAATCGTATTGAGTAAGCGTGCCGTTGTTGTTAAAACAGCTTAATTGATTAAACGCGTTATACTCACGGCGGGTTTTAATGCCTTTGCCGGTTTCGCGTATTTGGTTACCGAACTCATCGTAGTAAAAGTCGCTGTCGCCAAATTGTGTTAGGCGGTCTGCGTCGGTGGCACTGTTTATCGTGGTGTTGTTAGTGCCTTCATTGTTTATTACTGAGTCAGCGTTGCTACTATTTACACTACTATTTACACTACTATTTAGCGCTAGCTCATTGTATTCGCTATGCGTGGCGTGTGTTAAATCAATAGAAGAGCTGGCTGCATCATGTTTTGTACCCAGCTCGCCTGTATCACTAGCTTCTGTACCGCTACTGTCTGTATCGCTTTTGCTTGATTTTACTGTTTGGCTTTGCGGGTTACCAAAACTATCCCACTTATAATGCGTAGTTGTATCAGCACGTGAGCTTGCCAGTGTTTGTTGTATTAACTGCCCGAGGCTGTTGTATTCAAAATTGATATTTTTGCTGCTTACACCTTCGTTTTTACGGGCAATCAGCTGGTTTACGCTGTCATAATTATATGTACAGGTATCAAATAATGCTTGCGCTGGGTGTGTAAGCTGCTGCTGCGTTAAACGGTTGAATACATCAAACTGTTGGGTGAGCGTAATGCTGTTACCAAACTGCTGGGTTTTAATATTACCTTGGCTGTCGTAGCTTAATGTTACAAGCGGCTTTGCAAGTTCAACCTCTTTGCTGTTGGTTTGGAGTAAGTTAATACCCCTTAGTTGACCAAACTGGTTGTAGCTGTATTTAAGCGTGGTTGAATCTGGCAGGGTCTGGGTTTGCCTTCTGCCGTATTCGTCGTAGCTATATTTTAAAATATGTGCTTGTTGCTGGTTATTAACTTGCTCGGCGCACAGTAGCCTGCCGCCTTTATCAAACTGCTGCTTTAAAGTTGATTGCGCATTATGTGCACGCGCTATTTTACCTTGCTTTGTGTAGCTGTAGTAATTGGCGTTATTAACGATATGTGAGTCACTGGCAAGGCTTGCATGCTGCGCAGTTACACGGCCTAGGCTGTCGCGCTCTATTTTTACGTGGCGTTTGTTGCTTTGCGTTACTGAGGCTAGGCGGTTACAGGCATCATATTTATACTGCTGTAGCGTGCCATCAAACCCGGTTATTTGTGTTGGGTTTTCGTTAGCGTCGTAACTTATGCGGTATACGTGGCCGTCGCTTCGCTCAATGGCCGTTAAGTTTCGCTCTTTGTCGTAGGTTAAATGCAGTGCGCTGCCGTCGGGCTGAATGACACAATGCGGCTGGCTTAGTCCTTCAAAGTGTTGCTCTGTGGTATCGCCTTTGCTGTTTTTCGAGCTAATTAATCGCCCTGCTTCGTCGTAACTAAAATATTGATGCTGTTTATTTTCAGGCTCTTTTTCATCAAAGGCAATTGTTTGTGTAAGCTGGCCGTGCTCATTGTACTTATATTGAGTGAGTAAACCTGCGTTATTAAGTGTGGCATTTACGCGGCCTAGACTGTCGTAGCTGTAACGTATTAGCTCATCGTTGTGGTGTTTTGCTAGCAGCTCACCTTGCTCGTTCCAAATAAACTTAGTGATTTGGCCGTTTTTATTTATATGCTGAGTTAACTGGCCGAGCTTATCGTAGCTGTATAATGTGGTGCGGCCATCGCCAAAGGTTTCGCTTTGTAATAAGCCAGCCACACTGTATTTGCGCGTAATGGTTTGGCCATCAGGTAAGGTAGTTAATACACGTTGCCCAAGCTGGTTGTAGGCAAAATGCGTTTGGCTACCATCTGGCTGCGTTAGTGTTTCTAATTGGCCGAAAGGTGTATAGCTATAACGTGTTGTACTGCTATCTGGCTTTATTTCACTGAGCTTTTGGCCTTGTGCATTGTATGTATATTGCCAAACATTGCCGTTAGGATCGGTATGCTTTACCAGTTTACCTTGTGCGTTATGTACAAAGTGCTCTTTATGACCGCGTGAATCTATACAGGTTGTTTCACCAGCCTCTAAGTTATATTCAAACTGGTAAGTATAGGTGTTGTTATCGCCCCACTGCTTTATACATTTAGCGCTGGGTGAGTAGCTATCCCACTCAAAATGGTGGCTAAAGCCACTGGCTCGGGTACGCTTTGTTAATAAATTAGCGGCATTGTAGGCGTAACGCTCAGTTTCGTTTTGCTGATTAGTTGCTTGAATAAGGTTGTTGTTTTCGTCATATTCATAGCTTGCAAGTACAGGGTATATAAGCTGCTGTTTATTATTTTTATCTGTGTGGTAAGCCGCAATTTTACTTAGTAAACCCTGTTGGTTGTAACTAATAATACAGCCACGTGCTTTGTTTACTTCTATACGATTTATGCGCTCTTTAGCATCGTAATAAAAACCAATACTTTGGCCTTTTTCATTGATTATTTTTTCAAGTAACCATGAATTTTCACCGGCTTTAAAGGTCAAGTGTTGATCGTCTGGCGTAACGAGGACTTGCTTACCATTAGTTTGATAATGCAGTGCAAGGTTACTGCTTAACTGATAGCTCGATTGCCCAGGCTTTACTTTTTCAAAGCGGTGTTTAGCGCCGTGCTCATCTTGGTACTCTAACCAGTAAGTCCCTTTTTGCTTAGGGCCTACTTTTGGCGGCGGCAGGTAATGCTCAGTAAGGCTTGCCAGAAAATCGTGGCGCCAACCATTTCCCATAACACTGCACACATCGGTATGGGATGAGCGGTACAAACGTCGCCATATTAATTGGCGACTGCCTGCTAAAGTAAAATCAATTAGCGGCAGTATTTCTTCACCCGATAGCATTGAAACCGGATCTGAACGGCATTCTTGCTCAGTAATGGGTGTTTCACTTGGCGTCGAATCGCTTGCCCCCCCCGTCTTTGTTACCGGTGCTTGCGCGGCACTTTTTCCTGACGCGGGTGACTCGCCCTTTTTAGCTGATTTTTTACCTGCTGAGCCAGCATTTGTATTATCGCTGACTTGAATAGCCGACTTTGCTTTTTGGTGATAGCAACTCACAGTACCTGCAACTAACGCTTGCGAAAGTACACTGGCAGTTTCACGTGCTGTGGCACTACGAGGACATTTCACACCGGCAGTGTTGAGCAAGTTAATTACGTCGAGACGTTTAGTTGCATCGCTCGTTAATGTACTGCCAACTTGAGCAATTTGCTTTTTAGCACTTTCAGGCGTGTTAGCTACTACAGGAGCATAACCAGATGGCGTTTGACCTTTACCAGCAACGAGGCAAATAGGGTAACTTTTTCCTTGTAAAACAACTGTATTACTTTGCATTAGTTGTGTGCTTCCTCACTTATCCATAAGTATGATGCTACTGCTTGGTGCTTTGCTTGTTCTTGCGAAATCATAAGAGCGTGTTTGCAATGATTTTCAATAACGGGACTCGTTGTTAATTGATATAAATTAACAACGCCTTCCAGCGCACCAATTTGGCCTAACTTATAATTAGGCAGCTCATAATGTGTCTGCTCATTAATTAACGCACTGAGCAGCTGTAAATCGTTTAACCACACTTCACTGTCGTGGTTAATGCCATTTCCTGGCGCAAAAATAATATCAATAGACTGCTGAGCTTGCTCAGCCACTCGAGTAAACATACCGTTTAATTGATTATGTTTAACAAAATCAATTGAGGGTGTTATTTCGTAGTTTACTTGCGACCACCCAGTTTTTTTTGCCCCAAGTGTTGCAAATGCTCCGCCAACACCTTGGTAGCTGTATTGCCCTGATGCATCAGCTTTAAAAGTTGCATCAAGCGCAATTATATTTACTTTTTTCCAATGATTTTTTTTAGTTAAAGCAACTACGACATGTGCACTCGTTACACCATAAAATAATAAGTGTTCAACATGATCTGGGTATAACTGCTTTAAACTGCTTTCAAGTAATTGCTTAAGCTCACTTTGATAAGATAATGCAGGCAAAAGCCAAACAAGCGGCGTATTAAAGTCTTCTACTTTATTAATTAGCTCTTTCGATTTTACGATGCAATCGTAAATACATACATCCCACGACTGCCATTTTTTCCCTTCTAGGGCGGCAGTCACATCACCATATAGTAATTCATCTACACTTGTCGTCGCAGGCATTGATAAATAATCTATTGATACGCTAAAAGCACTCATAACAATGTTCCTGAGTTTTCTTTTCTAGCGGCAACAGACTGATAATAAGTATATAGATTAAATACCGCTTGGCTTTGACAATCCATTGCTGACATCTCTATCGCATTTAATGGCTCATTTAATGTTCTGCCTGCAAGTAACCTCAGCGAAGACATCTGGCTTTCATAGCTTGGCCAGTTAGCCTGTAACTGCCGCTGAAAATCTAAACAGGCTTGTTCATTACCATTTCTCGCTTGCATTTGTGTTTCAAAGTTTACGAGTACATCTAATTTTTCACCAAGAATACGTTTAATCAAGGCAACTATTTGCTCTGGCTTTTTTACTTGATGCAGCACCGTATTAGCAAGCGGGATAAGCTTTACAAACCCACTTTGTAGTAATACTTGCAAAGTATGATCAACAGATACAATGTTGCTTGCATAGTTACTAACAACATTAACTTGTTCAAGACTTAGCGATAGTAAAAAAAGAGACATTAACGGTGAGTTAACAAGTCCATTTTTGGTTAAATTATCAAAAATATTTATTAGTTCTTTGGTATTCGATTTACTTGTGACGAATAAAATCTCTTCAATTGCACTCAAAGCTTGGTCTGAAATTTTATCCTCAGTGCTATAAGCTAAAAACAAAGTGCTTATATCAATTAAAGGCACAAGGTTGAGGCTGTGTTGCTGTAATAAAACTTTACGTATAATTAACTTTGCAACCGCGTGTAACTCAGGCTCGTTAAGCACACAGTTGATAAACTTAATATTTACGGTTTGAGGAAGGTTTGCCATTATTTCTATACAAGCTTGAGAAATAGAATTATGGGTCTGTCCACTTTCCTGAAATACAATTAGCTGCTCTAAATTTGGCTTAACAAATACTTGGCTTAAGTTATTACGTTTAGCATTTAACCAACATAACTCTAGTAGCCTTTTTTTGAGTGTTTTAACATGCCCTACAGAAGTAAACGGGCAAAGCTGCGCATTACTAATTACCAGCAATTGAGCTTCATAGTTACTTAAGTAATTAGATAGCAACGTTAGCCACCTATTAATACAGTCGGATTACCAACAACAATTTTTCCACCATGGGAGCTATCATCACCCATTCTTGCGGCTGGTTTTCCATTAATTTTAACTGAGCCAGATCCTGACTTAATGCTATCGGGTGGACCAATACATACCATCATGTCGCCTTTGCGAGCTGCGGGCATACTTCCAATTAATACATTGCTAGAGCCTAGAACAACAGGACCACCAACATGCGGAACTGTGCCGGTAGTTTTAGGACATACATGCATATGACCAATTGTAGCTGCTGGCTTACCCATTTAGACTCCTTGTCTTATTACTGATTTTTAAGTAATTCTATTATTCGTATAAAGGAATAATTAATAATTTATTATGTGCAACTAAGCGAGATAATTCATCAATTAGTTCACTTTTAGTATAATCCGAAAGCGCCACAGGGCTTTGCATTACATACTGATATAAGCCTGATACAACATCCTCACTATTTAACGAGGTATGTAAGTATACAAAAAACTGTTGTGCATAGTAGCCATCCATTGCCTTTAAATGACTTAATGCAGGATTTAGCAATGGATCATCAGGCCTATTAACTGGTAAACAAATCAAATGAGGCAACCCATAACGACAATATACAACATGCCCATTGTTATTAATGCCATTTCTCAAACCTGTTTGAAAACTATTTATTATTTCCATAATTGCATTAATTTAATTTAATTAAACCGGCAGATAAAGTAATGGCACTGCCATCCACTTTTATATTACTACCTTTAATATTTATATTAGTGCCTTCAATAGTTATATTACCACTGCTACTCATTTTAATCTGAGCAGATCCTGTTTTAATAATAATTTCATCACCGGCTTCGATATTTAATTTTTTTCCTACTTTTAAAGTATCATTCTCACCTATATCAGCAATATGGTTTTTAGCTACTTTTAAGCTGTCATTGTTAGCTATATCTACTTTTCGATCGTTACCAATTTCAACATTATGGTCGTTATCGGTTTTATCATTTTGATCGTTTTTAACATATAGTTGTTTATCTTTTTCAGCTTGTATGTATAAAAGCTCACTGCCTTTTTTATCTTCAAAACGCAGCTCATTGAAGTTATCAGCGCCACCTTCTTTTGTTGAGCGTGTTTTAATCCCACTTTGTGTTTTTTCAGCGGGTAATGCATACGGAGGCATTAAATCAGCGTTATAAATTGCGCCGCTAATAATAGGTTGATCTGGGTCACCATTTATAAAATCAACAAGTACTTCTTGCCCTACACGAGGAAAGAAAAAGGCGCCCCACTTTTTACCAGCCCAATTTTGAGCAACACGTATCCAACATGAACTTTTCGAATCTTTTTTGCCTTCTCGGTCCCAGTCAAACTGCACTTTAACGCGACCAAATTGATCAATCATTATTTCGTCAGCACTGTCGCCAGTCACTATTGCCGTTTGCACACCATTGATTACAGGCTTCTTTTTATTAATTTGTGCTCTGTATGGTATTTCTTTTGGTACACATTCAAAGTGATTTGAGTAAACCTCGTCTGCCGCGCTTTGCTGACCACCTGATTGATTAGGCACCGTTATTGACGTCATCATTGACGTTATAACAAAGGTTTTTCCTTCTAATCTAGGATCTTCATGTTTTTTAAAACCAAATAATTTACCCACGGTAAAAGAACGACAATCACTTTTACCGCTTGATAATTTCATGTCTCTTTGCAATGACTCTAACTGTACCGATGCCATACTTGCTGCACGAGGGTGACATTCAGACTCACCTGTATATTCGAATATTTCTGATACCGATTGTGTTGGCAACTCAGGATTTGCTTGCTCTCCATCAGGGTATCTTGAGGGTTGCTTAAAATCGTACCCAACACGTTTAAAGCTACCAGGGGCAATGCTTAAACCACCTTGCCAGCGTGATACATGCGACTCGCTAAGGTGTCCGGTTGAATAAACTACCTTTGCCTCTCCACACACTTCGTAGGCTGTAACATCGTCAGCTAATACAAGTGTATGATTGCTGTTTGAGTGTTCAAAGAAGTAAAAAATGCCCTCGTGTTGAAGTAAGCGTTGTATAAAATCAAAATCTGATTCTTGATATTGAACACAATATTCGTATTTAGGGTAGGTTTTGCTTGTTTTGTCTGAAAAGGCAACACCGTGTTGGCCAAACAAATCTGCAAAAATATCTTTAATTGTTTTCTTTTGAAAAATACGACTATTTTTACGGTTGCGCATTGACGCCGCAAAAGGAACTATTGTCGCTTGATAGTCAATATAATTTTTTTGTTCATCGACATCCGCTGTACGGCTGCCATTTGAAACAAGATGACTGACTATGCCATGGTAATAACGTTCGCCGCCACCCTCAGCATTTTTTACTTTTATAGAAACAGGCTTACCAACTAAGTCTTCATGTGCTATTTGCTTGCCAATCGTATACATATTAGCTGACATAACAAATAAGTCAGACATTGCCTCTTGGGCGACAAAACGAGTTAAATAGAGGGCGTCTTTACCAGCAGGGGTGCTAATTTGAATTACGTTTTTATCTTGTGTTGCTTTTTGCATTCCTTGCTTTTCCCATCCTAGAGATCAAAAAAAGCTCTGAGCAAAGCCCAGAGCCATTATTAGACAACAAATATTACATTTGTTGACCTTTAACACCGCTGTAACCATATACAAGTGGCGCAGTAATGTTATTTTTGTCGTCTGTAGGTGTAACAGTCATCATCATTTCAGTGTAGCTGATAGTGATTGTTTCAATTGGACGATCGTTCTGTACTGATACTGAATAGCTAGAAATCATTGCATCTGTTAGTTCGATTTTCATGATTTCTTCAACTTTATCACCTTGTTTAGTGATATGGAAAATAGCTGGTAAACCTTTACCAATAGTTGCTTCTTTGAAAAGGTCAGGAGACGCTTTATCTTGAAGTTTAGTAATTGTTACATCGCCTAAACGAGTAGAGCTAGATTCACGATCCATCGCTGTACCAGTGGCTGAGCTAATTTCACGGCTTACGTTCCAATCAAGTGATAAAACTGTAATTAAATCTTTGAAAGACTCAGCAGTAGTTTCGCCTTTGATTGAACCGTATTTTAAATATGTATTTGCTTGCATTTGATAATGCTCCTTTTAATTAAACAATGTTATCCATTAATACTGGATTATTTACTTTGGTTTCCCAAAATTCCTTTGAAATCATTATCTTTATAACAGCAATGAAAAGGTCTTCAGAATTCCTTTCCCTAGATGAAGACAATGTCTCAAAAATTCCATGTAGTTACCTAAGACACCAAAATTATAATGCCCTAAAACTAAAGAAACAACCTTATTACTCAGTTATATTAAAAATAAATTTAATTTAATTCAATTTCAAATTCATTATCTTTAATTAACAACAATATACTACTAACTTTGTTGCCATCTACCATACTAGATAATAAAACTTCAGATAATAAAGGTAATACTTTATTTTGCAAAATCGTATGTATATTCCTTGCACCCGACCCTGCATTTTGACAATTAGCAATAATATACTCAACAACATCACTTTTATAAGTGAGTTTTGCGTCATAATTCTTTTTAACTCTTTTAATTATTTTATCTATTTGAATCCCTGCGATTTCAGTCAGTATATTATCACTCAATGGAATATAAGGAATTACGTTAATCCGTCCTAAAAATGCAGGTTTAAATGAACCTAATAAATCGTCTTGTAATGCTTTTAATAAACCTTTTATACTTGGTTTACTCTCTTCATCTTCAAATAAGCTCATTGTGGTATCTGTGCCCACATTTGAAGTCATAATAATAATTGTATTTTTAAAATCGATGTCACGCCCTTCACCATCTTTAATTGTACCTTTATCAAACACTTGATAAAAAATATCTTGAACACCTGGGTGCGCTTTTTCCATTTCATCTAACAGCACAACACTGTAGGGCTTCCTTCTTACTGCTTCGGTTAAAATACCGCCTTCGCCATATCCGACATAACCAGGAGGTGAGCCGAGCAATAAAGACACCTTATGCTCTTCTTTAAATTCAGACATATTAATAATGGTGACATTTTCTTCACTGCCATACACTTCTTGGGCAAGTGATAAGGCTGTTTCTGTTTTACCAACACCACTTGGGCCAGCGAGCATGAAAATACCATTTGGTCGACTTTCATCGGCTAGTTGAGCACGAGACGTTTGTACAACCTTAGCGATTAAATCAAGTGCATGATCTTGTCCTACTACACGCTCTTTCATTTGGCTTGCTAGGTTTAAAATGCCATGAATTTCATCTTCATGCATTTTCCCTACAGGTATTCCCGTCCAATCAGAGATAACCTGTGCAATCAACTCTTCATCCACTTGCCAATGCACCATGTTATGCTCGTATGAGGCAAGTTTATGTTTACTTTCTTTTAACCTTTCAAGCATCTGTGCTGAAGATTCATCCTCTTCGGAGTTTATTGATTCGAGTGCTTTGTTGAGATCTGTAACAATCTCTTTTTCTAATTTAAATTGCTCATTTAATGGCTCAAGTTGCTTTTCAATATCAACTAACTCAGCTTTTAGCGTATCTAATTGTTCTGAGTGATCTAACCCCGTTTTTTGTTCGCGGTTTAGCATCTGTACTTGCGTTTCAATCTCACTTAATCTATTGACAAGTTGCTCTATATTACTGGGGGTCGATGCTTGGCTCATGGCAACACGCGCACAAGCAGTGTCGAGCAATGCAACCGCTTTATCTGGCAATTGTCTTGCTGTTATATAGCGATGAGATAAGTGAACAGCGCTCTCTAATGCTTGCTCAGAAATAAATACTTTGTGATGGCGTTCCATTACAGGCACTAATCCGCGTAACATAGCCACTGCTTTTTCTGGTGTTGGCTCTTCAACTTTAACAACCTGAAAACGGCGAGTTAATGCGGCATCTTTTTCAAAAAACTTTTTATACTCAGCCCATGTTGTCGCAGCGATTGTACGTAATTCACCTCGAGCGAGTGCTGGTTTTAATAAATTTGCAGCATCATTTTGACCAGCGGTACCACCACTCCCTATCATAGTGTGCGCTTCATCAATAAAAAGAATTACTGGATTAATCGCATTTTTCACTTCATTAATTAAAGATTTTAAGCGATTTTCAAATTCACCTTTCATACCAGCCCCAGCTTGAAGCAAAGCTAAGTCTAAGCTATGAATTTTCACATTCTGTAACACTGCGGGTACATCTTTTTGTGCGATTCTAAGTGCAAGTCCCTCTACAACAGCCGTTTTACCAACACCGGCCTCACCGGTAAGAATAGGGTTATTCTGTCTACGCCTTGTTAAAATATCGACCATTTGACGAATTTCAAAATCTCTTCCTAAAATAGGATCAATTTTTCCTTCCAGTGCTTGCGCCGTTAAATCAACAGTAAACTGGTCAAGGCTAGGGGTTTTAGAACTTAAGTTTGTTTGTGCAGTTGCACTTTGTACCGAATGGTTTCGCTCTTCTGATTGGGCAACTATTTCTGGCCAGGCATGCAAGAGTTGCCCAGGTTCAATTTTATTAAATAACTTACTGCAACGAGTCACTAAGCTCGAAAGTGTATCGTCTTTAGTGAGTGTATAAAGAACATAAGCACTGCGAATTTGGTTATCTGTAAATTCTATACTTGTGCTTAACCACGATTGCTTTAATAAGCTAGTCACATGAACGGATAAACTAGGTGAAGACTCACTACCTGTTTTTAATGATTCAAGCGACTGATTTAAGTCTTGTTGAACTCTATCAATATCAATATCGAATGAGCCAAATATAAGCCTAACGTCATCTAATTTTTGTTCAATCATAGCAAGTAACCAATGCTCTAATTCAACAGTAAAATGACTACGGCTATTACAAATTGCAACAGCAGCTTCTAGGCTCTTTCTACAGTCGGGACTCAATTTTTCAACGAGCTTATTCAGTGTCATCGAAGACATACACTATTCCTTTTAATTTTAATTATCCTTTAAACGATAACTTAGTAGGTTTATTTTTAAATGTGTTTTTACCGGCGCCTAAAAAACTATTAGCGCCTAGTTGACAATTATTTTTAGAAAGCGATACCGCCTCTAACTCATGAAAATCAGATTCAATAATTAACCGAAATTGAACTGAATTTCCGACATAATCTTTTATAATTTTATTGCTAAGCTCAAACAAAGACCCTTTAGGTAATAACGATTTAGCTTTCGAGGGGTCATCTGAAGAAATATGAATTTCAATGCTTGATGAAACATCCCATATTTGCTTACCAATCACAGTGTCAACACCTAAGCGTGCATGTTGCCCTTCAAAGAGTGCCTGACTAGCTAGGCGTGTTTGCTCTTGAGGCTTAAGATCATGCCACTGGCCAATCATTTGTTTAATCGCAACATCACACCCTAAATAAGAAGTAAGAATGCTTTTTAGATCCGATGCATTTCTTATCTTTCGGCTATATAAACCAGAAAAATGAAGTTGATGTTCGTTGTAACCTCCACTTAACAAACCTAAAATTTGTGTGTATGGGTCTTTATTCTTATCTTTATTTATATGATTCAGTGATGGTTTATATTTTTTCCAAGCTCTGTAATACAAAGAAATTAGGCGATGATTAAACATGTCGTAAAAATCACGCATAGTGGTGTCTTTATATCTCAGGCGTTGCATAACCAATTCACTGTAAAATTGTGGTAGCGCACCTGAGCAACCTGTTAAGCCCATAAAAGATACCTGCATATTTACTTTATGGAGGCCATCTTCAAAACTTGTTTCCTCTAATTTTGTAATCGCGTTACCTGGGTAACCAAACTTTTGAGTTGCCGTAAATTTAATAAGCTCGTGCTTTGGGTTACTATCGTAGCCTACGTGACGGTGCTCTAAGCCATCCTTTTTAAGCTGGTTTTCTATTATGAAAACGGCTTTATAAAAGTCTATTTGCGATGCTTGAGAAATAATATGCTTAATCATAAAAGAGGACTATCACCCACTCTAGCTGGCCACTGATAATATATTTGTTCTTGCTCTTTTAATCTGAGGCTAACACGCGTAAAGCTGTTAATTGCAGCAAATTGTGCAAAAAAATGGTCTAAAATAGAGGCAAAGAAAAACATGCCGCTGCCAGAAAAGTCATCATTAGCAAAGGTAATTTCAATATCACTACCCGTTGCAAAACTCACCCTACCACTTTGTACTACTCGTGCAGTTGAAGAGGTAACTAATACTCTGTAGATATTGTCAATCATGCCTTTTGTCTGCGGTGAAGCTCTAAAATCATAAAGACGAAGGACTTCTTTTAATTTGACACATGCATCATCACCACTAAAAGCATCTAGTGTTAAATGATTAACTAATTGCCACCTTGTTGCGTCAGCTAAAATTGGCCTAACTGCATGCGTAAAAGGGATTAAACAGCGGATTTTTTTAATTACATCACCACGTTCAGGCATAAGTAGCCCAAGCTCATCATCGCCAAAAGGCATACTTGCAGGTAAATTTCGGTTACTGCAATTTGCACGAACAGTTAATACAGTATTTCCCTCACCGTATTCCATTGCACTGTTTTCAAACGTCGCATCTACAAGTGATAAAAATGTCTCAGTTCCTGATTCAACATA
Organism: Pseudoalteromonas sp. 1_2015MBL_MicDiv; assembly: GCF_002407505.1. Taxonomy (NCBI): domain Bacteria; kingdom Pseudomonadati; phylum Pseudomonadota; class Gammaproteobacteria; order Alteromonadales; family Pseudoalteromonadaceae; genus Pseudoalteromonas; species Pseudoalteromonas sp. 1_2015MBL_MicDiv. The sequence continues at coordinate 283,416 of NZ_CP012738.1, read as the reverse complement.
ACCACCGGCCCAAGATGCAGTTTCTCTTCGTATGTGCCAGAACAAGTCTTCATGCCCCTGGTATTTAGGGTGCGTTTGTCCGTAAAAAGGGGATACAATCTGCTTATTCCCTTTATGATCAAAAGCAATTACTTCACAAAGGCCAATCACCTCAGATATTTCTGAGTCCATATAGCGGGGTGTTAATTTATACTCGTATTCACTTATTTCTGGTCGTATTGGCTCTAGCTCTTGCTCAAATAGATTAATAATTGGCGTACAACCAAGTAAAAACATATTTTTATCAACTTGTTTTTCAAGCTCAGCTGATTCTGTATCTAAGTAAAAATACAAAGTACATTGATTAGACTTTTTAGGCAGTGACGACTTAATTCCTTGTAACTCAAAAAATCTAAACTTCTCTGGGAAAGTAAAATTTTCAACTAATAAACGATAACCGGAAGAAGAGCGCTGTGAATAAGGAACAACGGCTTCGTTTGCGTCGAAACCAACAGCTTTAAGTTGATCTTTTGATACGTACTTAATCCCTTCTTCGCCATTATCAATCGCAACTCCAATACAATGCTTAAAAAGTAATTCATACACTTTTAACGTATGGTGCCATTGACCATTGATGAATATACGTAGTTTCTCAAGTCCTGTTTCTGCCAGCGACACACCTTTGTATTCACCAGTTAACTCAAGTTTAAATATTGATTTTGCTTTTTCATGCCACCTCGGTTTAGGCGCAACAAATGGGCTGTTGTCAAACTGAGCGCTTGTTATTTCTATAGGCCATAAGTAAGTTTCATAGCAGGTTTGAAACTTACATTGCTTCATAGATTCAACATTTGTTTCTACTTCACTCGCTCTAGGGATCACAATACCCGTGGTAGATAGGTTTTCGGCTTCTAACTTAACTATCGACATTGATGGTATTGGTGCTTGATAGTCTGGCAGCATCTGACCCAGTAAGGCATCCGTTAGTTCAGGGAAACTATCGTCTAACTTTTGTCTAATATTGGCGGTTAAAAAAGCAAAGGATTCTATTAGTCTCGATACATGAGGGTCTTCAATATGATCTTCACTAAGCTTTAATCGCCCCGCAACCTTAGGATATTTATCAGCAAAGTCTTTACCTAAATGGCGCACAAATGCTAATTCACGATTATAATACTTTAATAATTCATCGTTCATAAAGATGCCTCAATAATTTTCATGCCTAAGTTAACTGGCTCAACTTCAGAATCAAAACTGATGAATTCAGGCTCGGGATCAGCATACAAAAGCGCATTTATTCGCAAATTAAGTACTCTATTAATTGGCACTTCTTCATCAGTAAACACCTCAACCTCAAGAAATCGTGGTTCAAATTTTAAAATCGTATCTCTGACCGTCTCACACAATAATGTTCGTCCTTCATGAGAGCTTACTGACATACTCGAAAAGTCAGGAAGCCCATATGATAAGCAAGATGTTGCTAATTCATCATATTGTGATGGCCATGTATGCCATTGAATTCGCGCATTAAGCAACGCTTCTATGTCTCTTCGCACATTTTTTCTGAGTTCACTAATCGTTATCCCTTCGGTGCGAGAAGGTGCATCTTGAAAGTCGGGCTCATCATCGATAAGTTTATCGATAATTGATGCTTGAAGCTGTTGCTTATGTTCAATCATGATTATTCAAATATAAATTAGGCAGTTTCGAGTGCGTTTATTTTTAAGTTAGGAATAGTGATTGCCTCGTCATTAACAAATAGCATTTTCATTCCTTTACCGATAATAAACTCGTCTTTAAGTTCTTCCCAATCAGACACTTGCCCTAACTTTTCAATGTCGCTGTTTGAATTTGCATAAACAAGCGGTAAATGAGCTGTACCTGATGGGCCATCTTTAATTGTTATTTCCACTCGTAACCAAATACTTTCAAGTAATGATTCATTAGGCTGTACTCTTAATGTTTCTATTTCATTAAAATTGGCTAAATAAAACTCGCCATTTGTACCTAACACTTCTAAATATGGGCCCAAGGTATCATCAAGATCTCGAATTCCAGTTGAATCATCTTGTGATATTGTAGCTCTAAGCGCTTCCATTTTTAGGGCTAACTCAGCGGCTTCATTAACTTCATTTTCGAGTAAAGCAACATGCATTTTTAAAAATAAAGTGTCGAGTTCATCTGCATCATGAAACAGTTTAGGAATTCCATTGCCTTGATAAAAATCAACTCTCGACTGCTGCGCACGAATTAAGTGACGAAGGTTGACCGCACCAACGGCAAATTCTGGGTTCTTTTGAACCATAAAATCTAATTGTTTATCTGCTTTTTCAAGTTCACCATTAATACAAAGTAGCTCTGCGTAAATACTTCTAATATCAAAGTTTAAAGGTTCATCTTGCAATTCTGTTGCGCAGCATGACAATGCATCAGTGAGTTTCCCCTCACGAATTAAGCTATGTATTTTTTTCATTACTATTCCTTTATTTTATGGTGAGGACTAAGCTCAGTTATTAATTTAATGCTAGAAACCATTTGATCTAATTGAAAGTGTGGTTGTAACTGCAAAACAGAAAAGTAATGCCCTGGATTAGCCTTATTTTCACTAACTTTTATCTTTGCATTACTTAATGGGTATTTGCTTCTGATTTGCTCAGAAGCTGAATCTGATGCTGTGGTATAGTTATTTACCCAAGCCTGTAAATCTCTTTCACATGCTTGCGCAGTACTGTATGAGCCTACGCGATCACGTGCTAATAATTTTAAATAGTGCGCAAAACGAGAAACACACAATATATACTGCAGCATTGAAGATAAACGCGCATTTATATTTGCAGCACTTGAGTCATAATTTTTTGCTTTTTGAACAGACGCATTACTATAAAAAACAATATGTTCTGTATTTGTAACCGATGAAGCAGGAATAAAACCAAGCTCAGAAAACTGTTTCTCAAACTTACTTGTTACCAATAAATTCAAAGGCGGTTTAGCCTCTTTTTGATATGTATCATTAGCAAAATTGTCTCGTGCTAGCCCTGTCACTAACCCTTTTGAAACTTTCCCTGGTTCAATGCCACGAATATGACCAAACCAGCCACTCTCACAGTAAGCTCTTATTATTGTTGATACGAACTGGAAAGAAGCATTTCCCCAAAGCATATCTGTTTCAGGGTCAACAATTTGCTCTTTAAAATAAAAATCTTGATGGCGTTTTCCGTCATTACTATAAGGTGGCCTAACGAGGACATGCGGTAATGTAAAGCCGATAAATCGCGACTCTTCCATCTTTCTAAAGCTCTGCCACTTTGCATATTCAGGCTGTTCAAAATGATTAAAAAGATCGGAGTAATAACCTAAGTCAGAAAAACTATCAGCGCCAAATAAATTGGGTGAAGCACAACAGATGAAAGGAGAAAAAGCGGCAGCCGCCGTTCTTGATATCTCTTTTATTGTATCAATATCGTTGTAAGTCGTTCCTTCAGAAAAGGTATTTGTTATTTCGTAATCGCCAATAACAACCCCAAAAGGTTCTCCCCCGGCACTATCAAACTCGCTTTGATATAATAATTGGAAAAACATGCTTTGATCAAAATCAATCGCTTTATTTACATCCTTAGATAAGGTCATCCAATTACAGTTTAATACTTTTACTTTTACTTTATTTTCTTTATCGTATTGCTCGCTCTGCAATAAAAGCCACCACATATTACGCCAGCTAGCTTCTAATTTTTGAAAGCGTTTGTCATGAATAATTATATTTAGTTGTTTAGATATCAGCTGATCAAGCTCAACTATAATACGTTGTAGATAGGGACCTAAAGACTCCTTATTCCATGAAATAGGTGAATCAGAAGAGCCTTCAAGCCATAATAATAATGCTTTATCTAGGTTTTTTTCGTTTAAAAACCTATCAAGCAAAGCTTCATTATCACTTATTCGAGACTGCGACTTTTGTTGAAAAGTGAAGTCTTGATTTATAAATGAAAACTCTTCATGATTCATTCTAATGCATTATCCTTAACGCTAGAGAGAGGTTAGTTAACCAATCTCAGGAATTTTAGCTACAAGGCGTAAAGAAGAAGTAAGCTCTTCCATTTGTAACCAAGGTTTTAACCAGGCAACAGCATTGTAAGCACCAGGTTGACCTGGAATTTCTTTAACCGATACTTTTGCATCAGCTAAAGGGTAACGTGCTCTAATATCTTGACCACCGCCCTCTGTCGCATTAACGTAAGATAGTATCCAACGATTTAACCAAGATTCAACGTCTTCTGCTTCCATAAAGCTACCAATTTTGTCACGAGCCATCACTTTTAAGTAATGCGCAAAACGAGACGTCGCCATTAAGTATGGTAATCGAGCTGAAATTGCAGCATTAGCAGTCGCATCTGGTGTAGAGTAAATTTGTGGTTTTTGACAACTTTGGCCACCAAAAAACACAGCGTAATCAGTATTTTTATAATGACAAAGTGGTAAAAATCCTAATTTGCTTAGCTCTGCTTCGCGACGATCTGTTATACCAATTTCAGTCGGACATTTTAGATCTGGGTCGCCGTCATCACTAGTGAAAATATGTGTTGGTAGGCCTTCTACTTTACCGCCACCTTCAGCACCACGAATAGCAGTACAAAAGCCGTATTGAGCAAAAGCTTTTGTCATATTTGTTGCCATAGCGTACGCTGCGTTGCTCCAGCAATAGTCTTTATTTTCAGTACTGACCGAACGACCATCTTTAGGCTCAACTTCAAACTCTTCGTAGTTAAACTCTTCCACTGGCTTCGAAGCAGCACCGTACGGCAGACGAGATAAGAAACGAGGCATTGTTAAAGATACAAAACGTGAATCGTCACTGTCTCTAAATGAGCGCCATTTTGTATACTCTAATGATTCAAAGACTTTTTCTAAATCGCGAGGTTTTGTCAATTCTTCCCAGTTATCGAAACCAAATAATGATGGCGACGATGCCGCAATAAATGGACAGAAGCCTGCAGCTGCAACATTAGACATTAAACTAAGTGCTTCAACATCTTCAGGATGATTAGTAAATTCGAAATCGCCAACGATTGTGCCGTAAGGTTCACCACCTGGTGTGCCAAATTCAGCTTCGTATATTTTCTTAAACGTCTGGCTTTGATCAAATTCAACCGCTTTACTTAAATCTTTATGAAGCTCTTTTTTCTTCATATTTAAAACACGGATTTTAAGTGTGCCACTTGTTTCTGAGTTCATCACTAGGTGATGTAATCCACGCCATGAACCTTCAAGCTTTTGAAATTCATCACTGTGCATAACAACACTTAGCTGCTTTGATATTTTTTGATCGATTAATTGAATTGCTTCATTAAACGTCACAGTCATGTTTTTATTCCACTGGACTGTCCCTTTCAAGGCTTCTTCAGTCAGTGTTTTAAGTAACTCTTCTGCGCGACTCGCATCTGTTTGCTTAGTTGCACCAATAGCTTGTTCAAGTAAAGATGAACTCACTTCAGTCGTTGACTCTAATTCTGTACTTAGTTGCTCTGTACTCATTTTTCAGTCTCCTCTAATTTAAGCTCTTTAGCGATAGAGTCTAAACTTGCGGTATTACTAAGTACTTCTTCTAATACATTTTCAAGTTCTTCTGAGCGGTCAATTTTAGTCATTAGGTCGCGTAGTTTATTACGTGTTTCCATTAATTTACGTAATGGTTCAACCTGATTTACAACAGCTGCTGGCTCAAAGTCATCAATCGATTTAAAGTTAAGCTTAACTTCAAACTGAGAACCTTCATCATTTAATGTATTGTCGACTAATAAATTCAGAGAAGGACTCATACGCTTTAAAACATCATTAAAGTTGTCGCGATCTATTTGTATAAATCGTCTGTCTTTAAGTGGCTTTAAGGCATCAGCATTATCTCCTGAAAAGTCCCCCATCACACCAACAACAAATGGTAATTCTTTTTTAACCGCTGCGCCTTCAGTTTCCACATCATAAGTGATATGTACTCTAGGCTTACGAACTCGTTTTAATTTATCATGGATACTCATTGAGAACTCCTTTTACTTATGTTTCAGTTTCGCTGATTTTAATGCCAGACAACTTAAAGTACCCAGTCCTAGCATCACTATCTGTAATTAGTTCATTTAATAACTCAGGTAGCGATAATTCGCTCCATCGAATTACTTGTTCTATCGTGTACGACATCGGCGAGTGAGGCTCTGTTTTTCTAAAGAATGTGGCTATTTCTTTTAGTTTACTTATTGCATTTTCTCTAGAGTTAATCTCATTGCTATTCGTTTTTTCAACTACGCCTTCGACTCCCGCATCGTTCTCAGTTTCTAGCTCAACATTTTCACTAGCATTCTTTTGAGCTAGTGCTTGTTCTGCCGCTTCAAGCTTATCTGCAGCAACGTGTTTTAGTGCCGCCAAACTCACTTCAAGTGCCTGTTTTATATTAGAAGTCGGCTGTGGTTGACCTGTCACTCTGTCCATGACTTCACTAAGCGTGGAAAATTGCTCAATCGCTTCTTCAATATCTAACTTTAGAGAGACAAAAAAATCAGTACTGGTTTCTGCCGCACTTTTTTCTATTAATTCGAAGTCAACTGCACCTTGAGTAATTTTTTTCTCTCTTTTATCATCACTCAAACGAGAAACATCATATCCTTGTTGATATTCCCAAAAAGAATAAGAATTCATACTTACACTATCAGTTAAGTAAATACTCTTTATTGGTATGATCAACGTACCTTCACCCGCAGAGCCATTTAACCCTACTAGTGCTGATACTTTATCCCAAATTTCATCATCTGAGTCGAGTGTAGGGTATAAATCGTCAAAGTGATTTTCAATTAGGTTGTGAGCAACTTTAAAGCCAAACGCCAAGCCTTTAAAGCCGTAAATACGACACATTGCTTCAATTAGCCATGCCAAATATTCAATATCTTTGCTTTCGGTTTTTATTGCTTTGCTACATTGCTCAAGGAGAGGTAACCAGTCTCGCGACAAAGAGGAGATACCTTGCTCATCAACCAATGCATTTCTTTCAGCCGCTCTGAGCTGATTTCTCAAATCTTTTAAAGCATAATATGTAGACGTAGGAGAGACATCTGAGCGGGGATCAATACCTGCAATCTCAGTGTCTGAAATAGGGGAGATATATTCATCTAATAAAAACATTCCATTGTCCTAATAATTATCCATAAAACTCCAATAAAGCGGAGCGGATTTTATATTACATTCTTTATATTAAAATACAAGCTTAGTTACAATTGTGTTTAAAAATTCATTATTGCCAATATATAAACAATCAATTTTTAGTATACTTTCAAATAACATCATTTAAATAATTTAAAACAATCTTATTTAAAATAATCAATATGTTATTTAGTAAATAAAGGAATCGTCGCCTCATCCATATTATTAATAGCATTAATATCTTGATTATCTTTTGTTTCATCATATTTAATTAAAATACATGTCACATTATCTCTTGCACCTCGAACTAAAGAAGAGTGCATTAGTGCCATACCCGAATCAATAATACTATTTGGTTCTAAAGACATGCATATATCGTCATCAGATAATTCTCCAGTTAGCCCATCAGAACAAAGTAAAAATATATCACCGGTTCTTATTTTATCTTTAATAACATCCACTTTTACATTTTCCATAACACCAACTGCGCGTGTTATTACATTAGATAGAGGATGATTTTTCGCTTCTTCAACAGAAATAACCCCTTCATCAATCAAGTCATTTACTTGGCTATGATCTCTTGATATCTGCTGAAGCTCACCATCACGTAATAAGTAGGCTCGGCTATCACCAGCCCATAAAATATGGTAGTTCCCATCTTTTAAAAATAACGCAGTAACCGTACTACCCGCCGTTTTATTATCTAGATAAGAAGCACTGTATTCACTGAGCTGTCTATTTGCTTCTTCAATCGCCCCCACAATATGAGAAATACTTAAAACATCTAATTCAAGCTCTTGAACTTTTGTCCTAATAACATCAACAACTAACTGGCTTGCGACTTCACCGGCTTCATGGCCTCCCATGCCATCAGCAACAACCCACAGGTTATGACTATTAATTTCTACATGGGCATCTTCATTTAGTTGCCTAACAACACCTCGGTGGGTAATGGCATAACTTGTACAAAATTTACTAATCACTATTTTTTACCTGCGTATAATTCCATTCCCAATGTTTCCACCTACCATCTAACATGGCTGCAACTTGATTTACAGGAGGTAGTGCAGATGTAATAAGCACCATTGGTTTGATGTTAAATGAACCATGTGTCCACCAAACGCTATAATCACCATGTTTCTTATGTAATATGGCATGCATTGCATCTTCTAAAACATTATCTGACAGCTCAGTACCTGAAAATTCAAACGCCTCACCCGCTTTGTTTTTATCGGGTGAATGAGAATAGCTGACCTGCTTTTTTTCAGCCGTCATTATATTAAGCGTTTGGGTGACCTCTTTTCTCCACGAAAAAAGATCAACCGAGCCCTCTAATACTTTTAAAACCACATCTTCATACTCTAAAGAAAACACACCTGAGTTTAATATAGCAATAGGGTCACTTTGCGTCTCACTCAATAGAGTAAAAGGATAATGCCTTCCAACCGCATCCATACTCGGTATTATGGTTCCCATAACCCCGTTGTCGCCAACTATATTAGGGCTCAAGGCAAAGTGCCAGACAGGCGCTACCAAGTAATTATCCTGCCATGCTTCTCCTAGCTGCTCCTTACTAACAGCAATGGCTGCTTGTAACCATTGCTCCCAATGCTCAGAAAATGCCTTAGAAACGTTATCTTGAACAAAGTCGCCTAAAGAGGGCACTTTACCAAGATAACCTATATTTATAATCGTGTCGGACATGAAAACTTCTCTACGCTTGTATTCCAAAATGGATGTCTGATTGATTTAGGCAACAATTCGACTTTTGCATTATTTCCCATAATTGAAAAGTGCAGCTCTAGATCGTTACGAGTTTGGCTTCTTTTTTCGCTAAGCTCATCAAGCATTCTATAAAGTGACCATTCACCCTGATAAGTTGTGTTAATTGAGCGGCCACCATTTGGAGGCGTAAACACCACTCTTGTTTTACTTTGACCAGATGCTCCAGGCCAAATAAAATTTGTTACTTTTAATGGACCATGTCGGTAAGTCATTGACTGTCCATCAATTTCTATCATAAGGCTAGACACTGTTTTATCCAGTTTAAATGTTCGTAAACCAAATTCTATTCTAGGGGTATTACTTCCACCATCAAAAAAAGCGGTTTGGATTTGATAAGCATGTTCAAACATTTTTAATGTTTCACTGCTAATACCAATGTCTTTTTCAAACTTCCATGGACTTGAGCTTATATCAACGCTAGGCGCAACATAGCTATTGAAAAAGCTATCAATGGTTCCACCTGGTCCAAAAAAGCGAGCAAAGTCTTTCATATTTACTTCTTTATCTGCCTGTGGAGAGAAAGGGTACCTTCCCACAATCGCAGCATTGTATTCTCTTAAAACTTTGCTTTTCCAAATTTCGTTCAGGTGCCTGTTTGCACTATTTTTGGTGATATTACTAGTGTCTCTGCTTATATCTAATAACCAGCTATTGAATGGATAAGGTAAATCTCGACTTTGAAACTCTAATTGACGTATAAAGCTTGGTTTACTCTTACCACTAATTTGATCTTTTATTGAATACTTAAGCTGATCGCCTCGATCGAGCTTGGTTAAATAAATATTAAGCTCTCGCAGATTTTTCTGAATATTATCGAGCTGTTGAGAATCAATGTTTATCACATCTTCAAATGCTTCTTCGACTTGGTAACCTGGCAACTTTATGTCGAACTTAGGCGCTTCGTCAGGTAAAAATCGCTTGATCCTATTTGCTTTCGTTTGCATTGCAATTTCAGCAGCATTAGCAGCCAGTTTACCTGCTGCTTTTTGATTTTCCGATACCGGTAGTTTTGTCAGCTGAACATTCTTTTGAACTGCAGTAATAATATTTTTAATTGGCGCTTCTGAACCCGCTAATACATCCGTAATATTAACGCCCTCTGCCGGTGAGCTATATTGATTAAGACTTAAGTCATCTAAGAACGACTGCCAATAATGAATATAGTCTTGAAAATAACGCTGCTCTAATTTCTTTTCTATTTCATCTTTTGAAATATCGTAAGTGCCTGATGCTTCTTCACCATATACCCAACTACTGGCCATTAAATTACCTAACATTTTACTTTTTTCAACGTTAAAAATACCGTGAAATCCATTAAATGTGTACAACCCAGGGATATTTCTGGTTAGCTCACCATTATTACGAAACGTAAATTTTTGCGCACTTTCAAAACTAATAATATCGGTTAATCTAAATGGCGGAATACTACTATTAAGGAAGTCAGCTTGCAGACGTTGATACGCTCTTTCTGCTATAGGCAACTTAGTTAATTCAGCGCGTGCAGTACGTACCGCTTGGTTATCAACATCAGTTTGATTAATACCTTTGTTCAACAAAGCTGAAATATGACCCATTAATTCATCTCTAATTTGAATACTCTTATCACCCGGAAGGTTTCTTTCTAAGTAAGCATCAAACCATGCTGTAATGTCTTCACTTTCAAAATACTCTGGTTGAAATAGCATTAAATAACACTTCAAAGTCTCATATAAATAACTAAGGTGCTCTGGATGGGCTGCCATTTCTTTTATAAGGGTATTGCTGATAAATGGTTCTAAATAAGTTTGTAAAGAGCGATCGTAAGCATTAACAGAAGATGCTTTAATTTCATTTAATTTATTAAAACCAAATGATGGTGACTCTTCCGAGTCCATTAAAAATGGCGCACTTGCTGGTAAATTTCTCAGCGCGTTTAACCTATCATTTAAAACCACTAAGTTATTTCGATCAAATGACGCTGAATCAAGCTCTTGATATGTCGAAATAGCCTCTTCAGTTTCTGCAATTAAATTACTATTCCATGCAAAACTAAAGTACCAAGAAATTGAAAAGCCAAATAGCGCAATAACAGCTAATGAGATACTAGCAACGCGTAGCCATTTATTTTGTTTGTCGTGATGTTTATTTGTACTTGCTAAATTTTGCTCTGGAAAAATCACGCTTTCTAAAACATTTTTTATAAAAAAGCTTTTTGATTGATTGATATAATCTGTTTTACCTGAGTTAACATCATTCAAAAAGCTAGAAGGCGTTCCTTCTTGAGTTGCGCTCGTTAAGTAAACGCCCCTAAACATGGGCAGCTCTTCATATGCATTAGGTGTAAATATTTCTTTTAAAAAGCCATCAGCGACACCTTGAAGTACTCTTAGCTGCCTAGGGAATTCGAATATTTTAGCTCTAATCGCTTCGTTTCTTTCATTTATCAATCTGCGATTAAGCATTTCTGTTAATTTAGAAATTAAAGTATGAAATTCTTTATTAAACGCTTCTACCTGGGTGTCTTTAGCAAGATCAAGCTCAAAGGTAACTCCCCATACTTGTTCACATTCTTCTTCCGTTAATTCGCCAAAAAATTCTCTGAATCCTTCAATTAAATCAACCTTAGAAAAAATAACATAGACAGGAAATGTCATCCCAAGCTGATTTTGAAGCTCTTGTAGCCGTTGCTTTATTGCACGTGCATGCAAGTTACGCTCAGTTTTAGTCTGACTCATCAACTCAGATATACCCATGCTGATCATCACACCATTAATTGGCCTAAGTGGACGATACTTTCGCAATAGACCTAAAAACCCTTCCCATGCTCGTGAGTCATGTTTTGCATGACTATTTTGAGTTGTATACCTACCGGCGGTATCGATCAATACCGCTTTATTAGTAAACCACCAATCACAATTTCGTGTACCACCGATGCCATGAACTAAATCAACGCCCAGTTTATCTTTTAATGGATAATCCAATCCTGAATTATTAATAACGGTTGTTTTACCCGCGCCAGGAGGGCCGATCATTATGTACCACGGCAACTGGTAAATATTTTTACCTTTGAACAACTTAACATCTTTTAACAAGTCGATAGCTTCATTCATTCTTGTTTTTAGAGTCGTGATTTCTTCGTTTACTTCACTGCCGCCTGAGTCATCGCTATCGATTAACTCATCAGCCATTTTTTCATCTCTTTTATTTTGCTGCACAAGACGATAAATTTTTGTCACAGAAAAGAGCAACAATATAAGTAATATTGTTAGCAACCTTGCAGCAATACTTGCTAAAGGGACGTAATCTGCCACTGCAATTAAAGGACCACCAAACCAAATCAATAATGATAAAGCTAGGAAACCTATAATTAGCATCGCGGTACGAGATGTAAGAGCGTATGTCATTTTTTTAAATTTTTGCGAGAAACTCATATCAGCCTCATTAAAATAATAGATCGATTTCAATTCGTCGGTTCAATGACCTAGAAGCTGAATCTGAATTGCTGGCGATTGGCTCTGCGGCCCCTTTACCTTCAGGCCATAAACGGCCACTAAGGTTAGTACTTTTAGCCATAGAATTAGCAACTTGTGTTGCTCTAGCTAAAGAAAGGTGCCAATTTGAGGGGTATCTGTCGGTACTAATAGGCGTGTCGTCTGTGTGACCCGTAATTAATATTCTGCCTTTTGTTCCCTCTAAACTAAGTGCAAGTTTTTCAAGAATAGGCTGAAAAGAAGGCAGTAGCTGTGAATTACCTTGATTAAACAAACTTTCACTTTTAATGGAAATTCTGATCCGATCATTACTTTTTTTAACAACCACAATGCCCCTCTGTATTTCGGTTTGTAGTAGCTGCTCTAAAACTAATAATTGCTGGTCTTTTTTATCGATAGTTTGCTCATTTGCGAGTGGATGAATAACGGCAAGTTTTTCATTAATAGCAAAAACATCATCATTGAGTTTCATATTGATAAATAAATAAACGGCAAGTAACACGAGCCCTAAAACAGAAAAAATCACCCAAAGCGGTACTTGATTTCTAAGTTCAACACCTGCAGCAACTCGCTCCTTCCAATTAGGTGATAACTTGTTATTGATTGGCCCATCTAATTGATTTAAAAGGTGGTACATCTGAGAACGGTATTCTTCAACTTTATTATCACCAACAGTATCTAATCTATATTTGCCCTTAAAACCAAGGTTTAAACAATGATACTGTAACTCTAAAAATTGCTTGTTTTTTTCAGGTTGTAACAGCGCGTCATCGAGTAATGTATAAAAATATTCACCACCAAATGTTTCTTTATGAAATGTAGATAATAAGCTTTCATCGGCCCATTCCATTGAGCTCCATTTTGAATTTAATACCGATTCATCGAGAATAGCACATAGGCAGTAGCGCGCATTGTTGATGATATCTTTAGATAAATTTTGGTTGCGAACTTCAACTTCAAACCGCTTTATGGCCTCAACACAACGATGTTTTAAAGCTGCTAAATTTGTCATTTCGGCTGATTGACTAATAGATATGACTATTGAAAAACAGTCAGTTGCAGCTTCTAAAAGAGGGTTTTTAAAGATAGACACTTTGACGCTACTTGGTAGCTTTGTCGATGGCGATTCGACAGACATCACCGTTTTATCAGCATCACTGTCAGTATTTGCTTTACTATAGGTATCACGTCCTAATCTACCAGGGCGTGGTTTGATAATGGTTTCGTCCATTGAAACTCTTCCTTTAAAATTAAGTTCTAATTGCCCAAAGGCTTAATTGTAGTTCTGGGTAGCTACCTGATAAATGAATGGCAATTCCGCCACTAGAGCGCAACTTATCCCAATGCTCTCCCTGTTTATTTAATTCAAAATAATGGAAACCTGCATGATATGGGATTTGTCTTGGGGCTGTAGGTAAACTACTGATTGTTATTCCTGGTATTTGGTTATTAACAAGATCACGTATAGTTTCTACACTGCCTATTTTTATCTGTGATGGCAGTATTTTACGTAACTCTTCATGCGGGACACTTGCTTTTATTGCTAGAATAAATTGAGCTGAATTTAGCACCGACTTATCGTTTAATGCACCAAATGAAATTCCAAATTTGCTTTGTTCTAACTTTATTTCAGTTGCTGTTTGCTCAATAACATGACTCAACGACTGATATAGAAAGTTAACGACTTCGCTAAACACTTGACCCAAGTTTTTATGATCGTATTTAGGGAGCTTAGGAACTCGTTTATTAACAGTACTAAACGTCGACAGCTCTCCGGCAAGCTCAATCAACCTAATATACAAGATATTTGGATGGATATTATTGACTGATAATAAGTTGTCAAATACTGCATCATACTTATTTAATGTTTGCAGCATAATAAAGTCGGCAACTGATGTACTTCCTGCATATCCTTGACACAATCTAACGGCGATGCTTTCTGAGCGCTGTTTGATCATTGAACCAATTTCGCGAACAAGACCCAAAAGAGGCTTGCATTGCCCTACTTTTAAAGATGCCGGTATATACTTATTATCTAGCTTTATTTGCCCTTCACTACTAACGTCCAGAATTCTTGCTAAAGGCAGCAATATATAACCAGAGTGATCATCAGAGGAAAGTACTAACTTACTATATATTTTAGCGACTTGAATAACTTCTTGAGATTGCGCCCCCACTAAATCATCACTCACTGATAAATCATTCAATTTATAACGAGTTACAATATTTTCTTCTGGGGCAGATAAGTTTATGCCGCTATTTTTCAATGCCGGTATTGCAAGATAAACTATCTCGTCATATATATCTTTGCCGACCACTAATGGCTCAGGCAAAGAAGTTGACTGAGGCATATCTATCGGTAGTAAATCTGGGGTAATTGCCGACAGTGATTCAATCGCAAATTGACCCGATTTTAGCAGTTCAGTATCAATTGCTACCTCAAGTATTCCCCAAGGATCTGCAAGGTTACCACTGCACACTTGTTGGATTACATTCGCAATATGTTTATCTGATTGCTGGAAGTGTTGCGGCCTTAAAAACATCCCTTCAGTCCAAGCAACACGAGTGTTATCACCCATTTTACAAATCCTTTTTTTATTTCTCTCTCATGTATGTAGCAATAGCTTCTACATTGACATTTATATCATCATAACCGGTAGGATCAACTTCAATTACAGCTCTCCATCTTGCCTGATCAATGTTTCTATAAGCAACCACAACCCCCACATAGCGAGTGTTTCGATTGAGACTCATTTTATATTTTTGTACTGTATTTGGCTGTAATTCAAGCTCGTCTTTTTTTAACAGATCAGGCCCTAATAATTTTTCAGGCGTATCGTAAAGGCTAAAAAAATCTTGTGTATCAAAAATAGTTCGAGAACTAAGTTCAAATATTTTCATAACTACAGGTGAAGGTCTATCCGACGTATCAGGATTAACATTCTTAGATACATTAATAATCAGATCTGTTGAAGGCGGAACAAGTTTATTAACGGTAGAACATCCTAGTACTAAAAATAGTAAACTAAAACTCATTAAGTAGAGCTTAATTTTATACATTGTTTAATTTCCTTTCTAAAGCGTTTCTTTAAGTCTATCGTTGTATGCCTTTAAAAAATCATCTGACAAAGCCATTGCCCCTTTGGAACTAACGTCTTGTGACAAATCATCATGTAAACTCTGATATAACTTCCAGCATTTAGATTCAATTTGCCCAGGGATAATTTTTAATACGTTAGAATTATCATTTGCTTGCTGACTTATCTGTTGGGGAGAAACTTGGTCTAATATCCCTTTAAGTACACCATCTGCACCGGCTAATAACGCATGTTCGTGCCTGCGAGAGTCAATAAAGCTTTCATTTATCGACTCCTTAGACGAAAGGAAGCTTGCACTATTCCTTATGAATAAATTCTGAATAACGTCATCTATATTAGCAGAAAATTTTAAAGGGTTGTTTTGTTCAGTTTGAAACATTGTATGATTTAACCTCAATTGACTTTTTACATGCGCTCTTTGACGTAAAGAGTCCATAAGGCCATTGAGTAATAAATTAAGGCCTTGCCCCATTTCAAACCAATGCTTTTCTGTATTTAACGAATTTTGTACTTCAGGCTTTATATTTAAACCTTTTAAAAATGCATCAGATAACGCAGTACTGTTTTTTGCAGCTATTTTTGGTGATGCAGTCTCGACAGTTTGTTCTTTAGGGGCTATTTTTCGACTTTCCGATTGTACTAATGGAGAATTCGTTTTTAACTCTTGAACATTCGCAGAGTCATGTTTTGATGCATCGGAGTGTTCTGGGTTCATCAGGCGTGATAAATCATCCCAATCTTCTGGGATCTGGTTACCTGAGTTCAAAAAGGGCTCTTGCACCATAGAAACTCCAGGCATTGATTCATCTAAAATAGATTCGTCTAAAAACTGATGCGATTGTGAAAATGAATCTTTACTATCCGCACGGTAATTATTATCACTGTTTTGACTGGCCGAAAAATCGGTATTACTCACTGGTGAAACGCGATCATCAACCAACTTAACATCAATTTGAAAGTCGCCAATAGTTAATACGTCACTGTCAGCAAGAACCTGCCTATTTCCTTGACCAAGTGGGGTTACAGCAAAGTTTATAAAGGTGCCATTCGTTGAATTATCGTAAATATAAAAAGAATCACCTTCTTTTACGATTTGTCCGTGTTTACTTGATATTATTTTTTCAGGATCGGGCAGGTGCCAATCACAAGCCTCAGAGCGACCAAAGATAAGTTTATCTACTACAGTCTTAGATGCTTCAATTTCAGGTGAGAGTCTATGATAACTAGTTATGTTTAGTATCAGTTCCATTTGATAAGTCAGTCCCTTAAATCTTTATTGTCGGTAGGATAAAGTAGAAGAGAAACTATTGTCAACATTGAAATTAATATATAAATATAGACTGACTTTTGTTGAGCCATAAAATACTGTAAAAATAAATATTAACTTAATCGAAATACTGAACAATTGTGGCCGTTAATATTTTTACATTTCGGCCAAAATCCGTTCTCTATAAAATGAAAAAGTAAAACCTCAATTGATTTATCTTGATTACTTAATCTCATTCATTGACGCCCTAAACTCTCTTTTTTACTTAAGTATGTGCTCAAAAGTGGGTTTATTTTTTATATTTTTATAAAGTTACATTTGTTAAATATTCCCGATAGCGTATAAATTAGCTGTTTCAAAATTTAGATATAAATATTCAATAATTGAAACATTGCTATAGTCGAGATTTTTTGTAAAAATGTACGACAATATCAGAGGGAAATTGATAATAAGTATAAAGCTTACCTTTGTAATTATTTAAATAAACACAATAAAAGGATTTATAATGAGCGGTATTAACAACCCGAGTGACAAAACTCAAATTGCATCACTTGATTCTAATCAAAAAAGAACCTCTGCTAAAAATAAGATTAACCTCATCGGAAAAAAGATTTCCGATCGCTACCTGGTTGAAGAACTAATTGGACAAGGCGGCATGTGCTACATTTACAGAGCGCGTGATACCTTCTTAGAAAATGTAAATCGTGCTGAAGCATTTGTTGCTTTAAAAGTGTTGCAAGAAGAGTTTTCATACTCAGAAGAAGCAATTACTCTTCTAAAAGACGAAACAGCAAAAACACAACAGCTCTCCCACCCTAACATCGTTAAAGTGTTTTCAGCAGATTCCGATGGCGATTTATATTACGTCACAATGGAACTTGTTGAGGGAGAAACTTTAGAACAAATAATTAAACGCAACAAGCCCTCAGGCATGGCATTTAAAAAAGCGAAAGTGATTTTAGAACAGCTTGCTGATGCTCTTATATATGCACATTCAAGAGGGGTGATTCATAATGACCTCAAACCATCCAATATCATATTTGACAGTAATGGGGACTTAAAAGTACTCGACTTTGGTATCGCAAAGCATAAAAACATTGAAGATGCGTATGCCGTTAGAAGTAATGTTGAGTTGGGCGATATTGGCGGTTATACACCGACCTACGCAAGTCCTGAACAACTAAATGGTGCCAGTGCTACCGTTAAAGATGACGTGTTTTCATACGCATGTATTGCGTTTGAACTATTAAGTAGTAAACATCCATTTAATCGAGTTGCAGCCGATAAACTACCAAAGAGTACCACTGCTAAACGTCCAAGCAATTGTCCACTTTGGTTATGGCAAAGTATAAATAATGCACTATCGTTAGAAACGTCACAACGACAAAGTTCTTTATTACCTATTTCTAAAAAACTTAAGTCTAATTTAAAGCCAGCGATCGGTTTAGTCGCAGCATCCGTTATTTTAGTTATTGTAGCTATTCAATATCAATTAGCTAACACTGTGCAAGTAAAGCAACTAGAGGCAAAACTTGATAATGCGAACGCAATTAATCAACAAGTAGAAACCTGGATGTCTTGGAATGGGCCTCATATTTTAGATAAGTTAGCTGAAATTCCTCCGCAGTACGAAGTATTAAAGCAGGGCCTATTAAGAGTAAATCAAACGAGCATATTAGGCAGTTTTGATAAAAGAGCTAATAACTTTAATAATAATAATTCAAATAAATTTAAAGATTTTGATAAAACAATTTCAATCTACTCTAAAGCTCTCGACTACTACCCTGACTCAGAAAAACTTTCAGTGCAGTTAGAGAGCATCCTAAGAGAGCGTCAGTCAATAATTTTTGATATCACATCGAGAATTAATTTATTGTTAGAACAGTCTCGTTATAACGAAAGTGACAATAATAATATCCCGCAGCTAATTCAAGACTTAAAAGAAGTTGATAATACCTACGTGTACGAGCCCTCTTCCTTACATTTTGATAATTTTAAAATAGCGTTAGACAAAGCAGTAGAAGAAGATGACGTAATTGCGCAAAAAGCACTCTTAAATGTTGGTAAAGCGATATTTACCAGCAATCAAAAAGCTGAACTCCTTTTCGCAAATTTACTCAAAAGAGAATCTGCAATTGATGCACTGACCTTTTATCAGAAAAAATTAGCGATAGGTGAGCAAATTACCTACCCACTCTCGGATGCTATTGTTTTTTATCAACCAAGATTTCAACGTTACTCTGAACAATTGGAAGGTATTGAGGATTACAAGCAGCTACTAGAGTTTGAAGAACTTATTAATTTAGAGTCTGCTGATCTACCAACTGATTTTCCTCTTCTAGTGACATTAAAACAAGATTTGTCAAAGCGATATATTACTATGGCTAATACTCTAATGAAGCGAAAAATGTACCGAACTGCGGAGCAATTAGTCGAAAGAAGTGAGGCCATTACGCAGTCGTTAGACAGTATGCTGTAAATAAAATAGTTAGGCTACTAACTCAGAGTTTGTTTAGATGATGAGCGTAGCAATAAGAAAATAACTATAATTGAATATATGGTGGATACATATTAGACTATCCACCGCTTTTTAAACGAGAGTCAAGGACGACGAGTTGAGCTTTTAAGACACTCCTCCAAGATTTTTCGTAACCTTCAACATTTTTAAATTACTTAATGGAGTATCGATGAAAAACTTAAGCGCACTTGCAGCCATCCTATTACTAAGCGGTTGTTCAACCACCTCAACAGTTGATAAAGTCGTCACTGAGGTTGTTACCGAAGCCAAAGTAGATGTTGAAGAAGTTGTAGCACCAATTTCATTAACCGTTATTACGACTCCCGCAGATGCTCGCGTTCGTATTATGAACATAAACCCGGTCTATCAAGATGCCATTGAGCTAAAAGAAGGCAAATACGATATTGAAGTCAGCAGAGCTGGATACCAAACCTACAGAAAATGGGTCGTTGTTGACAAAAAAACTATTTTAACTGTTGGATTAGATGAAGCACTAACAAGTCAATCTGAACAGTAAGCCATTTATACTGTTAAGTAACCTGAACTCTGAGTAATATATTATTTACCAAAGTTCAGGTTAAGTTAGCTCAGCAAACCTTCTATTTAGTCAAACGAGTAAAGACCCCCTATTCAACCAAAAATACACGATCCCACCTAAATTAACTGCAATGCATACCCACAGCACAAATATAAAACGACGTTTTTTAGATTTATGACGTAGTAATTGTTGTGCAAATAATGCACCTGGCCAACCACCACACAGAGCAAGTAATTGCAACGTGCGCTCAGGCGTACGGTTTACTTTTTTATGTGCCGATTGTATTGCTTTGCGCTTATCCCAAGCATACATTAAAAATGTTAACATACTCAAAATACTGAGATAAATTGGTATATAAAGAGCAATATAGTTAAGCATGTAAGCTAGCCAAGTTAAAGCAATAAAAAGACTCGATATTGTTATTAAGGCTTTTTTTATCAATTAATTATCACCTATACTGAACGCACAGAATTTAAAAATAAGAGTTAAATTATGACACATTTTAAAGCGTTATTCTTAGCGTTGCTCCTCTGTTCATTTACTTTTAGTTACGCGGACGAAAACAACTTAACCCTCGATAAAGAGCTAGCAATATTTCAGCCTTACTTAGGCACTTGGCAAACCGACTTTAAGGTAGTCTCAGGCGCAAAGCCAGTTCAGGATGTCGGCAGGTGGGAACGTACGCTAAACGGTAAAGCTATTCGTACTATGCACTCTATTAATGAGGGTGAGTATGGCGGCGAATCGACGATTTTTTATGATAGCAAAAAAAAGTCACTCGTATTTTATTACTTCACAACAGCAGGTTTTTATACAAAAGGCACTATAACAGTATTAAGCCCGACTCAGTTTGTAGCCTACGAAGAAGTAACAGGCAGTAAAGAGGGAGTGACTAAGGTTAAGTCTACAAGTGATTTAAAAGACGATAAATTCATTGTATCAATCTCTTATTTAAAAAAGGGTGAGTGGACAAAGCCCGAACAACGTATTTATACACGCAGTACAAAAGCCGTTAAGTTTAAATAATCGCAATTTATAAACACAAAAAAGGCAGCCTAAGCTGCCTATTGTCATTTATAGAACCGTATTTATTTTACGTATTTTTTAAATGCATCATCTACTGGTGTATCAGCAAGGTGATTAGTGTAGTTGCTCATTACTTTTTGAGACAAGCCTACAATAATTTCAAGTAGTTGTTGCTTAGCGTAACCTGCGGCAAAGAATTTTTCGATTTGCTCATCGCTGATCACGCCACGTTCACGTGTCATTGCGAGTGTAGTTTCACGAAGAGTTTCTAGCTTAGGGTTTTCAAGTGGTGTTTTGTTAACAAGTGCGTCAACAATACCTTGATCAACCTTCATTGCCGCTGCAATACCACTGTGAGCAGGAACACAGTAATGACAGTCGTGCTCTACGTTAATTGATTGCCATACTACTGTTAGCTCTTCTGCATTAAATGACGTTTTTTGAAACAAGTCATGCAGTACTTGGTAACCTTTAAGTAATGTTGGTGCTTCAGCCATTACTGCATGTAAGTTAGGAAGCATACCAAATGCTGCTACTGAATCAGCTAAAAGTGGTTTTGCTTCTTCTGGTGCATTTTCTGCCGTGTATAAAGTAAATTCTGCCATGTTTAGCTCCAAAAATAATTAGGTTTATGTAACTTCGAAACACATACTATTTGATTTTGAGCGACTGTTCAAGTTAAAATTGAGCAACTGTTCAAATTAATTGAGAATGAAATGGTTAATAAGGTTAAATTTGAACGCGAAAATGTTGTTCGTGTTGCCAGCCAATTATTTTGGGAAAAAGGCTTTCATGCAACCTCAACGCGAGACTTACAAGAAGCCGTTAATATGCGACCAGGCAGTATTTATTCTGCATTTGGTTCAAAAGAGGGGCTATATAGTGAGTCACTAAAAGACTATACGGTGCAAATGAAAAGCCAAATTGACGGTTTTTTATCTTCGTCAGACACAACCTTAGGTGGCTTACGTGCATTTGTAGAAAATGTGGTAATTAAAAACAAAGATTGTAGCCCGAGTGCAATCTGTATGTTAGTAAAAGCTAACAATGAGTTTGCCGATAAAAACAGTAGTTTATATGAATTGAGTTTAGATTTAGCGGCTAAGTTTGAAGGTTATCTCACTGTACTTTTCGAGCAAGCAATAGCAAAAAATGAGTTGAGCGATAAATTAACAGCTATTGAGTACGCACGTTTTTTTCAGATTCAGTTTACAGGGTTACGTGGTTATTTTAATCGACCAGGCGTTGAACTACTGGCCCAACCTATGATCAATCAAATGTTTGCGCTCATGAAAAACCTATAAACCGCTTGTTTTAATTAAAAAAGGCAGTAATTTAATTGCTGCCTTTTTATTTTTTTACGTTCAATATTACGTTTTTAACTTATTAAGCTCTGAATCTTGTTGCGTTACAAGCTTGTTGAGTACTTCACTGCTATCGCCTGCTTGTGCCGATAAATCGGATAGCTGCGAAGCTGCATCTGATATAAGTGTTAAATTACGATTTATTTCTTCAGTTACTAAACTTTGCTCTTCAGCTGCCGTGGCAATATGTGTAATTTGATTAGTTATTTCATCAACTTTAACCACTACACTGTGAAGAGCATCAAATGCAATTGAGGTTTCATCAACAGCACTTTGTGCGCGCACTACGCCTTTTTCTATTACAGTTGAGGCATTGCCAACTTCGTGTAACAAACTATCGATCAATTTACTGATATCGTCAGTCGATGAACGCGTTTTAGACGCAAGCGCTCTTACCTCATCAGCAACTACCGCAAAGCCTCGGCCATGTTCACCAGCACGCGCAGCTTCAATTGCCGCATTAAGTGCCAATAAGTTAGTTTGTTCTGAAATGGTACGGATCACATCCAAAATTTGCGTAATATCTTTACTACGCGATGCTACTTTTTCAACCGCTTGGTTAGCTTCTTTAATTTCTTCAGACATAGTTTTAACTTGGCTCATCGCTGACGACAAACTCGACTCACTACTAACCACTAAGCCATTAATTTCATCTGCCTGCTGCGCTGACTGTTCTGATGCTCTGGCAACTTCGAGTGCTGTTGCGCTCATTTCGTTCATAGCCGTTACCACACTTTCAATTTCTTGAAATTGCGATTGCACATTTTGCTTTGTATCTATCGCAATGTGTTGCGCTATCTCGCCTTGCTGTTTGGTTTGCTCAGACACCGCTTTTAGTTCAGAAATTAAATCACGTAGTTTTGCTAAAAATCGATTAAACCCACCAGCTAATGCAATAAGTTCAGCGTGGCTATCAACATGCAATGTATGCGTTAAATCACCCTCAGAGCTTGCAAGGTTATCAACACGTTGTTGAATTTGTCGAAGCGGTGCAACGATGCCGCCAACCATTAATTTCATTATAACAAATGCAATTGCAGCTATAGCTAAACCGGTTACTAAAATAATAGACCCTAACGATGCTGCAGTTTCTTGCATGTTTTCAGCCAACGCTTCAGGACCTGCGAGCGCAAGTTCTGTTGGTACTTCAATAATTAAAGACCACTGCTTATTGGCAAGTTTAATATTGATAGGGTAATTAACAAGGTACTCGTTATTAACCTTAAAAATACCGCTTTGTCCTTTTGACTTTTCAATATCGTTGTACAACGATGAGCTAATCGCTTCTTTTAGTGGACGCCCTAGTTTAGTTTTATAATGGCTACTGCCAACAATTAAGCCTATGTCACTCAATAATGTTACTTTTGCTTTACCGTTATAGAGTTGTTTAGAAAGCTGTTCAGTCATCACTTGAAAAGTAGGAAGTGTTAAGTCTACGCCAGCTAAACCAATAAACTGCCCAGATTTTAAAATTGGCACTGTTAATGACGTTAACATTACCGAATCACCAGACGGAATTTCGTAAAGGTAAGGCTCCATAATACATGGTGTGAGCGTATCCTTTGCACATAAGTACCATTCAGCTTCGCGAAGTCCAAATTCGTTCAAATTTGTTATATATTTGTCAGCTGCATTAGCCACTTTTTGCTGTTCTACCGTACCATTCTCGTCCCGAGTAATATAGACTTCGAGCGTGCCATCACCATCAACAGAATGCTTAAAGCCCCGCTGGAATTGAGCATCTTGCCCATCAAAAGCATTAGCTTCGAACTGAGAATAAATAGAAGATAAAAGTGTATTATTTTCTAAAATAGAGCGGTTTATGCTTACAACTGTATCTCTACTTAGCGTATTTTGTTTTGCAGCATCACCAAGTAATGCGGCTAATGAATACGGAACTCGGTAAGCCTCGTTAACAAAGCCAGCAATTCGTTCACCATATACTGCAGCATTAGCATTAAGTTTTTCTTCAACCTCAGCAACGATATACTCTTCAGATTTGATCGCTAACTGCTCATTGCTTGATGATAATTCCCACCATAAAACACTAGAAAGTACCAATACTGTAATAAATATACTCCCGACGGTAAGCCAGAGTAACTTTTTTGCTAACGATATTTCCCGCATTCCATACACCTTTTGATTAAATCTACAGCTATAGTTTAGTAGTTTTAAAAAATGAAGCTATGAATATCATCAAACAATTTGAATTTAATACAATTAATTGGGTTTTTACTGCTTTTTCAGGTATGCCGTCGTAATTGTCGCCATTATTAACAAACAAACACTTACCCATAAACACGCACTAAGCCCATATACTTGAAAAACCCAACCAGAAAGCACCGTACCAAGCAAACGCCCTATCGCATTGGCCATATAATAAAAGCCTACGTCGAGTGACACCCCATCATTTTTAGCAAAACTTACTATTAAGTAACTGTGCAGCGATGAATTTACAGCAAATACTCCACCAAAAATAAGTAAGCCGATTACAAGCGTAAAATGTACCGCTATATCCAATTGCATCAACAACGCTAAAATGCCAGTTACACCACTTAATAAAACGACCCACCAATACGCTTTTTTGACCGAATGTGAAGTTGAATCACCTTGCCCAGTTATTCGCGGTGCTTGCGATTGCACCAGCCCATAAGCAATTACCCACAAAGCCATAAAGCCGCTGACCCACCAATGATCCCAGTTAAACTGAGCGGCTAAGTAAACAGGTAGTGCAACTACAAACCATACATCGCGCGCCGCAAACAAGCATAAACGCGCTGCACTAAGTAAGTTGATTGCCCGGGATTTAGAAAATAATTCTTTAAACTTAGGTTTGTTTTTAGCTTTACCAATCTCGCCTTTTAAAAAAATTAAACTAATAACCCACGCAACACTGAGTAAAGCAATTAGGCTTATTAATGCCCCCACAAAACCAAACACAGTTAGTAATAAGCCGCCTAAAAAAAAGCCCACTCCTTTTAACGCATTTTTAGAGCCGGTAAGTATGGCAATCCATTTATATAATTGGCTTTGCCCTGCATCGTCTTGTGGTACTAAATACTTAATGGCGCTCTTTGCGCTCATTTTATTTAAGTCTTTTGCTATGCCACTCAGTGCTTGCGCTGCCATAACATAGGCAACGGTTAGCCAATCCCCTGGCACGCAAAGCATGGCTAAGGCGACAAGTTGTAGCCCAAGCCCTACATTCATGGTTTTGTTCAACCCTAAATGCGCGCCAAGCCAACCACCTACTAAATTGGTGATCACCCCAAATATTTCATAAAACAAAAACAACATGGCTATCGCAAATGCACCATAACCCAACTGATGAAAATACAGCACCACCAACATGCGTAGCGCACCATCAGTTAAAGTAAATGCCCAATAGTTACCAGTAATTATTAAATATTGCTTTATAGAACTTGGTAAATTAGCTAACTGCGCAAGCATAGCGTTAAACCTTTTTAAACGAGATTAAGCAAAATCACTTTGTGCAACTTTAAGCATTAGCTCAGCAGTACGGTTTGCATAACCCCACTCGTTATCGTACCAAGCGTATAGTTTAAGTTGAGTGTTGTTAATTACCATGGTTGAAAGCGCATCTATGGTGCAGCTGCGCGGATCTGTTTTGTAATCTATAGATACAAGCGGTCTTTCTTCGTAGCCTAAAATACCTTGTAACTCGTTATTTGCAGCGTCTTTAAACCAAGTGTTTACTTCATCTTGTGTAACACCTCGCTCTAGCTCAAAAACACAATCGGTAATTGACGCGTTAGTAAGAGGTACACGCACAGCATGACCGTTTAATTTACCTTTAAGCTCGGGGAAAATATGCGTAATAGCCGTTGCACTACCGGTTGTAGTAGGGATTAAACTAGTACCGCACGAGCGCGCACGGCGTAAGTCTTTATGAGGTGCATCAATAATTGTTTGAGTATTAGTAATATCGTGAATAGTAGTCATTGAGCCGTGCTTAATGCCCACTTTTTCTTGCAGTACTTTTACTATTGGCGCTAAACAGTTAGTTGTGCAAGAAGCAGCCGTAACAATTTTATGCTCACTTGGGTTATAAAGATCATCGTTTACACCCATTACTACATTTAATATACCGTTTTCTTTTACAGGCGCGGTTACCACAACACGCTTAACACCTTTCGCTAAATATTGATTTAACAGTTCAGTGGTTTTCATTTTACCGCTGGCCTCTATTACTACATCGCAATCTGACCAATCAGTTTCGTTTATGGTTTTGTTGTTGGTAACTGCAATCGTGTGTTTACCCACACTAAAGCTATTATCGTCACTAGAAACCTGTTGTGCTAAACGTCCGTGTACTGAGTCAAACTCAATTAAATGTGCGTGGGTTTTAGCATCGCCCGCTACATCATTTACTTTAATAAACTCTATTTCTGGCCAATCAACTGCTGCACGCAGAGTTAAACGCCCCATACGGCCAAAACCGTTAATACCTACTTTAATAGTCATAATTAAATACCTTTAATAAGTTAATTTATTAGTTAGTTACAGCAGCTAGTAATACGTTCAGGGCGATTACCCATAACATTTAAGCGCGTTAAATCGTTTTCATAAAATGAAGGGTTAGCAGTAAGCGTTTGCGTTAATACATTTTTAGCCCACTCTGGCAGGGCTTTATTAATACTGTAATAAACCCATTGATTTTGTTTACGGTCGCTCAATAATCCGCATTGTCTTAACTGTGCTAAATGGCGAGACACTTTAGGTTGGCTTAGCTCAAGTGCAGCAACCAGTTCGCATACACATAGCTCTTCTTGGTCGCTAATAAGCAACATTGCTTTTAAACGCGTATCGTCCGCTAGGCATTTATAAAATTGAAGTGGGTTGAATTGTTCCATACTGTCCTCACTGTGCTTATGCATACACAATAAAACAAAATAACAATATATGGAATAGTGAATATACGATTTATCGTATATTTAATTTTTATGCCTTAAACGCAAAAAAGCACACAACGACTAATTCTCGTTGTGTGCTTTTATAACTTTTCTTTATTTAGTTATTAAATAACTGAAAGCTCTACTTCAATATTGCCACGTGTTGCGTTTGAATATGGGCATACTTGGTGTGCTTTATCTACAAGCGTTTGCGCTGCAGCTTTATCCATATCACCTAGTGACACAGCAAGTTTTACTGCAATACCAAAACCGCCTTCAATAGCACCAATAGACACTTGTGAATTAATACGTGTGTCGCTTGGTAAATCTATTTTTTCACTACCTGCTACAAATTTAAGTGCACCAATAAAACATGCTGCATAACCTGCGGCAAATAATTGCTCTGGGTTAGTGCCTTGTCCGTCGTCTCCGCCTAAACCTTTAGGTGTTGATAAATTTACATCTAAACGACCATCATCAGATTTAGCTACGCCTTCACGGCCGCCAGTTGCAGTTGCTTTTGCAGTGTAAGCTACGTTTTGTAATACATTCATAATGAACTCCAAAGTTTAGTAATTAATTTAGTTTGTGTGCAAAATAATAGAACAAGTAATTAGAGATTGCAAATACTTTGCATGCAAATTAAAATAGCATGTATCGAAATAAAGGATAACGTTATGCCGTTTGAGCAATTAAAGTTAAAAAATCAGTTATGCCATCGGTTATACATGGCATCTAACAGCATTGCGCGTGCGTATCGCGAGCCTTTAAACGAGCTAAATTTAACTTACCCGCAATACGTAGTAATGATGGCCCTGTGGGAGCAAGACGAAATAACAATTGCAGAGCTAATAGATAAAACCGCGATAGACGGCGGTGCAATGACCCAAATACTCAAAAAAATGAGCGACAAATCATTACTGGCTGTTGTTAAAGATGAGCACGACAAACGCAAACGCTTAGTGCAGCTAACCCAGCATGGCCAATCACTTAAGTTAAAAGCGGCCGATATTCCTAAAAATATTTTATGTAAATTTGATAGTGTAGATGCAACACAAGCGAAGCAGTTAATGCAGCTGCTCGATTTAGTAGTAAACGACTTAGCCGATTAGGCTCTTAATTTTTAAACAATAAACGTGTTTTAAAAGGTCGCGGATTCAAATCTGAAGTGCATAACGTTTAGGCGGCTTTAGCCGCCAAGTGATCCTGCATCAATTTTGCAGGCGTTTCAAATCCAAGTGTCTTCCTCGGACGATTATTAAGTTGCTCAAGTACTGGTATAACTTGCGCTGGTGTTTCCGCCTTAAAATCTGTGCTCTTCGGCCAATACTGGCGTAGTAATCCATTCGTGTTTTCATTCAATCCGCGCTCCCATGAGTGATAAGGGTGAGCAAAATAAACAGGAACACTTAATGCCTTTGTGATTTGCTCATGATAAGCGAACTCTTTTCCATTGTCAGCCGTTATGGTATGAAGCGCTGACCTATATGGCCTTAATAGTTCTATCGTCGCCGCAGTGACGGCTTGTGCTGTTTTTCCTGCCACCTGAGTTGATACAGTGAATTGGGTGACCCGCTCTACAATGGTAACAAGGGCGCCTCGATGGCCTTTACCTATGACGGTATCTATTTCCCAATCTCCGATACGGCCTTTCTCATCAACTATTTGTGGACGTTCTTCAATGCTAACGCGATTTTTTATTTGTCCTCGGTTTGTCTT
This sequence comes from Pseudoalteromonas sp. 1_2015MBL_MicDiv, assembly GCF_002407505.1. Taxonomy (NCBI): domain Bacteria; kingdom Pseudomonadati; phylum Pseudomonadota; class Gammaproteobacteria; order Alteromonadales; family Pseudoalteromonadaceae; genus Pseudoalteromonas; species Pseudoalteromonas sp. 1_2015MBL_MicDiv. The sequence goes on along the minus strand of NZ_CP012738.1, from coordinate 254,560 downwards.
ACCATGACTGCGCTTGTGATATTTCTTACCGTGTCGGCGTAGATGTAGGTATAACTCACCACCTGCTTTTTTATTTTCCCAGATATATAGATAAATGCATTCATGACTGACAGATTGTTTATTTTCCTTGCGCAACCATCCCGTTATTTGTTCAGGACTCCACTTCTCATTAAGCTTCTGGGTAATTAAAGCCATCATTTCAAGTGTCATCTTAAGTGGTTTTCTTGCACTTCTTCGGCGAGACAAAGCCCGCTCATGAGCTTGTTTGTATCTGTAACCTCGCTTGCCTGTATTTCTAGAAAGCTCTCTTGAAATCGTAGATTGCGATAAATTAGTTAGCTCAGCAATACTTTGTTGCGTAAAACCGCTTTTCTTTAGAATAGCGATCTGGCATCTTTGCTCATAGGTCAGTTGTTTGTAATGTCTCATTGTAAAATCTCTTGCCGGAGAAAAAGCAGTTAGCTTATGAGCAACTGACCACTTAATCTAGCCAAAACAAGTTATGCACTTACAATTTGAATCTAGGGGTTTTAAAAATGACTCATATTAAAAAATTACTATTAGCAGCGGCGTGTAGCACGGCACTTTTAGGTAGCAACGCTGTAACTGCTAACACCGCTGGCCAAAATGATGATTTAAAAACAGTAGCCACATTTGATGCGCAGCACCCACCGGGCAACATTGCTATTACCCCATCAGGCAGAAAATTTTTATCTGTGCATGGCTTTTTTGGCCAAAAGCAAAAAATTATGGAGCTTTTAAGCGATGGTACAACTAAGCCCTACCCTAATGAAGAATGGGCATACGCGTACAATAACGGTAAAGGTTTTTACGACGTACTTGGCATAAATGTATCAAGTGATGGCGTTTTATGGATGCTCGACACTTCAGGGCCCGATCACGCTGGGCGCTTAGTAGGTTGGGATACAAACAAAGAGCAACTGCACAAAATTATTTATCTGGCTAAACCGACCATTACCGACACCTCGTTTTTAAACGATTTAGTCATCGATAATAAGCATGGCGTTGTATACATTGCCGACACAGCCCAAGGCAACCAAGCCGCTATTATTACGGTAAACCTTAAAACAGGTGTCGCACGTAGAGTGTTACAAAATAGCCATTACACCACCGCCGAAAATATCGATATGGTTATTGATGGGCGCACAATGAGCCTTGGCGGCCAACCTGCCCGCTTAGGTGTTAACCCTATTACGCTTGACCCTAACGAAGACTGGCTTTACTTTGGCTCAATGTCGGGCACGTCGGTTTACCGCATTGCCACCAGCGATATAAATAACGAGAGCCTTTGGGCTAAAGCGCTTGAAGACAAAGTTACGCGTTACGGCACTAAGCCAATTTCAGACGGTATTATTGTTGATGGCGGCGGTAACGTATATGTAACCGACATAACCAATGGCGCAATTGGCGTAGTTAAACCCACTGGCGACTACGAAGTATTATTTAAAGACGAACGTTTGAGCTGGCCTGATGGTTTTAGCTACGGAGCCGATCATAAAATATACTTTACCGTTGACGATTTACATAATTCGCCTGTACTTAATAATGGCAAAAATCAAAGCCACGGTAAGTTTAAAGTAATGTCGTTCGAGCCTTTAGTAAAAGGAAAAGTAGGCCGCTAATTTACTTTTTAAGTGACTACATTTTTTAAAAAGCCTTGCACATTTAAGTGACCCAATAGTTGCAGGGCTTTTTGTTAAAAACACACCACACTGGTGCACATTTTAAAAATACATCACCGCTTTGGTGCTAATGCTTTAGTACGTATTTACACTTAAATACTAAATACCTGATTTCTATTCATAAAATATTCAAGTTAATGTTGGCATACTTCTTCCTATAAACTGATGTGTTCAGTGAAAATACCAAGGAAAAACCATGTTCAACTTATACCATACCCTTTACCTTTTATGGCGTTTAGACATTAGCGTTTGGCAAGTTAATGATCCAACAAATACCCATACCACCGCTGACAAAGAGCGCGTCTATGTTAAGTAACATCGTATTGTGTAAAGGCTTGGCATAAAGCTTAAATGTAAAAACCTACTTTAGGCTAAGCTTTTGCACACTATGAAATTTATGTGTACATTTTAATTAAACTTCAAATTAATCGTTCAATATAAAAACAACCCCCTTGTAATAAACTCCACATTTAAAAACGTCGAAAAAATTAGTAAAAACACTGCGTTTATAACTTTGCAAGCAGCCCTATTGCGTTGTATTGTTGCATCCTATTGAAAATTTTTAGTTGGAACGTGTATGCACGCTTTGGAAGTTAATTTTGATGGCTTAGTTGGCCCTACTCACAACTACGCTGGTTTATCGTATGGTAATGTTGCCTCGTTAAATAACGCAGCAAGCTTTTCAAATCCTCAAGAGGCAGTGCTTCAAGGCCTTGAAAAAATGAAAGCGATGCACGACAAAGGCCTAACTCAAGGTGTATTTGCCCCTCATGCGCGCCCCGACTTAAACGTACTGCGCCGCTTAGGCTTTACCGGTAATGATGCACAAGTAATTCATAAAGCATTTAAAGCTGATCCTATTTTATTACGCGCGTGTTATTCAGCGTCAGCAATGTGGACAGCCAATGCCGCTACGGTATCGCCATCTCCTGATACAACCGACGGCAAAGTACATTTTACTTCAGCTAATTTAAATAATAAGTTTCATCGTTCATTAGAGCCTGCAACCACTACACGCTTATTAAAAGCGATGTTTAACAACGACAAATACTTTGCGCACCATACCCATTTACCCGACCAAGGCTTTTTTGGCGACGAAGGTGCAGCAAACCATACTCGTTTTTGTGACAGCCACGGCGAGCAAGGCCTTGAAATGTTTGTATTTGGTGCCAGCGCGTTTAACAGCCAATTACCAAAACCAGCTAAATTTCCTGCAAGGCAAACACTCGAAGCCTCAGAAGCAATTTGCCGTTTACATAACTTAAAAGATTCAAGCCAAATTTTACTACAGCAAAATCCAGACGTAATAGATCAAGGCGTGTTTCATAACGATGTAATTGCAGTAGGTAACGCCAACGTATTACTGTGCCACCAGCAAGCATTTTTAAACCAAGCTTTGGCACTGCAAGATATTCGCGAAGCGTATGTGGGCAATAAAGAATTTTACATTATTGAAGTACCTACCGATAAAGTAAGTATTACCGACGCTGTAAGTAGCTATTTATTTAACAGCCAGCTAGTGAGCCTTGAAGATGGTTCAATGCTGTTAGTGGCACCACAAGAGTGTAAACGCAACAGCGCAGTTAACGCCTACATTGAAGAAATGATCATGGCTGATAACCCAGTAAACCAAGTACAGTTTTTTGATTTACGCCAAAGTATGCAAAATGGTGGCGGCCCAGCTTGCTTGCGTTTACGTGTAGCCCTTAACGAGCAAGAACTTGCTGCAATAAACCCAGAGGTTATTTTAACTGATACTAAATATACACAACTGTGTGACTGGGCAAAACGTAACTACCGCGACAAATTAGGTGCAAGTGACTTTGCAGACTCAGCTCTACTCACCGAGAGCTACCAAGCACTTGATGAGCTAACGCAGCTACTTAATTTAGGCTCAGTGTACGACTTTCAATTAGAAGGTTAATACCTCAGCCTACACAAAGGCTAATACAAAAATAGCGAGCCAAGGCTCGCTATTTTTATTTGTGTTTATGTTAATACATATTTAGGTATCTTTGTTAACAATTACTGCCGATGCCATAGACTCAGATATATGCAGCGTACGCTGCGGAAATGGAATACTCAGCCCAGAACCTTCAATAGCTTCTTTAACGCGCTTATTTAAATCCCACACGGTTTGCCAATAATCACCATTAACAGCCCACGCACGTAATTGAATGTTTACTGCGCTTTCGCCTATTGATGTCACCATTACTTTAGGGGCAGGCTCTGCGAGTAATCGGCTCTCTGATGCGGCTAATTCTTTAAGTACATTTAAGCCAACGTCAATAGAGTCGGCATACGAAATACCCACCACTATATCCATTCGTCTTTTGCCATTACGGGTAAAGTTTTTAATATTTCCACCCCATACTTTGCCGTTAGGGGATGCAATATAAAGGCCGTCGGTGGTTTTAAAAATAGTGGTAAATAGGTTTATTTCACTCACAGTACCAAGCGTGCCACTGGCATCAACAAAGTCGCCTATTTTAAAAGGTCTGAGTATTAGCAGCATAATACCCGCAGCAATATTGCTCAGCGTATTTTTAAGGGCTAAACCAATCGCTAAACCAGCAGCACCCATTAGCGCAATTAAACTGGCCGTGTTTACGCCAAAAATATCTAAAATAAATAGCCCGCCAATTATATAAACTAAATAACCAGCAATACTCGATAAAAGAGGAAGCAGCGTACTATCCACTTTTTTTAATGGCGATTTAGCGTTTTTAATCGCTTTTTTAACCGAGCGTGCAATTAAGGCACTCGCAATTAAAATCACCAACGCTAAAATCACTTTGTACCCTAAAGTGATGATTGTTTCTGAATGGCTTTGCCAAAACGCTAAAAGTTTATCTTTCATGTTTGTTCCGATAAATGTTGCTGACACTCAGCAAAATAATGGTTAAATCTAATAAAAATCGACTTCAAAAGAAGTGGCGCGAGTATATAGAATAAAAAATTTAAACCTATCTTTTTTAATCACTTACTAAAATTTTAATAAACGGCCTAAAAACCATGGTTATTAGAATATAAAACACGGCCATTTACGGCTAATTTATAGCGACTATTCAATGTAGGTTAATCGCTTCTTGGTATCCTCGGTTTAAGTTTTTAACGTTCATTAAAGAGGTTATCTATGGCAAAAGAAAAAATAGTACTCATAACCGGCGCTTCAAGTGGCATTGGTGAAGCAACCGCAAAAACCCTTGTAAATAATGGTCATAAAGTAATACTTACCGCTAGACGCGAAGATAAGTTAACTGAGTTAGTAAAGTCGTTAGGCTCAAATAATGCGCTGGGCGTAGCCGCAGATGCAACCGACTTTACCGCGCTTGAAAGCGTGGTTACCAAAGGCATTGAAAAGTTTGGCCGATTAGACGTAGCCTTTGCTAACGCGGGTATGGGCGTTTCAACCGCTGGCACCGAAAAAGGCGACCCCGATGAGTGGTCAACCATGATCGATATAAACATTAAAGCCCTACTGTGGACTGCAAAATTAACACTGCCGCATTTACGCCAAAACAAAGGTCACTTTATATTAACCAGCTCTGCCGCTGGCCGTAAGCCAATTGGCGGCTCTATTTACGGTGCAACTAAATGGTTTGCTTATGGTTTTGGACAAAACTTAGCTGAGGAAATGAGCGAATGGAACGGACGCTGTACCACCATAGCCCCAGGCATGGTAAACACCCCGTTTTTTGATGACGCTAAACCCGATAAACTCGACCCACAAGATGTAGCCGACGCCGTACTGTTTGCTATTGAAGCAAACCAGCGCAACAGCGTGCGCGAGATTTATTTAATGCCAACTAATTAAACATTCTTTAGTTTGGGCTGTTAGGTTTAATACTAATGGTGTTAAGCCTGATGGTTGTAGTGCTTAGTTTGGGTTAGATGTTAGTAGGTAAGAATGAATTAAAGGTATTGAACATTTAGAGGCTTTGTTAATTGCCAATGCTGCCCTTAAACCATATGTAAGCAAAATATAGAACAACGGCAATATATCCAAAAGAAATAACTAGGTTTACTTTCCAAAGGTTTAGCCAAAAATTGCCTCTGAAATAAGTGCGTTCTCTTACTTTATGATTGAACAATGCTACTGAAGAGGGCACTAATATTAACGCAGACCAACCAAGAATAGGTAACACCATAAACATAACGCCTATGCCTGCACCTCCTGCTGAAGCATCGGATGCTTCACCATCAATTGAGGCTAGCATCACGTAGCCTAAAATAAACCCTGCAATCGCAAGTATAAAACCTAAAAGCTGAAGTGTTCTCATTATTATCCTAGGGTCTGTTGATCTTTACGGATTAAAATTTGTTCAAATTAGGGGCTATTTAATCGCGGCGCGAGGTTTGTAACCTAGTGGGCTAAGTAAGAACCGAGCAACAAGGAGTAAATAGCCCCTAGGAAGAACCCTTTGGGCTGACGAATCCCCAAAACGTGACAGGCACAGCAATTTATGATCTTATGTAAATCACCACAACCCACATAAGTCACAACTGCTATGCCTGACACATCAGTTTGCCATAAGTACTTTAAACATGCATTAGCGCCATTCAATAATGCCAGAGTAAAAACATTACTAAGCTGCAGTAATGCATTAATTTCGGGCAATAAACTTACCTTAACTGAAATCGGCAGAAATTTGTCTGGCGCTGTGGATGTAAAACATAAAATAAAACGCGTTGATCGCTTCTTAAAAAATACTCACCTCTACAATGAAAGGGTCGCTATCTATAAAGCATTAGCTCATCCTATTATCGACTCTTTACCAATGCTTGCAATTGCCGTTGACTGGAGCGGTGCCTGTGGTCACGACTATCACTTACTGCGAGCAAGCTTACTTGTGGATGGGCGCTCTATCGTGATTTATAACATGATTGTTGAGCAGAAGAATTTTGATAGCCCAGCAACCAACAGCCTGTTTTTAGATGAACTTTATGAAGTGCTTGGACGACATCCTAGTGTCTATATTGTAACAGACGGCGGCTTTCTTACGCCTTGGTATAGTAAAGTACGCGAACTTGGTTGGCATATGATAGGTCGATTAAGAGGCTCAATGAAGTGTAAACTAGCCATGCAATCACAATGGCATACATTAAAACAACTTAGGGCTGGTGCCAGCGATATACCAAAGGCGTTAGGTCAAGCAAGACTAACTCAGTCCAGCCCGACAGCATGCGATGCATTTTTACACGTATATCATGGAAAAAATAAAGGAAGAAAAGGAAAAAGCAGATTTACGAAAGATACAAAAATGTATCAAAACTTAGCGAAAGAGCCATGGTTACTCGCGACATCAGACAATACAATGACGAGTAAGCGAGTAGTTGGTTTATATAGTAAAAGAATGCAAATAGAGCAAAATTTCCGCGATGACAAAAGTTTGAGATATGGTTTTTCGTGGCGTTTTAGTAAAAGTACCGGCATAAATAGAATAGGAATATTATGCTTGATAGCCACAATAGCGAGCACTGCGTTATGGTTTATAGGGTGTGAAGCAGAAAAAAGAAAGTGGCATATAAAATTTCAAGCAAATAGTGTTAAGAATCGCCGAGTTCTTTCATTTTTAACCTTAGCCAAGCAAGTCATAAAGCTATGTAAGAGACGTATTACACAAAGCTATATAGAAAAAAGTTTAAAAAACTTTATTTTTAATTATCAAAAAGAGGCCGCTGGATAAAGTGGGGATCCCTCAGCCCTTTGGGCAGCGCCTGTTTGGCATTAATGCTGCGTTATCGCCCATTTATGGGGAATAGCCACACTACATAGGCTCTGCCTTGCCTAAATACCAAACAGACTGCTGCAAATTTAACCTTGAAAGTTCAACAGACCCTAGGCTCATAACGAGACTGTAAAATAACTCCAACAGCCAAATTCAATTAAAAAACGAGTTCCTGTAATTAACTCTAATCGTTTTTAAAGCATTAGGTAATGCATTTGGAACCCATAAAACAGGCTGTTTTTCTTAAAAAAGAGTAATTCCACAGCCTTAACGTCCACATGATCGGACAAAAATAGTTGGTTGGGACATGAAACGAGGTAAAACCTAACCAGCTTTTTTATTATCTTTAAATTACTTACTAGGCGCGCTTATCTACTCGCCATGGTGGATTAAGCCTGTTTTTCCCCGCCCAATACAGTTTGATTTTATTACCTGATGGATCGTGCAATATTGCTTCACGCCACAGATAACTTTGATCTGTTGGCTCTTGATAAAACTCGATGCCAATAGATTTTAAATCAGATACCCACTGATCAAGTTTTTCATGCTCAAAATAGATTACTACGCCATTTAAAAAACTACCAGTTTCTAATAAAAGTGAAAAGGTTGAGTTTCCGTCAGGACATTCGAAACGGGCATAATGGGGAGTATCGACAATTTGGGTAAAACCTAGTTTTAAATAAAACTCAGTCGCTTTATCCATGTGTTTAACTGGCAATGTAACTTGATTAAGATTCACGAAACCTCCATGTGTGCCTAACGACACTGTAGAATAACTCGTTTTAATTTATTTTTATTGATGGATAAACCATAGCTGAGTTCCTATTTCGGTTCAATCAATTACTGTACTTTTACGCAGCATATAAAGAAATTTTTGATATCGTTTTAATTAGCATTTTAGAAGGGATTACGGGTGTTTAAGTGGCTTTTTATTTAGGTTAAAAGGGCTTCCCCTTCTCAATGCATCGTGTACACAGCCCTTCTATATAATAAACAAAGCAGTACAATTGCCATCGACCTGCTGACTTTCTCTTTTTACTTTCACCTTACTAATGTAGCTCAGTTTTTACGTGATTCATTATTTATAAAACCCACTTGCCATCATGATCTAATTGACAATTTCCGTAACAGTTAGGATGGGTGTCAACGCTATTTTGGTTAAACTTACATCAAATTTACATTCGACTTTTTCTCGGTCAATTGTTGACGTTCCTCATCACTTAAATCATCTCTGCGCAACAAAATGTTTAAATGTTTTAACGCTTCTTGTTTTTTACCAAGTTTTACAAAGGCGTCAACGATATGAAGCCTAGAGCTATATGCAGATGGCTCCTGACTGATGTTGTAGCTAAAATACTTAATTGCTTCAGCAGGATTTTCTAAGTAGGTGAGTTGTCCTATGCCTTCATCATACATTTGCCAGGATTTTGGTTCAATTTGATACCCATATAGGGTTGATAGCTTTTTGAAGTGCGCTAGGACACTTTCGTAGCCTTCAACTGATGTTTCATATGGAATAGACCACTGAGGGTACAAACCTCTGAGTGCCCCAATTGTCCCGTAAATCGGTGTATTCTGATGAGGCTCTTCTCGAAAGTATTCAAATTTGTAACGCAGGTTCGGTGTATTTAAATTCGCAAGTTCTCTCTCTATCTTTTGAATCCCTGAGAGCATCTGAATACCGGAGTTTTTCAAGTTAGTTGTCGCATCAAGTTAAATTTTATGCCGCCCGCATTGCTTCTTTTTTCTCTGGATTCAAATTTACTTCATTGATCATTGTCCAATCTCGTGACTTTCCTGACCAACGACTTGGATTCTCTAATTTCGCCATTTCATTAACCCGATGGCGCTTCGCTAGGATCGCCTTATCTAAACCTAAATGACGCTGATTGGGTGTGACAAACTTAATACCGCTATGTAAATGTTCATCGTTGTACCAATCTACAAATCCGTTAACCCATTTTCTTGCGCTCGCGATATCTGCGAAGGCTTTTTCAGGGTATTCTGGGCGATACTTTAATGTTTTAAATAATGACTCAGAATACGGATTATCGTTACTCACAGATGGTCGGCTAAATGAAGGCACAATCCCTAACTCCTGCAATGTCGCTAATAATGTTGCTCCTTTCATTGGGCTGCCATTATCAGAGTGCAACGTGACTTGCTCGGGTTTTACCTGCTCTCGCCTGCAAATATCTACCATTAAATCAGCCGCCAGTGTGCTTAGTTGTGTGTCATGAACCTGCCACCCAACTATTTTTCGACTATAAATATCCATCACTAAATATAAGTATAAAAACTGACCTTTAACTGCTGTCGGCAAATACGTGATATCCCATGTATAAATTTCGTTTTCACGTGTTGCCTTGAACGCTTTTGGTTTTTTTATCTTTTTATTTGGTTTAACTTTTTCTCTATGTGTTAGTAATTTATGTGATTTCATAACACGATAAAACGAGCTTTCTGATGCTATCCACACACCTTTATCCAATAGTTTAGGGACTATCTTGCTGGGTGGTAAATGTCCATATTCTATTGAATTAACAGTCTTAATTATACGCTGTTGCTCTAATTCAGTTAGCCTGTTAGGTGGTCGCTTTATCGTACTTGTTCGCTTATCTGTCATATCATCAGCTACAATCCAGCGTTGAATTGTTCTTGCCGATAGACCAAGTAACTCACATGCTTTTGCTTGCCTTGCTCCTGATTTCTGCGCGTCTGTAATGAGCTTTATCAATTCATGACGTTCAGTTGAGCTGGTTAATCGTCCTCGTTGAAACCCCAAAGCGCATCTGCTTTTTTTTGAGTACAAGTAAAGCGGCTGTTTCTGCTAATGCTTTATCTTTACGATTAAGCTCTTTTTGAAGCTGCTTAATTTCTTGTTTGAGCTGCTTGCTGTCTGATTTTACAGGCTTCGTTGCTGGCCCTTTAGCAAAATCTTGCTTCCATTGTTGAATATGATGCGGGTAAAGTCCTTTGGCACGACAATATTCATTAAGAGCTGCTTCATCTAAACTCGCACATTCAATAATGGCGTTGAGCCTGTCTTCTAAGCTCCAGTCATGAGGGCGTTTTTCTGTTGTCATGTGACTACCGTTATTTTTAGTTTCAAGTTCATGGTTTTTAGCAAGTGCAATCCACCGTTGTAGTGTTGAATAGCCGACGCCTAAATCATCTGCAATATCTTCTATACGAACATCATCACATTGAGATAGTGCTTTTTCAACAGCTTGTACTTTAAATTCATGTGTAAACCGACGACTCATTTTATCTGCCTCTCTTAAAAGTTAGAGGCGACAACTATCCTGACACAGGGGGGTTGGAAGTAGAGATCCCAACGATGATCATTTGAGGGGCGCTATTGTAGCCATTCAGCGGGGCAAGAACGCCTGATACAAGAGGCAACCCTACAGGTGCATCTAAAGTGTAAAGAACAGGATAACGATAGTTTTGATTGAATTCACTTTCATACTTGAAAGGCAATTGAACATAGATATCAACGGTTTCATTTAACACAGAAGATGAAATTGGTATTTTTTGAAAAGGTAAATGCCGCTCAACAGCATTTTCTTTAAATGAATCCGCATACGCACTAAAGGAAGCCGTGACAATAAAAAAAATCGTGCAGAAATACTTGGTCATTCAATGTCCTTATTTAAATGCTTGTTTAGTAAAAGAAACTCAAGAATAAGGGATTGCTTAGATGGAGTCTAGTCACATGGAAACAATCAAGGTGTTGAAAAAAATTAGCAGCTCCGAATTCTGACACGGACGCTTGTTGCGCTCTTGATACAAATTCCTAAATCATACGAACGAGTGCTTTAGCAGTGGTAGATACCTTCGAATAAGACAATTATTGATCTGTGTTTCGTTTTTTTTGTTTCGATCAGATTGCCCAAATAGGTATTACTTGCTAAGGTCACTACGGCAAAGTCGCTCGGTAATTAGACTGACAGAATCCCTTGGTAATCACACTAATACAGCTTAGAGGCCAATTCCACTGAATAGGAGTCTTTTACAACTATCATCCTCCGTATGGTGGCCCGCAAGGTAAACGTCATATGAGGTATTAGTCTCGGAAACAAGCGCTTCGTTCATGGTTTGTCAGTCGAGGTTTCGATACTCACCACTTTGATAACCGACTTGTAGCTTCAATCATTCGGTACACAGACCAAAATATTCATATAGAATCTATAGCAAATCAGTTGTAACGAAAAGTTCTAAGTGGCTGATTAACCGATGTAAACAATTTCACTATTTATTGGTCGCAGTGGTCCTATACAAACCTGCTTCAGCTAACAATCTGAAATGGTTTAGCGATGATTCTTTTAGTAATTTCATATAATAATTTCGAGCACTATCCAAATCACCATTCCCTTCAAACCCCTCAGCTTTGGAAGCTAATTCATCCAGTCGGTTAAAGTCTAATTCGTTGGATTTGAAGTCGTTTACTACATCCGGAGTTAACGAAGGGTCTATCTCATAGATACGAGTTCTTATTTCCCACAAAGAGTGAATTGCTGTGCCAATATCAACCATATTTTTCCGCGTATCCAATGAACTAGAATCTTCAATTAGTTTTGAAGTATCAACTACCGTTTCGATAGCTTGGCCCAGTAACAAGTCGACGCTTTTAAGCTTATCCATAACACTACCTACTTATAAATCGAGCTAATATATTACCCTAACTTGATATTCGAGTCTGCAATTCAGACCGCAAACAAACAACTTTTAACTAAACATGTGAATCGAAAATTTAATACGTTTTGCAAAGTGGATTAGTATTGAAATTAAGCACTACTAACTTTCGCAGCCGTCCGTGCCATCCACGATCCCAATGCTCCTCTATCGTTTAATATTTTTTGATCAGGATGCTCAAGATAGAGAATTTAGGATGGATGTCATCTCAATTTGTCCGAAAAGTGCAAAAATTAGGATAGGTGTCATTTTAATTGGTTGAAATACTCACCGAAGATATGGCGGTGATCACGCCAAACTTATTGCTTATTGAATGCCTCGTTCCGCAACTTAAACAGCTGATGTTGGCAATAACACGATTTGATGACGAAATTAAAACACTTTATAAGCAACATACAGATCGCGCTATTTTTGATAGTTTACCTGGGGCGAGGCCACAATTAGCACCTCGATTATTAGCCGCTATGGGGTCAAATCGTGAGCGCTATAAGTGCGCCGCTGACATACAAAAATACGCAGGCATTGCTCCAGTAACCGAACGCAGTGGCAAGAAAGAATGGATACACTGGCGGTACTCATGCACTAAGTTTTTAAGGCAAACATTTGCGGAATGGGCAGGATTATCTGTGCGCTATTCATTTTGGGCAAAAGCCTATTATCGGCAGCAAGAAGCCAAAGGAAAACCTCATAATACCATCATCAGATCATTGGCATTTAAGTGGATACGAATCCTATTTAGGTGCTGGAAAACACATACGCCCTACGATGAATCAACTTACTTAACCGCATTGAAAAGTAAGGGATCACCGCTGTTAAAATTTGCGGTGGAAAGTGAGCTTTAGCGCTTGCTGTCCACCTCAGGGCGTGTTGTTAGAAAGCGATTTACTCCCATGTATCATCTATTTTCAAGTAATTTCTGATCTCCATCATAACTTGATGAATTTTTTCTTTATGATGAACACGTACATGATTGAAATTATTATATATACCTGCAGATTCAAAGTTTGGGTAACCCTCTCCAGTCTTTGCTTTATCGATGAATTCATGAATAAACTCGATAAGTATTTCTGGCAAAATATCTCTCAAATTTTTATTAATATCTTTTAATAAATCTTGCAATGAAAGTTGTATTGATTTAGGCATAAAAGGATCATTCGCAAGAATGTCAATTTTATGAATAAATATACTATGCTCTTTTGTCAAAAAGACCTTATCAATGATTATGTTTCCAATCTGAGCCTCATCATATTTGTACTTCCCGTATGAGGAGTCGCTTTCTTTCTTGTCTTTTTTAAAAGCACCTACTACTTCCACATCTCTAAGAATCATTGATTCACCTACAGGTGTCCAACCAGAAACAGCATTGCTAATCATTTCAATTTTCTTTTTGTGATCATTGAACAAATAACCAAATTCTTTAAGTTGAAGATATAGATTTACACGAACTAAATTAACGTAATCTACGCTACTCTCAAATTTAGAGCCGGGTTGGCACATGGATAATAAATCACTAAGAAGCTCAGATTGTTTTTTAATAACTTCATTTCTTATTGGCTGAAGAACTGTATGTCGAGCTCTTCTGTAAGTTAAAATAGCTAGTATTGTGCCAGTCAGAGTAAAGAGAATTGTGAATCCGTCTTTTATCCAACCTATGTTTTCGGAGATCAATTCAATCATTGTGTGCTCAATACTCCATAGCTTTCTAACGCCCAATTAACGGGCTAAAAATTGTGGGTTAAAATGAGTGAGGCACGAGCGATAGCCCACTGTTTTTAGTCCTGTTAAATTGCTTGTTATATGCACTATTTATTACTCAAAGCTATTTTTGCACTTAAACCAATTAAAATAGTTCCAGATACACCTTCAAGAACTCTTGAATACTTCAGTGCTTTTGGACTACTAAACACAACACTTCCTAAACTGGCATAGAATAAATTACAACATGTAGCCAATACACTAAATAACAAACCTAAAGTAAGTAACTCTCTTGTAGCATTAAGCGCAGTAGGGTCAATAAACTGCGGTAGAAAAGCTAAAAAAAACATTGCAACCTTCGGATTTAATACACTAACAATTACGCCTTGCTTGAAAATATTATTTTGTTTTTCATTTGTACTTTCAATGAAAATTTTCGATTTGTTTTTATAACAATTAATAAGTGATTGGACACCAAGGTAGAGCAGGTAGATAGCACCTAAGTATTTTATTACTGTAAACAAAAATGCAGAGCTTAAAATTAAAGCAGAAAGTCCCAAAACAGCAGCTAAAGTATGAATCAAGTAACCAACACCTAAACCCAGTGATGCTTTAATACCTGACTTCATCTTTCCTTTCATAGTGTTTGTAACTATATAAATTACATCAGGCCCAGGAATCAGGTTTATAGATAAAGCAGCCATTACAAACAATATTAATGTATTCATTTCCATTATGACAACACTCCCATGTGCATATAACAATTTAGTCTACGACATTTGTCGATTTACAAACCGACAAATGTCTTTATATTACAATGATTTTATCCTAGCTATAAAATAAACAACTGTAAACAGTTAGTTAGCTTCGCCTTACCTTTTCTAAATGTAGCAAAACCCCAAAATGGTGGAGATCAGTAATATAAGACATATTGCTATGTTGTAATACTGGCTGCTTAGTTAACAGGTTATATTTTAAATACCTGTGTTTAAACTAATAACGCGTTCACCCTTAAACTCGTAACTCGTTATTGCTTATAAAATTAGTTAAAAATCACAATCTACTTCTATTGAATCCTTATTAATTTTACTTCATATTAAATATTCTTATTTTTTACTTATTATACTGTTATGTCATTTTTAAAATTTAGCCAAGCACTTATTTTTACCCTTGCGAGTACCCTATCGCTTACAAGCCATGCAGCGCTTGATAAAAACGAGCGTGAAATAGTAAAACAGGTCGATAAAAATATTCCCCAAGCACTTAAAGAAATAGAGCAAGCCGTAAATATTAATAGCGGTTCGCTTAATATTGAAGGTGTAAAAAAGGTGGGCGCTATTGCGAGCGAGCAACTAAAAGCCATTGGTTTTAAAGTAGAATGGCTGGATGGCAGTGCGTTTAACCGCGCAGGCCACGTATTAGCAACCCATGAGAGCAATGATCCCAATGCAATAAAAATACTGATGATCGGCCATCTAGATACGGTATTTGCCAAAAACGATAACTTTACCACTTATAAAAAGCTTGATGCCAATACAGCCAGTGGCCCAGGCGTTGCCGATATGAAAGGCGGTAACACGATAATAATTACCGCACTTAAAAGCTTACAAGCCCTTAATTTGCTCGAAAGTGTAAGCATAAAAGTATTACTTACAGGCGATGAAGAAAGCAGCGGTCGCCCGCTTAGCTTATCTAAACAAGCTATTGTTGATGCCGCAATTTGGGCTGACGTAGCGCTTGGCTATGAAAATGGCGACAACAATATTAAAACAGCGATGGCGGCGCGCCGTGGTTATACCGGCTGGACGCTAAACGTAACGGCAAATGCTGCACATTCGTCGCAAATATTTAGCGAAAGCGTTGGTTATGGCGCTATTTACGAGGCATCGCGTATTTTAAATGATTTTAGGGAGCAACTTGCCACGCAACCTAATTTAACATTTAATCCTGGGCTTATTGTAGGTGGTACCAATGCCGACTACGACAGTGCTAATTCGTCAGCAACGGCATTTGGTAAAAGTAATGTAATAGCACAAACCGTGCATGTTGCAGGTGATTTACGCGCACTTTCGCCAAAGCAGGTAGAAAGCGCTAAAAAGGTTATGCTAAAAATTGTGGCTAAAAACTTAGATGGCAGTAAAGCAGAGCTTATTTTTGAAGACGGTTACCCGCCAATGGCATTAACTGATGGCAATAAAAAACTATTAGAATTATACAGCGACGCAAGCCACGACTTAGGCTTCAACAAAGTAGTAGCCGCCAATCCACGTAATGCAGGTGCGGCTGATATTTCGTTTGCGGCAAACCATGTTGATATGGCACTTGATGGTTTAGGCTTGATGGGCAGCGGTGCGCACACTAAAAACGAAACAGCCGATTTAACCAGCCTTGATAAAAACATTAAAAAAACGGCATTACTCATTTATAGATTAGGGCAGTTATAAACACCTTTAAATTGGTTCTAATCGGTTAGCCGCAACTTGCATTGCAAACTTACGCAGTGCTTTAAGTTGCGGGCTTTCACTTTGCCAATAATGCCAATACAAGGGCGTATCAATATAATACTCTGGAAATAAGTCAACTAACTCCCCTTTTTGCAGGGAATCACCAAGCTGCAAAGTCGGTAATAAGCCATACCCAAGGCCTGCTATCATGGCTTGTTTAAATCCTTCTGATGAGGGATATATATGTATATACTCTGGCGTTGAGCCGTTAATATCGGCTAAAAACTGGTGCTGTAGCTTGTCATATTCACTAAAAACTAAACAAGGTACCTGCGCCAATTGCGTAAGCGAAGTGAGGTTATGCTGTTTAATAAAGTCAGGACTCGCAATTGCCTTGTAACGTATAGCGCCTAATGGGCTCGCTAACCCGCCATTTACAGGCTCAGAAGATGAGCTAATACATACCATTACCTCGCCGTCTTTCATTCTTTTATGGGCGATGGATTGATCCTCTGAGATCACTTCAAATCTAAATTTACAATCAGATTCTGTATCTAGCACGGCAAGGGCTTCTGGCAACCATGTGGCTAGTGAATCAGCATTGGCAGCCAACTTTACACTAAGAGGTGTGTTTAAGCTGGAGTGCTCGTTAAGTGCATCTACGTTTAAAGCAACTTCTAACTGCAGGACTTGTTGTAAATGATTAAGTAAACGCTTGCCAAGAGCGGTTGGGCGCGGTGGCTGCGTCCTAATTATTACAGGCTCTCCAAGTTTGGCTTCAAGTTGATGAATACGCCGACTTACTGCCGATTGCGTAATAAATAGCTTTTTAGAGGCTTTTTCAAACCCGCCTTCACTAATAACCGCCGACAGTGCATTGAGTAGTTGATAATCAATCATGAGTTTTACGCATATAACCCTAAATATATTCATTGGATTTGTAACAGAATTACCAATACCCTGCAAGGCATTGAATAGTTGAGTAGATTTATAGTATGTCGTTTTTATCGGGTGTGATGCTGGGGCTAAGTTTAATTATTGCCATTGGCGCGCAAAATATTTGGATTTTAAGCCAATGCATGGCTGGCGCTAATCGATTGGTTTTAGCCACGGTATGCATTATTTGCGACGCGACTCTTATTTTAATAGGTGTATTTGCAGCAAATGAATTACAGCAGTTATTACCAGGATTACTGCCTTGGTTAACATGGGGCGGTATTGCGATGCTATTGTACTTAGCGTATGGATCTGCAATGCGAGCGATTAAAGGGACTTCAGGTTTAAAAATAAGCCAAGTAGAAAAAGTAAGCTGGTGGAGTACTGCCCTTTCGGCCTTTGCAATCAGTTTGCTAAATCCACATGTGTATTTAGATACCGTGTTATTACTTGGCAATATTGGCGCTTTACAACCAAACCCAATGCATTTTGCACTTGGTGCTTGTGTTGGGTCAATAATTTGGTTCAGCACTTTAGTGCTTTTTGCACCTAAACTTAAAAGTATATTAAGCTCATCATTAAGATGGCGAATATTTGATACCACAATTGCAGTTATATTATGTTTTGTGGCGTTTAGTCTTTATAACGTACCTAGCCAATAATAAAAAAGCAGCGACTTTTAACAAGCGCTGCTTTAGTTTTATCTGCTCAGGCTAATACATTTTTACTGCTAGCCTTAAGTTTATAAGTTAAGACATTATTTTAAACAATAAATCTCTAACTGTTGCAGGCTCAAATGGTTTATCACAAATGGCATCAACGCCAGCTTGAGCAATATTGGCTAAGTGAGTGTCGTTTGCTTCTGAACTCACCATTAAAATAGGGATATGTGAGTAGGTGTTTGACCCTCTGACGGTTTCGGTTAGCTCTTTGCCATCCATTTCAGGCATATTATAATCAGTAACAATCAAATCGAATGACTGTGTATTTAATTGTTCGATGGCTTGTTTGCCATCTTCAGCTTCTACTGGTGCTGGGATCCCCATCCCCGCAAGTACGCGAATAATGTGTTTACGCGCAAAGCGACTGTCATCAACTACAAGTACACGTAATAAAGTAATATCAAAGTGTTCAAGCTCAACTTCTTCTTCACTAATAATATCTAAAGTAGCTTTAAGTGCGCGCGTTATAGCTTCAGCACTAAATGGTTTAGGCAAAATAGCTAATACACCCGACTGCCTTAACTGCTCTAAGTACTTTTTGTTACGCTCACTTGACACCAACATAAATGCTTGGTTTTCTGTTAATGGATTTGATCTGATTTTTTGTAGTAAGGAATCAGCGGTACCGTCTGAAAAGTACATACTACTAATAACTAAATCAGGCTGGTAACTATTAAGCATTGTTAGCGCTTGTTCTTGCGATGTTGCTTTTTCAACCTGCTTTACACCACACTGAGTCAGTGATTTTATAATAAGCTTTTGTTGAACATCTGAAGGCTCTACTAATAATATTGATAAGTTTGCTATTGCTGTTAAATCACTCATTTACATCTCTTCAGTGTTGTTATGTTTACAGTATGACGATTAATGTATAAGTTAAGATTATAGATCAACAATGTACAAGCGAAGGAGAAATACTTTATAAAATTGTAAAATAAATATAAATAGCGTATTTATCACACATAATCACCAACTTAATTTAGCTATTTTGAATATACTCAAGCGCAGTCATTTTTTTATAACTCACATTGGGGTGTAAAATATGAGCTGGTTCGGGGTCTACAACTTCAATGGGAATATTGTAATCACGCGCTATTTCTATCGCCATTTGCGTAATATTAACGCTAAACGAAGTCCCCATAAATACAATTTTACCGGCATTACTCATGCGTTTTTGCGCTTCGCTAATTCTATAAAGCTCGGTGTAATACTCATCAAACAATAAAACAAAGGGTTTAAAAGAATAATTAAGCTCAGGTGATCGGTTTTTAATATTAAACACTTCAAATAAGGAGTCGTGCAGGCAGCTTTCATCTACCTTTTCCCACGGAGCGGCAAACGGGGTTACATCATCGCCTTGATGGTGAAATAGCGTCATTTGATCGAGCCTGCCATGAATAGCAATGTAATTTTTATTGCCTGCTTTGCCATCAAGCCCATCTATATTTTGAGTAATTAGGTTTTTATCACTCAGCCAATGGTGTACGTCGTTTGGACCATGGTTGCGATACGTTGCAAAGCGATGGTAATACCACGCTAAAAACTCTTTCGGTGCGTTTTTATACATTGCGCGCGTTGCCATTTCCATAGGCGTATAATTTTTACTGCCGATGGTCCAATAACCATCCTCCCCTCTAAAGGTTGGAATACCGCTGGCTGCGCTTACTCCTGCTCCTGTGATGTAAAGAGTGTTCACTTTTCAGCCTCGTAACCCAGTACGTTAGTACTTACTTGCTGTTTATTGTCAATACCGCCAATTCGATATAAAACCCCATTGTGTTCAAGTAAACCACGGTGATCCATACTCTTTACCTCAACCGGTGATAAAACCTGCCATCCATTTTTTTCGATATTAAAGCGCCAAACATGATCACTTGCTGGTGCAGGTTTACCGTCGTAGCCTATTGCGCTGTAATTATATGGATTGTTAGAACCTGCCAGCATATAAATATTGCCATTATAGCTGGTGGCTGCCATTCGATAGTGGGCGGAACCTGTTGGATGTGGCAATGTGCGCCAATCTATTTTTTGTGGATTAGTTGAATCTATTGTACCTTTTAAGCACTGTGCTACGCCTGCAAACGAGCGACGCGAATCAGGATTGGCTTGTGTTTTAACGCCATCACACACAACAATTGTATTGCCGCTAATTGCTGCCGCTTGACCAAATACGGGCTCACCTAAAAATGGCGAGGCCTGTTGCCATGTATTATTTTGCGTGTCGTATACTTGTACTAAATTTACGTTACCGTCGTTATGCCAACCACTAATTAAGTAAATGTAACGCGCTTTGTAGCTCAGCGCTACGCTATCATCTACAGGCACCGGCATATTGGCTAAAGGAGTATAGGTATCTTTTATTACGTCGTACCTATATACGTCGGGGCTTGAAACTTCAGTATGATCCTCTGCAACTGTATAGCCGCCAAACACATAGGCGTATTCACCTAAACCGACTGCGGTACTTGCTAAGCGCCCTTTTAATGGCAAGCTTGAAGGCACACCAGTTTTAGATTGCCACTGTGAATCGCCAACTTTAAGCGCCCACACTTTGTTATGCACTGACGAGTACTGTTTATCGCGGCCTAATCCCATAAAACTTAAAAAATAAGGCTGATTTTTAATAATAACTTTAGCCACAGCATTATTTGCAACAGGCTCAGGTAAAGCAGGAAGACTTGCTAACGCAAGCGAAAAAAGAAGGCTCATAAGACAAATAATTTAATAAGGATTAATACTCTCAGATTAAATTATTTTGCCCTTAGGAGCCAGCGCTTAGCATCTAAATAATCAAATGCTTTAAACTTAATATAAGTTAATAAGCAACACTGATACGTTGGTTTAAGTGTGCAGCTTTTTGTGCTTCGTCAACTAATGCTATTGCATAATCAGTGACTGATACTTTGCTTTCACCTGCTTCATTTGTAAAAAACTGATCTCCGCCAATACGATAAGGACCTTCACTTTCAGCAGGATAAATTACTGCAGCAGGGCTTACAAAAGTCCACGAAGCAGAACTAGTGGTCGTTTTAAATACATTTAATGCTTCACCTTGTGCGAGTGCTTCATCTTTGTAATCTGCAGGAAACTCAGGTGTTGATACAAGTGTTACCCCTGGTGCAACCTCTAAGCTACCCGCACCACCTACCCAAATCAAACGCGTGCTTGTTCCATTTAATGCTGTTAATAAACGCTCTGCGGTTTGTGCAACTAATTCATGATTACCTACTGCACGTCCGCCCACTGAAGCAATAAGTACATCTATACCTTTAAGTACTGAAGCAATATTATCTTGGCTTTGTAAATCAAATACGCGAACGGCAGTTGTATTATCTGTTATTTTCGCTGCGTCACGTACAATGCTGACCACTTCTAAACCGCGCTTAGTTGCTTGTTGTACGATTGTGCTGCCAATCCAGCCTGTTGCGCCTAAAACTGCTACTTTCATTATCTGTATCCTATTATTGAGTTAATGAAGTTAGTTTACTTGCACGCTTTTAAGTGATAAACACACTCTTAAGATACATATTAGTTCATAATAAGTTACAAATGGATAAGATTACTGCAATTACAAGCTTCGTAGAAGTTGCCCGCTGTGGCAGCTTTACTAAATCTGCTGAGCACTTAAATCTAAGCCGCTTACAAGTTACTCGTCACGTACAAGAAATAGAACAGTGGTTATCGTTGAGATTATTTCATCGCACAACACGTAAAGTAAGTTTAACTATTCAAGGTGAAGAAGCATTAATTTACTGCCAACAAATACTCAGTACAGTCTCTGATTTAAAAAGTCGTGCTCATAGCCATAATAATGAACTAGTTGGTACAATCAGAATTGCATCGCCTATTGGGCTGGGTCAAAATTTATTATTTGAAAGAGTGGAGCAATTTTTACAACTACATCCCAAAACAAATGTTCAGCTTGTACTTTCGGATAACTTATCACAGTTGGTAGACGAACGTGTTGATGTAGCACTGCGCTATATTGAACAACCTGATGATCAACATATTGCCCGTAAACTAATGCATATTGATGGTGTGTTATGTGCCTCGGCAAACTACTTAGCTGAGTCGCCCCCCTTAATTAAACCTCAGGACTTACTAAATCATAATTGCCTAGTGCACAGTAGTGCGACAAAATGGCGAATAATATCGGCAACAAATGATCAAAAAGTTGCAATTAAGGGGAATTTGCAATCAAACGAAATGGGCATTTTAGTTAAAGCGTCAATTAGGGGGATGGGAATTGCTAATATTCCTTGCGATTTAGCAAATAAACACTTAAAAAATGGCGAGCTAGTAGAAGTCTTGCCGCATTATTATTCACCTGGCCATAGCCTATGGGCTGTGTACCTATCACGAAGTTATCAGCAAACGTTAGTACGTACATTTATTGATTTTTTAGCACTCCATTGGCAACAAGATATTATAAAAAGTAGTTCAGCATAGACATTAAATTAATAAAAATGACTACATAACTTTAGCAACATTTGCGCCTTTAATTTTGTACATAGCTTGATCGGCATACTTAATGAGTTGATGATCAGTTTGTCCATCATTAGGGTAATTGGCAATACCAATACTAGGATAGATATTGAGACTTAATTCATCCAATTGAAATTCAGCCTTAAATTGAGCTAAAATTTTACGCCTAATAACAACACTTTCGGTTGGTGACTTTAAATTATCTAAAATAATTAAAAACTCATCCCCACCTAAACGCCCTACAGTGTCATATTCCCTCATTACATTCGACAGCCTCTGTGCAATGCTATGCAACAACTTATCACCAACGTTATGACCATAAGTATCATTTACAGCTTTAAAGCCATTTATATCAATAAACAGTAGTGAAAAAAATAAATTATCTCGGTGAGCTTTTACAATTACTTTTTGCAATCGATCCATTAATAACGAACGGTTTGGTAAACCCGTTAATGCATCATGCCCTGCCATGTAATAAAGCTGCTCTTCCATCTCTTTTCGCTCGGTAATATCGTGAGCCACTGCAATTCTTACTTGATGTTCTTCAGACCAGCGAACAGACCATAGTATGTGGACTAATTGTCCATTTTTTCTGAGCCAACGATTTTCAAAACGAGGGTTTATTAACTCTCCTGATAAAAGCGAAGCAATTGCATCGTGCGTTTTTTGATGATCTCCAGAATAGACATAATTAATCATTTTTTTACCAACAACTTCATTGGCTGAATAACCAAAAATTCGCTCAAACGCGGCGCTAACAAAAACAAATGTACCTTGCTTATCTACAACACAAACAGCATCAAGCATTAAATCTAGTACTTCTTGTAAATCCACTAACCCACTTTTTATCATACCTGCTTGCCTCTAGGTTTAATGAAGCTAAATCCAGTATTCGACCCCCCTACAACAAAAGCAAAAAATAGCTTTAAAGAAACGATATATTCACTCACATTTTAATAATGTGCCATCTATATAAATAGCGAGTAATAATTAAGCCTATAACGCATTGCTAAACCATGGCAGCTCAAAACTACTTATACTTGATGATTACCTATGAAACAGAGTTAAAATATAGGATCTGTATTTTGCTTTTTCCAATTTAGTAACCAGATAAAATAGCCCCGAGATAGAATGAATTTTAATTCTGAGAGGTCAACTGGCCCAAGACGTTTATTATTTTGAGCTAACTAAACAAATTCCAAAATCAATTTTATTAATAATATAAAGTGCTTTCACATCATTAATTTATGTTAATATCATGTGATAACAGATGCTTTACAAAAACAACGATTGTTTTTGAATTTGGATTGTGTAGGAGACACCTCATTGAAAATATCACAACGCTTTTTATGGCCATTAACCTTTATTTCTCCCTTACTAATGGCTGAGCAATTTGATTACGAAAACCTTGACCTTGATGCCCTAATGGGAATGGATGTTCAAGTCACTTCAGCAATGAAAAGAACTCAATCAGCATTTGATACAGCTTCCTCTATTTATGTTTTAAGTAAAGAGCAAATTACTAACTCTGGTGCTATGTCTGTACCTGAAGCACTAAAAATGGTTCCCGGGCTTATTGTTAGACAACTCGATAATAACCAGTGGGCTATCTCTTCGAGAGGCGTTGCTTCTCGCTTTTCTAGCAAGTTATTAGTCATGATCGATGGCCAAAGTTTATATACACCAAAATTTGCAGCTGTTTATTGGGAAACACTCAATGTTCCTTTGTACGATATTGAACGCATAGAAGTCATTCGAGGGCAAGGTGGGCTTTTATGGGGAAGTAACGCAAATAATGGTGTTATCAATATTATTACTAAAAATAGTATTGATACTCGTGACACATTAGCAACAGCAACCACCGGCAATCAAATAAATGTCGATACAAATTTTCGTTATGGAAACGATATTGGTAATAAAGGCAGTTATCGAATTTATGGCCATGCAAAACATGCAAATGCATCTAAAAAAGGAGCTAGACTCAAACCAAATGATACTACGAAACAATATTCTTTTGGTATACGTGCTGACTATACACCTAATGATGAATTGTCGGGTTTATTTCAAGGCGATGTTACGCATTCAAAATTAGGCCAAAACTACCGAGGTGTAGTTGATGCTACAAATGAAAACATTGCATTTTCTGATGATTTAAAGCGTATCGACTCACGTATGATGGCCCGTTTAGAACACAGAATATCAGGCAATGCCAATCAGATGTTACAGGTATCATGGCTCAAAAAAAATGGATCTCAAGCCTACATAAAAGAGCATTTCGAATCGATAGATATTGACTACCAAATGAATTTTATTTACCAGTCACTACAGTTTGATTGGGGATTAAACTACCGCTATAACACCATTTCATTTGCACAAAGTGTCTTTTTAGATAGCGATAAAGATTTGGATAACCTTCAGCAGTATGGTGGGCTTATTCAGGCTCAATATAACTTTACCCCTGATACTCTCGATTTTATAATTGGCACTAAATTAGATCATAATGATCTAACAGGGTGGGAAAACCAACCTTCAGCAAGGTTAGTTTACAAACCAATCGAGAATCATCTTGTTTGGAGCGCTATATCCAGAAGTGTACGAATCCCCACGCTTATTGAGTTTAACGATAACTTTAAACTTAATGGAACCAGAGTTCTTGATGTACTTGGCACTAGTACAGGGCTGGTAGCTATAGATGAATATCGAATCGCCACTTTTTTAAATGGTAACGATAAAGTGAAATCTGAGAATTATATCTCTCACGAACTAGGTTACCGATTTTCCGATAACGATTGGTCAATGGACTTTTCCGCTTATAACACGCACGGTAAAAACGTAGCGGTTATTAACTTAAATACCCATTTTGAACAATTCTTGCCTGCTCTCGCTCTGTTTCGATCGGGAGAGATCCCACAAGCAGCTCAAGCGCTTACAACAACTCAAATCAACCTTGATTTAATCTCTGTTGGAAAAACAACAACAAAAGGTTTTGATGTCGTTTTATCGTGGCAACCTATGGATACTCTCAGCGCAGAACTTGGGTACAGTTATACAGACTTTAAATATAGCTTACCTTATGATACTAGGCCTGTGGTTGGGTTTGATTCAACAAATAGGCAGCTATTTGCAAAAGCAAATTACACTCTATTTAACGGCCATTCTCTGTTTTCTACATTACGAGTAGAAAATTCTAATGCGTATAACACAGATAACTACGCAGCATTAGATTTGACTTGGAATTGGCAGATAAATCAACAGTGGTCAACAGCGCTTTCAGGTAAAAATTTATTAGCTAGTTCTCACATCGAATATGGTAATACACACGAAACCTATACTATACCCAATTATATTGATGAATCTTTTACATTCACAATTATGACTACGTTTTAAGTTTATAACATGCTCAAGTCAAAAAGTTTAATCCATCGTACCTTAATTATATTTGTATTTTTATTTAGTGCGAATTGTAATGCAATGGAAAAAGAATACATGCTTAAAGCAGGCTTCTTATATAATTTTGCCAGATTTTCTCAATGGCACTCGCTTCCTCAAAAAGACAATTTTTTTACTCTATGCAGCCCTGATAAACACTTTATTGAGTTAGCAAACATTGTTTTAAAAGAACGAATAGTAAAAGGATTACCTTTAAAGAATAAACATATTGCTCTCAACGATATATCGAACGTATCGTGTGATATGCTTTTTATAACCGTCAATACAGTCGCTAATTGGGAAAACCTAAAGGTTTTTCCTTATGACAATATTATGGTTATAGGTGAAACTGAAGGTTTTATTAAAAATGGCGGACACATTAGGTTTTTTCTTTCAAGTGGTAAAATTCGTTTCGAAATAGCGCCTAAAAAGCTTAAAGAAGTAGGTATTACAATGAGTTCAAAAGTATTACGCCTTGCTCGCGTTGTTGATAGGTAATGCAATGAAAAAACTATTTTTATTAAACACAATGAGCAAAAAACTTTTAGTCATTTTAATGTGTGTCGCCCTCGTATCAACCGCAACAGTCACAACCGTATTTAGTGCCTATGAAATAAGTAGCGCGAAAGAAGAGCAAGTAAAAAGTTTAGTATCTCTTTCTAAAATGTTGTCCCCTAATATAACGACAGCGCTTATGTTTGACGATGCAGAGGCAATACAAGAACTTATTAACCCACTGCTTATTCGCTCAGATATAGTATCTGTGATTGTGAGTAACTCAGATGGTAAACCACTTGCTATCGCCAATTCTCTGTCTAAAACAGCACAACATAGTATAGAAATAAGTACCGTTTTAGAGCTAGATTCTCATTGCTATGGTGAGCTAAAAATTAGGGCTAATGATAGCTACATTAATGATAGAGTGGCATTTTATAGTAAGTTTCTTATTATTTTGGTGATATTTACATTTATTGTGAGCTTACTATTATCCTTATTACTCAGACGTCGGTTTTTAAACCCTATATTATATTTGGCACAAACAGCTAACCAAATAACAAAATCGAATGACTATAGCTTACGTGCAAAACAGCTCTCGCAAGATGAGGTAGGCGAACTTACTTCCTGTTTCAACGATATGTTACACACGATTGAACAGCGAGAAAGTTCACTTGAAAATCAAGTTCGGCTTCGTACTAAAGAACTTGAAAATGCAAATTTACAATTACACCAATATGCATATGAAGATGGCCTTACAGACCTACCTAACAGACGTTACTTTTACGAAAAACTACAAAGTTTAATTAGCAAAAAAAATATAACTTTTGCCCTTATTTTTATTGATTTAGATGGCTTCAAAGAAATAAACGACAGTCTCGGACATGACTATGGCGATTTACTGTTACATCAAGTCGCAGTTAGGTTACAAAACTGCATAACAGCTAACGATACTGTAGCAAGACTAGGCGGTGATGAATTTACTCTTATTCTAGAAAGAGTAGACAATCAAGCGAGCGCAAGTAAGGTTGCAAATGCAGTAAAAAGTAGCTTAATGCAGTGTATTCATCTAAAAAAAGAAAAGGTGTATGTGACTGCAAGTTTAGGTTTAACTTTTTATCCAACGGATGGGGTAACAGTAGAAGACTTAGTAAAGCGAGCTGATCAAGCAATGTATTTATCTAAACATAAAGGTAGAAACCGCTACGAATTTTTCACTTATGCTATGGAAGAACAAGCAATCGAAAAGCGCCGTTTAATAGAACAAATACATACTGCCCTTAAAAAAAGTCAATTTGAGCTTTATTATCAACCCATTTTTTCTATCAATGGTACATCAGTACCCAAAGCCGAAGCGTTAATACGCTGGAATCACCCTGAGCGAGGTCTAATTGGCCCAAATGAATTTATACCAATCGCTGAAAAGAATGGCTTAATAAGCGATATTGGCCAGTGGGTAAAACTACAAGCAA
Organism: Pseudoalteromonas sp. 1_2015MBL_MicDiv; assembly: GCF_002407505.1. Taxonomy (NCBI): domain Bacteria; kingdom Pseudomonadati; phylum Pseudomonadota; class Gammaproteobacteria; order Alteromonadales; family Pseudoalteromonadaceae; genus Pseudoalteromonas; species Pseudoalteromonas sp. 1_2015MBL_MicDiv. The sequence goes on along the minus strand of NZ_CP012738.1, from coordinate 226,749 downwards.
TTAAAGATACTGTTCAATTTAATCTACTTTGCGAAACACCTATACAAATTAGCGTAAATACGTCACCACTTGAGATTGATCGTGCTGGTAATTGGGTAAATGAATGGCTAGAAGCAAGTGAGCAATACAAACTCCCCGCCCATACTATTCTCATAGAAGTTACAGAGAACACTCTAATGGATCCTGATTCTTTAATACAGAGTCAATTAAAGCGACTTAACGCAAAAAATATTGATATAGCAATAGATGATTTTGGTGTCGGTTATTCATCACTTGCCTATCTTCAACGCTTAGATATCGATATCCTAAAAATTGATCACTCTTTTATTAGAGATATAGAAACCAATGAAAACAGCATAGCGCTTATAAAGGCAATAATAACAATGGCACATAATTTAGGTGTAAAGGTTGTCGCTGAAGGGGTAGAAACCCAACATCAATACTTACTATTAAAGCAGTTAGCATGTGATTATATTCAAGGTTATGTATTTTCAAAACCAATCACTAAACAAAGCTTTATTGAAAAGTACGTAAAGTCTAAAGTATTACTTTAAAATTAAATACCAGCTTGTATGTGGGTAGTATCTTTATTACAACCAGCGAGGTACGCGTTGTTTATAATACTGATACTGCTCTGAAAAAGATTGCGATAGATGCTTTTCTTCTACTAAAGTTTGTCTATATAAAGCGCTCACCCCTACAATCAAACATATCAGACTAAATACACACGGCAATGCTAAAAAGAAACCAATTTGAGCCGCTGCAACACCTAAATACATAGGGTTGCGAGAATAGTCATAGAGTCCAGTGGTTTTTAGCTCCTTTGGCCCATTAGGATCTATTCCTGAGCGCCAAAGTGATGCCATATCAAAATGTACAAACATACTTAATATAAACCCAGCACTCAGTAATACATTGCCAAACATGACCCCAGGCCAGCCGTTTAAAGGTTCAAATAATACTAAATAATTATCTAATTCAGGAATAAAAACTCTCACAACACACACAAACCAAATAGCAGCCCTGAAAAATTTAAACGCCATATGGTTCCACCAACTAGAGCAATACTGCTGACCAGGAAAAATTACGCCTGAGGGTGTGATTCGATTCTTATAAATAATTCTATAAGTATAAAATCCCGCAACAAATGTATAGAAAATAGCGAGGTAAATACGTGTAAACTCTATTAAGGATACTGAGTCATCTATAAAGGGTTGATAGTTCATTGAGGGAGCTCACACACATTATTTTTTAGCTAATACTATAAATTAACTTTAGTGTTCATACTGTTAATTAACAAGCAAAGTCAGCTAAATGGGCATAAAAGATTAGAGTAAGTTTACCAATGATACCATGTATTATCCATCCACTTTTCTGCAGAAGTAAAAAAGCCCGAATCGTTAAATTCGGGCTCTCTACAATGTTAAGTCGGTGCGCTACGCAGTAGAATGTCATGGTACCCACAGCGGTGGAGAGTCACAGTGAAATGCTACACTATCTTTGTGTCAGGGCGGCCCTCAGTGGGTCTCGCCTTCGAGCTGTTTTGTTTCACTACTGAGTTCGGCATGGGCTCTTGCTACCGCTTTTATTTTCACTTTTCTGCAGACGTAAAAAAGCCCGACTATTTCTAGTCGGGCTCTCTACAATTTGAAGCCTGGTAATGTCTTAGTGCCCACAGCGGTAAAAAGTCACATAACAAATGCTACACTATCATCGGTCGAAGCTTTGACTTCACTACTGAGTTCGGCATGGACTCTTGGCTATTTACTAAATCCCAGATAGCAAAAAAACCCGTCACATTGCTGCAACGGGTTTCTTTAATTTGAAGCCTGGTAATGTCCTACTTTCACATAGCAAATGCTACACTATCATCGGCGCTGTTTCGTTTCACTACTGAGTTCGACATGGAATCAGGTGGGTCCAAAACGCTATTGTCACCAAGCAAATATGGTGCAAAGAATTAATGACAAGCACGTAGTGCTACCATTTTCTTTGCGCAAGGTGCCTCAACTTTAACGCTACGCGCTAAGAGTCACCTCTTGAATTTGGAAAATATCTGATAATATTTTTTAAGTCTTTCTAAGTAATTTCTACTTTAGTTATATTAACTTCTTCGCTTGCTTCACTATCACATAAAACGCGTTTGGCGTTGTATGGTTAAGCCTCACGGGTAATTAGTACAAGTTAGCTTAATGGCTCACACCACTTCCACATCTTGCCTATCAACGTTGTAGTCTTCAACGGCCCTTCAGAGACTTTAAAAGTCTAGTGAGAACTCATCTCGAGGCCTGCTTCGCGCTTAGATGCTTTCAGCGCTTATCAGTTCCGAACGTAGCTACCGGGCAATGCCATTGGCATGACAACCCGAACACCAGCGGTTCGTTCACTCCGGTCCTCTCGTACTAGGAGCAACCCCTCTCAATTCTCAAACGCCCACGGCAGATAGGGACCGAACTGTCTCACGACGTTCTAAACCCAGCTCGCGTACCACTTTAAATGGCGAACAGCCATACCCTTGGGACCGACTTCAGCCCCAGGATGTGATGAGCCGACATCGAGGTGCCAAACACCGCCGTCGATATGAACTCTTGGGCGGTATCAGCCTGTTATCCCCGGAGTACCTTTTATCCGTTGAGCGATGGCCCTTCCATTCAGAACCACCGGATCACTATGACCTACTTTCGTACCTGCTCGACGTGTCTGTCTCGCAGTTAAGCTGGCTTCTACCATTACACTAACCGTACGATGTCCGACCGTACTTAGCCAACCTTCGTGCTCCTCCGTTACTCTTTAGGAGGAGACCGCCCCAGTCAAACTACCCACCAGGCACTGTCCGTAACCCCGATTCATGGGCCAACGTTAGAACATCAAAACTACAAGGGTGGTATTTCAAGGTTGACTCCAACAAAACTAGCGTCTCATCTTCAAAGTCTCCCACCTATCCTACACATGTAGGTTCAATGTTCAGTGCCAAGCTGTAGTAAAGGTTCACGGGGTCTTTCCGTCTAGCCGCGGGTACACAGCATCTTCACTGCGATTTCAATTTCACTGAGTCTCGGGTGGAGACAGCGTGGCCATGGTTACACCATTCGTGCAGGTCGGAACTTACCCGACAAGGAATTTCGCTACCTTAGGACCGTTATAGTTACGGCCGCCGTTTACCGGGGCTTCGATCAAGAGCTTCTCCCTAAGGATAACCCCATCAATTAACCTTCCGGCACCGGGCAGGTGTCACACCGTATACGTCATCTTGCGATTTTGCACAGTGCTGTGTTTTTAATAAACAGTCCCAGCCACCTGGTCACTGCGGCTCCCGTCCGCTTAGAGAGCAAGTCTCATCACAGATAGGAGCGTACCTTCTCCCGAAGTTACGGTACGATTTTGCCTAGTTCCTTCACCCGAGTTCTCTCAAGCGCCTTAGTATTCTCTACCTGACCACCTGTGTCGGTTTGGGGTACGATTCCATATAATCTGAAGCTTAGAGGCTTTTCCTGGAAGTATGGCATCAGCAACTTCATCACCGTAGTGACTCGTCTCGTGTCTCAGGTTTAATGTCTGTCCGGATTTACCTAAACAAACGCCCTACTCACTTTCACATAGACTACCAACGCTATGCTTGCTTAGCCTGCTCCGTCCCCCCATCGCAATTATATCGAGTACAGAAATATTAATCTGTTTCCCATCGACTACGCCTTTCGGCCTCGCCTTAGGGGTCGACTTACCCTACCCTGATTAACATGGGATAGGAACCCTTGGTCTTCCGGCGTGGGAGTTTTTCACTCCCATTATCGTTACTCATGTCAGCATTCGCACTTCTGATACGTCCAGCATACCTCCCGGTACACCTTCAACCGCTTACAGAACGCTCCCCTACCACTCAGAATAAATTCTGAATCCGCAGCTTCGGTGCATAGTTTAGCCCCGTTACATCTTCCGCGCAGACCGACTCGACCAGTGAGCTATTACGCTTTCTTTAAAGGATGGCTGCTTCTAAGCCAACCTCCTGGCTGTCTGGGCCTTTCCACATCGTTTCCCACTTAACTATGACTTTGGGACCTTAGCTGGCGGTCTGGGTTGTTTCCCTCTTCACGACGGACGTTAGCACCCGCCGTGTGTCTCCCGGATATTACTTTACGGTATTCGGAGTTTGCAAAGGGTTGGTAAGTCGGGATGACCCCCTAGCCTTAACAGTGCTCTACCCCCGTAAGTATTCGTCCGAGGCTCTACCTAAATAGATTTCGGGGAGAACCAGCTATCTCCCGGTTTGATTAGCCTTTCACTCCTAGCCACAGGTCATCCCCTAACTTTTCAACGTTAGTGGGTTCGGTCCTCCAGTTGATGTTACTCAACCTTCAACCTGCCCATGGCTAGATCACCGGGTTTCGGGTCTATACCTTGCAACTATTCGCCCAGTTAAGACTCGGTTTCCCTACGGCTACCCTATTCGGTTAACCTCGCTACAAAATATAAGTCGCTGACCCATTATACAAAAGGTACGCAGTCACCCAACAAGTGGGCTCCTACTGCTTGTACGTACACGGTTTCAGGTTCTATTTCACTCCCCTCACAGGGGTTCTTTTCGCCTTTCCCTCACGGTACTGGTTCACTATCGGTCAGTTGGGAGTATTTAGCCTTAGATGATGGTCCACCTATATTCAGTCAAAGTTTCACGTGCTCCGACCTACTCGATTTCACTTAAAATGTCTTTTCATGTACGGGACTATCACCCTGTATCGTGGCGCTTTCCAGCAGCCTTCCATTAACACATAATAAGCTTAAGGGCTGTTCCGATTTCGCTCGCCGCTACTTTCGGAATCTCGGTTGATTTCTTTTCCTACGGGTACTTAGATGTTTCAGTTCTCCGCGTTCGCCTCGTTAACCTATGTATTCAGTTAACGATACCTGCAAGCAGGTGGGTTTCCCCATTCGGAAATCCTAGTCTCAAGCGCTTTTTACTAGCTTGACTAGGCTTATCGCAAGTTAATACGTCCTTCATCGCCTCCAACTGCCAAGGCATCCACCGTGTACGCTTAGTCACTTAACCATACAACCCAAACGGGTCTTTGTTTTGTGACAGTTTAACTTCGCCAGAAGTTAATATTGAATACTAAAGTAGATACCAATCAATCAACTCATAAGAGTTAACTAAATGGCACTCAATGGTACTGCTACCATTGTTTTTTTACTTTTGAAAACTCTTGATAAATACAATGTATTCATCAGAATTTTATTATCAGCTTTTCCAAATTTTTAAAGAGCATATTAATTAGTTATCCCAAAGGGACAAGCACTAATTAACAATCATCTGTGTGGACACTACGAACAAATAAGTTCTAAATCGTATAAGGAGGTGATCCAGCCCCAGGTTCCCCTAGGGCTACCTTGTTACGACTTCACCCCAGTCATGAATCACTCCGTGGTAAACGTCCTCCCGAGGGTTAGACTATCTACTTCTGGAGCAACCCACTCCCATGGTGTGACGGGCGGTGTGTACAAGGCCCGGGAACGTATTCACCGCGTCATTCTGATACGCGATTACTAGCGATTCCGACTTCATGGAGTCGAGTTGCAGACTCCAATCCGGACTACGACGCACTTTAAGTGATTCGCTTACCTTCGCAGGTTCGCAGCACTCTGTATGCGCCATTGTAGCACGTGTGTAGCCCTACACGTAAGGGCCATGATGACTTGACGTCGTCCCCACCTTCCTCCGGTTTATCACCGGCAGTCTCCTTAGAGTTCTCAGCATTACCTGCTAGCAACTAAGGATAGGGGTTGCGCTCGTTGCGGGACTTAACCCAACATCTCACAACACGAGCTGACGACAGCCATGCAGCACCTGTATCAGAGTTCCCGAAGGCACCAAACCATCTCTGGTAAGTTCTCTGTATGTCAAGTGTAGGTAAGGTTCTTCGCGTTGCATCGAATTAAACCACATGCTCCACCGCTTGTGCGGGCCCCCGTCAATTCATTTGAGTTTTAACCTTGCGGCCGTACTCCCCAGGCGGTCTACTTAATGCGTTAGCTTTGAAAAACAGAACCGAGGCTCCGAGCTTCTAGTAGACATCGTTTACGGCGTGGACTACCGGGGTATCTAATCCCGTTTGCTCCCCACGCTTTCGTACATGAGCGTCAGTGTTGACCCAGGTGGCTGCCTTCGCCATCGGTATTCCTTCAGATCTCTACGCATTTCACCGCTACACCTGAAATTCTACCACCCTCTATCACACTCTAGTTTGCCAGTTCGAAATGCAGTTCCCAGGTTGAGCCCGGGGCTTTCACATCTCGCTTAACAAACCGCCTGCGTACGCTTTACGCCCAGTAATTCCGATTAACGCTCGCACCCTCCGTATTACCGCGGCTGCTGGCACGGAGTTAGCCGGTGCTTCTTCTGTCAGTAACGTCACAGCTAACGGGTATTAACCGTTAACCTTTCCTCCTGACTGAAAGTGCTTTACAACCCGAAGGCCTTCTTCACACACGCGGCATGGCTGCATCAGGCTTGCGCCCATTGTGCAATATTCCCCACTGCTGCCTCCCGTAGGAGTCTGGGCCGTGTCTCAGTCCCAGTGTGGCTGATCATCCTCTCAAACCAGCTAGGGATCGTCGCCTTGGTGAGCCATTACCTCACCAACTAGCTAATCCCACTTGGGCCAATCTAAAGGCGAGAGCCGAAGCCCCCTTTGGTCCGTAGACATTATGCGGTATTAGCAGTCGTTTCCAACTGTTGTCCCCCACCTCAAGGCATGTTCCCAAGCATTACTCACCCGTCCGCCGCTCGTCAGCAAAGTAGCAAGCTACTCTCTGTTACCGCTCGACTTGCATGTGTTAGGCCTGCCGCCAGCGTTCAATCTGAGCCATGATCAAACTCTTCAATTAAAAAGTTTTATGTCTTTCGACAGCTCAATGAATTCTGAATTTTTTAATATCTTTCGATATTGAATTGACTGTGCCGAATAATTACCGAAATAACTATTCTGTTGGTCACTCAGTTTTCAATTGAGACTCTAATTTGTTTGCCTTACTTAGCGAACTAAGCTTGGCTGTTAGAACTCAATCTGTACGAGTGCCCACACAGATGATTGCTTTATATTGTTAAAGAACATTTTGAGTCGCTTTAGCGTCTCAAGGGATGCGAATAATACACCCTTTATTTTTCGAGTCAATACTTTGTTTTAAACTTTCTTTTTAGAAGATTTAAAACCGAAGTTTTATTTAACTCTCTGATTAGTTCGTGCCTTGCTATGCGTTGGCGTTTCCCGTCTCAGTGGGGTCGCATTATAGGGAGATCCGAGCGGGGGTCAATGTTTTATTTCAGCTTTTTGACAATTAAATCAATTTAGTATAAAAGCTATACAAACAAAGGGCTGCATCGCCTTTTTTGCCCATTAAACAACCAATTTGTACACAAATCCCAGGGGGACTTAAAAACACCTCTATAAATAACACTGCAGAGCTATGTTAACTGTGCGGTTATCACTACTGCATTAAATAAGTGTTTTACTATAGCGCCACTAAAATAGCGCAATAACAAAGCTGACATTATAATGTATTGATCATTGAGCTTAAGCTAATTAAGTAGCTTAAACTGTATCTATGAAATTCAATTGAATTTTCTTTTCACAAATTTACTGAACAGATACCAACTTTAAACACTACCAATTATTCGCTTAGCTATTGAACATCGTCCGCTTTATGTTTTACTTCTCTTTATTCGCTTTTACATTTTGTGCTTGCTCAAATATTTCTTTGTACACTTCGTCGTGGCTAATTGGCGGATACTTAAATTTAGCCAGTATTAAAATAAGCTCTACTCTTAGTGATGATTTAATATCTTCGCGGTGGTTCCAATCAACAAATTTAACTTTGTCGTCCACTATTACTTTTACCGCTTGGGCGAGCTCAATCAACTTATCTTCGGGGTAGTCAAAGTCGTATTTAACCGCGAGCATTTTTAATGCGTCGTAAAAGCCTTTTTCTTCAATATCAATACCTAGCTCGTCGCCGGCGTTCATTTCGTCGCGTACGCTGTAAATCATATTAACCATAGTGTCTGAAAACTCATCAAGTACGTTACTTACCAATATGTCATCATCTTTTCGCTCGTTATAGCGCTGTACCAGCGATTCAAAGCGTTTAGTAAAGTCGATACCTTGGGTTTGGTTTACTTTTTTAAGCTCGCCTATGGCTTTAGCTAACATTTGTTGCAGTATTTTTATTTTGGTATTGGGGAGTTTTATTTTTTCTATTTTGGCGATGTAGTCGTCATTAAAAATATCAATTTCGCCGCCGTCTTCATTGCCGAGTTTAAATACCTCTTCGACACCGTCGCTTTGTAGGGCTTCGGCTATCATTTCACGTACTTTGGCGTTCATTTGCGCGGTATCGGGCGCTTCGCCTTTGGTTAGCTTGTAAATAATAGAGCGAATAGCGAGGTAAAAGTGAATGTGGTTACGCTCGTTTTCGTTAATTTTTTCACTACCACAACATACATCGTAAGCGGCTTTTAAACGTTTAACTAAATCCATAAAGCGTTTTCGGCGCTTTTCGGTAATAAGCGCAAACTCGGCTGCGTGGTTTAAACAATTAAGCTGTGCAACGGCTTCGCCGGTAAAGTACGCGCGGCTGTCAAACTTATGAAATAACTGAGCAAGTAACGCTAAGTGATTTTTTACTTCGATAACCGAGGCGGTAATGTCTTCAAAGTTGGTTTCGTCTGTTTTTGAATACTGCGCTAACGCTTTATTCATTTCAGATTTAATACCAATGTAATCGACTACCAAGCCTTTATTTTTACCTTCAAACTGGCGATTAACCCGCGAAATAGTTTGTATTAAGCTGTGCTTTTGCAGTGGCTTATCTATGTACATGGTGTCTAAAAATGGCACATCAAAACCGGTTAGCCACATATCGACCACTATGGCTATTTTAAAGTTTGAATGTTTGTTTTTAAATTGCTTATCAAGCTCTTTACGTTCGTCTTTACTGCCCAGTAAATTATATAAGTGTGCGACGTCGTCTTTACCACGGGTCATCACCATTTTTACTTTTTCAGAAGGGGCTGCAATACGGCCTTCGCTAATAGCACGCTTTCGCTCGGTATCCGATAAGTTTTGCGCGTTGTCCTGCTCGTTTAAAGAGTCGACTACATCAAACCAATCTGGACGTAATTCTTCTAATTCTTGATACAACTGATAAGCAATATCACGCGAGCTACACACAAACATTGCCTTGCCGGCAACCGTTGAGCATTCTTCAACACGTTTTTCGTAGTGCTGTACAAAATCTTTTGCTAACACTTTAATACGATCAGGGTCGCCTAAAATGCTATTCATGTTCGCAGTGGCTTTTTTACTGTCTTCTATTTGCAGCTCGTTACTGCCTGCATCGGCGCATTCTTTGTAATAAGCTTCAATTTCTGCCAGCTTGCTATTGTTTAAACACACCTTAGCGGCGCGCCCTTCGTAAACAATGCGTACGGTTATTTCATCTTTGACTGATTCGGTCATAGTATACGAGTCAACTACTTCACCAAACACATCTAAAGTCGCGTCTACTGGTGTGCCAGTAAAACCAACATAAGTGGCGTTTGGCAATGAGTCATGCAGGTATTTTGCAAAACCAAAGGTTTTTCTCACTCCGGCATTTGGGCCTTTGTCGGTAATAGTAATTTTTTGATCGAGATTAACTTGGCTACGATGCGCCTCATCAGAGATACAAATAACGTTAGTGCGCTCGGTTAAAAGCGCAGTGTCTTCGGTGAACTTATGAATGGTAGTTAAAAATACACCGCCGCTGTTACGGCCTTTTAATAGCTCACGCAAGTGAGTACGGCTGGTGACTGTTTTTACCGTGTCATCGCCAATGTAGGTTTTAGCATTACCAAACTGCTGCGAGAGTTGATCGTCTAAATCGGTTCGGTCGGTAATTAAAATAATGGTCGGGCTTTTAAGTTCAACGCTTTTCATTAATAAGCGTGTTAAAAATTGCATGGTGTAACTTTTACCACACCCCGTTGCGCCAAAGTACGTACCGCCTTTACCATCGCCTTGTGGCTTTAAATGCAGCTTTATATTTTCGAACAACTTATTAGCCGCATAATATTGCGGGTAACGCGGCACAATTTTTTTCTCTTTTTTGCACGCACTTTTATTATCAGAATCAGGGAAAAACACAAAATTGCGCATTACATCGCGCAGGCGCGCTTTATCAAACAAACCCTGCAATAAGGTATGTAACGAGTTAATGCCCTCTTGCGCTGTTAGCTCTTGCCCCGTTACTTTACCCCACGAGTAAAAAAACTGATACGGCGCAAATAAGTTACCCATTTTATTATTTACGCCATCGCTTATAACGCACAAGGTATTAAATACAAACAACTGAGGAATAGCGCGTTTGTAGCGCACAGTTAGTTGCTCAAACGCTTCAAAAATAGGGGCTTGCTCGCGTATCGCGCTTTTAAATTCAAACACCACCAATGGCAAGCCATTCACATATAAAATGCCATCGGGAATACGCAGTTCAATATTGTCGTAGCTTGTGGGGCTCTGTATTTCTAACTGGGTAACAAAGCGGTAAATGTTGTCGTCTTGCAGGTAAGTAACGCTCGCTTCATTTACATTATCGAAAGCAGCCATAGCACTGCCTGCTATTAAGCTGCTTTTAATGCCTTGCTCAACGTTATCGTAATCGAGTAATTGAATATATAAATCTTTTTGAGACTGGCTCTTCGCCGCATCACTACTTTGACCACTTAACATGTCTCTTTTATGTAAAAAACCATCACTTAGCCAGTTACAAAAGGTTTTATTGCTCTCGTATAGATCACTGTCAGGGAGTTTTTCGAGCTTTGCAATAATCGAGTCTACTTCACCCGTGGTAATATTATTTTTAGCGTAACGCTTGGTTAAAAAAGCACATAAGTCTTCTTTAATTAATACTTCGCTATTATTGCGGGTGAGCTGCCCGCCCAATAAATGCGGATAGCCTTGTTCGGCTAATAACTCGACTACCGCTTGTTCTAATCTGGCTTCAGTAAATTTCATCTATTTAGCACCGTCCGCTGGTTTATTCATGTTAGTTATTATTTTTTAAACTTTTATTCTTAGCTACAATGCGGGAAGTATTCTCGCAACAACTTCAGCATATTTCGTTTTTGCTTAAACTTCTTAGCCAATGTAGTAATCATTTCATATAATAGCGTGCAGTCGGCATTTTTGTCTTTTAAGCTTTTTTCTATTTTAATTAATAAATTAGTTGCTTCACGATAAGCGTCATTATTGGTTTGTCCAATTATGTTACTAAGTGATTTGTGATACAAGTCAATCGACTCTTGTGGGTATTGCGCCATAATTAAACCAGCCAACGTTATCAATTGACTCGACTTAACCTCATGTTTTGCAGCCCATGAACGTGCTTTTTCAATGTCATTTTGATCAATATAAAAATCCAGTAACTCGCACGGATAATTAGTAAAGCGATAAGCCCCTTGGTTTGATTTAGCCCCTTGTTCTGACAAAGAAAGCAATAGCTGCTCTACCTTTTGCGCAAACTGCGCATCAATTATGCCGGTTTTTTGTTGCAATGCGTGTAAATCTTTAAAGCCATTAAAACTCGGATTATCTACAAATAGCTGCCACGCGATTGCCCATGCAGCTTTAAATTCTGACAATTCAAGGCGAATGTCTATCTCATCACGTTTACATGCAAGCACTTCATACGGCTTACTTGCCCGTTGATACGCTTGCTTTAAATAGTACTCGGCATCTAACAGCTCATTACGGTCTTTGCAAAGCGCACTTATTTTTAAATAATCCGACGAGTCATGGGCTGTTAGTTTAATTAAACGCAGTTGCGCTTGCCAATCATCCTGCGCTTGCGCGTGCTCTATTAATACCGAGGTAAGGCGTGCAAGCGCGCTTTTTTGTCTCCAATCATCAAAGTCAACGCCCGCATGTAGTCGCTTTTCTATTGCAGTTGTACACAGTGCTAAAAACAAGGTGTTTACATTGGGTGTTATACCAAAGTCATGCGGCACACTCGGGAATACATCGTACTTGTAGTCTTCAAAGTGTTCAAAAATCCACTGCGCTTTTTGCTCATCAGACCAAGGCTGTTGATTAAAAAGCTCGCTCAGGTTTTGGTTAAGCTGCCCTTCTAAATCAAAGCGAAAGCCGCCGGAGTCATCAATTTCTTCAAGTACGGTGTTTAAGCGCACCAAGGCTTTAAAATTCAACTGTCATTGCTGATCAACGGGCAGTTTTTCTATCGCAGGAAATATCATTTCAAACAGTGAGTCAGCATCAACAAAATAGCTACGTACTTCATTCCAGCCCCATACTGATTTTTTAGGCAAGGCTTTAGTGATAAGTTTGCTTAGCTCACCTGTACTCATAGCTTGCTTGTCGTTTGACATCATAAATACCCATTTATCGTATTCATGCTCTGACTCATCTAAAAAACCCATGATTATATCGGTAAGTTCATTAGCCGGTTTATCTAAAAACCACGCCATTAATGCCCCGCGTTCGTTGCCTTGTGTTGTAGCATCGGCGTTTGCATTGGCTAATTCAGCAGCAGATAAACTGTTTACTTTGAGCGCCACGGCAATGGCATGTTTACATACCTCTTGATAATCGGCTGCGGGGCACGTACAGCTTGCCACGCATTGCGCACCTGCTATATTTTCTAAGGTGACTTTGTATTTATACTGCCCCGCCACGCTCGCCATTGCTTGATCACCCACAATAAGTAACTTACTGACATTATTTGATGCGTACAAACCATAACCCAAATCGTAAGTTTTGCTGGCCACGCGTTGCTTTATTTCATTTAAATCAAACATACTAATTCTTATTCACTCATTGTGTTAATTGGCAAAGCACGTAAGTCTTCTTTAATTAATACATCGCTATTATTGCGGTTGAGCTGACCGCCCAATAAATGCGGGTAGCCTTGCTCGCCTAATAGCTCAACCACCGCTTGTTCTAATTTGGCTTCAGTAAATTTCATCAAACATCCTTATTCTTGTTATTTTAAATGGTTAAGTGCTTAGCCTATGTATTAATATACTGTTTCATCGTCGGTGGCTACATCAGGTATTTGTAGTTCACCAGAGATGAGTTTGGGGAGTAACGTATTTCTTAAACTTTCAAGTTGGTTGATATTTAATTTGTTGAAATTTATCTTGTTAAAATAATCCTCGATTACTCTGTCAAACCTATAAAGAACTTCTACTGAAGGAAAAAGTAGCTCTAAGCTATTAAGTACTTTAGTTGTCATGCTTGGTACAGCTGACCCTACATTCATTGCTGCAAAGTCTAAAGCTTTCAAGTGGTAAAACATAAACTTTGCAACCTTTGGTACTTTAGGGATCGTGTAAAACATAGTATCAACAGTCCAAAATGAGCCATTTATATGCATAATATTACTCAAAGTGCCTTTCCTAGGGATAAGTACAGACTCCCCCTCATACAAAAAACTTTCTGCATAACGCATAAGTCCGCCCGAGCCGTAAACAGGATACTTTCCATCATCTAATTTTTTGTGATCTTTACCATATTTAACTTCAAGTAAATCACTTAGATATTTTTGCTTCCAGCCTTTTGGTATCCAGCCTAGTTGTTCGTTGTGTTCGAACTCATTGGGGAAGTGGGCGTGGGTGCTGGCGTGTTGCTCTAATATTTTAGGATTGGCGCTAAAGTTTGGTTTAACGGGTGTTTCAGCGGCTTTTTCTGATACTTGCTCTGCTGATTGTGTTGCTTCTTTTGTCGGTAACTGTGCTTGTAATTCGTGAGCGAGCGCAATGAGTGAGGCTTTGCATTGTGCCACATATTCCAAACTGTCCAGTGCCACTAAGCGGCGCTGTGCTTTTTGTTTTAGCTCGTCAGGCAGACTAGTTTCAAGGTTTTCTAATTTAAAATCAGCGCTCGCAAGGAGATTGTCGAACACAGGATCAAAATCAACAAACCAGCTTTTAAATAACGCCTGTGCCATTTGTTCTAAGGTTTGGTTAGTTTTTTGGTTTACTTCTAATTTACTTGCTAATACAGATAATATTTTCGCAGATTGTTTTTCATGTTTAGGTAACCTTGGAATCATCAATGCCTTTAAAACGGGGATTCTAACATTACTGACTGTTGTCCCCGTGCCTTCATTCCATGATATTTGATGTTGTACATAAGGTGACTGTAATGCCCAAAACAAATACTCACCGCATATCTCATTTCGTGGGCGAAGTAAAACTTGCCTTTGGCCTAAACAACACTTTAACCCTTCTGGAATTATACAAACTTCTCCCATAGGAGCTTCGCGAGTAATTACAATATCACCAGCTCGTGGGACCGCACGCTTAACTCTTTTTTGATAATCTTCTTCATTAGTAAAGCTTGGGTTACTTAAATCAAGTACTCCATTTTTTATATTTTGGTTCCTTAGAACTATAATTCCTGAATCTGTCCATTTGGGTGTTGAGTGGGGACAATCCACTACGAGCTCACATAAAGATTCTAAAGTCTCAGTATTAAGCTCCATAACCCAGTGCCTCCACGTTTTTACGGATTGCTTTATCAAGCTCATCGCTTTGGTTCATTTCGCTATAAAAGCGTTGGCTAAGTGCGAATTGTTTATATTTATTATTTTTCATTGTTTAACACCTGCCAATATCCGTCTTTGTTTGCGCCGATCCGCTTGATTACGTTATGGTCTTTTAACCACTTAATATGACGTTCAACCGTTGCAGTGCCTACTTTAAGCTGCTTAGCAAATACTTTTGTAGACAATGAAGGCGAGTGCTTAATGCACGTTAACAATGGCTGAATATTTTTGGGAATAATAGTTTGATGGTTTATTCCATCATTTACTCCATCATTTATTCCATCATTTATTCCATCATTTATTCCATCATTTATTCCATCATTTATTCCATCAGTCGTTACTACTGCTTCATTACTGTCGCGTATTTTTCTTGGAAACTCCCAATCGGTAAAATCACCTGACTCAGAGAATACAGGTAAACCGATGTTTGCCTTGACGCAATACTCTTTTATTCTTTGTATACCGCTGCCCCATTGCTCAACTAAATCCAGCTCCTTAAACACTCTTGCAATCACCGTATTACGGATTTCAGAACGCCCTTTTAACGCATCATGAATAGTTAGCCCATGTGGTAAACCGCCTGGCGATACAATATTAAGAATATCATCGTAAATACCTATTTTTATATCTCGTCCAAAATTGCTGTAATCTCGATGCATTACTGCATTGAGTAATGCCTCTCGAATTGCTGGAAAGGGGATCTCAAAGGTATCAGTACGCTGCAGCCCCAGTACCTCTGCGCGTAAATGAAGATGATTTTTTATAAATAGTTCTGCGTTTTCTATTTGCTGAAATAGATCACCCGTGTACTCTTTTTTATCTAAAAAGATAGACATGGTAGTGCCTTTAAATCGGCTACATTTTATTTCTACATGCTCATAAAAGCCCAGTAAAATTAGCAAGCCATGTGTGGGGTAAAGCATATTATTATCGTTTTTGACCAGCTTTAAACTTAATAATTTTTCTGGCGTTAATGGTTTACCATGTGCTGCAAAACGCTGTTGAAGTGGCGTTAAATCAAGGGTTGATAAATCCACTTCATAGTTAATAAGTGAGTCAAAGCTAATATGGTTACGTTGACGTTCAAGCTCTATCACTTGCGCCTGACTGACTACGCGATTAGTCGCACCAATACGTTGATAACAACCCAGCTCTTTGCCTTTACTCTTTAAATAATAAGGGAGTAATGCTCCGCGCTGCACTTCTATTACTAATAACTCAACCCCGTTAATATTCTCTATATAAATATTAGGTAATAGCGTAGGCGCAACTAGTTCATGCATTGTTGAACTAATTTTATCCATTAATTCAAATAGATCAAAATGTTGCAAACCTATTAGAGTTCTATTATCAGAAACGCCTATAACCAGCTTTCCACCCGCAGAGTTGGCAAAAGAGATAATGCTTTTAACCCACTCTTTACTGGTTGGTAATTGCACTTTAAATTCTAAATTTTTGCTTTCACCTTTTTCTATATCAAGCAATAAAGGGTGTTTATTTTCCATTACATCGCTCTCTATAATTATGCGTTTCCACGATTCTGAGGGTCGCTTTACCAAGCCCTAATAAAAACTGTTGTAGGTTATTTATAATACCTTGCTCAACGGGTTGTTTATTTTTACTTGAGAGTAAACGCTCGTAGTAAAGCGTACCAATTTGGCGCTCTAACGCGCGCGCCGACCAATTTTGTAAAATGGCTTCATCTCGATACCAGTTGCGCGCAGTTGAACTATCAACCCGTAATAGGGTGCGATAATGCGTCCAGCTCAATTCGAGACGCACTGCGTCTCGTTTTTCAAAGGCGAGATAAAAACGGCGCATATTACGCAGGTTGGTTATGTCAAACCCCTTACCGTAGTCTGTGGTGAGTTGCAGCGATAGCCGTTTTAATGTTGCTTTGCAATAGGCTGCACGTGTTTCACCGCCTTGCTCATCTTCTACAATTAAGCGCCCTATTTGCCAATACGCTTGTAACATGGCGGTATTTACGGTTTGTTTAACTTGCCCACGGGCTTGTTCAACAATGCGGCGAATATCAACTAATAAGAGCTCGTTTTGAGTCGATGGGTGTTCTTTACTGTTAGTCATTACGTTCTTCACTATCGCGTTTTTCACCAAAACGCTCTTCGCCATAGCCTAAGGCCTGTAAATTTTTACGAATAGCGTTATCAAGTTCATCAGCTTGATTCATTTGGCTGTAAAGGGTTTGGCTAAGCTCGCTCATTTTGGTCTCAAACGGGATGCCATCGTCTGCAATGTCAGCAGCGCCGACATAGCGCCCTGGGGTAAGTACATAGTCGTTGGCTTTTATATCCGCAAGGGTGGCTGATTTACAATAACCGGCGATATCTGCATATTCTTGCACTTTATTTGCGCTTTGCTCTTTACCTGCGCTTTCTCGCTCGGTACTTGCAGTAGTTAGCTCTTCGCCACGCCAAATATGGTAGGTTTGTGTAATTTTTGCAATGTCGTCGTTGGTGAGTTCTTTTAAGGTACGGTTAACCATAGAGCCCATTTCGCGGGCATCTATAAATAGCGTTTCGCCTTGGCGGTCACGGCGCTTTAGTAGGCCTTTTTCGTTATTACCGCGTTTATCTTTACTTATAAACCATAAACACACCGGAATTTGCGTGGTGTAAAACAGCTGCCCGGGTAGGGCTATCATACAATCGACTAAATCGTTTTCGATTATTTTTTGGCGAATATCGCCCTCGCCACTGGTATTTGAACTCATTGAGCCATTAGCGAGTACAAAGCCTGCCGTGCCATGCTCGCTGAGTTTTGAGATCATATGCATGATCCACGCATAGTTGGCATTACCGGTAGGCGGTGTTGGGTAGCCTGCCCAGCGGGCATCGTCAACTAATTCGTTATCGGCGCGCCACTGTTTTTGGTTAAACGGCGGGTTTGCCATTATGTAATCGGCTTTTAGGTCAGGGTGTTGATCTTTAAAAAAGGTATCGCCTGCTATATCGCCTAAATTGCCCGAAATACCGCGCACGGCGAGGTTCATTTTAGCCAGTTTATAGGTGGTGTTAGTGTATTCTTGCCCATAAATAGACACATTTTTTTGATTGCCGTTATGGCTATTAATAAACTTAAGCGATTGCACAAAGATACCGCCCGAGCCACAACAGGGGTCGTAAATTTTACCTTCAAATGGTTCAATCATATCGGCTATTAGGGTAACAATTGACTTTGGCGTATAGAACTCGCCTCCACCTTTACCTTCAGATGCGGCAAATTTACCTAAAAAATATTCGTAAACACGGCCAACTAAGTCTTCTTCTGTTTTTTCGTTTTGGTTGGCAATAGTGTCGATATTATTGATGGTGTCGATTAACGCCGAGAGCTTACTGGCATCAAGCCCTAAGCGTGAAAAGTAGTTATCTGGCAACGCGCCCGCGAGTGATTTATTGTTTTTTTCAACGCCGTGCAGGGCGGTATCTATTTTTACAGCGATATCGCCTTGCTTGGCGTTGGCTTGAATGTATGACCAGCGGGCGTCTTCTGGTAGGTAAAACACGTTATCCATTGCGTAAAAGTCGACCATGTCGATGTATTCATCGCCGTGCTCAGCAATAATGGCTTTTTGACGTACTTCAAACTTATCACTAATAAATTTAAGAAAGATTAAGCTTAAAACAATGTGTTTATATTCGGCTGATTCAACACTGCCACGTAGTTTATTGGCGGCATCCCAAAGCGATTCTTCAAACCCGACTTGTGCTTGTTTTGTGGTTTTTTTAGCAACTTTTTTAGTAGCGGGCTTTGTGGCGGTTTTTTTAGGTGCGGTTTCCATAGCTATCTCAGACCAGAATATCAATACAAATTATTGAGTTATCATACCGTAAAGAGCGCGAATTATTGAGACTTAATTAAAAATATATGAGGGGATATTTATTAGGGCGTGTTGATCTTTGTGGATTGAAATTTGTTCAATCTAGGGGCGATTAAATCGCGGCGCGAGGTTTGTAACCTAGTGGGCTAAGTAAAAACCGAGCAACAAAGAGTTTATCGTCCCTAGAAAGAACCCAAAGGGCAGCGCATGTTTGGTATTTATGCTGCGTTATCGCCTATTTATGGGGAATAACCACACTACATAGGCTCTGCCTTGCCTAAAAACCAAACATACAGCTGCAAACTCACCCACCAAAGATCAACACGCCCTAGTCATAATACGTAATATGCGAGCAGTTTGGTTGTTGCGACAGTGTCGCAACTTTCGCTTCGTAACCCATTACACATAAAAACCAATTAATAAACTAACTCGTTAACCTGACATATTTTTCAGCCAGTTCGTCTATATTTTCACGATGGGCTGGGTCGGGCTTTATGCAGTCAATTGGGCATACGCTGACACAGGTTGGTTTGTCGTAGTGGCCTACACATTCAGTGCATTTTGCGGGGTCTATTTGGTAAATTTTAGCGCCCATGTAAATGGCTTCGTTAGGGCATTCTGGATCGCACATGTCGCAGTTAATACATTTGCTGTTAATTAGTAAAGCCACTCTCTAACCTCTAGTACTTCTAGCATAAATTTGCAGCCGTAAATTATGCATTTTATTCTGCGTTTTCTTGTTGATCTCAATCAATAAAAATTACATTCGGTAACTCGCATTCAATCATTAACTTTATAACTAAAAATGGACACTATAATATCCATTACGCTCATAAAAAAGCAATTTTTGGACACAGTAATGCCCAATCAAGTTCGCGAGGTTCTATTATTAATTATTTATTATTAAGCGAGGGTGATGTCCAGCTAGCCTTTGCTGAGCACCTAAAAGAACGTCGCAAAAAAGCAAAAATGTCACGCGAGGCGTTAGCTAAAAAAAGCACAGTACCGGCTTCTACAATAAAAAAGTTTGAGGTTATAGGGCTTATTTCGTTTAGGCAGCTATTGCTTTTGTGGCAAACACTCGACGATTTAACTCGTTTATATGACTTAACAAAAGCGCCAACTCAAGGCAAGAATGCGCCAACGCCTATTGATCAGGAATTAAACAATGGCCTTTATTAAACCCATAGAAAAGCTAGAAGTAAAACGTACACTGTCAGACTCAACAGAGTTAATGGTGGGTGTACTTGCTCAAAATAGGCAAGGTGTTTACTTTCAGTTCGACCAAAGTTATTTAGACACATATGGTAATCTTTCGCCATTCTCACTCGCCTTCAATAGAGATGTTCAGTTAGCTTCAATAGAGATGTTCAGTTAGCACCCAAAAGCCCACATAATGGATTGCATGGGGTCTTTTCTGATTGTTTACCTGATGAGTGGGGGTTATACCAATTCCAATAAATAGCTGATCTATTTTACTTGCTAAAACAACCCATTTCTTTGTTGTAAATTTCGCAAATGGAACAACCAATTACATCAATTTACGCCTAGAACTGAATTGTTTTTTCGGCGTAAAATTTAGATCTCATACTTAATGGAATTGGTATTACTACTACAGGATCGTGTATTCAGACAAAATAATATAATGCCTAACTTTGTGACCCAAATGGACCGCTATCTTTTGTTGGCCATTTAGCTATGGGCATTATCGTTTACACCTGAAACTCATTATGATGGCACAAATGACGATGACGCTGGTCTTGCTACATTGGGTCAACAAGCCCAAGCAATATTTGACGGGCAGACAGAAAAAGTACTTTCTGCGTTAGTGGCTGCTGGCAGCTCCGGCGGTGCACGCCCTAAAGCTCAAATTTATTTTCCTGACAATAATATACAAGAATGTAGGACAAAACCTAAAACAGGCGATGATGCTTGGTTAATCAAATTCACATCCAAAAACCTCGCTTTAGGACATGAGAAAGGGTTATGTGAAGCTGTGTATTTGGATTTAGCTGAACAAGCGGGATTAAACCCACCTCAACGATTACTGGTACCCGCCCCAGAAGGGACCGGTGCAAAGCAATGGCTTGCCTTAAAGCGATTCGATAGGTTTAAATTAACGGGTGATAAAATGGGCTGCAAACATATGCATAGTTCATGTGGCTTGCTAGATGCTGATTTTCGTACACTTACATTAGATTATGAGGATTTAATTAAAGCGAGCCGTGTTTTATGCAAATCACCTGCTGCGGGGCAATTACAATTTCGTCGGGCTATGTTTAATTTATTTAGCTGTAACCAAGACGACCACAGTAAAAAATGGGCTTTTTTACAAGAAGATTCTGGTGAGTGGGATTTAGCGCCTTTTTATGATGTCACTTTTAGTCCTCACCCTTTTAACGAGCATGCTACTTCGTTTGCTGGATTTGGAAAAAATCCGCCACTAAAAGCGATTCAAAAGCTGGCCTCTGCAGCAGGTTATGCAAACTGGAAACAAGTACAAGTTATAATATCTGAAATAGCAGAGATTATTTTAAACTTTAAATACACCGCTAAAACACTCGACGTAAATAAAAAACGATTAGCTTAATAGAGCAACAGCTTAATAATACGTACGCCATGAATAAGCATTTAACGGGTAGTTAAAATAGATTATGAAGTAACACCAAAATACCGATTTTTGGTGTTACTTATACCCCTTAAACTGCTTGTTTAAACGGATTGCGGGTATCTTGGTTTTCATCTAGGTTACGCATTAAAATAGCGTGCGCTAAGTTAACGCCCTCATCTAGCGGTATTTTTACAATGTGACCAGAGCCTTTAGCATCGCTAATACTTTCGCCTTTTTTGTTTTGCATGTATTCAAGCACAAAACTAATATTTCCCTTTGGCGTCATTAGCTCTAAAGAGTGGCCTGTGCAAAATTTATTTTTAACGTCTATTTCAACTAATCCATTTTCGCAGCGCCCAAGTACTTCACCCACAAATTGCTGCTTAGTTGATACAGAGTGACCATACTCGTAATTTTGATATTCTTGATGGGCATGGCGTTTTAAAAAGCCTTCGGTATAGCCACGATGTGCTAAGTTTTCAAGCGTCTTAAATAATTTAGTATCGAATGGTTTACCTGAAGCTGCATCGTCTATTGCTTTGCGATAAACTTGTGCTGTGCGCGCCACATAATAAAATGACTTAGTACGCCCTTCTATTTTTAAACTATGTACACCCATTTTTGTGAGCTGCTCTACGTATTGCACAGCGCGTAAATCTTTGGAGTTCATAATATACGTGCCGTGTTCATCCTCAAACGCAGGCATGTATTCGCCAGGGCGGCCTTGCTCTTCTAACATAAATACATCGTTACTCGGCGTCCCTTCTCCCAATGTAGGAATAACCTGTTTGGGATCAATTTTATGCACCATTTCGCCGGTTTCGTTCTCAACACCTGGTTTTACATCGTAATCCCAGCGGCATGCATTGGTACAGGTACCTTGGTTTGGGTCGCGTTTGTTTATATAACCAGAGAGCAAACAACGCCCAGAATACGCCATGCATAATGCACCATGTACAAACACCTCAAGCTCAGTATTTGGGCAAAGCGTGCGTATTTCTTTTATTTCTTCAAGCGAGAGCTCGCGAGATAAAATAACCCGCTCAATGCCCTGCTTCGCCCAAAACTGCACACTTGCAAAGTTAACGGCGTTTGCTTGCACCGATAAGTGAATAGGCATCGCCGGCCATTTTTCACGAACCAGCATGATCAAACCAGGATCTGACATAATCAGCGCATCGGGTTTCATTGCTATAACTGGCTCTATATCACGTAAATACGATTTTACTTTCGCGTTATGCGGCGCAATATTAGACACCACATAAAACTTTTTATTTTGCGCATGTGCTTCACTAATACCAATTTGCAGCGTGTCTAGGTCAAACTCATTATTGCGCACACGCAAACTATAGCGGGGTTGCCCCGCATAAACCGCATCTGCGCCATAAGCAAACGCGTAGCGCATGTTTTTTAAAGTGCCTGCAGGGCATAATAGTTCAGGAGTAAAAGGCGTTGAAGAAATAATGGGTGACATGTGCGCTCCATACATCGAACCGAGTATAAGTCGGTTGCATGATTAATTAATTTACGAGCGCGGCATTATAAATCCGCCAAGCATTGTGCTTTTGATCAAGATCACAAAACTGCAATCAAACTGGTTTTTAATAAAATTAGGATTTTTCACTTAAAACGCGTATAATTCGCGCCCGTTAATATTCACACTTTTACTTAAAATTATTGGAGCATAAAGATGGCTTTAGAGCGTACTTTCTCAATCGTAAAACCTGATGCAGTTGCTAAAAACCACATTGGCGCTATCTACAACCGTTTCGAATCTGCTGGCCTTAAAATCGTTGCAGCTAAAATGGTTCACCTTTCACAAGAGAAAGCTGAAGGTTTCTACGCAGAACATAGCGAACGTCCTTTCTTCGGTGCTTTAGTATCTTTCATGACATCTGGTCCAGTAATGGTTACCGTTCTTGAAGGCGAAAACGCTGTTCTTAAAAACCGTGAAATCATGGGTGCTACTAACCCTGCTGAAGCACTAGCTGGTACTTTACGTGCAGACTACGCTGATAGCATCGACGAAAATGCTGTTCACGGTTCTGATGCTGTTGAATCTGCTGCTCGCGAAATCGCGTACTTCTTCGCTGACGAAGAGCTTTGTTCACGTACTCGTTAATTCGAATTCGTTAACATATTGAAAAGGGCTTTCGGGCCCTTTTTTAGTCATTACGTAAAGTATTAATCAGTAAACTAATAATGTTTTACTTAATGATTAAAGTGAGTGAATTGTGTACAATTCGTCCTCGTAAATTTTATCTCCACCGTCACCGATTGAGGTTGTTTCATGACCGAGCAAAAAAAGATTAACTTATTAGATTTAAACCGAGATGCAATGCGCGAGCTATTTGCATCGTTCGGTGAAAAACCGTTTCGTAGTGACCAGGTGATGAAATGGATTTATCATTTTGGCGTAGATAACTTCGACGAAATGACCAACGTAAATAAAAAGCTTAAAGAAAAGCTTAAAGCTGAGTGCGAAATTGTTGCACCAGAAATCACCGTTCGCCAACAAGCAAGCGACGGTACTATTAAGTACGCACTTATTCTTGAAGGCGGCCAAGAAGTAGAAGCTGTTTGGATCCCTGAAAAAGAACGCGCTACTTTATGTGTATCATCACAAGTTGGTTGTGCGCTTGAATGTACTTTTTGTTCTACTGCTCAACAAGGCTTTAACCGTAACTTAAAAGTATCTGAAATCATTGGCCAAGTTTGGCGTGTAGCTAAAGATATAGGCCTTGATGGCCATAGCGAAAAGCGCCCAGTAACTAACGTTGTGATGATGGGTATGGGTGAGCCTTTACTTAATCTTAAAAACGTAGTGCCAGCAATGGAACTAATGATGGACGATTGGGGCTTTGGTTTATCTAAGCGCCGCGTAACATTAAGTACGTCAGGCGTTGTACCTGCACTTGATTTACTAAAAGAGAAAATTGACGTAGCACTGGCTATTTCATTGCATGCACCAGATAACGCACTGCGTGACATTTTAGTGCCCGTTAATAAAAAGTACCCTATTGAAGAATTTTTAGCCGCGTGTCGTCGTTATATCGACGGTTCAAAAGCTAATAAAGACGTAACCGTTGAATACGTTATGCTTAACGGTATTAACGACAGCACCGATCAGGCGCATGCACTCGTGCAAACGTTAAAAGGCACACCATCTAAAGTAAACCTTATTCCGTTTAACCCGTTCCCAGGTAATGAGTACACTCGCTCAAGTAACAGCCGTATTGATCGCTTTTCAAAGGTATTACAAGCAGCCGGCGTTACCTGTATTGTTCGTCGTACTCGAGGGGACGATATTGATGCAGCTTGTGGACAATTAGTGGGTGATGTAGTGGATCGTACTAAGCGCTTAGCTAAAAAGAAAATGCGTGATGATAATGCGATTACTGTAAACATTCATCAAGCATAACTTTTAGTAAAATACTTAAAGCCTTTATATTAATTCGTTTATTTTTAAATATATGATGCAACATAAAGGCTTTTAGGTAAGATAGAAGATATGGATTAAAATACAGAGATAAGGTAATGCGATCTTTACTTGCTTTAACTATATCGGCACTCGCTCTAAGCGGGTGTGTAACCGAAAATAGTTATAACGGCAGTGACAAACCCGTCGTCGAAAATAAAATTAATAATATAGGCGCAGCGCGAACGCGTATTGCTCTAGCATTACAATACCTAAATACAGGCAATAATTCTCAGGCTAAATATAATTTAGAGCGTGCAGCCGAATTTGCACCAAATTTACCAGAGGTTCATTACTCTCTAGCTTATTACTATCAACAAGTTGGTGAAAATACACTGGCCGATAAAGCTTACCAAAAAGCACTCGCCATAAAACCAGACGATCCAAATACTTTAAATAACTACGGTGTATTTTTATGTGGCATAAATGAATACGACCGAGCCACTGATCAATTTTTAAAAGCAATAGAAATCCCTAGCTACATTCGTGTTGCAGAAAGCTACGAAAATTTAGCTTTATGTGCCATTGAGTTTAACGATTTTGATAATGCTGAAAGTTATTTTAAACAAGCCATGAACCACAGCTCGCAAAGAACGTCTACTTTAATCAGTTTAGCTGCACTGTTTTATGCTAAGAGTGATTTACACAAAGCAAATGAGCTTTTAAAGCGTTATGACGATACAGGCAAAGTTTCATCTCGGGCTTTGATGCTTAACTATTTAATAAAAAATCGAATGGGTAAAATAGAAGATGCAGAAAAAATTGCGACCACTATTTCACAGACCTACCCAACGAGTAATGAAGCATACGTAATTCGAGAGCAAAAAGTACGGTTAAGCGAATTTGAAATTTTAAGAGAAAAATACCGAAAAGCTAAACTTGATGAATTACAAGAAACAAGTAATGGTGGACAAATTAGTGTTAAACCAAAAATAAAAATCACCCGGAAAAAACACATTGCTAGAGATAATTCAACAAGCTTAGTTACCAACGATAACAAACGCATAAGTTTAGCACCCCAAACTCAAATGGATAATGCAAGTTCAGTTATTGCAAGTACTGTTAATCCAATTAATAAAGGAAATACTTATACAAGCGCGCCCCCATCATCTATTTCAAAAAAAGAAACGACACCAACAGTAACTAGTTCAAGTACTAAAACCGATACATCGGCTATCATGCTTGCTTTAACAACTGGTCATAATTCAGCTAATACGATGCAAAAGACGGTCGCTGCTACACAAGTACCTAAATCGCAAAAACAAGCCGAAAAAACATTAACTAAACCAAATGACAGCATTAAAATAATTTCTTTTGGCGCCCCTAAAGATGCAAACTTTAATTCGCAGCAAACTCCCCCTGTAATAAAGGCTCCTATAGAACAGAATGATTCTGATGTTGTTTTTTACACTGCAACGAAAGATACTAACGTGTTTGCTGAAAGTAGCCGCCAAAATAATAATGACATACAGTTTAAGAGTTATGAGGCAAGTGAACACATTGAACCACCAATGCTCAACCCTAAAGTACCAACTTTAAGCATCCCATTTCATGTAATTCAATTCGGTGAAAACCTATTTAGCATTTCGGTGCGATACAATGTTAAACTACAAAAACTTCTACAATGGAATGGTTTAAAAGAGTCGGATCGGGTAATGAATGGAAGTAAAATTTACCTAAACGATCCTAATGTTTATTACGAAATTAAAGCTGGCGACACCCTTTACGAAATAGCTACCCAGCGGCGTGTATTAATTGATCAATTAATGCGATGGAATAAATTAAGTCCTGACATAGCACTTACGCCAGGGCATAGACTTTTACTAGTGGATCCAGACTCATACACATTATGAATGAAGACAATACGCAAACACAGAGCGAACAACCAACGGTTGGTCAAATACTAAAAGCACATCGTGAGCAAGCGAATGTGAGCATTGAAGCAATTGCTAAGCCGTTAAAACTATCTGAACTACAAATAAAGCGTCTTGAAAACGATGAATTTCAATTACTCGGTCCTATTACGTTTGTAAAAGGTTATATTAAAAACTATTGCCGAGAATTAAAAGTTGATTGCACGCCTATTCTAGCTATGATGCCAGCCCCACCTGAGCCGGCTAAACCCGCGAACATGCAAAGCTTTTCACGCCGAACGGAAAAAGAAGCCAATGACAGCCGATTAATGTTCGTGAGTTATATTATTTTAGCGATCGTCATTGGTTCGTCTGCACTTTGGTTTTGGCAAAATGCCACGCCAATTGAAGAACAAACAAGTAATATTAATGTTGAGAACTCAATTATGAGTGAGCGACAAGCAGCACAATCTCCTTTTTTTGAACAAGAACAACAAGCAGATACTAATAAAACGGTACAACCGCAAAGCGAAACATTAAATGATTCAGTAGAACAACCCGTAGAAACAGTAACTACTGATCTGGATAAAACACCAGGTATAAGTACAATCGTGATGAACTTTAACGATGAAAGCTGGGTTGAAGTTTATGACGGTGAGGGTGAAAAAGTAGCTTTTGGTGTTAAAAAAGCAGGCTACCAGATGACGGTTAGCGGTACTCCTCCTTTTTCTGTTGTACTAGGTAAGCATGACGTTGTAAGTATTACCTTGGATGGTGAGCCTATCGACATTTCGGCTTTTCCTAAAAATCGTTTAGCTAAATTTAAATTACCACTAGCAGAGTAGTCGCTATGTTTTCAGAATCTCCAATTAAACGCAGAAAATCAACTCGTATCAATGTAGGTAATGTACCTATTGGTGATGGTGCACCGATTGCAGTGCAATCAATGACCAATACCGATACCATGGACGTAGATGCAACCGTGGCACAAATTCAGGCGATACAAGATGCCGGTGCCGACATTGTGCGTGTATCAGTGCCAACAATGGATGCAGCAGATGCATTTAAAAGTATTAAAGAACAAGTCACTATCCCTTTAGTAGCCGATATTCACTTTGATTACCGTATAGCCTTAAAAGTGGCAAAATACGGCGTGGATTGCCTACGAATAAACCCAGGTAATATAGGCAGCGAAGAACGTATTAGAGCCGTGGTCGACTCAGCTCGCGAACATAACATTCCTATTCGTATTGGTGTAAATGGCGGCTCACTTGAGCGCGACTTACAAGAAAAATACGGCGAGCCTACACCTGAAGCCTTATTAGAATCAGCAATGCGCCATGTAGATATATTACGCCGCCTTGATTTTGACCAATTTAAAATATCAGTAAAAGCATCAGATGTATTTTTAGCCGTTGGTGCGTATCGCTTACTTGCTAAAGAAATAGACCAACCACTGCATTTAGGTATTACCGAAGCAGGCGGCATGCGCTCAGGTTCGGTAAAATCAGCCGTTGGTTTAGGTATGTTACTTGCTGAAGGCATTGGCGACACACTACGAGTATCACTTGCAGCCGACCCAGTACAAGAAATCAAAGTAGGCTTTGATATTTTAAAATCGCTGCGTATACGCTCACGCGGTATTAACTTTATTGCCTGCCCTAGCTGCTCACGCCAAGAGTTTGATGTAGTTAGCACCATGAACCAGCTTGAAGAACGCCTTGAAGATATTATTGAGCCTGTATCGGTTTCGGTAATTGGTTGTGTTGTAAATGGCCCAGGTGAAGCACTCGTTAGTGATATAGGTCTTGCGGGTGCAAACCGTCGTTCTGGCTTATATATTAATGGAGAGCGTCAAAAAGCACGTATCGACAACAATAATATTGTTGAACAACTCGAAGGTTATGTACGTGACTTTATAGCCCAAAAGCAAAACCAAACACCTATCGACATAAAAATAGTCGAATAAATACCGTATTTAGCGGCAGACAACGCTGTTTGCCGTTTACCTTTATAGCTAAAACGCTATAATGTCAGGTCAATTTTTAGCATTCTTGTTGTGTAAGCATTTTTTATTACACATAAACAGCATTTAGGATTTATCAGTGGCAAAACAAATTCAGGCAGTTCGCGGTATGAACGATTGTCTGCCAGGCGACACACAAGTTTGGCAGAAAGTAGAAAGCATTTTACGCGAGACAGTAGCATCGTTCGGTTATCAAGAAATTCGTTTTCCTATTGTAGAATCAACCGACTTATTTAAACGCTCTATTGGTGAAGTAACCGATATAGTAGAAAAAGAAATGTACACCTTTGCCGATCGCAATGGTGACTTATTAACACTGCGCCCTGAAGGCACCGCTGTATGTGTGCGCGCAGGTAACGAAAATGGATTGTTATATAACCAAGAGCAGCGTCTTTGGTATATGGGACCAATGTTTCGCCATGAACGTCCGCAAAAAGGTCGTTACCGCCAGTTTCACCAATTTGGTTTAGAAACATTTGGTATTGCCACAGCCGATATAGATGCCGAAGTTATTTTATTAACAGCGCAACTATGGGAAGCATTTGGTATTACTGAGCACGTACGCTTAGAGCTTAACTCATTAGGATCTAACGAAGCGCGCGCCGATTACCGTGATGCATTAGTAGCTTACCTTGAACAACACATAGATGTGCTGGATGAAGATTCAAAACGTCGTATGTATTCAAACCCATTACGCGTACTTGATAGCAAAAACCCAGATGTACAAGCCATATTAACCGACGCACCTAAATTATCTGAGCACCTAGATGTTGAATCAAAAGAACATTTTGAAAATTTATGTGAACGTTTAGACGCTGCAGGCGTCTCATACACGGTTAATGAAAAATTAGTACGTGGTTTAGACTACTACAACCGTACCGTATTTGAATGGGTAACCGACAGTTTAGGCGCACAAGGCACTGTTTGTGCAGGCGGTCGTTACGATGGTTTAGTTGAGCAACTAGGTGGTAAAGCAACCCCAGCGGTTGGTTTTGCAATGGGCCTAGAACGTTTAGTATTATTGCTACAGGCTATTGAGTGTGTGGGTGACATTCGTCGCAATGCTGATGTATATTTAGCAGCGATGGGCGACAAAGCAAGTATTCAAGCACCTATTATAGCCTCTGAACTACGTCGTGACGTAGCCGGTTTACGTGTTATGGTACATGCTGGCGGCGGTAACTTTAAAAAACAATTAAAACGTGCTGATAAAAGCGATGCACTTGTTGCTGTTATTATCGGTGAAGATGAATTAGAAAAAGGCGTTGTGACTATAAAGTACTTACGTGAACGTAAAGAACAAGTCACATTAGAATTAGAACAAGCTAAAACGCTATTAGCTGAGCTTATTAACGGCTAAGCTGACATTAGAGGTAAACATGGATATACATTCAACAGAAGAAGAACAAGCAGAAGCCATTAAACGTTTTTTCCGTGAAAACGGCGTTTCACTTGCACTAGGTATAGTTGTTGGCTTGGGTGGTTTGTATGGCTGGAAAGCGTATAACCAAAACCAAATCACAACAGCTGAGAAAGCATCAAACTCTTTCACTAAGCTTGTTGAAGGTGATGATGTATTATCTTCAGCAGATACGTTTATCAGCGAAAATAAAGACACAAACTATGCAACATTAGCCGCATTTGTTGCTGCTAAAGATGCTGTAGATGCGCAAAAGTTAGATGTAGCAAGCGAAAAACTGAGTTGGATCGTATCTAATGTGCAAAATACAGAACTAAAAGCAATTGCTATTACACGCTTAGCCCGCATTCAAATTGCACAAACTAAATATGACGATGCATTAAATACATTAAATGCACCATTACCAGAAGCATTTAACGCAAACGTTGCCGAGCTTAAAGGCGATATTTACGCTCAGCAAGGTAATAAAGATCAGGCTCGCACTGCTTATCAAGCAGCTGTAGATGCAGGTGGATTAACCAGTAACCCACTATTACAAGTTAAGTTAGATGACCTAGCAGTAACTAGCCCAGCGGCTTAAGGTTTTAGGCATGAGAAAATTAACGACTGCAACCCTTGCCCTATGTATGGCAACACTGATGGGTTGTTCATCAAGTGATGATGAAGACGAACTAGTACTTCCTGAAATTGTAAACCAGTTTGAAACTGACGTTGTTTGGCAAGAATCAGTTGGTGGCGGTGTAGAGCATTATTTCTCTCGTCTAACGCCTGCTATTTATAAAGACACTGTATACGTTGCTAGCCGTGAAGGCCAAGTTGAAGCACTTTCGCTTACGAATGGCGACACAAAATGGGAAACTGACGTGCGTCAGGATTTATCATTTTGGCCATGGAGTGACAACGGTACAGCAAAATTATCAGGCGGTATTTTACAAGCTTATGGTAAGATTTATATTGGCTCTGAACATGGCTTTATTATTGCCCTAGATCGCGAAACCGGTGAAGAAGTTTGGCGTAAAAATGTACCTGGTGAATCGCTATCAAAACCAACTGCTGGCGATGGCTTAGTTTTTGTTAATTTAGCGTCTGGTAAATTATTAGCGCTACACCCAGATACAGGTGAGCAGCGTTGGAGCTTTGAACAAGAAGTACCGCCGCTAACATTGCGCGGACAAAGCTCGCCAACCGTTGCTAACGGTGGTGTATTAGTTGGCCTTGAAACAGGCAAGTTAAACGTTTTGATTTCAGAAAGTGGTTACTCAGCATGGAGCGCAGAAATAGCGGTAGCTAAAGGTGCATCAGAGTTTGAACGCCTAGTTGACGTAGATACTCAACCACTTATTAGCGGCCCATACGCATATGCTATTGCTTATAATGGTAACTTAGCCGCTATTGATATTCGCTCAGGTAATATTGTCTGGAAACGTGAATACAGTAGCTACCGCGATATTGCAATGGACGCACAAAGTATTTATGTAGTAGATAGCGATGGTGTTATTTACGCATTGGATAAAGATTCAGGTATTGAACGTTGGAGCCAACCCGCTCTACGTGGTTGGTACTTAACAGGCCCTACAGTTGCGGGTAGCCATTTAGCTATAGGCGACCAAGAAGGTAACCTGCATTGGTTAAATAAAGAAACTGGCGAGCTAGTATCTCGTGAAGACTTTGACAGTTCAGGATTTTTTATTGAGCCTGTTGTTGCCGACGATAAACTGATTTTATACACCCGTGATGGTGAAGTTAGTGCGGTTAAAATACCGAACTAACTTACTACTATTAGTATAACCTGCTAATAGTTAATTATTTTTTGTAAGGCTTCGCACTGCGAAGCCTTTTGTTGTTTTTTAAAGAGGTAGTTTATGCTTCCCGTGATCGCTCTAGTTGGGCGACCCAATGTGGGCAAGTCCACATTATTTAACCGTTTAACACGTACTCGTGATGCGCTCGTAGCCGATTTCCCTGGTTTAACACGAGATAGAAAATATGGCCAAGCTAGTTATGATGGCTATGAATTTATCGTGGTAGATACGGGTGGTATTGATGGCTCAGAAGAAGGCATCGAAATCGAAATGGCAGATCAATCTCTGCTAGCCATTGAAGAAGCCGACATTGTTCTGTTTTTAGTAGATGCTCGTGTAGGTATGACCGTAGCTGACCAAGCAATTGCTAATCACTTACGCAAGCAAGATAAAAAGTGTTTTGTTGTTGCCAACAAAACCGATGGTATTGATGCAGATTCAAACTGTGCTGAATTTTACCAATTATCATTAGGTGAAATTCATCATATTGCGGCATCCCATGGTCGTGGTATTACGCTATTACTTGAGCAAACACTTCAGCCGCTTATTGCTGAATTAGCTGCACAAGACGAAGACGTAACAGGCGATGACGAAGAGCTTATTAATCTTTACGAAGAAGATGAAGACAGCGACACCGATCACCAGGCATTTGCAGACAAACCTGTAAAGCTTGCCATTATTGGTCGCCCTAATGTTGGTAAGTCTACACTTACTAACCGCATACTCGGTGAAGAACGCGTAATTGTATACGATATGCCAGGTACAACACGTGACTCTATCTACA
Source organism: Pseudoalteromonas sp. 1_2015MBL_MicDiv (assembly GCF_002407505.1). Lineage (NCBI taxonomy): Bacteria > Pseudomonadati > Pseudomonadota > Gammaproteobacteria > Alteromonadales > Pseudoalteromonadaceae > Pseudoalteromonas > Pseudoalteromonas sp. 1_2015MBL_MicDiv. The sequence goes on along the minus strand of NZ_CP012738.1, from coordinate 194,339 downwards.
TTCCGATGACGCGAAATGAAAAAGAATATGTGTTAATTGACACAGCCGGTGTTCGCAAACGTAAAAAAGTAAGCGACGTAGTTGAGAAGTTCTCTGTAATTAAAACGCTTCAAGCAATCGAAGATTGTAACGTTGTGTTATTGATTGTTGATGCTCGCGATGGTATTTCAGATCAAGACTTAAGCTTGCTTGGCTTTGCTCTTAACTCAGGTCGTTCATTGGTTATTGCTGTGAACAAATGGGATGGCTTAGACGATTACGTTAAAGATCGTATTAAATCAGAGCTCGATCGCCGTTTAGGCTTTATTGACTTTGCACGCCTACACTTTATATCTGCACTACACGGTACAGGTGTTGGTCATTTATTCGAATCTGTTGACGAAGCGTATGAGTCTGCAACTAAACGTATAAGTACTGCAATGTTGCGTCGTATTATGGACATGGCTCAAGCCGATCACCAGCCGCCACTTGTTCGTGGTCGTCGTGTTAAGCTCAAATATGCGCATGCCGGTGGTTATAACCCACCACGTATTGTTATTCACGGTAACCAAGTTAAAGATTTACCAGATAGTTATAAACGCTACCTGATGAACTACTACCGTAAAGCGCTTAAAATTATGGGCACCCCAATCAAAATTGAATTTAGAGAAGGTGAAAACCCATTTGCTGGTCGTGTTAATAAAGTAACACTGTCGCAAAAGCGTAAAATACGTGCATTTGCTAAAGAAAATCGTAATAAATAAATTCGTTAAAAATTAGTTTATTGTAATAAAAACGGCGTACTTTTTAGTACGCCGTTTTTGTTTTAATATGTTTTTAACAGTCACAAACTAAGTAAAGCTAAGCGAACCAAGTTCTCAACGGTGGTTTCATGCGCACTTTTATTTTTATTAGTTGGCGTAAACCTAGAAGTAGGTGATTTAATAGTTATAAACCCATGATTGGTTGCCATTTCATGAGCTAATAGCTTACGCTCTTTGGGTGTTAAGTGGTTTTCGTGTATTTTTGCCAGCTCGCCACTATCAAGCCATATTCCTGCACAGCCTGGGCATTCATCTATTTCAACGGCCTTTACTGGCGAAAAATACCTGCGCATCATTACAATTTTTTTGCACTTTGGGCAATTAATTCGTAGTGATACATCGTATTCACTCTCGCTATGTTCACTCAAATGCTTTAGCAACACCTGACCATGCTTTAGCTCTGGCGAGCTAAATTTAAAAATTTGGCTGTTATCAAAAAATACGCCGCCTTGCGCTGAAGTGTAAACAGTAATACCGCCAATTAATAACGGCTCGAGAGATGCATTTGTACGTGGGCAATGCATTTAAAACTCCTTTTTATTTTAATACTTAACTTATACTACTTTACTCAAGTGCTTTGTGAATAAGCCCAACAAGTGGTGCGGGTAATGTAATATTACCTGCAAGTACAAACTCATGCGCTTCATCTGACATTTTTTGCCAAGTACGACGAATTATACCAATCCACTTTTCCTCATTGTAATCTGGTTTTGCATTGGCAAATCCAAGCATATAATGTTCAATAAACACCAAACTAGCCACATTTTCAACAAGCTGGCTGTCTGGATTACGTTTAATATTCTTTTTAGCGACCGCATCGTACACTCGGTTTTGCTCAGCTTCATCGTAACCAGCTTGCTTCATGAGCGCAACAACACTGCTAGCATGAAATATATAAAGTGCACTGCGCCATTGATGATAGCCCTGCTTATTCATTTCAAAGTCACTACGTGGCGACTTCCAGCGTTGTATATGCTGCCCGCGCACTGCAATTTGCATGAGTTCATCGGCATCTGGTTTAAAACGAGTTAACATTTCGCTCATGCGCAAGGCGTATAAACTTTCTTTAGGAAAGCTTTGTCCATTGTGCTGTTCACTATTTGGGTCTTGGTTATTAGCTTCATCAATTAAGGTAATTACTTTATTAAACATGACGGTCATTTTTTATAATAAGTTTTAATCATTCTAAACGCTGATAAAACAATAAACTAGTACGCCAATCAGTTACGCAGTGAAATTTGTTCAATCAAAAGTAAAACCTAGAGGTACTGGTTATAAAAGTAAGCGCATTGATTAAGTTAACTTGGTACTATATTGAGCACAAATTAAAATAAAAAAGCGCGATAAATAATAACTAACTCGCCAATAACGGATGACTATGTTTAAAAAAACTCTTTTAGCTATATGCTTAGCGGTTGCATCGCTACCAAGCTTAGCCGACAGTAACACTGATTTAAAAACCATTATTGATAACCACTGGCAAAACGCCAAAACCGAAAAAATATTTTTTCGTACCGATCCAGATGGCTGGAAGCCAAACGGTACATTGCCAAATTGGAGCGAGCAAGCCATTGCAAAGCGCCAAGCTTATAACAACAGCGTACTAAAAAGCTTAGCCAGCATTGACCCAAAAACGCTCAACAACAAGCAGCTAATGAACTACCGCTTATTTAAATATGAGCGAGAAACAGAGCAGCAAAGCTACCTTTATCAAGATAAGTATTTTCCGGTTAATTTTTTAAGTGGCTGGCATACTTATTTTGCCGAAGCACCGGCTAACATGGCATTTTTAACACCCGACGATTACAACGCATTTTTAATCAGCCTTGCCGACTACCCTCGATTTAATCAGCAAAATATTGATTTAATGAAAGAAGGTATAAAAACAGGCTTTACTCATTACTGCAAAACCTTTGAAAATTACAGCCAAAGCATTAGCGCGCATATTGTTAAGCAACCTGAAAACAGTGCCCTTTACGAGCCCTTTACACGTATACCAAACACGTTTACAGCAGAGCAAAAAGCCACATACCAAAATAAAGCAAAGGCCTTAATCAGCTCAAAAGTAGTCCCTGCTTATCAGCATTTTTACGACTTTTTTGAAAACGATTACATGCCTAACTGTAGAGCCCAGCCGGGTATTGCAAGCGTTAAAGGCGGGCTTGAGTATTACAAATATGCAGTTAATTACTACACCACAACCAATGCCACACCAAAGAAAATTCATGAGCTTGGCTTAAAAGAAGTCGCGCGTATAAAAACGCAAATGCAAAACATTATTGATGAAGTAGGTTTTGATGGCACATACAGCGATTTTTTAGAATTTTTAGCAACCGATGAGCAATTTTACGCAACAGACGCGCAAGACCTACTTGAAAAAACAGCCTTTATTACGCAAAAAATGTATGGCAAGTTACCAACCTACTTTAATAATTTACCGCGTAACACCTTTACTATTAAAGGCTCAGCGAGTCGCGGCGCGTTTTATATGCCACCTGCTGATAACCGCTCCCCTGGCACTTACTTTTTGGCCTCAACACCTAAGCTACAGCCTTTGTATAATTTAGAAGCACTAAGCCTTCATGAGGCAATACCAGGGCATCATTTACAAAACGCTATTGCTATGGAGTTAAATGTACCCGAATTTAGACGCACACTTAGCCACTCTGCATTTGGCGAAGGTTGGGCACTTTACACAGAGCGCTTAGGTAAAGAAGCCGGCTTTTATCAAAGCCCTTACAGCGATTTTGGCCGTTTAGGTTACGAAATGTGGCGAGCAGTGAGACTTGTTGTTGATACCGGTATTCATGCCTTTGGTTGGAGCCGCCAAAAGGCTATTGACTACTTGGCAGATCACACTGCTTTGCCACAAAGTGCGGTGGAGGATCAAATAGATCGTTATATTTCATGGCCAGGCCAAGCGCTTTCGTACAAAATGGGCGAAATAAAAATACGCGAACTGCGCGCAAAAGCTGAAAAAGAACTAGGCGCTAAATTTGATATTCGCAGCTTTCACGACACCGTAATCGGCCAAGGTTCACTCCCTATGGAAGTATTAGAAGACGTAATAAACGATTGGATAGCAAAACAAAAATCGGCTATTTAACATTCAAGGAGGCGGTATTATTTGCCGCCTCTTTTTAAAACCCTCTTAAACACCTCAAAACTAATCCCTACCCGCTTTTGCTTCGTAAAGTTAATGATTACAAAAACCTGAGTAAACCTATGAGCAAACGCATTTTATATTGGCTACAAAACGATTTACGAATAGATGACAACCCTATTTTAAGCGAACTTGCTACTGAGCAATGCGCGCTCGATATTGTATTTGTTATAAACCCGCACTGGTTTAAAAATAATAACTACCAACAAAAGCCATATGGCGTGCATAAACATCAGTTTTTAATGCAAAGCTTGTACGAACTACAACAAACACTTATTGAGCGCGGGCAAACCCTGCATGTGCTTGAAGGCGAACCCGTATCGCTTTTAAAAGCGCGTATAAATGAGCAAAATATAGATGAAGTGGTATACAGCGAGCAATTTGGCCTGTACGAGCAACGCCAAATAAACTTACTCAAAGCACATTGCCCTAATACTAAATTTACAGGGTCGCAGCAAGACACGCTCTTTAAACAAAGTGACCTACCGTTTGATTTAAGCGAATTACCTAAACACTTTACCCCGTTTCGTAAAAAGGTAGAGGCCGCCACCAGCCCCATTTCACTTTCAACATTACCAAACGGTTTGCTCCCTCAGCCAATAACCATGTGCGCTAAAAAACCTTTAGAGCGTATAGCAAATAATGGTGTAATGCATGGCGGGTTTAAAAGTGCGCAAACACACTTAGAGCAATACTTTTCAGGCTTGCTGCCAAGTACTTATAAAATAACTCGAAACGAGCTTGATGGCTTTAATAACACCACAAAATTTAGTACCTGGCTTGCTTTTGGCTGTGTAAGTGCGCGGCAAGTTTATAAAGCAGTTGAGGCGTACGAACAAAGTTATATAACAAACGAGTCTACCTACTGGATTAAATTTGAATTGCTATGGCGAGAGTATTTTAAATGGCATGCACTTAAGGCCGGTAAAAGCCTGTTTAGCTTTAAAGGCCAAAAGCAAACCAAACCCCTTACTACATTTATGCCAAGCCGATTTGCTGCATGGTGTAATGGCTCAACACCCTACCCATTAGTCAATGCCATTATGAATGAGCTTAATGCTACGGGTTATATATCAAATAGAGCAAGGCAAATTGCAGCAAGCTGCTTAGTAAACGAGCTTGGCCTTGATTGGCGATACGGCGCAGCTTATTTTGAACAGCAACTGATTGATTACGATGTAGCCGCTAATTGGGGTAATTGGCAATATATAGCAGGTGTAGGCGTAGATCCGCGTGGTGGTAGGCACTTTAATATACAAAAACAAACGTTACAGTTTGACCCGCACACTGTTTACACTAATAAATGGCAAGGCAATAAAAATACCAGCAGGCAGCTGGATACCTTAAACGAAGTTGATTGGCCAATTTAAGCCGCCAATCAACTTTTACCAAGTAACGTTTAAAACAGTTCAGCAATGCCTATATTAATAGCGTAACCACCCAATGTTAAAAACAAAAATAAACACAGCGCCAGTAACAGCGGTTTAATACCCGCTTGGCGAATAGCGCCAACATGTGTGCGTAAGCCCAAAGCCACCATCGCAATGGTGAGTAATATATTATCAAACCAAACAACTGCGCTTGTAGCCACTTGAGGAATAATAGAGAGTGAATGCACACCACTTGCCACAATAAATAACACCGCAAACCAAGGGATCGTAATACCTGCTTTTTGCTCGCCGCCATGCTCGTTATTGTTTGTTTTAGCATGCTTTTTACTTTGCCAAAACGATAAGCCCACTAAAAATGGCGCAAGCATCATCACCCTTAGCATTTTTTCTATAACGGCGGTATCAGCAGCATTGGCGCTTACAGCTGTGCCCGCTGCAACCACTTGTGCTACTTCATGAATGGTTGAACCAACAAAAATACCGTAAGCGTGTTCACTCAGTCCCATGTAATCAAACATAATTGGGTAGGCAAACATGCTTAACGTGCCAAACACCACCACCGTTGCCACCGCTACCGATACTTTATGCGCCTGCGCTTTTATAACCGGCTCAGTTGCCATAACCGCAGCGGCACCACAAATAGAACTACCCGCGCCAATTAATATGGTTGTTTGTTCATCAAGCTTAAATACGCGCTTACCTAGCTGCACTGCCAAAATAAATGTGCCTAACAGCATTACAACATCGGTTAATAAGCCTTCCCAACCTACGCCCGCTACTTGCGCAAAAGTAATTCTAAAACCAAATAAAATAATACCCGCTTTGAGTAAAATACTTTTAGCGTAATCAACACCTACATCGGTACGCGTAGCTATACGCGAAAACACACTGTTGCCCACAATAATACCAACCACAATACCAATAGTGAGTGAGCTAAATTGCGCAGTTTGCATTATTGGTAATTTACTCAGCGCAATAGCAACACCCGCAAGTACAATAACCAGTAACATGCCAATCCACCAGCGCGTATCGCCGTATTGCTTAGTATTAATACCCAAAGGCTGAAAACTATTTTTAATAGCGCTAAGCATAATATTCCCTCACTTAAACCATGTTGATGTGTTGACTTAATTGTAAAAAAGCTCAAAATATAACTCCAATATATTAAAATCATGATTTGATAACCTAAGGTTATACAGTTTAAGGTGTTCAATGAACTTACATGCACTTAGGGTGTTTTATACAGTGGCTAAATTGGGTAGCTTTTCAGGCGCAGCCGAAGCGCTTTTTATAAGCCAGCCCGCTGTTTCTAAGGCGCTAAAAGAGCTAGAGCATCAGTTAAACATTCTACTTATTGAACGTGCATCTAAGGGTAAAAAGCTCACCTTAAGTGAAGGTGGACAAGCACTTTTTGAACATGCGCGTAGTATTTTTGCTATTGAAAAAGCAGCCATTGAAGATATTAAATCGCGCACAGGCCTTAAGCGCGGCACACTTGTTATTGGCACCAGTACCACCATTGCCAGTTATTGGTTACCGCCTTATTTAGCTAAGTTTTGCGCGCAGTACCCAGATATAAAAGTAGAAGTACAAGTTGCCAATACCGCGCAAATTGAGCTTGCCTTACTAGAATGCACTATCGATTTAGCACTGGTTGAAGGCACACCAACCGAGCCGCATATTATAAGTAAGCACTGGCAAAACGATTTAATGAGTATCGTTATACCCAGTAACTTTAAGCCCGCTAAAAACTTAAAAGCATGGTTAAACAAACAGTTTTGGTTATTACGTGAGCCGGGCTCGGGCACTTTAGAAATGTCGGTTAAGTTATTAGCCCAACATGGCGTAATAGCAGAGCGCAGTATGCAATTGGGCAGCAACGAGGCTATAGCAAGAGCGGTAGCACAAGGGATGGGCGTTGCGTTATTGCCTAATGTGGTCACTGAAGATTTAGTGCAGTTAGGTAAATTAACACGGCTAAAACAGCCAAGTAACGTCGAGTTATCAAGACCATTATACCAATTACACTACAAAGACAGACCCTCTTCACATGCTGCGCAAGCATTCGAGAAAAGCCTATTTAGTGAATGATTTTTATATGAGTAAGTATATACGCGATATATAAATCGCATTTGTTCTCCAATAAGGAGCAGCGCTACTACACGTTTTGTTGGTTGCTTATTCTTCTTCAATAATATAAAGATATTCAATATTTATATTTTTAATGTCTTCATACTTGAGAATAAGCCTATCTCCTTTAATCTCGTAAAAACGCGTAGTTGGGGAAGCTGTAGATGAAGATTTATCTGACTCTATAGGTCTTCTCATGGCATCAGATAAAACAACACGATCTAGCTGTCCACTAGAATCAAGATAAAAGTCTTCAAGTACACCATAATATAAGAAGGAAACATTTTTAGACTCTACTAAACAAGATAACTTGATTAACTCTGCGTCCTGAGTTTCAGATAATTTTCCAGTAAGCTCATAGTACCATGGAGTATCGAAGGCATATCTGGAAGATTTATATGGATTAAAGTGAAAAATTAGCTTTTGAAATATTTTTCCCAAAATATATGCGAGTAAAAATGAACTAGAAAAATATAAAATGATTTTAGGGATACTAGCACTTACAATTTCTAAATCAGATTCCGACACAGATTTAGAACCAGTTAGTAATTTTAGACAAATTTCATAGTTAATTTCATTACCTAATAAAGGTACCAACATATAAATTAGGAAAGTATGTAAAATTAAGGCATAAAAAAAAGCCAAGGATGAAGATACATCAAATGGCTTTTTTTCTATGCTAGTATTTTCTACTTTTTCATAAGAATTTTGGAATATAAAACCTGGAATTATTAGTACTAAAATAAAAAAAGCAGGAAAAGCTATATTCATGCAACTGCTTTCTCTTTAGGAGAAGTAGAAACACGGTACTTCTTGCCATTTGACAAAGTAATAACTTCACTATCTTTTGAACTACTAGAAATAAAAGCCCTTAACTGCTCGCTTCCCAAGGGATCGCCTTTAATTTTCTTAGCTAAACTACCTAACAAAGCTTTCATAACGCCCCCAAAATAATGTTTTATAATTCTATTTTACTTTAAATATCACCAATACGCTACATATCATGCCATGAGGCTTCTGATGTAGCGCACTACGACGCCAGTGAGCAAATTTCCAAGCGGCGCCTGATATATTTCACTTCACTTATGTTCGCGAGATCACACCCATCATGGAAAAACCAAACCTCGACTTCACACATTAAAGTATCAGGAGACTATTTATAGCGGCCAACCAACTAACTTATAAGTCTATTAGCTCAATTGGCCGCGTTAATATCACCAAGCTCTATTTACAAACCCTGCGTTAAGTCTTGCGCCAATGTACCCGTTGGTTTTTCGATTACACGTACTAACTCTTTACCATCGTCTTTTACTATAAACGTAGGTGTGTATTGCAAGTCGTTAGCTTGTGCAATGCCTGCATCGTCTTGCTTGTTGTAACCCACGGCAACAAATTTAATATCGGCAAGTTGCACTTTAGATTCATCAAGCAACTTAACTAAACGCGGTACTTCGCGCTCACTGTCGTGGCACCACGTTCCAAATAATACAATTAGCTCTTTGCCTTCTAGCTTTTGCATTAGGGCAATGTCTTGTGCTGTTGGTGTATACGTCTTGTAGTGCTCGTTAAACTTGTCGTAGTCGCTTAGCAGTGCTTGCGTACTTATCTCGCCCGAAAATGGTGCCGTAGCAGCGCAGCTTACAAGCGGCATGCTTAAAGCGCACAGTAAAATTAATTGTTTAAACATAAGGTTACTCTTACTTTAGGTATTAATTTAGGTATTAATTTAGGTATTAAACGACTATACCCAATATTGAGTGTGGAGTGAACAACTCAAAACCGTTACTTTTTATCCATAAAAAAGTTAACTTGCGATAAGTTAGTTAAATATTCTCGCCTTACGTTTTTATTCTCAGCTAGCTTATCTAAGTCACCAATTAAGGTAACTAGTTTATTATGAGAATGGCTGCTTGTTTTTTTAAACTCGTCTTGCTTTTCGTCGCTCTCAACACGCTCTTTTTTATTCATGTTGTAGCTGTTTTCGCTTTCTTCAAGCCAAATATCGTCAATTAAGCGAATGTCGCTTTTAGTAACGGTTTGCTCTTGCATCGCCATTTGCAGCTCGTATTGATTTGTTTGCGGATTAAACTCAAACATTTTTGTATCAACATCAACCTCGTGAGACTGATCGAGCCCCACAAGTTCTTTATTTTTAACGGCGGTGTTTACGTTATAACTCTCTTCTTTGTCGTAATAATCAGGGCGACTATATTGATAATCAAAGTGGCTACTTACATTTTTACTTTGCGTTACACCGCTAAGATCCCCTAATTGGGCTTGTTCAGTCGCTTGGCTTAGCTCAATTGTACTTTTAGGTTGATAGTCGCCGTTATCAAGCGCATAAGAAAACGTAGCATCAAAATCAGCGAGCTTAGAAATACCCGTGCCTAATGTATTTGGCGCCTTATTACCAAGCCCTTGGTAACGGGCATCGTTTGTAATCATGTTATCAACCAAATCAGCAACCATGGCGCGCCCGTCATTCAAGTGCTGTTCTGCAAGTGACTCCAAATTGCTATAACGCTCAGCCGCTGATGACATACTCGCAAAAGCGCCTTTAAACAATGCAAAACCTTGTTGCATTGCCTCATCGCCACTTTTACCAAATGCCGATGTTTTATCATCTTCAGTACTGTTTACTCGGCTATCTTCTAGGCTTTGATCGAGCGACGCTAAATACTGCTGCATTTGCTGCGTATCTTTAGCGCCAATGGTAGACATATCGAGTGCAAAGTCGATTTCGTTTTTCCCACTCTCAGCCTTAAACACAAGCGCTTGCTGATTTTTCGTTTCATCAATGGAGTAACTTAAATCAAGCGTGTTTTCGCCTGTATCAAGCGCATCATTTTGCGTTGTTGAAAACGACACATTAAAACCGGTTAACTGCTCACTATTAAAGCCCGCTAAAAAATCTAAGCTCGTATCTGTTTGATTTGGCACTATAAGAGGGTTGAATGAATTTTCACTCACTTTAAAAAATTCATCGGCCATTTCGCCAACACCCGCCATAACCTGCGTTAAAGCGCCATGTTCAGCCTCTGATAAATTGCCATTAACTTCGTAACTTATGCCAAAACCATCTATCGCTTCACCTGTTTCTTCGTCATAACCTTGTGATGAGTTAAAGGTAATGTTTATAACATCACCCTCTTTAGTTTTTACCGAAAGCTCAAACAGGTAGTTATCGTCATCCTCATATTTTGCGCGATTGAGGCTTTCCATGTATGGATTAAGTGAGCGCTCAACACGTTGCTGGCTTGAGGCTAAAAAAGTTTTTTGCTCATGCCCTAGCTGACCTAAACTCGATAAAATATCACTGGTATTAGCATACGCGCCCTGAATATTTTTAACTGACGTATTTAGTCTCTCAATTAATTGAGTGCTGTTTTCGTTTTTTAATAACCCCTCATGCTGAGAGCTTATTACGGTGCGCAGGGCAAGTTCTTCATCGGAGAGTTTATATTTAAGCGCGCTAGGTGTGCTTGAAATTGTAAATAAAGAGGTAAGTTGCTGTTGTAAAACGTCACTTACCTTTTGATTACTGGCTAGTGCTTCATCAAGAGTTTCATTATTTAACTGGCTTAATAACCCATCGGATATTTTTGGCGCGTTAGTTTGCAAATCATTAATAGCTTGAAGATCGCCGCTGGTTAGTAGCGCAGGAGTCACAGAGGTTTGGTTAGTGTTATTAACTGATTGGGCAAGCAAAGTGTTTAAATTAGCCAAACTGCCAAATACATTATTAACCATGATTATCCCTAATCGCTAAACTCTATTAAGTAATTTATCGGTCGTTTGGTTAAAAGCTTTAGGTTAAAGAGGCTTTTTTACCTATTATTTATACAAAAAATTTATTAATAAACGTAGAACGGGTAAATGCAGCGTCATCTGACATGTTATTAACCCAGCTCTGCAATCCTTAATAATTAAACTCTTTTAGTTTTAAGATATTTTCATAGCAAAGTGTATATTTATGGCGTACTAAAGCGCGGACTAATACAGTAATACAATGCACAAAGCGTTGCAGGCAATATCACTACTGCATTTTCGAGCAACTACACGCACGAAGTGTCATTAGCTGAGATATTACGTTTACAATCAATCGAGGCTTATTCTAAACAAGCCGAATAAACTCGCCTAATACAAGAGCTGGATCACACTTTTGGCCATAAGATAAGAATATTACCTGATGCATAATGGCCTAAATCATTTTACTTAACTAAAGAAAGCCACATTTGAAACTGCTTAATCGTTGTCTCATGTTTCCTTTTGAGTCCTAGCTCTAAACACATTTCTTCAACTGGATTTTCTACATTTGCACTTTTAGCATGAATAGCTAAACCCAGAGCCTCTTCATAAGCTAGCTCTTTCCAATTTCGTTCATAGCCAAAAGCATTAACACCACGCCAATTTATTAGCTCACAAGTATCTTCAGGTGAAAGCCAGACTGTTGGGGAATAACCTGCGTTATCTTTGATTCCAGCCCACGGAGTTATAAGCTCACAAATGTAGTCAACTTGCTTTTTACTTGTACGAGTTAATCCATGTAAATTAGCAATTTCTAAGGCAAGAGTATGCAATGTTATCCCCGGCCTCTCTCTTAAAGTTTCTTTCACAAGTTTTTCTAAACGAGCTTTATATTCAGGCTTGAAGTAATTATTTGCATCGAACTCATCAGTTGCAAGCAACGGTAAGCCTCTAGAAAGGACACTTTGATTTGATAAGGTATCTTGCTCTATAGCATTGTGCTCATAATCTTTATGGGTCATTACTGCTTCTGCTTCTGCTTCTGCTTCTGCTTCTGCTTCTGCTTCTGCTTTTAACAGCCTATCTTTTTCTCTTTCAAGCTCAAGTATTTCATTCAACTTAAGATCAAGTTTTTTAATAGCTGTTTCAGCATCAACAAAATAATCTGTTGACCACAGTCTAACGATATTCCAACCCAAGCTTTCGAGTATAATTTGCCTTACTCTATCTCTATCCCTAGCTGCTGGTGAGCTGTGATATGTTGCCCCATCACATTCAACACCCGTAATATAACAACCGGGCTTGTCTGGATGAAGAATACCTAAATCAACTCTGAATTTACTGACACCAACCTGAGTCTGTACCTTCCAGCCTAATTGTCGCAAGTCGTTAGCCACTGCTTGTTCAAAATCACTATCGAATTGATCAACTCCGTGCTCAGCTCTAACAGTTTCGGCAAGTGCTACCGGACCTCTTTCTGCAAACTCTAAATAATGTTTTAGATGTTCGATTGCAGTAGATGAAGTACGGCTCAAATCAATCATTGATGAGCTAAAGCTGCTAAAAACAATTACCTCTGTAGTCGCTCGTGTGATAGCAACGTTTAACCTACGTTCACCGCCTTGCTTATTAAGCGGTCCAAAGTTCATGCTCATAGTCTTCGCTTCAGGCTCAGTTGGACCATATCCTAAGCTAAGCATGATAATGTCTCGTTCATCACCTTGTACTGACTCTAAGTTTTTGACGAATACAGAATCACTTGTTTCAGACTCATGAAAAAATCTCTCAATATCAGGGTTATTCCGTCTAGTTTCATCTAATAAATCTTCAATTGTACGTTGTTGCTCACTATTTAATGTCACTACACCTATAGAATAGTTTTGTAATTGTTTATCAAGCAAACGTCTTGTTATTTCATTAACAACAGCTTGTGCTTCTTTGACATTATTTCTACCTTTACCTTTTGCATAGAGGCCATTTACTTTGTGCAACGAAACTGCCGATTCTTTTGTTTCTGACGAAGGGTAAGTCACTAAAGAGTTTTCATAGTACTTGCTATTGGAAAACGCAATGAGAGTCTCATGTTTACTACGGTAGTGTCCCATGAGCCTTTTAAGTGGCAATCGAGCAGCTAAAGCTTGGTCTAAAATAGATTCCAGATCTTCTTCATCAGGGGCATCAGAAGTCCCCGCTGAGAAGAAGTTTGTTGGAGGCATTTGCTTTGGATCACCAACAATAATAACATTGCGGCCTCTTGCAATAGAACCAACTGAATCCCATGTTGTCATTTGCGATGCTTCATCAAAAACGACTAAATCAAACCCTTTGAAGTCTGCTGGCAAAAATTGAGCTACTGAAAGTGGTGACATCATCATGCATGGTGTAAGTTCTAGCAATGACTCCCCTAGCTCATTAATTAAAGCTCGAATTGGGATGTGCCGGGTTTTCTTCTGAACCTCTTTTGCTAATACTCCAAAGCGTTGATCATTTTTAGAATCTTTTATTTCCTTACTAGGTGCTCTGCTTGAAGCAAGTGCAATAATATATTCGCTCGTGATCTTAGCTACTTTTTCGTCTAACTTACAAAAAGCATCAATTGTTGCTTCATGGGTTGAAGCTTTAAACTCTCTCAATACTTTGCTTTCATCGATCATGAGCGGGGCCAACCAGCTATAATATGCTAGCTCAAATTGATCTAGTAACTCAGAGGATGAAACTACACCTGAACTTAGTGCCTGTTCTACTGTACTTAAACCGATATTACTTACTATATCTTTTGCATTAACCCACTCGCACCAACTTTTCAGCTTAGCTTGATTATCTTTCACCTTAGCCAATGACTTACTAATTTTAGTTAAGTTTGAATCAAAAGGAACCGTAATACTGAAATCAAATAAATCTTTTTGTACTTTTTCAAATTCAATGTATGTTGAATTGAATTCATCAAGTTTAGAGACCAGTAGTGAGCTATCTAGATAATCTCTGCCATCAACGAAATACTTGTTTATTAATACTAAAATATTAGTTAGGTCATTCGTAAGAGGAAAGATTTCATTTAACTTAGCTTTCACTAATCTACCAAATTCAGCTGTGGCTATTAACTCTTCTGTAGTGATTGACCAGTCTTTCCAAATACCTAAATTTTCAAGCTCAGTTACATCTTTACTGATTTCTTCTGCAAGATTTTTAGCCCTTAGGAGCTCAGATAAAACAGATAAATTATTAAATTTTTGAAAGCCAAAGCTTTTAACTTGTTGATTAATTTTCCATCTAGCAAAAAAGGTTTTAAACCAGCTATTATCGGCCGCCTTAAATTCTGAGTGCCATTCTCTTATTGGAGCTGCTAGTAATAGCTCTATCTTTATGAGGCTATCTTGCTTACTAATTAATTCATCTAGTTTCTCTTTTCGTAACGCAATATCTTCTATTAATTTGAGTCGTTCATTAAAACCTGGCTTCAGTACAAATAAAATATTACGGCTCTTTGCAAACTCTTTTAGCTTATGTAATGAGTTCAAAGCAGATAAGCTCTTGCCAGTCATTTCAGGTAATTTTAATTCTAAAACATCTAAAGCTGATTTAAACCTATTTGAAATGCTTGCAAACTGAGAAGCCCATTCATCTATTTTTTGGATAAGCTGGCTTTGCCAAACATTCGACCATGAGGAAGAATTAACACATGAGAAACTAGTAATATCCAGATCATAGATGTCTTCAAATGCAATTTTAAGCTGTAGAACCGCGTCTTTGAGTGTACCTAAGTCATTTTCTAATGTTTTATCTGCACCCAAATCAAGAGGCCAATCTAAGCTGAATTTAATATTATCTTTGTTTAAAGCAAGTTTAGAAATTGCGTCACGAACAGAGATATCTGACTTCGATTTTTTATGAAGTTCTCTTACATAATCATTTAGCTTATCTTTTTTATCCTTTAGATCAGAGATGTGCATAGTCCACGTTTCAGGATTCAACCCTTCTCTAAATTGCCAAGCTTGACCAAGTTGATCTAGCACAGCTTTTTTGTTTGCTTTATTACTATGTAACTCTAAACACAGGTGATCCAATCCAACTTTTTGCAACCTTTTGTATACCACGTTCAAGGCCGCCATTTTCTCGGCAACAAATAAGACTTTGCGGCCTTTACCAATATTATGAGCAATAATATTAGCAATAGTTTCTGACTTCCCTGTTCCTGGAGGGCCCTCAAGAACAAAGTCTTGCTCTTTCGCTGACGCATCTACAGCGACTAATTGCGAACTATCACAATTCAATGGAGTAAATACTTCAGCAGGATCTATAGCATCGTCAACTTTATGCTGTTCAACAAACTCTGCTGTTTGAATATACGCTTCTTTTGGATTATCGACTAAATGTTGAACAAATTGATTTTCTTTTAAAACTTCTAACCGATCTCTTAAATCTTTCCACATTAAATATTTTGCAAATGAAAAAGAAGATAGAACCAACTCTTCTACAACTTCAAAACCTTGCTGCTCACTGACTGCTTGCCTGACTTTGTGCCAAATAAAAGGAACATCTATCCCGCTATCATCTTCAGGTAATTCATCTTTAAACTCATTTAAGTTGATATCGTGCTCAGATAATAAAAACTCAATCAAAGTAAGATTAAAAATCGGATCTTCACCTTGTACTTGCTCTACATAGATAGGAGCACGTGCACTTTTACGGGTTAAATTCACAGGTATTAATATCAATGGAGCTTTGAAGCTTCGACTATCGTCCGCGTTCTCTTTCCATTTCAGAAAACCTAGAGCTAAAAATAAAGTATTTGAACCACTTTCTTCTAAATCATTTTTTGCCTTTCTAAAAAGCTCAATCGCACTTTTCTCAACCCGCTTAGGTGGCTGATTAGCTAACAAAACTTTATTTTTTAACTGGTTTAAAGCGTACTCTTTATGAATTTCTGAACCTGTTTGGAAGCGAAATAGTTCACTGTCACGATCAGAGTCAAAATATGGACTCTCTTGCGTTGATAAAAACTTAAATTTAGTCCCATCAGCTAACATATCTTCCATATTCGCTATGTCTGGGCAATATAATTTAATTGATACCGATCTATCGTTAAAGTTTAATAACCGGTTACGTTTAGTTAAATCAAGAAGCTTCCTACACCATGATTCAATGCGCGTCTCTGGACTATCTTCAACTATACGTTCTTCAGCTCGCACTGGTGGTAATGGAGGGATTTCAGACAAAACAAGTTCTATACTTTCACCTGTAGATTCACTTTCAATTCGTGCTTCCTCAATTGTAGATAACGGCTTTATTGATTGTGATCTTGCCTGCGCAATATCTAAAACCATTATAAACTCTTCTTCTTTATCCTCACCGAGTAAATTACGGGCGTATTCTTTAGCCTGTTCAAAAGTTACAGCAGAGGCATTTGTTACAAGCGTGGTTTCAAATAAAACCAAGTCTCTATTATCAAAACGTTTTCTTATATCTTGAGGATCGTCATTACAAAGAACAGGAAGTTTTTCATCAATGAGCCATGCACCAGCAAATGCATGTCCTTGAGTAATTGCAATTACTGGGTTTAAACCCATAGCCTCGATACAGCTAGCAAATAAAATCGACGAATCTAAGCACGCAGCTATTTTAGATTGACTTATATCAGCAGCTAGGCGAATTCGCTGACCCGTTTTAGCAAAACCTTGTGGTGGACTGACATACGCAAGTTTTTCCTGAAAAATCACGTTCCAAAGCGCTGCAAGCATTAAATAAGGCTTTTCTCTAGTGTTGGACTGATATCCATCTACAGAACGCCCATGGCCACCGGTCTCTAATACAGATGCAACTTTTCTCACTAAAGATTCTACATATAAACCATTTGGCTTAACGAAAGCAGCAAGTAAATCTGGTTGGCGTGTTTCACCACCCCAAAAATTTGAAGGTAATACACTGACTTTATGAATTTTGTTGCATATTATTTTATCTTCGCTATCGACCAACTCAAAATTAAGCTGCAAAACCATTTCTTCGGTTAAACCGAACAATGTTTCAAAAGGAAACTTTAGCTCTTTAATAGGTAACCTAACCGGTTGGCCAGAAGTAACTTCATCAATTAACCATTCAACCGTGTCTAACCACCCGTCAATACCACATAACTTTAACTTTAAGTTTCGATAGATTGACTGGTTATTTTCAGAGACAAAAACCTGAATGTTACGAAGAACTGAGTAAGCATTCTGCTGAGCAGCTAATGAAAAAGTAGAGATTACATCAATTTCCAACTGAATTTGATCTTGTTTGAGTAAATCGGTTTCTTCCATGAGAGGTATTAATCCCTATTTCTGCTAGTGTGCGATGGTGTATTTAATCAATGTAACCATAACATTACTATAGGTCAAGAAGTGCTCGGCTTGCATGTTGGTTACGTAGAGAAAGTTATTCACTTAAACAAAATGTACCAAAAATATGCTAAAACAAGTCTGGCTATTTTATTCACATGATTTCATTAAAAGCCATACGTTGGTAGAGTTCAAAAGCATCCCCTCTCTTGCTAAATAGCTTTTCCCGTGCCGAAACTCACCACAACTTAATGCGTATTTTTTATACCACAAAAGTCATAATTCTGTAACTTTGATCCGCGATAATCTCTATCCGATAAATGAATACACTCTAGAAGATTAAGTAAGATGAGTACACCTTTAGTGCAACTAACATTTGCACTGCAATCATTTGAAGATCCGATGTCTGCGGCTATGAGCCACACCATGGAATACGAAAAATTATCGCTTACAGCCAATGCTGCGCATAATATTACACTGCAATGTGTATTGCCTGATGCAGTCAATGAGGGCGATATAATTTCGCTTAGCGCAACACATCCAAGTGCGCGTGGTGCAGAGTATTTTAGTGAGCACACACTCACTAATGCAGATCTTGAACGTGATTACGTAAACCTTACTTTGAGCCAAATTACACAAAGCCAATGCTTTGTAATGCAAATGATGCTGCACGGTAAACACGCAACTTTAAAAAACAGCCTACAATTCGATATGCATATTAACGCATTTGAACAAGGTTACTGCGCCCCCTTTGTTAATGTAGAACGGACTAAACCACAAGGTATTCGTAGCTATTTTGCGAGTATGGGATCTACGTTTTTATCGCTGTTTTAGTGCTGGCTGCACTCTTTGCAGATTTATAAGTTATTAGTCTGCAAAACTTACTTTACCCATAGTGACTCCCGCGATACCTTGTGCAGTATTACTTAGGTGTTGCTGCTCTCCTGCTAGGCATTCGTTTGCTAAAATAGCAAATAACACGGCCTCTTTTGCGTCGGGATTTATACCTAAATCGTCAGTATTTTTAAAAGCCTTAATACGTGGACAAAGCGCTGTAAGTTGCGCCATTAGTAACGGATTATGAATACCGCCACCACTTGCATACACCACACAATTTTGTGCGCGCTCTGCACACTCGTTTAATGCATTTGCTATAACGGTTGCAGTAAAGGTATTTAAGGTGGCCATTATATCTTCATGGCTTAAATGGTGAGTATTTGTAAGTTGCTGCGCGGCGTTTAAATACGCTAAGTTAAATACCTCAGGCCCTGTGGTTTTAGGCATTGGGAGTTTAAAAAACGCGTTATTACATAATGCATTCAATAATGGCGTATTTACCTTGCCTGCTTTTGCTATTTTTGCGCCATCGTCATAATGTAGTCCTATAAAATGCTGCTGTACGTAGGCATCCATAATGGTATTACCGGGGCCAATATCGGAGCTAAACACAACGTTTGCATCACCATTTTTGGGTAAAAACGTTAAGTTAGCTATGCCGCCCATATTTAGCAAAACCCGACTTTCAATAGCGCTCGAAAAATATAAATAATCGCCATACACAGCCAGTGGTGCGCCCTCGCCTCCTGCGGCTATGTGTTTTTGCCTAAAATCCCCAATGGTTGTAATACCCGTAGTAACGGCTATTTGGTCGCTATCGCCAATTTGTAAGGTGCCGTTATTAAAGCTTTTGTGATTATGTTGCGACTGCGGACAGTGGTAAATGGTTTGCCCGTGGCTCGCTATTACATCAATATTTGCTGGGTTTATTTGCCAAGTATGTAAGCACTGGTTAACCATATCGCCATGGAGTTTACCTACCCACGGGTGCAATAAAGTAACAAGCTCTAAATCGCATTCTCGCTTAGCAAATACCTGCTTTATTTTAGTTTTATAATCGTCGTTGTAGTCAACGGTGGTAAAATTTAAAACCTCAATGTGTGTATTTAAGCCTGCGCCCGTTACTTTACACAGTGCAACATCAAGCCCGTCCAACGAGGTGCCGCTCATTAAACCAATAATTAAACGGCTTGGTTTTTGGGCGCTGTTATAAAGCGCTTTAATGTGAGGGTGCATAATGGCATCTAAAATAGGTGTAATATTTTGCTTATATTAGAGGACTTTAAAACAAAGTAATAGCCGTAAACCGTTTAATTTAGGTTCTGATTGTTTAACTCTTAAATGATTGCTAAGTTAGCGTGCATACTAAAAATTTATGGAAAAATATGATCACCCTCAGAGAGTTTAAAGCCCAAGACGCGCCTTTTATTATTAACACCTTAAATGATGAACAGGTAACTCGTTACTTATCGTCAAAAATTCCGTTTCCGTATACTCAAGCCGATGCTGATTGGTGGATAAACCAAGGCTCAAAAAACGGTATTATTAAGGCCATTGTTGTAAATGGGGAATTTGCGGGCTGTATTGGCATAACTTCCGGCGAATTTGAATACAGCCACAGTGGCGAAATTGGTTATTGGCTAAATAAAACCTATTGGGGGCAAGGCATTATTACTCGCGCTATTGAACTTATCTGCGAAGAAGCGTTTGCGCAATCTAACCTAAATAGAATTTTTGGCGCTGTGTTTGCTGGTAATACTGGCTCTATGAAGGCACTTACTAAGAGCGGCTTTGAACAAGAGGCTGTGCTTAAACAGGCCATTTATAAAAACGGGGTGTTTTACAACAATCATATATTTAGTAAGCTAAAATAAACCATTTAGAATAAATACTCTGCAAAGCTTGAATTACCAGTACCTCGCCCAAAGCTCATCTATTGAGGTAAAAATATATATTTACACTGCTTAGCACGCATTATTGTTTAGGTTAGATATTAATTTAACGCATAAACATTCGCTAAGTAAATTCACTTTAATAGGAGATCTTTTATGTCTACAACTAGTCGCCAACTTACTCTTGAATCACGCCCTAATGGCGCTCCAACAGATGAAAACTTTAAATTAAAAACAGTAGAGCTTCCTGCATTAAAAGACGGCGAAGTTTTACTACGCACTATTTACCTATCACTAGACCCGTATATGCGTGGTCGTATGAGCGATGCTAAGTCGTACGCAGACCCAGTTAATATTGGCGATGTAATGGTTGGCGCAACCGTGTGCCAAGTAGAAGAGTCTAAAAACGATAAGTTTAGGATCGGTGAATGGGTACTTGCCTACACAGGTTGGCAAGACTACGCCATTACCGACGGCGAAGGCTTAATGCAGTTAGGTAAAGAACCTGCAAACCCTTCATACGCATTAGGTATTATGGGTATGCCTGGCTTTACTGCTTACATGGGTTTACTTGATATTGGCCAGCCTAAAGAAGGAGAAACCGTAGTTGTTGCAGCAGCAACAGGCCCTGTAGGCGCAACCGTTGGTCAAATAGCTAAAATTAAAGGCTGTAAAGTAGTGGGTGTTGCTGGTGGTAGCGAAAAATGTGCACACGCCGTTGAAAAACTAGGGTTTGATGCCTGTATCGATCACAAAGCTGATGACTTTGCGGAGCAGCTAGAAAAAGCCTGCGATAAAGGCATTGATGTTTACTACGAAAATGTGGGCGGAAAAGTATTCGACGCCGTACTGCCACTATTAAATACCGCAGCGCGCGTACCACTGTGTGGTTTAGTATCGCAATACAACGCTACTAGCTTGCCAGAAGGCCCAGACCGCTTAGGTATGCTAATGGGTCAATTGCTTACTAAGCGTATTAAAATGCAAGGTTTTATCATTTTTGATGATTACGGTGACCGTTACGACGAGTTTGCACAAGACATGCAAAAATGGCTACAAGACGGAAAAATTCAATACCGTGAGCACATGGTAGAAGGCATCGAAAATACAGTAGGCGCGTTCAACGATATGATTTGCGGCAAAAACTTTGGTAAAACAGTGGTTAAAATTAATAACCCACTTTAATTTTAAACGGCTTGTAAGGCCAAGCCCTTACAAGCTATAAAAGGACTGACATGATTAAACTACACCATTTAAATAAATCCCGTTCTAAACGTATAATTTGGCTTTTAGAAGAGCTAGATGTTGACTACGAAATTGTGGCTTATCAGCGCAATAAAGACACCTTCCTAGCCCCTGACGAATTAAAACATATTCATCAACTTGGTAAGTCGCCGGTAATTGAAGACGGCGGTTTAATTATTGCTGAATCAGGCGCTATTACCGACTACCTTATTTCTAAATACGGCAACGGTAAATTTGCTCCAAAAGTAGATACCGCTGAATATGTTGACTACCAGCAATGGCTGCACTTTGCAGAAAGTTCAGCAATTTTACCGCTTTTACTTAAAATGTTTGTACTAAAAGATGGCGCTAAAACACAGTTTTTAGAAGGCTATGCCGACGCTGAAACAGCTAAAGTAATTAGCTACTTTAACGACCGCCTTGAAAGTAAACGTTATTTAGTGGGCGATACCCTAACGGGCGCTGATTTTATGATGTCGTTTATTGTTGAAATTGTTAAAAACTCAGGCCAATTAGCGCACTTTAAAAACCTCGTTAAATACGACGAGCAATTACAAAGCCATGAAAAGTTTCATACAGCTAATGAGCTAGAAGCAAAGTACGACTAATAAATGATTTAATATAGATAAACTCAAGAGGCCTTAGGCCTCTTTTTTAGCTTTATAGCTTAACCATAAATTTTATATACATATTTTTTACAAAAAAAACTTATTATTGTGCTAAAACTAGTAGTCATGGTGCATAATGCATTCATTATTCTAAAATTTCTTAATTGTACTGGTAAGCTTAAAACGAGTACTTTTCATATTTGGGACAAACCATGACAATAAATATGCGCTTAGCTACTGGTTTCGGCGTGATCTTATCAATGATGCTTATTTTAACCATTATCGGAATTTCACGTGTTAGCCTCATTAACTCTAATATTACTCACATAACAGACGTAAATTCGGTAAAACAGCGATACGCTATTAATTTTAGAGGCAGTGTACACGACAGGGCTATTGCAGTTCGCGATGTTGTGTTAATAACAAGCCAGAGCGATTTAAATACTGTTTTTAATAATATAAAAGAACTCGACGCATTTTATCAAACATCGAGCCGCGCTATGGCCGAGTTAACTACAGATATGTCGAGTACAGAGCGCTCTCTTATAAATAAAATTAACCAAATAGAACGACGTACCCTCCCTTTTATACAAAATGTAATAAGCGCTAAAAATGCGGGTAATTTAAACGAGGCTTCGAATATTTTATTAAACGATGCCCGCCCTGCTTTTACTGAGTGGCTTAATACCATAAATCAATTTATAAACTTGCAAGAGCAAGCAAATCAAATAACAACTATCGATACCCGCGAAGTAGCCAGCTCATTTAAAATATGGATGATTTCGTTAACGGCACTCGCTATTATCATTGGTGCAAGCGTCGCTTATATTATTAGCCAGCTGATCAGAAACTCAGTCGGTGGAGAACCGCAAGAAGCCGCTGAAGTAATTGCACTTATCGCACAAGGCGATTTAAGAGGCGATGTACACTCGTGTTGCCCCAACAGCATGATGGCATCAGTAGGAGTAATGCAAACTAAGCTAAAAGCCATAGTAGATAGCATTATTAATTCATCTAAAGAGCTCTCAACACATTCGGCAAGTGTGGCATCAGGCTCACAACAAGCACTAAGCGCAGCCGATACACAAGTGACATATACCAATTCTGCTGTCAGTAGTTTAGAAGAAATGAGTCGCAGTATTCACTCTGTTGCCGATGCAGTAAGGCAAACTGAAGACAATTCAAAAATTACGGCCCAGTTATCGCAGCAAGGCAGTACGGCAGTGCAAAAAGTAGCAGCCGAAATTGAACAAATATCGGTAACAGTAAAAGCGACGGTTACTCAAGTAAATGTACTTCAAGAACATGTAAAGCACATTGGCGATATTTTAAGTGTGATACGCGGTATTTCTGATCAAACAAACTTGCTTGCACTAAATGCTGCAATAGAAGCCGCAAGAGCAGGCGAAACAGGCCGAGGGTTTGCCGTTGTTGCTGATGAGGTAAGACAACTTGCCCAGCGTACCGGTGATGCAACAGGCGATATTGAAAAGATGATTTTGCAAGTACAAGAAAACACGCAAGCATCGGTAACAGCAATGGAAACCACTGTACCGCAAGTCGAAAACGGCTTAACGCTTACTCACGAGGCAAACGAGTTACTACACCAAATACAGCAACAAGCTAACGACTCATTAAGTAACGTACTTGAAATTGTTGAAGCAACATCAAACCAAGTAGCCACCGTGGCGCAAATTAGTACCGGCGTTGAAGAAATTGCCAGTATGTCGAAAGAAACCAGTATGTCACTTAATAGTAACGCACAAGAAGCCGTTGCATTAGCTGACCTTTCAAACACACTTAAGAAATATATTAGTTACTTTAAAGTTTAAGTGTTTAGCGTTTTACAGTAATTAAAAAAGGGGCTTTAAGCCCCTTTGTTGTAGGTAGTAATAAGTTGTATGTAGGTATAATCTAGTTAACTAACTTGCTATCACTATATACCCGCTAAATCGCGCTCAGTAATACACTCACCCGACGCCATTTCAAACTCGCGGCATACCAATGGGCGGTTTTCGTAAATAGAGCACATAAGCGTATTTCTATCGAGCGCTTCGCACCAACCATCGTCTGCGCGCTTCATTACCTCGCTCCCCCATTTGTCGTATTCAATATAGTTAAAGGGCACGCCGGTATCGGTTACTATGCGCACTTCTAATTGGCAACAACAGGCTTGGCAGTTAGCACATGTAACTGGCTCTGAGATAGTAGAAATATTTTCAACGGGGATAACAATATGCGGCATAGTGGCTTAAATAAGAGAAACTCGTCAATTAGGATACACGAGCGGTCAAAACGTGCTAGTAAATTTTATTGTAGTTGATAAATATAATACTAATCCGAAATAATACTTAATCAATTTGATTAGTTAATCTGATACTAAAATTTCTTATATACGACTGTATGGGTGCAGGAGGTAGAGCAATGCAGGGAGCAATTATCGATAAAAACTAAATAACAAAATTTTTGTCTTGTTATAAACAATACTTTTTTATCTTAAAGTAGCTCATTTAATTAAACGAGCGGGTATGCCAATTAAAAATATTAAGCGTGCTATTACTTAGCACGCTTGTTTGGTGTTTTTTAATATTAAAAGTTTAAAACCACTTTAACATCGCCCGATACCGCAGAGGTAGAAACAAAACCAATGGTATTTGGGTTAGTTGCAACCATTTTAATGACCTCAGCGTCATTTTCGAGCGCTTTAGGTGGCGTGCCTTTGCCTGTAAAAATAAGTTTTGACCAATATGCTCTCAACTGTGAAGCGCTTTTATTGAGTAACTTGCTGTTAAACTGCTCTGTAGCGGTATTTTTTTCTTCTTGAGATACAGGAATAATTGTATTGCCATTACTAAACGACTTTTCTTTTCCGGTGTAAATTCGAGTAATAACAGACTCGTCAAAGCTGCTATCATTCGAGGGATGCACAATAATGGCAAAATCTGCAAAGGCAACATTACTAAACAAAAACAGAACACATAACACTAATTTTTTCATCTCTATCCCCTTAAAAAACAATACCAAACGTGGTTACTTTACTATTACTCATTACTGCTGATGAAAACGAGCCACTTTGTCTCTTTCTTGCAGCAGTTTTAAACACATCTAAAACAATCAATTTTGAAGTCTCGATGCTCACATCATCTATGTATGAACGAAATATCCACGTTGAGTATAGTTAAACCACGAGAAAATAAACAAAAATTTAACATTTTTTATCGTTATTCTGGTTTGGTAATTATTTAAATACCTATCTAGCAAGAAGTGTTGCTTTAATTTCGCTATAACGCATCTGCTCGCACAGTGCAAAACCACTCAGCTGGCGCACTTTATTACGCGCAAATAACGGCACACTCATCCCCGCTAAAAAGCGGCATTGGGTTTCAATACCCACATTATGATTACCCTTACCTGCCATATGCGCTAAAAACTCATCTACCTTTTGATAAATAAGTTGCTCGTCAATATAGGCAGGCTCTATAGAGTATTCAAGCTTAACCGCATGGCCTCTACACACACTACAATGCCCGCATTGCTCAGGTGCATTTTGATCGTCAAAATAGCGCGCTAAGTTATAGCTTAAGCAACTTTGTAGCTCAAAAAAGCGAACCAGTGCAGCAATACGTTTAATTTCGGCCTGTTCTTTATCGCTAAAGTAGTCGTGCAGTTGCTGGGCAAGTTCAGGGTTGTTTATAACCTCTCCATGCACTTTGTATACTTGGGTAATACGTTTAGTTTCAAGCGTTATTAGGTTTTTTTCGGCTAGGTAGTCAAGAGCAGCCACTACACGTTTTCGATCAACCTGCGCGGCTTGTGTAAGGGAGTCAAAATTTAGCGTACCCCATATTTTTTTAAAATCGGTATGGCTAAATATTTGTGTTAAAAATGCTTGGCGCTGCTGGTCAAACTGGCTTAGTAGCTCGTTTTTATCAACCAAAAATTTGTATTTAAAATCGGCATAGTAGGCATATTGTGGCGTTATTGCGCCTTGCATTTCTAGTTGTACTAGCAAGGTTTTAAGGGCCAGTTGCCTAATATTGCTTTCGCTTGAAAGGCTGTACTCTTGCATTTCCCATTGCTGGTGGCTTTGGCGAATATCGTTAATTACATATTCAATACCGCTAAGCTCTGGGGTGTCGCCATATACAAAGTTTTCAACCGTATTTAGCCCATCTAAATTGGCAAGGGTGTAGCAATTTGATGGATTGCCATCGCGCCCTGCACGGCCAATTTCTTGGCTGTAGTTTTCTATCGATTTAGGTAAGTCATAGTGTATAACAAAGCGAATGTCCGACTTATCAACGCCCATACCAAAGGCAATGGTAGCCACCACTACGTTAATTTTACCCGCCATAAAGTCATCTTGAATTTGCCAGCGTAGCGTATCTTCAAGCCCTGCATGGTAAGCAACAGCGTGAATACCTTGCGCGCTTAGCACATTAGCGACTTGCTCTGCGCTTTGCTGTAGCGTTACATACACAATACCAGGGCCACTTTGCGCGCGCACAATGTTGGTAAGCTCGGTATTTTTATCGGCTGTTTTAACACTCAACACGCTTAAATCTAAATTAGCGCGGTAAAAGCCCGTTTGTACAATGCACTCAGGCGATATAGCAAATCGCTCTGCCATATCGCGCTTTACTTTTTTTGTGGCCGTTGCAGTAAGCAACAACACTAAAGGAATATTAAGCTCTTCGCGGTAACGTGGCAGTTTAAGGTAGTCGGGTCTAAAGTTATGGCCCCATTCTGATATACAGTGCGCTTCGTCTACCACTAACATCGAAAGCGCCACTTGGCTTATAAATTCTCTAAAGCGTTCGTTTTTAAATCGCTCAACCGAGACCATTAATACTCTAATTTTACCGTTTCGCACGTCGTTCATTACAGTGCTGCTTTGCATTTGATCTTGGCTCGAATCAAGGCTGGCAGCATAAATGCCTTTGCTATTTAAAAAGCTAATTTGATCTTTCATCAACGCAAGTAAAGGCGAAACCACTAAGGTTAAATTAGGTAAGTGCAAAGCAGTGAGTTGGTAACACAACGATTTACCCGAGCCGGTCGGAAATATAGCCAACGACGATTGACCATTTAAAAGCTGCTCTATAGTTTGTTGCTGCCCTGTTCTAAATTGGCTAAAACCAAAATGTTGTTCAAGTGACTGAATTAATGGCGTGGTCATAAATACCCTTTTCGTTGTTTTTCAAACAGCGATTTAACTGCACAGCTAAGCGATAAAAAAGTGAGTATAACTTATATGCCTTTAATCATCATTTTTTGCTGACATATCCTTTATTTAAGCGCAAAATAACCTCACTAAAGAGTATGTTATTACGTTTGCCAAAAATAATTTTCATAATACCCAAATAACCTCAAAACACTAAAAATAATACAGATTATTTGGGTATATTATTTTTAAGGGCAACGTTATGAGTATTACAATACCTAAAATAGTCGTTATTGGCGGTGGTGCTGGCGGGCTAGAGCTTGCAACCCAACTAGGGCATAAACTAGGGAAAAAAAACCAAGCAGATATACTGTTAATAGACAAAAACCGTACCCACATATGGAAGCCGTTACTGCACGAAGTAGCGACAGGCTCTATTGACCCCGATTTAGATGGCGTTGTGTACTCAGCCCATGCCGCAAAACATCATTACCGTTTTCAACTTGGTACTTTTTGCAATATAGACCAAAGCAATAAAACAATTACTCTCTCCCCGCTCAACGACGAGTTAGGCCACACCATTTTACCTGGGCGCACGGTACGCTACGATCACCTTGTTATTGCCATTGGCAGCGTAAGTAACGACTTTAATACCCCAGGTATAAAAGAGCATTGTTACTTTTTAGACTCAAGCCAACAAGCAGAACGCTTTCAGCATTCATTACTCGACAGCTTTACGCGCCTTCATCAGGACGACAATCAACAACAATCGCTTAATATCGCCATTGTAGGCGGCGGTGCTACCGGTGTTGAGCTATCTGCCGAGCTTTACCATGTGTCTGAGCTATTAAAGCTATACGGCTTAACAAATATGTCCTCTAAACGTTTACATATACATTTAATAGAGGCAGGCCCGCGTATTCTACCTGCATTACCAGAGCGCATAGCCACCAGCGCCAAACGCGAACTATTAAAGCTTGGCGTAAACGTACGTGAGCAAACGCAAGTAAAAGAAGGCACCGCACAAGGCTTTATCACCAAAGATGAAGAACACATTGATGCCGATATTATGGTGTGGGCAGCAGGCGTAAAAGCGCCTGATTTTATAAAAGATTTAGGTGTTTTTGAGTTGACCCGCAGCAACCAAATTCAAGTAAACGAGTTTTTACAAAGCACCGTTGATGAAAGCATTTTTGTGTTAGGCGATTGCTGCGCATTTACGCAAGCAGATGGTAAGCAAGTACCACCACGCGCACAATCGGCGCACCAAATGGCGCAGTGCGTCGAAAAAAACCTTATCGCCACGCTAAAACAGCAACCACTACGCGGCTTTAAGTATAGCGACCATGGCTCACTTGTTAATTTATCAAGCTACAGTACTGTGGGTAATTTAATGGGTAACCTCACCAGTAATACCTTTTTTATTGAAGGTAAAATTGCCCGCTTTATGTATATATCGCTTTATAGAATGCATCAACGCGCTATTCACGGCAGTGCAAAAACCTTTGCATTATGGATAAGCGAAAAAGTACTGCGTGTAGTGCGCCCAAAAATGAAGTTACATTAAAGGCGATTTAAATTAAAGGCAGTGAGCGTTATCACTGTCTTTAATTTTTAACATTGTCTGTGTAGAGTATTTAAAACAACTAAGGAAATTGGGTTATGACGGGCAAAACGCTAATTTTCAACTTTGATGGCACAGGGAATGAGCCCCGTGACGCAGAGCAATTTAGCTCAGAACACTTTAAAGAAGACGCCAGTATTTCTAATATTCTAAAATTACACTTACTGCTTGGCGGTAAATTAGAAGACTCCCCCATTACCCCACAGTCAAACCAACTCAGTTTTTATTATCAAGGGATAGGCACTAAAGGTAGTCGCTTAAAGCGTGTATTAAACCAAACATTTGCACCTCGTGGTGACGATGTAGCCAGTATTTTAAATCAGGCTTTAACCGATTTTAAAACTCATTACCAACTAGGCGATTCACTACTTTTAGCAGGCTTTAGTCGAGGTGCAGCACTTGCCAGGCGCTTTGCAAAATGTTTGGAGTTATTAATATGTGAGCGAGTCTACCTTTGTGTATTTGATACAGTAGCCTCAATTGGCTTATCAAAAGTAAGTAAAGCAACGCGCGGCGCTGAACATGTTATTTTTGAAAACCACACCATAGCCACAAACGTATCTCAAGCTCTGCACTGTGTATCGCTTGACGAAAAACGCCGCGCCTTTGAACCCACACTAATGAACCATCAAAATAATATTACCGAGCTGTGGTTTGCTGGCGCGCATTCAGACATTGGCGGTGGTTACTACCGCGATGGCCTAGCCGATATTAGCTTACGTTATGCACTTGAGTGGTTAATAGAGCAACCGCTTAATATTTCGTTATTAACTAGCCGCGATATAGATTACACAACACTACTACCCGATAACAACTTAGTTGCGCAAGATGATGTGACGGTTATTCCTGATCCGCTCGCATTAAGCCATCAGCAAAATTACTTTTGGTTTAACCCCTTATTTAAACTGGTAGACAGAGAATGCTATGTACTTATAGATAACGAAGCTAGCAATCTTAAACCTTTAGTGCATCACAGCGTTGCAGAGCGTATTAACAAGCTAACCAGTTACCGCCCAGAATCGCTTAAAAAACTGCATTACAAAATTAGCTATAACGACAACACCACGCTTAGCTTTATTGGTTTAAGCCAACATATAGAACTGGCTAATCAAAACATGAATGTGCTGAGCGTTAACCAAAGCCAAGATGTAATAGTATTTGCTAGTGAGCAATACAATGCAACTGGCCTTATGCTAGAGCAAGGCGCTACTTACCGTTTTACCCCATATCCAAATCAATACTGGTTTGACGATGGTATAAAGTGCACACCAATAGGTTGGCATCGCGATAATGTGAAGCTTGGCGTAAAAGAAATCCCAATGGCAGTGCTTGAGCCATTTAGACGATTGCCTCATGCACAATGGTTTTCGTTGATAGGAGCGATTAATAAAAACGACGAGCACCTATTTAAAATAGCTAACGGCGCTGATATTAAAATTACTAAATCTGGTGAGTTTTGCCCATTTGCAAACGACTTAAGCCGCTTTTATGGTGCGAACGCAGGAAAAATAAAAGTAAAAGTAACAAGACTGGAATAGCCTGTAGACGCGCAGCTTGCTGGCGTGTAAAAACGCAGTTTTTAGGATATTAAGTAATGAGAAGCTTTGCTTCTAACGTGAGCAAGCTCTACGCCTACAAAAATCGTAACCACAGCTCAATGATCATTCCCTTGTAGACGCGCAGCTTGCTGGCGTAACGAGTGAAGCACGTCATATTTAAAATGAAAAACAGACTTTAGATTAGAAGCTGCGCTTCTCGCGTGAGCAAGCTCTACGCCTACAAGAAATCGTAACCGCAGCTCAATGATCATTACCTTGTAGACCCGCAGCTTGCTGGCGTAACGAGTGCAGCTCGTCATATTTTAAATGAAAAACAGACTTTAGATTAGAAGCTGCGCTTCTCGCGTGAGCAAGCTCTACGCCTACAAGAAATCATAACCGCAGCTCAATGATCATTCCCTTGTAGACGCGCAGCTTGCTGGCGTAACGAGTGAAGCACGTCATATTTAAAATGAAAAACAGACTTTAGATTAGAAGCTGCGCTTCTCGCGTGAGCAAGCTCTACGCCTACAAGAAATCGTAACCGCAGCTCAACAATCATTACCTTATAGCGTAACGAGTGCAGCTCGTCATATTTAAAATGGAAAACAGACTTTAAAATTAAAAACGATGCTTCTCGCGTGAGTTAGTTCTGCGCTGGCGAAAGCCCTATTTGATCGGTGCTATTTAAGCCGCGATTAAATAGGACTCTTGTCCTGAATGCTTGTTGCTACGTTTAAACGAACCTTTGCCTTTTTTAGCTTTAACTACTTGTGGTTTAAATAATTTAGAGGTTACCAACGCTGCTAGTGCATTGTGGTTTATAACGCCTCGTCCTGTGTCTACCGCGCTGGTGTTTGCGGTTTTTGCTTTAGATTTTTTAGTCATATATTTCCTATCAACTAAAGTTAAATAATAAAGAGGCTTTTATATTGGCCTATTTAAGAGATGGCGATTGTAGGCTTAATTTTCAACCGCGCAAGTATTTTTAATGCCCAACAGGTGCTTTTTTATAATCAAAAAGCATAAAAAAAGCGCAGTTAATAACTGCGCTTAATATTACTTTAGTTTACTTTATAAATTAAAAACTAAAGCTTACTTTTGCATAATACGTTCTGCCGTCAAAACCGTATGGCAATGCGCGTACAGGGTATTTAAATGCGCCGTTGGTGATAAAATTAAGTACTTCGTCATCACCTAATTCATCTGGCGTTTCGTCAAATACGTTATCGGCACCAACCGAAAGCGCAAACATGTCGTTAATTTGGTAGCTAACATTTAAATCAACTAACACTGCAGACTCAACTGTACTTGTTGGTTTAAATGAACCCGTAGGCGAAAGCTCACCTGGTAATGAAATATGGTCGTTACCAAAGTATTTTACGTCTGTTTCGCCAAAGTAGTTAAAGCGAATGGTTGATGTGTAGGCATCGCGTTCGTAGTCAAACGTAAGCGTTGCACGTTCGCTCGGTTGTCCGTCGGTAAAAAAGCTACGTTGTAAATCATCAAAAGCAACCGCTTCAGGAATACCGTCTTCTGCATTTACGCTGTCAATTTTAGTATCGTTTAGGTTACCTGCAAAGGTTACTCCTAAATTGCCGCCTTCAACTTCAGTGCGGTACGATGCAATAATATCAACACCTTGCGTAGTAGAATCAACCGAGTTTGAGAAGTAGTTAGCTTGCACAGCTCCCGTTGCTTGTAGCGCTGCAACCGCTTCAGAGCTAAACGATACGTCGTCAGCCGAAAGTAAGCTGCCAAGCGTAATACGGTCTTCAATTTCTACACGGTAAAAATCAACCGTTAACGAAAGCTCGCTTGTTACATCGTAAACAAAACCTGCACTGTAGTTTGTTGATGTTTCAAGCTCTAAGCTATCGACGCCTAACGCACTTGGGAAAGCGGTCCCAGTGTTTGCCGTGAACGACTGCGTTAAGGTACCGTCTGAGCCTAAGTTAGTTGTAAAAGCTGTATAACCACTTTGTTGAAGTGATGGCGCTCTAAAACCAGTAGACAGTGCACCACGTACTGCAAAGTCATCTGAAAATTCATAACGTGTTGCTAATTTACCAATTAAATCATCCCCAGCATCTGAGAAATCTTCATAGCGTAGTGCACCACTTACGTTCCATGCGTCGGTGATCATAGTTTCTACGTCTACATAAACTGCGTAGCTGTTACGGTCGCTGTCGTTAGCCGCTTCAGGGCGAAGGCCGTTATAAGCCTGAAAACCACACTGTGCAAATTGATCCGGATCGTTTACTGATGGGTACGAAGTATCCATATTTGCTAACCCACACGCGTATGATGCTTCATCGCCAGGCACTATTTCGTAGTTTTCTTTACGGTATTCGGCGCCTACTGTTACATATAAAGGCTCACTACGGCCAATATCTACAATACCGTTTACATCAAGGTTAACCGTTGTTTGATCAAATCTAAAACCACCTGAGTAACCGCCAGTAGGGCCTGAGTTTGCTGCAATATCGGCATCGCTTGCACTTGGGTTGTTAAATAAATACTCAGCCGCGTAAGAAGCATTTAATGTATTGCGTGATGTAAAATCGTATTGGTTTTCACCATAAACAGCCGATACATCGTAAGTCCAGTCTGTGTTTATATCGCCTTTAAAGCCAAGCGCGACTGAAATATCTTGTGCTTCGTTATATATGCGCGGTAAAAAACCATCACTATATACTTGGGTTACGTTTTTAGAGGCTTCGTTAAAGTTACGGTAAAAACCATTACCTAGTGCAGTGCGCTCAGAGTAGCCACCAAACGAGTAAAGCTCGCCGTCGCCCATTGGTAATGCCATGTTGTAAAATAACGACGTAAATTCACTTTCTGAGTTACCTTGGCCCCAACGTACATCTTCACTTAGCGTACCGGGTTCAACATTAAGCGAACCCCCGTATCGCGCTCGGCGCGGTTAGTGCCGTCGGCATCACGGTACTCAAGCGATAGGTTAATAAAGCCGCCTTCGTTACCTAATTCAAAACCACGATTTAAACCTGCTGAAATAGTGTCGCCGTCACCTTCACTTGTGCCGCCGTATTGTACAAAACCCGTTGTAATACCGGTTGAGTTATTAAGAGATAAGTTAATAACACCTGCAATCGCGTCAGAGCCATACTGCGCTGCAGCGCCGTCGCGTAATACTTCAACGCCTTTAAGCGCCGTTAACGGAATGGCATTCATATCAGTACCCGCAGCGCCTGCACCTACTGTACCGTTAAGGCCAAAAATTGATTGGTTATGACGACGTTTACCATTTACTAATACAAGGGTTTGATCTGGTTGTAAGCCACGAAGTGTTGCGGGTCTAAATAAATCTGAACCGTCTGATACTTGTGTACGCGAAAAGTTAAATGAAGGCGCTGTCGCTTGAAGGCTTTGGCCTAATTCGGTAAAACCACCTTTAGTTAAATCATCCGCGTCAATTAAATCAATAGGAGAAGAAGACTCTGTAGAGGTACGGTTAGATACACGCGATCCTAATACAGATATTTGCTCTATGTTTTTAGCAGCTTGCACTGGTGCTTCTTCAGCGTTAACAATGCTTGGTGCGCTAAACGCGAAAGCAACGGCTACAGCAAGTGTATTTAAACGGTATGTTGACATAGTGACGACCCTGTTTTTTTGTGTGTTCTTATAAATTATTTAAACCACTTTATTAGCAGCCTGTGCAAACATCCTAGCAACATATACAAATAAAAAGAAACAAAAAATGGTCTAATTATGCAAATATTTTATAACATAAGAAAAAAACACTTAAAAGTGTGTTAAATACATACAAAACAGGTATTAATTTTCAAACTGCTTATTTTAACGTTTTGTTTACAATGTAAATTATAATGGTTATTGTCTGTTTTGACGGGTAATGAACAAAAAATACTCGCAACTTAGTCTAAGGCACTATTTACTTTTATTTCTTCGTCGAAAATAGCATATAGCGTAAACAAGCATTTTTAACTTGCCGACTACTCAGCAATTAACTTTAAGCATAAACATTTAGGGCGTGTTGCTCTTTGGTGTTTGAATTTGCAGTAGGCTGCTTGGTTTTTAGGCAAGGCCATGTAGTGTGGTTATTATCCATAAGTAGGCGATAACGCAGCATAAATACCAAACATGCGCTGCCCGAAAGGTTCTTTCTAGGGACTAATTTTAATCCACAAAGATCAACGCGCCCTAATCATCTTTGACAATTATGTAACTGGAGTGATTTTTTGAGCTACGCTTTAATAAAGTAATCTTAAATAAAAAATACATTATTGACTTGTAAGGATAAAGCTATGACAGACACAGCTAAAAAAGCTGCCATGACTCACATTGATGTACTATGCGTTGACGATGATGAAATAGTATTGCGTTCACTCACCCGTTTACTAAAAACAAACAAACTAACGGCGATCGCGTGCAGTAACCCCGAAACAGCTTTAACACATTTAAAAAGCCACGAGTTTGGCTTAATCATCAGCGATATGCGCATGCCAAAAATGAATGGCGCACAGTTTTTAGAGCAAGCCCGTAAGCTTGCGCCTGACACACAGCGTATTTTATTAACAGGGTATGCCGACATAGAAACGACCTTAGCCGCAGTTAACCAAGGTCAAATAAGCGGTTATATCCAAAAGCCTTGGCAAAACGATCTGCTACTTGGCAGCATTAATAATAGCCTTGAAAAATTTCAGCTAAAAAAACAAAATCAAATACTTGAAGAACAAGTAAAAACTCAAAACTTGGAACTTATCGAATTAAACAATGATCTTGAACAACGTGTAGAAAAACGAACTAAACAAATCAAACAAGTTTTAAAACAATTAGAAGAAGCAAGTGAACGAGAAAAGATAGAGCATAAATCAACCGTCGAGCTTTTATATAACTTTATAAATGCAAACCCTTATCTCGATGGAAATAGGGCACAAAACATTGCCAATACCTGCACCCAAATAGCGCTTTATTTAAATTTATCGCAGAAAAGTATCGATCTTGCGCCGATGGCTGGCTACTTAGCGCAAATAGGGTTACTTGCCATGGATCCTGATCTTTATAAAAAACCAGTCAATAAATTAAGCGAGTCGCAGCGTAAAACATTTTATACGCACCCAAGCACAGCGCAATTAATGCTAATGCCAGCAACACATTTACATGATGTTTCTGACGCTATTTACCATCAGTTTGAGCGTTATAACGGGAATGGCATGCCAAAAGGCTTAGCCGGCAACGATATACCGATTGGCGCAATGGTGTTGGGTTTAGCGCGTGATTACTGGGATGCTTTTGAACAAAGTAATGCCGCAAATGAGCAAGACCGCCATGTACATGCGCTCGATACTGTAAAGCTTTATAGCGGTACATTTTATCACCCTAAAATTGTACGTGCTCTTGAGGCTAGTCAAACAAAAATGCGTGAGCAAAAAAGCTCAGCTGGTTCAATACTTATTTGTAATGCTAGCGAACTTAAAGAGAACATGATTTTAGGACACGCTCTGCATAGCCACACAGGCATAATGCTATTACCAAAAGGCCATATATTTAGCCGCAAATCAATCGAAAAACTGCAACAGCTTGAAGCCAAAAAGCCGACTCCATTTAGAATAATGGTTAAAACCGCTAAATGATTGATCTAAATCGCAGTTTTTTTCGTTACAATGTGTCTAAAATAAATTAATGACTTTGCTTGAAGGAGCACACCGTGTCGCGATTTTCTGCCGTTACCGACAATCCCCACGATCAGCGTTTTAACCAAAAAACGGGAATATTGCTTACCAACTTAGGTAGTCCTGATGCGCCGACGGCTGCAGCACTGCGTATTTACTTACGAGAGTTTTTATCAGACCCCCGTATTGTAGAAATACCACGCCTAATATGGATGATTATTTTGCATGGTATTATTTTACGAGTCCGCCCTAAGCGTTCAGCCAAATTATATGAAAGTATATGGACCGAAAACGGATCACCACTAACCCATATTACACGCCAGCAAAGTATTAAGTTAAATACCCTACTAAAAGAAAAAGGCTACACCAATACCGAAGTTGTTATGGCAATGCGCTACGGCAATCCATCTATTGAAGCTGGCCTTGAAGCCTTACGTGAAAAGGGGTTAACACGTATTGTTATAATGCCAATGTATCCACAATATTCGAGCCCAACTACGGGTTCTACGTTTGATGCTGTATCAAACGTACTCCGTAAATGGCGCTGGGTACCAGAGCTACATTTTATAAACGGCTAT
Source organism: Pseudoalteromonas sp. 1_2015MBL_MicDiv (assembly GCF_002407505.1). Lineage (NCBI taxonomy): Bacteria > Pseudomonadati > Pseudomonadota > Gammaproteobacteria > Alteromonadales > Pseudoalteromonadaceae > Pseudoalteromonas > Pseudoalteromonas sp. 1_2015MBL_MicDiv. The sequence goes on along the minus strand of NZ_CP012738.1, from coordinate 157,648 downwards.
CATAAAAATACACGCTATATTGAATCGCTTGCAAACAGCATCAGTGAAGATTTAGAAGCCAACGGCGTGCCACAAAAATTGGTTTTTTCGTACCACGGCATGCCTAAACTATTCTTAGAACGAGGCGATCCGTATCATTGTTTGTGTTTACAAACGACCCGCTTAGTAGTAGAAAAGTTAGGCTTGGATAAAGATAAAGTAATTAGTACGTTTCAGAGCCGCTTTGGCAAAGCTGAATGGTTAAAACCTTATACCGATGCAACACTTCAAAGCCTACCAAGTGAGGGGATTAAAGACATAGCGATTATAAGCCCTGCTTTTAGTGCTGACTGCCTCGAAACACTTGAAGAACTTGAAGGCGAAAATCGTGAAATTTTTGAAGAGGCTGGTGGCGAAAAATACCGTTACATTGCGGCACTCAATGACCGGGACGACCACATTGAAGCCATATATGATGTACTAAAACCGATGTTATAAACGTTCATAACTGCGCGTAAATAGTGACTTTTAAGCGGTGTTAGCATTAACACCGCTTTTTATTTTATAAAACCTCACCTACAACAATTAAGCACCCAACTTATAGGTGCAAATTTACTTCGCGCTTGTAAAAAGTTAAAAATTAGCGAGGTATAAAACCTCACCTGCAACAATTAAGCACCCAACTTGTAGGTGCGAATTTACTTCGCGCTCGTAAAAATTTAAAAATTAGTGAGGTATAAAACCTCACCTACAACAATTAAGCACCCAACTTGTAGGTGCGAATTTACTTCGCGCATGTAAAAGCTTAAAAATTAGCGAGGTGTAAAACCTCACCTACAACAATTAAGCACCCAACTTGTAGGTGCGAATTTACTTCGCGCTTGTAAAAACTTAAAAATTAGCGAGGTATAAAACCTCACCTACAACAATTAAGTATTAACTCAATCCTTTCGGGTAATCATTACCGTGCACACACCTGCGATAATTCCCCAAAAAGCAGATCCGACCGAGAGCAGCGTTAAATCTGACGCTGTAACTAAAAATGTTACAATGGCAGCTTCAGTATATTGCGAGCCATTCAATGCTTGCTGCAAACTATTCGCAATAGTGCCAAACAGTGCAATACCTGCAAGTGCCAAAATAAGTGCTTGTGGTAAAGTTGCAACTAGCCCAACTAACGTTGCTGCACATAACGCCATTATTATATAAAAAACACCACCAGCAATACTTGCCCAATAACGCTTATCAGGGTTTTTATCCGCTTCTTCGCTCATGCAAATAGCGGCGGTTATTGCAGCTAAATTTATAGAATATGCCCCAAATGGTGCAGTTATAATATTAATGAAGCCTGTCACATTAAGTGATGCAGAAATAGGTGCTTTATAATTATGTGCTTTGAGGACGGCTATACCGGGCAAATTTTGCGACGTCATGGTGACAATATAAAGTGGTAAACCAATGCTAATACATGCTTGTAAGTTAAACATGGGAGCGGTGTAAGTAAATTGGCTCATTTTCCAATGCAATGCAGTCGTATCAATATTTCCCATACTCCACGCCAGTAACACACCCACAATAAGTACACTAAGCATTGCAAAGCGGGCAAAAAATCGCTTACCTACAAAGTACATAAGTACCATTAAGCCAATCACTAAAGGCATGTCGTTCATAAAATTAAACACGTCAATGCCAAACGTAACAAGTACACCAGCAAGCATGGCACATGCTAGTTCACTGGGAATACGGTTCATTATTTTTTCAAACCAGCCCGTTATGCCTGACAAAAAAACTAACAACGCCGATAACATAAATGCACCAATCGCTTCGTTCAAGTTATACCCTTGAGCGCTTGAAATAAGTAATGCAGCCCCAGTAGTAGACCATGCAATTAATACCGGCACTTTATAATAATACGATAAACCAATGGAACTAAGCCCCATAACCAAACCAAGCATTAAAATCCAGCTGGCAACTAAATCAGGAGTGCCCCCTAGGGTAATTACGACTTGATAAATCAACGCAATTGAACTCGAAAAACCAATAATAACCGCTACGAGTCCTGCTGTAATTCGATTAAGCAACTGATCAGAAACCGCCATAAATCCCTCTAATATTTATTTTTATGTACACAACATACGTGGCTAATATTTTCTTTGCAATTAACTATTACGCTACAAAAAGTGAAATAAATTCATTTTTATTTTTTACCTAAATTAATGACCAAACCAACATAAAACTATTGTATTAAACAGAATAAAAAAGTTATCACAAACAATCTAAAGCCCGCTAAAACACTGACAAAACCAGTACATAACCACTCAACATTTGTACCTATAAAAAATAACCATAAGTTTAATAAGGGATTTAAAAATAAAGTGCTTAACACTTTTTGATTACATTTATTCGCTTGATCTAATCTAATTTATGCTATAAAACGTAACAAATAGTTAACTTAAAACACCAAAAGAGAAACAGATGAAAAAAGTTGCAGCCTTAATTATTGCCATTCCCTTGTCGGCATTTGCACTTTATGAACTATTTATTCATACCGACCACACTGCAGAACCAATTGCACCTGTAGCAATTGACTTAGTGCCGGTTAGTACTCTTCGTACACAAAATACACATGCGCCAGCCCCTATTGATATGAGTAAAGATCCTATTAATGTCAAAGCGGTTTCAGCCCCAAAACAAAATATGACATTTAATGAATTCGATGCTGTAAACCGCATCTCAAATAAAGCAAAACAAGTACTTATAAATGCAAAAGTGTTACCAACTGACTTACATAATGAAGCTTACATTGAATTTGACTTAGCTTCATTGCAGGCATTAAAAGCGGGCGAAAACTTCGACTTAGCAATTCCTCAAACAGCCGAAACGTTCACAGCTGAGATCACTAATGTTATTGAATCAAGCAACGGTGATAAAAGTATATTTGGCCGCGTAGTTGGCGTAGATGGCGCAATGCACAACACAGTATTAACCGTAGGAAAAGACGCCGTATACGGGCAATTTACGGCACCTTCGGGGAATTACGTATTTGAAAGTAAAGGTAAGTATGGCTGGATAGCTGCAAAACGTGATTTATATAAAAATCATATAGAGCATGACGTAACGGCACCTAAACCTAAAATTGAAAAAGGTGTAGACATATTTGCACCAAAAATAGATGGCTAATTAACCAAATTAAAAATTTGAGCGCACCCGTTGCGACAATATTTTAAACACCAAAAATCAACCGCACTAAGAGTAAGGAAATACAATAATGAAAAAAGTAATCACTACAACCGCTGTTGCAGCAGCACTATGTGTAGCAAGTGTTGCACAAGCAGAGACTATTGATATCGGTATTTTATATACAGATCAGTCAGCAGCGGCTACTAGTAATATCAACACTAAAATCAATCAGCTAATTGCCTTCACAAATCAGGTTTATAGCCAAAATGGTGTAGGTATTACGCTGCGTTTAGCGGGTACACAAAACCTAGGTGACTATGCCATTACACCATCAGAGCAGTGGCTTGATTCGGTAACCGAAAGCAGCTATGTAGATGGTTTACGCAGCGATTGGAAAGCCGATATGATTGCCGTACTAGGTACTGGCGAAAGTGCTGGAAATGGACTTATTTCATGTGGTTTAGCATGGGTTGGACAAGGTACTAACGGCAACCTATACAACTCAATGAGCGACCGCATGTATTCAATTACAGCTATTGATTGTGGTGCAACTACGTTTGTACATGAACTTGGCCATAACCAAGGCTTAGCACATTCACGTAAACAGGGTGATACTTCTGGTGGTGTATACACTGACGGTATGGGTCACGGTGTACAAAATGAGTTTGCAAGTATTATGGCCTATCCACATGTATATGGAAGTGCAACACAATACGACTACTTCTCTAATCCTAATTGGAGTGTAAATAACATACCATTTGGTGTAACTAACCAGTCGTATGCTATTCGCACTGTAACAGCAACTAAAACAAGCATTGCCAATTTTAAATAAATGCTTATAAAAGTGGGTTATCCATTACCCACTTTTAAAAAATAAACATTATAACCTTCCCCCAAGAGCGCTTAGCGCTCTTTTTTGGTAAAGCTTAATGTACAACCATTTTTTGCTTTATAGCGGGCATTAACGTTTTACCGTCACCATCAACTTTGCTTAATAATTTAAGACCCATTACTTTTGCAAGCACAGGGTAAATATCAAGATTACTTACTTTATCTAAGCTAATTCCTTCTTTAAAAGCAGGGCCACTAGCTATAAACGTAGCAGCCATGTCATCGGTATAGGCATAGCCATGCGTACCTAAATACATCGGCTTTTTAGTATTAGTAAACACCGCAGGTGCTGTGGTTTGTACAACGATATCGCCCACACGCGTACCTTTATTATAATGATAGCCTGCTAATTGTTCATCAGTTAAAACGGTATAACGTCCTTTAGCCGCTTTTTCTAAACGCGCTTTATAGCCTGCTATATCAGCATATTTAGCATTCGGTTGTGTATAAATAAGTAAACGAGGGCCTGTATTTTTAACTAAAAAGTTTTCATCTTGAGGCAATGTTGTTACATCAATACTTTTATCTGGGTTTACGCTCGTCATACCGTGATCTGATACAATTACTAGGTTTACGTCTTGCTCTAATTTGCGTAGGCGAGTTTGTAATTGCCCCATCAACTCATCAAGCTGTTTAACTGCATCTCGAGTTTGTGGTGCGTCTGGCCCAAATTCATGACCCATGCTATCAACCAACGAAAAGTAACTTGCAATAAAACGCGGGCGCTGTGCTTTTGGTAAACTTAACCACTGAATAATTTGATCTACACGGCTTTGGTAATCGCTATATTTAGAATAATGGTAAAAGTAATCGGGGGTCATGCCGTTAAATAACGCATCCGACTCAGGCCAAAAGTACGTTGCTGATTTAAGCCCCTGCATTTTTGCTAAATTCCAAAGAGGGATACCTTTTACCCAAGTGCTATCGCCAAGTGCTTTACCCATACTGTAACACTCATTTTTGCGGGCTTTATCGCAAAAGTTATTATCAACAATACCGTGATTGACAGGAAGTAAGCCCGTAATAATAGAAATATGATTAGGAAACGTTTTAGTAGGATAAACAGGTATTAACTTTTGAGCGCGAACGCCGCGATCGGCCATTGCCTTTAAGTTTGGCGCACCGTGCTTTTCAATGTAATCCCAACGCAGACCATCAATTGATACAAGCACCACCGTTTGCTCTTTTGCTGCAAGTGCAACATTACTCATTCCTGTTAATAGGCAAATTGATATTACCTTTAAGATCCACTGCTGCATTATAAATACCCGCCTAGTTAAAAGTGCGCTAAATACTGAAAATAATGATTTGATAATACAATTGACTGCCCGCAAATGATACAAGCGCCTGTACCTAACTCATCTAGGTGTATATATTAACGTAAGTATATTAAAAAAGAATGACACCGCGCACTCACTTTGCCAGTCATCAACAATAAAAAGGACAACGATGACTATTGATTTTAGTAAAAAAATAACCCCTGCGCGCATGTATCGCACAACATCTAACTTGCAAATGGCGCTTGAAAGCGACCGAGGTCGTATAATAAACAGTGCTGCTATTCGTCGTTTGCAACAAAAAACACAAGTATTTCCACTTGAGCGTAATGCAGCCGTTCGTTCGCGCCTTACTCATTCGCTTGAAGTACAACAAGTTGGTCGTTTTATAGTGCAGCGTATTTTTGCTAATTTAAGCTACCAACAACAAAAAGACTACGGCCTAACAGGACTAGAACGCCCACTAGAAAGCCTAGTGGAAATGGCCTGCCTCATGCACGACATAGGCAATCCGCCATTTGGACATTTTGGCGAAGCAGCTATAAATCATTGGTTTAATAATAATTTGCTAAGCGTTACACCCGAACGTTGTAAAGAGCCAAATACAGGCATTGCCGTTGTTTTTAAACACCTTGCACTGGATATTTGTAACTTTGAAGGTAATGCGCAAGGCATACGTATTATTCACTCTTTGCAAACACTCAATCTAACCTACAGTCAAAGTGCGGGGATTTTAAAGTACACCCGCCCAGCAGGCCTTGATACAAAAGACATACCACAAAATAAAAACTACTTAATGAAAAAAGTTGGGTATTACTACAGCGAAAAAAGCTTCGTAGAAACACTACAAAAGGAATTAACCATAGAGCCTTATTGCCGTCATCCTGCCAGTTATATAATGGAAGCTGCTGATGATATTTCATATTGTCTTGCCGACATTGAAGACGCTGTAGAAAAAGATATTATAAGCACTGAGCTATTATGCATTCAGCTTAAAAGTCACTATAAAAAAGCACTTATAAATCTCACCATTGACGATTCTGAACACCTAGATTTTGTAGATAAAGCCGTAGACTACGCACTCGAACGCGCCAAAGCACAACCATATAACTTTAACAGTGAATTTTTTATATACTTGCGCGTTTCACTCCTGCACCCGCTGGTGAGTCATGCGGCAAAACGCTTTATCGAAAACATAGAGCCGATTTATCATGGCGACTTTAATCATGCCCTTTTAGAGGACAGAAGCCACCTGCATGCTGTTACCAAAGCATTAAAAAATGTAGCGCTTAAATATGTGTTTTCAAACAAAGAAGTCGAAAAGCTCGAACTGCAAGGCTATAGAATCATTAACGGCCTACTTGATTGCTATAAACCATTACTATTATTAAATAGCGACGATTTTAAACGTGCGCTCAATGGCGATTCACGATTGTTAATCGAGTCAAGATTAGTTAAAAAACTATCTAAAAAGCACTTAAACAGCTACTCACATGCCATTAACGCCATGCAAGAGGAACCTAATCACTTTGCCGCATACGAGTTTTATTACCGTTGTAGATTGATTCAAGATTACATAAGCGGCATGACCGACCAATTTGCCTACGACGAGTATCGTAGCTTAATGGTAATAGACTAATAACGCGGTAAGTTTTAGGCTCTGTCGCCTTTCAGGATTAAAATTTATTCAATTTAGGGGCAGCGCATGTTTGGCATTTATGCTGTGTTATTGCCTATTTATGGGGAGCAACCACACTGCATAGACTCTGCCTTGCCTAAATACCAGACATACAACCTCGAAAGATAACCAGCCCCTAGATAAATTTTAGTTTTGCGCTTAAAATCGAACTATTAATGTTTAAGCGCTATTTACCTTTATGATCACTTTACTAACACGCCTTACCTTTTGTTTTGCCCTATTTTATAGCGTTAACAGCGCAGCATATAACGAAGCCATGTGCATACTTATAAAACAAGAAATACAGCAAAATAGTGGTGATAAAACAAGTCGAAAATACAGAAACGCAATACGCGACTACAACAATAACTGTAACAAACCCAAACAAGCCCAAACATACCCAAAGCCGCCAATAGAAACAGCTCCGGTTATAACACCAGTGCAATCTCAAGTTGTGGAGCCAACACTTAACACGCCACAAAATCCAGCAACACTACAAACGCCACTGCCTGTTAGTATTGAAAATGAGCAAAAACAAAACACGATTGAACAGCCAAATATTAATAATGAAGTAATAATAAATGCAGAGCCTCAAGCCAAATCAGTTATTGATCAACAAAGTACACAGCCACTAAAAAGCAGTGTACCTGTAAAGGTTAAAACACCAGCAAATATAACTGCTCCCGTAGCAAAACCAGCACCGGTTATTGTACCTGTACCAATAGATCAAAGTTCGCTGCTTTTACCTAGCTTATTATTTGTAATAGTAATACTTATTGCTGTGATGGTATTAATACGTTTACGTCGCACTAAACAAAGTAAAACCGAAATTATTGCACCTGTGGTAGCTGAAACACAGGTACTTAAATCACAAAAAATAGCCCCACCATTAAACGTAACTACGAAAGATGCGCCAACCAAGCAAACACCAATCAATGCGCCTGAAATAATAGATGAAAATAAAACAATAAAGAGCAACCAGCCACAATTAAAAGCCAATAAAACACAAAAAATAAACGCCGACCACAACAATATTGACGAAGTCTTGCCTACAACATTAGCGCAAACAAACGAAGCAACGTTTACTGAAATAAAACCAAAATCAGAACCAAACTACACCGAATTTGCAGCAGCCGCTAAAACCACTGAAGCGCAAGTTAACAAGGCCAATCGCTTCACTGAGCCACAAGTACAAGAACTTGACCCCCATGCCCAGCCTATAAAAAAACAACCTAAACAAACAACACAATCTTCTGCAACCGTGCACAGTAATACACTCATAAATAATGAGATAAAACCGGTTATCGCAAGCCCAGAACCGTTAAAACCTAGCGAAACTACTGACGATTTACATACACCTAAAAAAGTAGCGACCCCAGAGTTTACCAACTTTAGTTCCGCGCACAATTTTAAAGAACCAGAAATACGCACCTTCGATCCAAATGCTCCGCTACCAGGCGAAAAAGTAATGCCTAAAGCAGCACCAAGGCCTATAAACGCAGAGCATGAAACAACAAAGAGTGCAGCTGAAAAAAAAGAAACAGTAAACAAAGCAAGCAGCAATCCATTTGCAAACTTATCGCTTGATGAAAGCTGGGATCCAAATTCGGCAGAAAAGCCAACTATAGAAGAAAAAAAACGCGCACCTAAATCACAAGCACTCATTGACGCAGAAGAACGCGCTAAAAAAATGCAAACCAAAGAATGATCTGCCTGCGATAAAAACGTAAGTGCGATTTTACATCGCGCTTTTGGTTTTAGTTTCAAATTACTATGAATAACGCATAAATAACCGTAATCCGCTCATTAACCTCATCAATATACAGACAGGTTAAAAATTATGAGCCCTGAAAGGCATTTTTAACCACTGAGAATACTCACGTTTAAGATTTGGTAATTGCGTATACAGCATTTTTTTTAACTTTTTTGCAGACAACTTACTACACGGTGATTGTTGCTCAGTAAGCATTATATTTTTTAGTAAAGCTCTACCTGCTTGTGTATCCATTAAAAAATAAATAGCAGCCCAACTACTTGCATAAAGTTTGCTGTTATCGCCTTTTTTCCACGTATCCTCTAAGCCGATTAACCAATTAATTGTAAATACACTTTTAGTAATATTGTTATTCTTTGTCCACGATCTATTTGGTTCAACAATACCTGTTTGCATATTATTTTTAGTCAGCTCAAAGTACTCCGCAAACCCTTCATTTAGCCATCTTGGTGTGTAGCCCAATACAGCCTTATTTATGGCGTGCACCGCTTCATGAACCGACGTACGCATTGCACTTTGTGCATTATCATAATGAATAAAAGCAGAATTACTCCCGTGAAAATACATACCCGCAGTGTTTTTAGGATCACCACCGCGATGCTTTATTACCGACTCGTAAGCACTGCGAGTAGCCAAAACCGTTAGGTTTAGTTTCACCTTTTTAAGCGCATGCACACCAATTACTTGGCCATACGCCTTAAATACCGTATTGATCTTAATGCGCAACTCTTGATTAAATGACGACGGTAAATTAGGTGTATTTAAAGTAAGATCAAAATAATCTAGCGATTCAACAAAACCAGGATTGTAAGTTGCTACTGCAAAGTCAGGCTTTTTATCACTAAAATGAGGAACGCCCTCACTGTCGGTCCACGTAAATATATCGCCATTACGTTTATATTTAACCTCACCTAACGATACATCTACGCAACGCGTATTGTTAACTTGTGATAAGTGATTATCGGCAGACACTAACGTATGTTGCAACGTCGTTGTGCTTACTTTTTCGGGCCGTTTTGTACTTAAAGGCTCAGTAACTATTTGCGATGCTAGATAGTTATATATGCGTTTAACCTCACCAATTGGGTCATTATAATTAAATACCCGTCCAGTAAAATGATTAGCAATAAGTGCCGACGCAATTAGCAGCACAAAAAATACAAACACCACGCGTAATTTAGTTTTAAACATATTTATGGGTGCTCTTTCCACTGTGCTTCAAAAAGATCTTTTTGCTTACCCCTATATTCGCTGCACCACACAAAGTCGGCCGACCCTATCCCTTTTTTACGGCAACGTTTAGGTAGTTTATAAAATGTTGACCAAGCATCAAGCTTAGCAGCATCTTTATAGCTATCGCTGTGCAAAGACATGTTTGATACTTTTTGATTGAGTAGCCAATTGCTATTAGGCGTACGAGTTGAGGTAGAAGAAGTAGCCTGATAAGCGCTACCACTCTTTTTAGGCTTACAGCAGTGATTAGCAAGTAATGTAAATAGCGCTTTATCGCGTGCAGTTAAACGCTCACCTTCTTTATTACTGTAGCCACTTCTAAATTGAGACCGAATAGCTTCGCGCTGCTTTTTAATGCTATCGCATTGGGCTTGTGTGTAAGCCTCACCAGCTTGAGGCAAAGTTGTAGATACGCTAATAAGTACCAGTAAAATCCATTTGATCATTATTCATTCCCTGAATTAAAACTTTAAAAGAGTGTACCTATAAATGTGAAAAAACACATCAACATTACTAATCCAAAAAGCAAAAATTAAAGCTATGGGTGGGAGTTCACATTAGCCTTGGCTTTAATAAAGCGCTCACGAGGTAAAAAACCTCACCTACAATAATTAAACCACCATATTCAACAAAACCGTAGGTGCGATTTTACATCGCGCTTTGGTCTTGGCTTTTACAAAAACACCATGCGAGGTATAAAACCGCACCTACAACAATTAAAACCCTTATTCGCCTCACATGGCGAGGTGAATAGGTATTTAATTGCCTCATTGGACAACCTTGTAACGTGTACTACGCCCACCTGCGGCAGTTTTTTTAATGAATCCAAGCGTTTGCAAGTCGGCTAAATGGCGTGTTGCGGTTGCACGGCTAACCTTAGCTACCTTTTGATACTGACTCGCACTAATACCCTGTTCAAATTGGCCATCAAGTAACTTATTAAGCACTTTTACTTGCTGCTCACCTAACTTTGTTTGATCTTTGCTTGCCCAGTAATTGGTTTTAAAAATTGTTTGCTCAATATTATTAAGCGTATGGTGTATCGCATTATTGAGCGTACGTAAAAACCACTTAATCCACTTTGTAATACAAAGCTCTCCACGCTGAGTTGCTTCAAGCACTTCGTAGTAGCTTTTTCTGTCTTCTAAAATAGCCACCGACATAGCGTAAAACCGAATTGACTCAGCATGTTCTTGCGCTAATGCCAGATCGGTTATAAGCCGTGTAATACGCCCATTACCATCCTCAAGTGGATGTATTGTTACAAACCATAAGTGTGCGATAGCTGCCCGAATAAAAGGGTCTATTTGAGGTTCATTTTGCGCTTTGTTAAACCAGTTAAAAAATAGCGAAAGCTCTTTATTTACTCGCTCTTTAGGAGGCGCTGTAAAATGTAATATCGGTTTATCTAAGCGCCCCGACACTACTTGCATAGGCTCGTCACCACGCAATTGCCCGCCTTCAATTTTAGTAAACAAGCTTTGCTCACCTGAAAACAATAAGCGATGCCAATTAAGCACTCGCTCTAAATTAAGCGCTGAGTCTGTGTTATTTATCGCATCAAGCATAATCTCTGCAAGATTATCGCTTTGCACAGTTGTTGGGTAAGGCTGCTCATCAATATTGAGCTTTTTTGCAAGTGAAGAGCGAACCGAAAATGCATTAAGTTTTTCTCCCTCAATCGCACTGGAGTGAATAATATTTGCAAGTAAGGTATCAAGGGCCTGCTGCTTTTGATGAGCAGTTTGCACGCCCATACGCCCTACTAATAAACCTTGATTATATGAAAGCTCCCTTAGTAAAGGAGCAAGCGCCGCATCATCCCACGTAAAGTTTGGCCAGTTTTGCTGTTGCCATATCCACATAGTCTTTATGTCCTAAAATTGATTAGCTTCAGTCTACGTCAATTATTCGCCTCATACAATGAGGCGAATAATTGAGTTAATTGCCTCATTACTTTTAAGCGCTACACAGAGAAGAAATAAACAAGCGATTTTACATCGCGCTTTGGCTTATATAACCTTAACGCTCACCTAACACCAGTAGACGCAAAGCTTGCTTGCGTGAAAAGCGCAGCTTTTAATTTATAAATGAGCTTTATCGCCACAACCTTGTACATGCCTAAACACAATGCGAGGTATAAAACCTCACCTACAACAATGCAAACACCGCGCTCAACAAAGCGTAGGTGCGATTTTACATCGCGCTTTGGCTTATATAACCTTAACGCTCACCTAACTCCTGTAGACGCAAAGCTTGCTTGCGTGAAAAGCACAGCTTTTAATTTGTAGATGGGTTTATTCGCTACAACCTTGTGCATGCCTAAACACCATGCAAGGTATAAAACCTCACCTACAACAATACAAACACCACTCTCAACAAAAGCGTAGGTGCGATTTTACATCGCGCTTTGGTTTATATAACCTTAACGCTCACCTAACACCTGTAGACGCAAAGCTTGCTTGCGTGAAAAGCGCAGCTTTTAATTTATAAATGGGCTTTATCGCCATAACCTTGTACATGCCTAAACACAATGCGAGGTATAAAACCTCACCTACAATAATGTAAACACCACATTAAACAAAACCGTAGGTGCGATTTTACATCGTGCTTTGGTCTTGGCTTTTACAAAAACACCATGCGAGGTATAAAACCGCACCTACAACAATACAAACACCACTCTCAACGAAACCGTAGGTGCGATTTTACATCGCGCTTTGGTCTTGGCTTTTACAAAAACACCATGCGAGGTATAAAACCTCACCTACAATAATTAAACCACCATATTCAACAAAACCGTAGGTGCGATTTTACATCGCGCTTTTGGTTTTAATTTATTTTTCGAACCTAAATAAACGCATCCATATTTGGTAATTATATTATTTGCTCACTTAGCTTATTTGCAACTTTATTAATTATTTTTATGCATAAATGAATGTGGGATAATTCAGAAGTAAATAAGTTATTTTTGAGTTTAAATGTATATTTATCGTCCACAAGTTAACTTTACCTTATTTATAAATAATAGAATCGAATCTAAAATATAAATTACTTAAGCTAAGTTAATGACACTTTGAGATTGATAGCTCACTTAAGCAACTGCAGAAGCCCAGCTTGCTATTAGGGCGTGTGACCTTTCGTGATTAATTTTGCAGCAGACTGTTTGGTATTCAGGCAAGGCAGAGTCTATGTGGTGTGGTGTGGTGTGGTTATTCCCCATAAATAGGCGATAACGCAGCATAAATACCAAACATGCACTGCCTTTTGGGTTTTTTTAGGGACAATTAACTCTTTGTTGCTCGGCTTTTACTTATTCTTGCATGGATGTAAGCCAGTAGGGTAAAGCAGAAGCAGTCACCGAGCCCACTAGGTTACAAACCTCGCGGCGCGATTTAATAGCCCCTAGATTGAACAAATTTCACCCCACAAAGGTCAACACGCCCTAAATAAAACAAATATCAATTTTAATGTTCACTAGAAAACTGATAGGTTATTATTACAGTTTTTATCAATGGTTAGTTTTTCGTGGCAAATGAAGTTATACAGAAAATAATTAAGTACTTGCAGCAAAACACCGACATTGACGTGGTTTGGTTATATGGCTCCCACGCAAAAGGGACAGCCCAACCCCATAGTGACATTGACTTAGCCGTAGCATTTAAAAACTTTGATCTGGAGTTCTTTGATAAGCGCCTTAGACCAAAAGAGCTTGAGCTTGAAATAAGTAATGCACTTAATCTTAACGAACAACTTATTTCGATTGTTGATATAAATATTATTCCAAGTTATTTAGCTTTCAACGTTATTGAGTATGGAAAAATAATTATAAGCAATAATAGTGTTAGAGCGATGAAAGAGCAGCAGCGTATATATAGCCAGTTCGAATTTGAAACCATAGCGAGTAAACATGACTGATACCGGAATTACACTTTATTTAAGTGAAGTAACACGCCATATTGACGAATATATGCAAGAACTCGACGAACTCAGTCAAATCGATTCACTTAATAGCAGAGATTACCGAGCTGCAGAGCGATTACTACAGTTAATGACCGAGGTGTGTATTGGTTTATCAAAGCATTGGCTTAAGCAGCACAAAAGTAGTACCAGTAGCAACGCCTATCAAACATTTAGCGAACTTACTAATTTAGGCTTTTTGAGCGAGGCAGAACTACTGTCATGGCGTAAAATTATAGGCTTACGAAATGCTCTTGTTCACGATTACTTAAATATTGATCAAAGTATCGTTAAAACAATCATTAAAAAGCAACACTACATAACTATGCACGCATTTAGTATTAAAGCGATTACAGAGCTAAACAAAGATTCATAGATAAAACCTCACCTACAATAATGTAAACACCGCACTCAACAAAAGCGTAGGTGCGATTTTACATCGCGCTTTGTTCTTGGTTTTAATAAAGCACCATGCGAGGTATAAAACCTCACCTACATTAATTTAAACACCACACTCAACAAAACCGTAGATGAGATTTTACATCGCGCTTTGTTCTTGGTTTTAATAAAATACCATGCGAGGTATAAAACCTCACCTACATTAATTTAAACACCACACTCAACAAAACCGTAGGTGCGATTTTACATCGCGCTTTGTTCTTGGTTTAAATAAAACACCATGCGAGGTATAAAGCCTCACCTACAACAATACAAACACCACACTCAACAAAGCGTAGGTGCGATTTTACATCGCGCTTTGGCTTTTAAACAAAGCTCACTCATACATCTGTAGGCGCAAAGCTTGCTCGCGCGAAAAGCGAAGCTTTTAAAATAATTTACTTATATCGCATTGGCGACGGCAACCAAAAAAAGACAAGCGCCGGTCTCTCTTTGGAATCACACAGCCCCCTCAATTTCACTTATCTTTAAACACAAAATTATTATGAGCGTAAACGCCATGAAAGCATCACTTTCACATCCCTGTACGCTGCCCAGTTCGGATATCTCTACCCTCTCGTTCAAAACTACGTTTTTCACCCATTTGCAAGCATCGCTTTCCTCGCATTGCCTAAAGGGATTTAGGCACTTGGAATTTGTCGGGAACAAAATTCCGCCATGCGAGGTAATTACTCATTAATTATGTGTTTGCAGGTGAAGTTGAAGGGGATGATTACCAGGGCATCAGTCTTTAAATATTTGCTGTAGGCACCCTACTTGCTCTCGTAGGAAGGGTAGCTTATTGAATTTCATATAACATTAGCAACCACAATTGCTTTACTCTTACTAAGTGAAAAGCAATTATGTATTGACTACTTAATTAAAAATCATTAGTCTTTTTTAAACAATTGAAAAGTAAGGATACTGATCATGGCTCTAGAAATTAGAATCTGCTTGGATGCAGTTACTGCAGAAGTAGTAAAATGTAAAACTGATAAAAACAATACTTTCTCACAAGATAACAATCACATAAAAAGTAAAGTAATCACCTCAGGTACACCATATATTTGGCGCAAAGAATACACTGACTCTTTAACCGCTCCTACAACAGAACAAAAAAATATAGTCAATCAATTTGCGCTTTTATCAGCACAATCAAGAAGAAACATAGCTGGAATGCTGCGAGATTTTGGCAGCGAAACATTACTTGCTATTTCTGACTTTCAAGCTCAAGTTATACTATTTTTAGCAAACAACACACATGGTATTGTTGGTTCAGGCCCACATCAATAGAAGCTCGCAGTTCAAAATTTGTTACTTTAGCGGGTAAATATGAAGCATCTTTAAAAGATATACGGGCCGCACATAAGTCAGGCATGCCTAAATACCATATGGTCGCTTTAGAGCAAAAAGCTCTTGGACTATTTAAAGAGCTTCAAGTTAAATATCAAGCTGAACTACAACGCTTTATGAATACTAACCGTGCAAGTCGCAGAGGTACGGTTTGGTCTAATCCTAATCGTGGTGTTCACATAGCTAAAAGTGCCAGACACTCCACTAAATTAGATATAAGTAGCACCGCAGAATTTAGAAAAATTAAATATATTGAAAACACAGGGCGTTGGCTTGGTAATGGAATGATCTTACTCGATGGCGCTTTTAGAGCAAACTCGGTTTACAACAATTACAAAAATGGTGGCGACTGGCAAAGAAGTCTATCAACTGAATTGGCCAGCTTTGGAGCTTCTACTGCATCTGGTATTTTTGTCGGTTCAATTACTACCACAGCACTAAGCTCTTTACTTATGTTAACTCCTTATGGATGGGTTATTGCTATAAGTGTAGGGTTATATGTCGGTTTTACAGCAAGTATTAAAATGAATAATTTTATGAAAAAAACTTCTGAAAACATATACGACAGAAAACCTATATTTGAAGGGACTTTTTAAATGCCCGCAGCTCATTTAGCTGGATATTCTCTGATCGTATTTATGATAGGTACTTTTGCCTCCGGCATTTTATTTTCGAGAATTTCAATCAAACATATTAATAAAAATATGGAAAAAGATGGTGTGCTTCCCCCCAGTTGGGATAAAGGCATTGGCGCTAGTGTGTCATTTTATATATTTTCGATGTTTTTTGAACGCTCCCGTATACCAACTCCGATGTTTGATGGACGTTTTGTAGCCAAGTACTCACGTCCAATTGACAAAGTAATAGGCGCAGTCCACTTGATTTCAGTCACAGGAATGATGCTTTGCCTTTGTATTGTTTCTTATTTTTCAAAGTAATTAATAGTAAGTTAAATTTACATATCCTAATGTTTTTGGGCATAAAAGCGTAGTCTTTAAATTATCGACAGAAACTTATCTCGCACCTTGATTTTTACTTACAAAATTGTAAATAATTCATTCGAGTGTTTGCCTGATTGCTAGCGGCAACCAAAAAAAGACAAGCGCCAGTCCCCCCTTGGAATCACACGCCCCCTCAATTTCACTTATCTTTAAACAAATAATTAATATGAACGTAAACGCCATGAAAGCATCACTTCCCTCGAATCCATGCGAGGTAATTACTCATTAATTATGTGTTTGCAGGTGAAGTCGAAAGGGGGAGAATTGCCTAAGCAGCAGCCTTAAAATTTGCTGTAGGCGCCCAACTTGCTCGCGCGAAAAGCGTAGCTTTTAAATTGCCTTACTATCGTTTAAGGCTCGCTGCACCACTTGATAGCAAATAGCACGCTGCTGCTCTTGATTTAAGCTAACTTGTCGCATTGAAAGGATCGTTTTAACTATTTGTTTATGAGAAACGATTGGAAAGATTGGTCTCTGCTTTAGTTCCACAAACCAACCAGGAAAGCATAAAACAGGTAAAACCGGAGTATTAAAACCGGTTGATTCATAAAGCCATTTATTCACCCAATTAGCTTGATTTTGAGCTTGCTCTAATGGCTTGCTTTCAAACCAAGAAGGAAATGCTAAATGATTATTCTCAAATTTAACTTTGTAATTTGTATCGTCTTTTATTCGTTTATGTCTGCCTTTGGTTTCAATAGCAAATATCCCATTTGGCCCAACAACTAAATGGTCAATATTAAAACCATCTGTTTGTATATCATGAAATACCTGATAACCGTGTGACTGTAATTCTATAAGCTCTGAAGCAACTGCTAATTCTGCATCACGTCCTAGTTTTAGCTTTATTAAGTCGTTAGATTTAACCCAAAGCTTTCGTGCCACATACGTTAGTCCCAATGCAATCACGATAATTAAAAAGTAATTGAGCTTGCCGCTGGCAAACATTTCAGCAATTCCTTTCAAAGCAAAAGGCATGGTGACTATCAAAGCAGACAAAAAGACTAAGCCTATTACATCTAAAACTTTATCATTAACTTGTTCATTGAGTGTTTGCGCTGCAACACGTTTAAGCTTTTTACGATCTACTGGTAGTTTTGCATTCTTCTGATGAAGCCATATTTTGATAAACAAAACACCTAATAGTGAATAAACACTACCAATAACAAATAAAAGGCTTAAACCTTGGTTTAATAAATCATCCATGATGAGTTCCTATAATCACAATGTTTACTTTATACCTTAAAAAAAGGTACATGTCGCATTATTCAAACTCACGCTACAAAGCTCACCCAAACACCTGTAGGCGCCCAGCTTGCTCGCGCGAAAAGCGTAGCTTTTAAAATAATTTACTTATATCGCGTTGGCGATGGCAACCAAAGAGAAGTAATCGCCGACTTCTCTTTGGAATCTCTCGGCGCCCCTCAATTTCACTTATCCTTAAACAAATAATTAATATGAACGTAAACGCGATGAACGCACATCCATGTGCAAGCATCCCTTTCCTCGAATCCATGCGAGATAATTACTCATTAATTATGTGTTTACAGGTGAAGTTGAAGGGGGTAATTTCTTAGCAGCGTTCTTAAAATTTGCTGTAGGCGCTAAGCTTGTTCGCGCGAAAAGCGAAGCTTTTAAAATAATTTACTTATATCGCGTTGGCGATGGCAACCAAGGGGCGGTCTTCTTCAAATAAGCTCTGCTGCTAATAATTCATCCCTGAAGTCGGGTTCCTGTCAGCATCCATGCTTCCACTTCCTCAAGCTGCAAAGCTAAGCTTTGGTCATTCGTCACCCACGGCGCCCCGAGGATCACACTACCTCCTCAATTTAAATTAATGATATGAACGTAACCAGCGTAGATAGGCCATCCATGACCAAGCTACGCTTTTAACAGCATCCATGCTGTTAATTACTCACCATAAATTAAATTTCGGATGTGATCACGCGGGAAGGTTAACTTACAACTGAGTCAATTATAAACCTGATTCCTTTAATGCAGTAAACGCTATTTAGTCCTTATAATTAATAGTAATTTTTGTTCATTTAAACTGACTTAATGCTTTTAAAATGCCTTTACTAGCTAATTGGGAAAAGTAGGTAGTGCTAAAGTTTAATCGGATCTGACAAAAAAATCATCACAGTCAAAATTTAGATTGACCGCTAACAAAACTATCAGCGGAATAACGATGTGTGGCTATGATTAAATACTCATCCTACTAACTGTAGTTATTAGCTCTTTCCCATAAACTGAGTGCAATTCAGCAGACTTTTTGTTGAAACTATCCTGTTCAACTGAAGTAATCCAGAACCAGGGGAGCTTGCATTGGCATTGTTTTCCGTAATCCTCACAGCTTGCATTTGGATCGAAAGAAAGAGTAGTTTTACAATTTAAGCAATATACGTGAAAGTAATAACATACATCGCACTTTCCTACATAATGTATATTTTGTTTAAACTCCAACTTACCACTATCAAGATTTTTCAAAGTTAAATTAAATGATGGAAAACCATCCCAAAATACGTACCCATTACAATTGTGTTTACCATTACATTTTGGCCAATCAGCTAAACTAAAACTCTTCAAATATTCGATTGGTAAGATTCTTAAGCTTACCAACTCTTCAGCTCTAACTTTTGCTCCTTTTGTAAAACCACTAGTAGCTATGAGATAACCATGCTTTGCTTCAACGTCATCCATCATTCCACGAAATGATTCAACATCATTAATATCAATTTTTCGGTTTCTTACTTTTGAATCAATTATAATTCTGTTTGTATTGACTGTATCAAACCTATAATCAATTAAAACGTCAACTTGTCTCCTAATACCACTAATAACTCCCGTAACTTTAGCGTTTGCTGATACAACATATGCAGTCGAAAGCTGCTCGCTTACGAGCCTCGCAATGAACCTCTCGTATAACCTCCATGTTTCCATTGATAACTATGCCCTAAAAAATGTCTTAGAAGTTACCTTCAGCAACTTGAAAACAAGCCAATCCAAGTGAACGCCACATTTTTACAACTTTATCCCTATCGTCAAAAACGCATAGTATATCTTTCTTATAATCAGGGTAATATTGCAATAACCAACTTTTCTTTAATTCTTCATCTGGTGTAAATGAATCCATATCTCTCATAGTCAATCGATCATAAGGCACTGAATGTGTTTCTAGCCAATTTATTGTCTTAGCCTTAACTATATCACCGCGCGCAGAAAATATATGAACTTGGTGACCTTGCTCCCTTAAAGCCCTAATAGTTTCAATTACAGATTTATTAGGTTGGTCTTTGTCACAAGCCTCAAAATAAGAAACCCAATCTACCTTTTTATTTAAGGACTTATCAATAAAGTGATAGCGGTGCAAATTTAGAGCTAAAGTACCATCTAGATCAACAATTATTTTTTTCAACCAACCTCACTCCCCTGTAGCCAATCTTTTAAAAAGTGCAGCGTATTTTGTTAATGAAACTCTGATAAGTTCACTTTCAACATCATCAAAAATATATTCTTTTCCCATATGATTGAACTTAAGAGATTTATCATCTTGTTTTATGGGGATACCATGAGCTAAAAAATTCCTCTTTTGCAAAACATCAGCCATATAATCCCCTTGGTCCTTAATCTTCAGGTCTGGGACGACCTTTGCGAGAGATTGACAAAAATTCCATTTTTTAGCACTATCAAACAGACAAAATAGTTCATCAAAATTTGATTTATTAACAGCATTTTCTAGCTTTTTTAGGTGATTATCACTTTGCTCTGAAATTTTATTAACGTAGCTTTGAAAAAGTTCCTTCTGACCTATTTCTGGAAGTCCTTCAAAGCTGTTTTTTGCTATTTTCTTTAAATACTCATCATTGTTACCTACTTCAGCCATAACAATTCCTCTTAAATTCTCTAAATCTAGAATTTTATGAATTGATTGTTTTGCAACTCTTAGTAACTTATCGTTTATTCCATTATTTCTACTGGCTATAAATATACCTTCGAGTTTTTCTTTACGAATTGCATCCCACAAATGGCTAATAGCATGTGAAGAGTAAAAAATCACATCTGTTAAAAGTTGCTGCTCCCTAACTTTTTTTATAAAATCCTGACCGTACAAACCATCTTCAACACTTTCTAAACTATAGTCGACCAAAATAAGGTCATAATCTTGGTATGGTGCGGCGTTATCAAACTCACCTTTATCATGAACCAAATTTAATTCGCAATTAAACCCCCACTTAGAGAATTCTGTACGAATATAGTCTAAATCGACAGATTCTAAATATTCTTCATCATCATCAAACCATAAAATTGAATATGTTAGTCTCATTTCCTAAATTCCATCCTAATTTCTAATCCATTATTCAAACTAGCATTTACCTCAATATCAGAGTGAATAGAATTCATAAACTCTTTAGCATGGTATAGTCCTAGACCAGAACCATTTGTTGTAGTGACTCCAAAATCGAATATATTCTCTTTATCAACTTCGTTTGATAAACCTTTTCCATCATCTGAAAAAGATATTTCAAGAACATTTTCAGATAATAAATGCATCGTTATATTCATCTTATTAGCTTCAGCTTTACTTGCATTACTGACTAAATTATCGATTAATATCGATAGCTCAATACGTTTAATAGGCATTTCAAAAGGAGAGCTAACTTTATTTAGTATGCTAACCTGTAGCCCTGAAGCGGAAAACTCTGAGGCAACATTATTAAGGTATTGCTCAAAGTAATTAGTTATATCAGTCATCTCCTTTTTTGTACCTGACTTAAAATTAGCTTTTGTCGCGTATTGAGCTGTAGCAACAATTTTTTTATTTGATTTGGAGATTTTTTCTAAAAATTTTAATGCTTGCTTAATATTCCCATCATTTTTTAATGCTCTAACAGCTCTGCCAATATAATTCTCTATTGTAGCCGCATCGTTACATATCTGATGATGGTAATTTAAAAGAGACTTAGCGTCTTGTGATGTAATTGACTTCAAAAATAAAGATTGAGCTTGAATTGTTTCATTTTGGCTTTCTAAAGAAGATATAACTTCTTTTTTATCCTCTAAATCAAGCTCGAGTAAGCTTAGAGTCTCTTCATTTTCCGTAATATTTTCTTTTAATTTTAAAACTTCAGTCGCAGCTTCCTGTAATTTTCTTTCTTTATCTTTTATAAGAGAGGTTATCTTGTCTAGATTAATTCTAAAGCTATCATCAACTATATCCCCATCAAAGTTGCTAATATCTTGAATTATTTTTTTAATTTCTTCACTTTTTTCATCTGCAAGTTCTGCTAAGTATTCAGTATTGAACCAAAACTTGGATAAGTTTTTTTTAGAAAGACCTATTAATGAAAGTATCCCTAGCGAAAACCTTCTTTTTTTCTTTTCGTTTGATTCTGAGTACTGCTCTCTAGTTTTATCCCAATCTAGATTATCTTTTATTGTTTTCCTTATTTCCTCAGGAACACTATCCCAAGACAACCCTTCAACCACAAATTTTTCTAATCGCCTCAGAGTCTCATAAAAAAAATATTCTTTTATGTATGAAAAAGCATCATTTTCTTTCAACCCTTCTCGACTAGATATAGGTTCAAAAAAATCATCGTCATCATTTATTTCTATTCTACCAACTAGATCTCGGCTACCAAAGTACCTAGATTTACCTTGCCCTTGTCTTATATCAAGTTTTAACCAGTCATTACCTCTATCACCATAAGGAGCTACTCTAAAACCGTTTAAAAAAAGAAAAATAGAGCCAAAGTCAATCGATCTAATACCTGTTTGTCTCTTAAAATATGATTTTTTATATGCGTTTAAAAAGTAAATGGTAGTCGAAACTTTTTTAACGAAGTTATAATATTTATTTTTTTCCTCGATCCAATAAACCTTATTACCATCATGAAAAAGCGTTGTTCTGATGTTTTTACCACCATCTATCGTTACCGATTCTATATAAGTAGATTTAAACTTCAAATTTTCAAAAATTAAGTTTTTAATTTCACCATTAGCAACCATCTTCCCTTTTTGGTTTTCTTCTTTGTCGAGCTCTAGATATTCTTCTGCGATTAATTCGATCTTAAACTCATTCTTTGAAAAAAGCTGGTTGGGGTTAATA
The DNA here is from genome assembly GCF_002407505.1 of Pseudoalteromonas sp. 1_2015MBL_MicDiv. NCBI lineage: Bacteria > Pseudomonadati > Pseudomonadota > Gammaproteobacteria > Alteromonadales > Pseudoalteromonadaceae > Pseudoalteromonas > Pseudoalteromonas sp. 1_2015MBL_MicDiv. The sequence continues at coordinate 134,778 of NZ_CP012738.1, read as the reverse complement.
AATTTTTGTAAGTGTCTTTTTAATTCTAATAACTTATCTCTGCTCCAGTGAGATCTTAACTTTGAGATCAGAAGAATTGTTCCAGAATCACCAATATTTAACCCGCAACATTCCAACACGAAGCTATCATCTACAGTATTTAAAAAAACGTCTATCTCTTGGATTGTCAGGTCTTTTTTACCCTCAATTTCAAAATTGTTCCAGTCAATTGAAAGGTGCAAAAGTTGACCTCCTTTAACCCGAGTAAAAATATCTAATTTTTCACCTAAACGATCACATGAAAACCTTCCAACTCCTTTGTTGCCTGCGAGGTAAGCCCCCTCATTTTGTTTAATAGCTTTTTTTTCAGAGTAAGCAACATTCAACCACTTATCATTGATATCAGATTCACTCATACCACTTCCGTGATCAGCGATAATTAATTCTGACGACGTAAGATCCGTATTTAAATAATTGAATTTAATAATCGTGTTAGGTGAGCTTGCATCGTAAGCATTCTTTACAAGCTCAATAACTCCTATGTTGTCATCATTAATTAAGTCTTTACCTATTAAATTTTTAAGTAAAGTATTTGTTTTAAAGTGGCGAATCTTTCTCATAAAAGTATCATTCCTTAATATTCATTATCAAAGTCCCTAAAGCCTCACCTAACAAAGGAGGAACTGCATTTCCTACTTGAGTATATCGAGGGCACTCTTGTGTCCTTCGATTTCCACCAGTTGTGTACTTCCCTAAGATCTCAAAACGGTCTGGAAAAGATTGAATTCTAGCCATTTCTCTTACTGTAAGAATCCGAGGCTCTGAATAGTGCAGAAGGTCGTCAGGCAACGTAGTCAATGTTTTAGAAGGTTGTTCTGGATTAAGTACTGTTATTGCTTGTTTTCGAGTACCAACTAGAGCTCGCATCTCATCATTTAGAGTAATACCTGGTTTGCAGATTTTTTGTATGAACTTAAATTTAACAATAGTATCGGGTTTATGGCGTGCAATTCGTAAACTATTAGGTGCTTTCTTACCCATGCCTTTTCTCATTAATTTCAAGTAAGCATTTGGTTTAGCTTTCGGAGCATATTTGAGTTTTTTAAACCCTGACAACTCATTTCCTGAATGGAAACTCAATTCATTATTTTCAATTAATAGATCATTTATTGCATCTTTGACTCTTATTTTAGTATCAGGCAATCCTTTACTTTTTAAGAAATCGCTACGCATAGTTAACAGTTTTTCGAATGGGTTTAGTAACTCATTTTTTAAATGCTCTTTTTTAATCCCAATCATAATAAAACGAGTACGTTTTTGCGGCACACCAAAATCAGCACTACATAAGAAGTCATGAAAAATAGCATAACCGAGATTTTCTAATTTTTTCTTCACTACCATCGCATATGGAAGCTTAGCCTTTTTGCCTGTAGCCGACTTAAATGATGACGCGAAACCTCTCACATTTTCGAGTAAAATATATTTTGGAGAAACAAGTTCAACCATTTTTATATATTCTTCCGAAAGTTTGTTACGTGGATCTTTTTCGTTGCGCTGCCCAGCCAATGAAAAACCTTGGCAGGGGGGACCTCCAGCGATTAAATCTACTTTGCCTCGTAACGAAGTAAGTTCTTGTGGATACTTTTCAAGAAGCTCTTGAATGGTCGTTTCTTTCTTAGGCAAAAACGATGGCCATTCAAAGTGTGAGTTCTTCCCATCAATTAGGTTATGTTTAAAAGTATTAAATGCCATCGAATCTTTTTCAACAGCAAAAAGCCCCTTCCAGCCTGCGTTCCCAAGTCCTAAAGACAAGCCGCCGCAACCTGAAAAAAGGTCGATATAAACTCCCTGTTTGTTTTGATCCATTCTTGTAGACATTTTTTACTCTTAATACAACTTAATTTAATGCAGCTATTTTAATGTCTGTCATTGAAAACAACAGCTTTAAATCACTTAGTCGCAAATAAAGTTTAGGCTTAATTTATTTTTATTATTAAATACAAACTTAGCATGGGTCTTCACTAAATAAAATGCTAAGAACCAATCCACCCCAACTACCGGTGCTCACACCCGAAAGTTATAAATTGATGGGTAATGACTTGAAAGTCAAAAGAGTTAAACCTTCACTTCAATCATCATAACTCGTGACTGTCTCAAGTTCGCTAACAGTGGAACTTTACAAGTTGCCGTTTGTGGGCGTTGCAATTTTAATAGCCTATTACATATTTATTCATGAACAAGCCTTGCTATTTTTTTATACAGCGAATTGGCTAATGTAGTTTTATTAACGCCATAATGTATTTCTCGATGGCAGTTTGGACACAAAGCTATAGCATTCGAAACAGTATCAGAACCACCATCAGCAAGGCGTCGCAGGTGATGAACCTCTAAAAAAGGCTCACGTTCTGCGGTTGTAAATGGTGCACCAACTTCGCAGCACTCACATCGCCCATTCGCTTCTTTAAGCACCCAAGCTTTGACCTTGGGGTCCCTGACGTAATTTGTGACGATGGTATAAGTTTTTTCCGGTTCTTTAATGCCACAAGGCTTGGAAAGTATTTTCTTTGATTTATAAGAAATAACCTGACTTTCAAATTCTGCTACCTGTACTAAAGTCTTACCTTCGGTCTCTGATATAAGCCTTTCAATAATTGCAGCAGTTTTAGAGCCAACATTTTTCGCGGGCTTAAGACCGGAAACCCAATTACGACCCATAAGTGAATATACATATGAAATATTCTGCATTCGATACTCAAAGGACTTTTCTGTTCTGCAAAACTCCTGAGCAAGCCCTGCATAATTTTTTTTTTTACAAAAGAGTTACCGTTGGCTTCGTCGGTATGCATTTTTACGTAAGCTTTTACTGCGGCCTTAAGTTCTTCTTCCGTCCAATTATCGCTCAATGCTAATTCCTATTGTCCAATCCGTTGTTTGCTAGTTTATCTTCTTTACATGATACGTAAGGGCTCATATATGACCTTTGAAAAATCTACTGTTAACTCATTAGTAAAAGGAGTCTCATATGCTTTTGCATCAAAACCTTTAAACTCAACTCCTTTTTCTTTAAGTGCAGTGAATACTCTGCAAACAGCTGATATAAAAATAGGCATGACATTTATATAAACCTGCTTTATTGGATAGCGTTCAGTCTCTGCCTTTTGTTTTATAACTTGAAAATTTAGCTCCGATTCAAGCTGATTTAATAGTTTCTTTCGATTCTTACTCCCCATCCGTGACTCAATATAGGGAGACTGAAGACTTTCATCTATTCGGAGGTAAAAATCTTCAAGCTTATAAAAATATCTCATCCTAACTGGCGAGTCTAAAACAGCATAACCAGCTAGGAGAAATTCAGCCCCAAGGTGATTTTTATAACCTTGATCCAGAGCCATGTTATGATTCCAACTTTGAAATAGAAGATGGTCACGGTGATGTATAGCATTACGCATTAAAATTAATGAGGCTGTATCAGCATAAGAAAAATAATCAAAATCACCTTTAGTCACATCATATAGGCTATGGAATGCCTCTAACTTTGACTCAAAAGCACGATCTAGATTATCAACTGCTTCTTCAATATCAATGCTCTTTAACCTTTGAAAATCTATGTGTGTTTCAACATAAATTCTCATTGAGTTGGCTAGCTTTTTTATTGCTTGCTCTTTAATATTCATAAACCCCTCTTGGAAACTAGCTGCTTATTGAGCACCACTTTGCTGGTTTTTAACACACAAAAACGGCGGTTGATAATATATCGTACAAAATTGGTAGCCTACTTATCAAAAGAGGACTAAGTTTAACTTTTACCAATTTACGCTTATCACTCTTTGTCGCAAATCAAGGCTAAGTATTTTCCTAATATTTAAAGCCATTTGAATTCGTGTATTCTCCCAAAATCTACCCTTTACGCTCTATTGTTAAACTATATTTAGGCGATTTGGCGTAGTCATTAAACTCAGGAAGATAACCAAATGATTCTGTAAAGCGTGCAAAGCAATCATATTCGAACTTTGCTACTTTACCCATAGTTCGTAAGTCTTCAGGACTGTTTGATTTAACATTACATGTAAATGTTGCTACAGCTACATATAACTTGTTTACTAACTCATTATAATTCTGATATTTGTATCGTATGCGATCAGCGCCACCATGACCGCTTTTGCCTTTTATTGTATTATCAAATTGCTTTAGCCTTCCTGTAAGCCCTTTTAAGGAATTAGTCATACCTACATAGACAATATCTTTAGTCCATGAAAAATTTTTACCAGATATATCTTCTTCTGAAATCGCACAGATATAAATACCTGGATAATTAATTCCCTGAGGTGTATCTCTATCACACCAGCGCATCCATTTAGTGAAACGATTTTCGTACATAACTTTTTTGCCAAACCTTATACAATTTAAAAGCTTCGCTTTTCGCGCGAGCAAGCTCTGCGCTTACAACCCAAAGCACGACGTAAAATCGTGACTTCATTCATAAACACCAATCGACCAGCACACACCAATTCCCCGTGATCACACCTGAAACTTAGTTAATGATGAGTAATTTACAGCATGGATGCTGTACAAAGCGTAGTTTGGCCATGGATGGCCTATCTACGCTGGTTACGTTCACATCATTAACGTAAGTTGAAGATAAAGTGTGATCCTCGGGTGCGCCGTGGGATTCCAAAGGGCGGTCGGCGGCAGCCGCCCTTTGGTTGCCATCGCCAACGCGATATAACCTCGAATAGAGGTTTTGAATCCCTTGAATCCCACGAAAAAAACAACTTATGAGCGCGATATAAAATCGCACCTACACATTAATTACACCGAAGTTTAAAAGCTTCGCTTTTCGCGCGAGCAAGCTCTGCGCCTACAACCCAAAAGCACGATGTAAACTCCCGCCTGCATTTATAAACACCAATCTACCAACACACTCCTATTCCCCGTGATCACACCTGAAACGATCGTAATGATTAGTAATTTACAGCATGGCGGAATTTTGTTCCCGACAAATTCCAAGTACCTAAATCCCTTTAGGCAATGCTGTACAAAGCGTAGCTTGGCTATGGATGGCCTATCTACGCTGGTTACGTTCACATCATTCACGTAAGTTGAAGATAAAGTGTGATCCTCGGGTGCGCCGTGGGTGACGAGTGACCGAAGCGAAGCTTCGCAGCACGAGGAAGTGGAAGCATGGATGCTGACAGGAACCCAGCTTCATGGACGAGTTACCTCGTACAATGTCAAATATTTCTCAAATGCCGCCCTTTGGCTGCCATCGCCAACGCGATATAACCTCGAATAGAGGTTTTTGAATCCCTTGAAGCCCCACGATAAAACACCAATTTATGAGCGCGATATAAAATCGCACCTACATATTAATTACGTCGAAATTTAAAAGCTTCGCTTTTAACGCCAGCAAGCTGAGCGTCTACAATACACAGCGCGATATAAAATCGCACCTACATATTAATTACATCGAAATTTAAAAGCTTCGCTTTTCGCGCGAGCAAGCTCAGCGCCTACAAGCCAAAGCGCGAGGTAAACTCACGCCTACAGCACGAACTACAAATTCTGCCTTACACGTCATACCTTGGCTTTTCTTCCGCTACTAAACCCAGCCCAGCATTTGGTTGCTGATATTTAAAACTAGCTGCTTCTTCAAAACTGCCTTTCGCTACCCATAACTTTGCACTATTTGCCTGTGCAACCTGATACGCCCAATCACTAACCGAAAGCGACTTATCTGAATCGCAATTAAAGTAATCACTAAGTTCAGTTGTTAAATGCTGGCTATTAATCACTAAATTTTGTTCTTGCCAGCGTTCGCGGTGAAGTTGCGCAGCTAAGAAGTCACTTTTACTGTTATTACAGGTGCTATGTGCTGCCACAAAGTTATGACCTAAATCATTTGCGTAGCGAGCAAACGGTATAAAGTGATCAACCTCGGTTTTACTGTTCAATGGTTTTTCGCAATAAAAACAATTACCGTGCTGAAGCTCTATCAACACAGGCTTTGCCTTACTCAGTGCATTGCGATCAAAGCCGAATAAAAATTCGTGTAGTTGGCTTTGCGGGCCAATAAGCGCTTGGTTGTGTTTTATACTTTGAATTTTTTGCAGCCATGCGTTTTTTGCTAAATAAACAACTAGGTCGTAAAAACGCCTAAAGCAGCTAGCAATACCTGCATTTAACGTGATGTATGATTGGCCTTTTATATGGGGATACAAAAAACACTCTTCTTTGCCATTTAATTTTTGTAATAACCATAGCGGGCCCTCTTTAATGGTTTTTAATGTTGAGCTGCGTATATTTTTCCAACCTTGGCTCTTTTTTAATTGGCTAATTGAATTTATATTATTTAATTTTGCATCATGAAGCGTAGTTATAATTTTGGCTTGTTTACTGGAGTCGGTATTTTGTAAAAGTAGTTGCTCTGTATTGTTACCAGTTGCGCCAAATGGCGATGCTTGGTGCCAATATAAAGTAATAAATTTATCGACTAATTCATCAAATTTTATTTGTAACTGTGCTTGTGGATCAGCGTGATGTTTTTCGATACTAATATCAGCCAGTGCATGTAAAAGTGCAAACTTATAAGTAGCACTAAAATCACCTTCAACTAATAAGCGCTGAATATAAGCAATAAAGTCGAGCTGTTGCTGCATTGCTCCAATCATAAAACGTGCACTACTTTTATAAGCGCATTTAGCCACACTTCACTTTCGCGCTCTGGGCGCTTGTCAACACTTTGCCATTGTTTAATAGCTTTTAACTGCGTATGACTAAGTAAATGCGTTAAAGCATTTTCGTTTAAATCGGTAAATTCACGACCATTATGCACACGCTCTGACTCGCCATATTTAAACGATACATACAAAACACCATTGGGTTTAAGCGCATTTTGTAGGTTTAAAAACACCTGCGGTAACTCAGCTTTTGGAACGTGCAATAAACTAGCGCAGCACCAAATACCGTCGTATTGATTTACACAATTTAGCTGTTGGAATGTTTTAACCGCTACAAGTTGTTGTAAATAACTGCTTGCCAACTCTGCCAGCTCTGGGCTTGCATCAAACGCACTTACAGTGAAACCCTGCGCTTTAAAAAATGCGGCATCGCGTGCACTGCCACAACCGGCATCTAAAATACTCCCGTGTTGTGCAACGTGCGGTAAAAACTCAGCATAAAGCGCCGACATATCAACGTTTAGTGTTGAGTCGCTAAAGGCTTTGGCATTTTGGTCGTAATAAGTAAGTGTGGCGTTTGACACGAGACTCACCGCTCCTTGGCTAATCGTCTAACAGCTAAGGCACTGTTAATACTGCATTCATTATTTGCTCAATCTACAGGAACAAGTGCATTAAATACAGGTTTAATAAGTAGAAATTTTTAAATTAATACGCTGTTATTATTAAGCGCTGATGTGAGTACTAAGCGCGACATAAATCACGCTTAGCACTTTTTACGCGTTTAGTTATTACTTTTTTCTTAGCCAAAAAAGACTCGCGGGAACCGAAATCCATGCCTGTTTACCTAACGACTCAAGGTAAACACCCACCTCTTCTTTACTGCCTGGGCTGTAATATGGTGGCTGTTGTTCTTTTAGTTTTTCTTGCCCGGTGAGTATTTTGGTAAAGTGTTTATTTTGCTGCTGGAGCATTTTTTTGTAATCGTTTGCGGGTTTTGAATCGCCATGCATTACAAAAGCACTTAGCGCACGGCTTGCTGTTGCGTGTAGTTCTTGAAAATCAAAGTCGGCTAATAAAGCCTCTAACTTCTCCCACTCTTTATTTATAATTAGGCAGTTCATTAATAAAAAGCGGTTTGCTTGATTATCGTTTGGGTTTAGCTTTAGTAACTCTTCGAGTTCTGATTGTGCTTTTACGGTATAACCATGCAGTGCGTGTATTTTTGCTCGATGCGCGCGAAGCATCATATAGGGGCGAGTTTCTTGTAGTCCCCAAAAATGCCCTGTGTTGTCTTTAATAAATTGCTTAGTTATAAGCCCACCTTCCATGATTTCTAGCAACATTTGCATTGGCTCAAGTGCTTTTAGCTCTGTATCGGCGAGTACAAGTCCAAGTAATTCATCAAGCTCATCTAATTCATTTGGTTCTTCGTCTAAAAAGCTGTTGTTAAATACAGCCTCATCTTCGTCACTTAAAGTTAGGTCGTTACTAAATCGAAGTTCAAAAATAGCGTCGGCCATAAAATAAACATAATTACGTTTATATTCTTGGGCGTTATATTGGGCAAATTCACCAAATTCTTTTGCTGCTGCTTTTTCACTAGAAAATGCTTTTAAAACGCTGTTTAGGTTATTAAGGGCCTGTTTTTGCTCTGCATCGAGCATGCGTTTATTTATATGTTTAAGCGCCTGTAAAACCCCTTTACAGTAACTTGGTAGAGGCATATTCGGTTTAAGTGAATCACGGTAATCTTGTTTAGATAGGCTACACTTAGCAGGCATTTTTAATTCGTTTTGAATTACTTTTTCCATGCACTGGTTATACAGAGCCATTAAGCTTTCTAAGTATTTTAGTTCAGTCGCATTTTGAACATTAAGATCTCCAAATAGATCTGGTTGCCACTCACTAGGGTTAAGCATTTGTGGTAATACACCCAACCCCATTAAATAACCCTGAATAAAGTAATAATCTGGTTTTTTAGTGCTCAATTCACTGAGTTTTACAACATCGTTACGTATTTTGGTTGGCGACATAACTTGCTCTACTATTCATAAATTTATTTGTAGTGTACCGATTGATAAAGTTAGCAACAATATTTTTTCTTAAGTTTATAAAATAAGTGCAATTGTTAAACTTAAACGCTCAGCTACCTTTCTCTGCTTAGTGAGCTATTTACATTTTTACACAACCCCAGCACTAAAATGCTCAAGCTAGTTTATACTGTATTAAAAACAAACAATAATTAATTGTATTAGAGGCGTAATGAATAAACTAATAACCCTATTTATTTGCTTAATTTTTAACGTGTCGCCTACTGTGTTTGCTTGCGAAAGAACTTTAAGTGTTGCATCGCACGATGCATTTTGGCCGCCATATGTGTTAGGTATTAATGGTGAATTACAAGGCGCAGAGGTAGATGCACTTAACATTATATTTGCCGGCTCGCCTTTTTGTTTTAAGGTTGAATTACTGCCTAATTCAAAGCGCGCTTTTGTTGAGCTTAAACATGGCCGAATTGATTTAGGCTGGGCGGCTAGCTATACCGATAATCGTGCTAAATATGTTCATTTTAGTGAAAGTTACCGTACGGAGGTAATGCGTTTATACGAAAACAAAAACAACCAGCACAATGTTGATAGCTTAGAAGATATTTTTAAACAAGGCCTTACTGTAGGCGCTAACTTTGGTAGTTATTACGGTGAAGAATTTGAACAATATAAAACAACGTATAAAAAACAAATTGAGTACACCAGCGCAGTGAGCAAGCGCTTCGAAATGCTTAATAAGCAACGTATTGATTTTGCAATTGAAGATGAGCTAGCGAGTGCTTATTTTATTAAACGAAGCTCAAACTTAGCACCGGTTAAAAATATCAAATTTATAAATAAAGACGCAATACATTTAATGCTAAGCAAAGATACGGTGTCGGTTGAAGAGCTTGAAGTAATAAATAAACACATAAAAAACAATCAAACGGCACTTAAGGCGCTATTTGAGTAATGTTTAATTGCCAGCTATAACCGCAAGCGCAATTAATTGGAGTGTAATGAAAACTATAATAGTCGTTTTTGCTGTATTACTGTTAAGTACCTTTAATACGCACGCATGTAATAAAACTTTTGAAGTTGGCACAAATGAAAATTACTGGCCACCTTATGTTGAGCTAAAAAACGGGGTGTTGTCGGGTATTGAAATTAACGTTATAAAAACGTTGTTTAAAGGCTCCCCTTTTTGCTTGAAATTTAGCGTATTACCTAGCTCTTTACGCGCACAAGAAGAGTTAAAGCAAGGCCGTATAGATATTATGTTTGCGGCAACTAAAACTAAAAAACGAAGCGAATTTGCGTATTTTAGCCAAAGCTACCGTGACGAGGTTATGCTGCTTTATAAAAATACGCTTTCCCCTAATTTAAGTTCAATTGAACAACTATTTAGCCAAGGCTTTAGTATTGCCGTTAATCGAGGTAGTTATTATGGCGCGCAGTTCGAGCAACTTAAAAAAGCATATCCTAAGCAAGTTGTGCTTATTTCGACCGCCGATAAGCGCTTTGAAATGCTCAATAAACAGCGGGTAGATTTTGTGATTGAAGACGCTTTGTCGGGGCTGTTTTTTTTAAAACAATCATTAAATATTGAACCGGTTACTAATATGGTATTTTTTAATAAAGCCCCTGTGCATTTAATGCTGAGTAAAAAAACGGTTACGCTTGATGAACTATCGGTTATTAATCAATTAATTCAAAAAAATAAAAAGGCCACAGAACGTATTTACCAAACTTATTAACTGTTTTGAGCTGTAAAATCACTTATCGCTATCTGTTTTTGCTTTAATTTAAAGCGCCTTTTATCTTCCCTTCCTCTTGGCTGATCTGTATAATTCGCCAGCTAATTTACCCTATTGTCTGGTTCTTGTTTGTGGCGTGTTGCTGCAGCGTACTCCTGTCAGTACTTATCTAGGATTACCTTTTTTGATCTCCACCGCAAATATTACGATGCAGTTTGGCGCAGAGCCGTTGTTTGAAAACATTTCAGCTAAATTTGGTAACGGCAACCGTTACGGTTTAATTGGCGCTAACGGTTGCGGCAAGTCGACTTTCATGAAGATTTTAAGCGGGGCGCTTGTGCCAAGCGCGGGTAATGTATCTATTACTCCAGGGTTAAAAGTAGGTAACCTAAGCCAAGACCAGTTTGCCTTTGAAGAGTATAGCGTTGTAGACGCTGTAATTATGGGTGACGTTGAGCTTTGGAAAGTAAAGCAAGAACGCGAACGTATTTACTCTTTGCCAGAAATGAGCGAAGACGATGGTATGAAAGTAGCTGAACTTGAAAGCGTATTTGCTGAAATGGACGGTTACACGGCAGAAAGCCGCGCTGAAGAAATTTTGCTAGAAGCGGGTATCGATAAAGAATTTCATTATGGATTAATGGCAAACGTTGCACCTGGTTGGAAGTTACGTGTGCTTTTAGCACAAGCGTTATTTGCAAACCCTGATATTTTGCTACTCGATGAGCCTACCAATAACTTGGATATTCATACAATTACGTGGCTTGCCAACGAGCTTAACAAGCGTAAATGTACGATGATTATTATTTCGCATGACCGTCACTTTTTAAACTCTGTATGTACACATATGGCCGATATAGATTATGGCGAGCTGCGTATTTATCCTGGTAACTACGAGAAGTTTTTAGAAGCGGCAGGGCTGCAGCGCGAGCAACTTTTAGCTGAAAATGCTAAAAAGAGCGCTGAAATTGACGAGCTACAAGACTTTGTTAACCGTTTTGGTGCTAATGCTTCAAAAGCAAAACAAGCAAGTTCACGCGCTAAAAAAATGGATAAAATTAAACTTGATGAAGTTAAATCGTCGAGTCGTATGAGTCCATCGCTTTCGTTTGACGAAGGTAAAAAAATGTATCGTCAAGCGCTTGAAGTTAACAAGCTTGGCCATGGTTTTGATGGCGAAAAGTTATTCACTGGCGGCGATCTACTACTAGAAGCTGGCGCTAAGCTTGCTGTTATTGGCGAAAACGGGGTAGGTAAAACTACTTTTTTACGTTGTTTAGTTAACGAGCTTAAAAGTTTAGAGGGCGAAATTAAATGGTCTGAAAATGCGACCTTTGGTTATTGCCCGCAAGACAGCACTAAAGATTTTGATAACGATTTAACCTTGTTTGATTGGATGTCGCAGTGGCGCACAGTTAATCATAACGATTTAATGGTACGCGGCATGCTGGGTCGTTTGTTGTTTACAGCTGACGATTCAAATAAAAAAGCGCGCAACTGTTCGGGTGGTGAAAAAAACCGTTTGTTATTCGGTAAGTTAATGATGCAAGACGTTAACGTACTGGTAATGGACGAACCGACTAACCACATGGATATGGAAGCCATTGAAGCGCTTAACAATGCGCTTAAAGACTTTGAAGGCACGCTAATTTTTGTAAGCCATGACCGTGAGTTTGTATCGTCATTAGCGACGCGTATCATTGATATTAAAGATAAAAAAGTAATCGACTTCCAGGGTACGTTTGACGAATACCTTTCAAGTTGTGAAGAGAAAAAAGCGTAAATTTTTCTCATTACTTTTAAAAACGGTGCTAAATTTAGCGCCGTTTTTTTATGGGTGGTAAATAGTGAATTTGGGCATTTTTGCATAAACCCTGTAGACGCACAGCTTGCTGGCGTGTAAAAACGTAGTTTTTAGGGTATTAAGTAATTAGAAGCCTTGCTTCTCACGTGAGCAAGCTCAACGTCTACAAAACATATTCTGAAACTTGGGTATAAACCCTGTAGACACACAGCTTGCTGGCGTGTAAAAACGCAGTTTTTAGGGTATTAAGTAATGAGAAGCTACGCTTCTAACGTGAGCAAGCTCAACGTCTACAAATCATATTCTGAAACCTGGGTATAAACCCTGTAGACGCGCAGCTTGCTGGCGTGTAAAAACGTAGTTTTTAGGGTATTAAGTAATGAGAAGCTTTGCTTCTCGCGTGAGCAAGCTCAACGTCTACAAATCATATTCTGAAACCTGGGTATAAACCCTGTAGACGCACAGCTTGCTGGCGTGTAAAAACGCAGTTTTTAGGGTATTAAGTAATGAGAAGCTACGCTTCTAACGTGAGCAAGCTCAACGTCTACAAATCATATTCTGAAACCTGGGTATAAACCCTGTAGACGCGCAGCTTGCTGGCGTTTAAAACGTAGTGAGCAAGCTCACGTTTACTTCAAGGTACACCATATAACTTGTTGAACAGTGTGTTTTATCTATATTTATAAAAACCCAATAAATTAAAATCTTTATGTATTCATCTAAAAAACTATTAACTGGGCGCTACACCTGCGAAAACCAATTTTACTCTGTCACAATATGTACTAGAAAAAGAACTCAGATATTCAAAAATTTTGAAAGTGCATGTATAGCAATAAGAGGATTGGTTTATATGCAAAACAAGGTAAATACTATTTGCTATACGTTAATGCCAGATCATTTACATTGGTTGTTTCAATTAAAAGATTTACCTCTTAATGATGTTGTGAGGCAATATAAAAGTATTACCACAGTGAATATTAATAAGTTTAATTATTCTAATGGGTCAATTTGGCAGCAAAACTATTTTGAGCATCAACTTAGAACTGAAGAGGATTTAATTAACCAGGCACGTTATATTGTTGCAAACCCTTTACGTGCTAAGCTTGTAAATGAGGTTGGAGAATATCCATTTTGGGACTGTGTATATTTATAATGGCATATTTAAGTAATGAGAAGCTACGCTTCTAACGTGAGCAAGCTCGACGTCTACAAGTCATATTCTGAAACTTGGGTATAAACCCTTTAGACGCACAGCTTGCTGGCGTATAAAAACGTAGTTTTTAGGGTATTAAGTAATGAGAAGCTTTGCTTCTAACGTGAGCAAGCTCAACGTCTACAAATATATGTTTGCCACTGCGTTATAAATAAAAAAGGGGGAGTAATTAATTACTCCCCCTTTTTTATTTATAACGCACAGATTATTTAATATCAAACCTGTCGGTATTCATTACTTTTACCCATGCATTTACGAAGTCGTGAACAAAGCGTTCTTTGTTGTCGTCTTGCGCATAAAACTCAGCAAGTGCACGTAAAACCGAGTTTGAGCCAAATACTAAATCAACACGTGTTGCAGTCCATTTAGTTACGCCGCTTGTACGCTCTACAATATTGTACAACCCTTTTTCAGTAGGCTCCCAGCGGTACGCCATATCCGTTAAGTTTACAAAAAAGTCATTACTTAAGGTGCCGACATTACTTGTAAATACGCCATGCTGACTGCCATTGTGGTTAGTGCCTAACACGCGCATGCCACCAAGTAATACTGACATTTCTGGTGCACTTAAACCCATCAACTGGCTACGCTCTAGTAAAAGCTCTTCCGCGGATACTACATAGTCTTTTTTCAGCCAGTTTCTAAAGCCGTCATGAATGGGTTCAAGCACATCAAACGATTCGGCATCGGTCATGTCGTCTGTTGCGTCCCCTCGTCCTGGCGCGAACGGTACGGTTACATCAACACCAGCGCTTTTAGCAGCTTGCTCTACAGCAGCAGTACCGCCTAAAACAATTAAGTCGGCAATACTAATAGGCTTACTCAAACCTGCTTGTACTTTTTCAAGTGCACTTAGTACTGTTGCTAAACGCGCTGGCTCATTACCTTGCCAATCTTTTTGCGGTGCTAAGCGAATACGTGCGCCATTTGCGCCACCACGGTGATCAGAACCACGATAGGTACGAGCACTGTCCCATGCAGTGCTAATTAAATCAGCAGCACTAATACCGCTATTAAGTAAGGTTGTTTTTAAATCACTAATTTCGGCGTTTGTGAGTGTGTAGTCAACGGTAGGTACTGGGTCTTGCCAAATAAGATCCTCGCTTGGCACATCGGCACCTAAATAACGTGATTTAGGACCTAAATCGCGGTGAGTTAATTTAAACCAAGCGCGAGCAAATACGTCTGAGAAGTAATCAAAGTCGTTATAAAAACGCTCAATAATTTTACGATACGCTGGATCCATTTTCATGGCCATATCGGCATCAGTCATTATTGGGTTTAAACGAATTGATGGATCTTCTACATCAACAGGCTTGTCTTCTTCTTTAATATTAACCGGTTCCCACTGATGAGCGCCTGCTGGGCTTTTTGTTAATTCCCATTCGTAGCTTAACAGTAGTTTACAGTAGTCGTTATCCCATTTAGTTGGGTGGGTAGTCCATGCCCCTTCAATACCAGAAGTTACTGTATCGCGACCAATACCACGTGTTGTGGTGTTGTTCCAACCAAGACCTTGCTCGTGTACATCAGCAGCCTCTGGCTCTGGCCCTAGGTTTTCGGCTTTACCGTTACCATGCGTTTTACCTACGGTATGCCCACCTACGGTAAGTGCTGCTGTTTCTTCATCGTCCATTGCCATACGCGCAAACGTTTCGCGAACTTGTGCTGCTGTTTTAAGTGGATCGGGTACACCATTAACACCTTCTGGGTTAACGTAAATTAAGCCCATTTGTACTGCGGCTAACGGGTTTTCCATTGTGTCTGGCTTGTCTACATTGGCGTAGCGTCCGTCGCTTGGTGCGAGCCATTCTTTTTCAGCTCCCCAATATACGTCTTTTTCAGGATGCCAAATATCTTCGCGCCCGCCTGCAAACCCAAAGGTTTTTAAACCCATTGATTCGTATGCCATGTTGCCCGCTAAAATAATTAAGTCGGCCCATGAAAGTTTATTGCCGTATTTTTTCTTAATTGGCCATAATAAACGACGCGCTTTATCGAGATTGCCATTATCAGGCCATGAATTTAGCGGAGCAAAACGCTGATTAGCTGTACCGCCACCACCACGCCCGTCAGCTAGTCTGTATGATCCTGCTGAGTGCCATGCCATGCGAATCATTAAACCACCGTAATGGCCCCAATCGGCTGGCCACCACTGCTGGCTTTGCCTCATTAAGTGTTTTAAATCGGTTTTTAAGGCTTCTAAATCTAGTGTTTTAAATGCTTCAGCGTAGTTGAAATCGCTGTCATATGGAGTCGTTTTTGTATCGTGTTGATGAAGTATGTCTAAGTTAAGGGCGTTTGGCCACCAATCGGTATTTGGATTAGACGTTTTAGTATTACTACCATGCATGACCGGACATTGGCCTGCTTTAGGGTTGCTCATTCTGAAATCCTTATAGTACAAAAGTAACGGTTATTTTATTTAGTTGGTTTATGACTTAGTACACCTGCCTAAATACTTATGTGCATTTAATATAGGCTTATAAATTATGCTATACCAGCACCGAACGGCTGTTTAAAACGATTGTTGTCATTTATAATTTTGATGGATAGTTAGTTGTGTATATTTTTTACTGCACTTTGTAATTGTATTTAAAATACGAGATTAAAATATTTATCTTAACTTTTTTAGAAGACCTGTGATCGCACTGAAAAATTTCGGCGTATTGATAAGTGAAGGGCTCAAAAGTGGCTTTGATTTACTTAAGCGCACATTGGAATATCCCCTTCACCATGAAATTATAGTTATAACGATAAAGGTGTATTACCTAAGCCCAATACACCTTTACTTTATAAACCAGATACCTTGTGTATCTTCTTATTTTAACTAACTGAATTGAGTTAAGTAATTGTTCAGCTAAATTCAGTTAGTATGCAATTTATCTCCTGTATTTCCCTGCAACTTTTGTTGTTTTAGCAGTTTTGGCCAGTTCACCTTGAACTGGCTTTTTTTTGTAAAATTTTTGGCTTCACTAGCTTTGTGCCTTTTAGCTGTGCGTGTTAAAGTTACACTCGTAATTAATTTAACTAGGCATACCAATGCGTTATTACATATCCTTACTTTTTGTTTGTTTTACATTTTTTTTGGCTACTGTGAACGCAGCAGAACAAAGGCCAGAAGTGCTCACTGCGCAAGAACAACAACATGCCCTTAGCCAACTAAAGGAGCCTATGTATAAACCACTTTTAGAACGCTACGTTTTAGATGAACTAAAAGCAGTACGACAAGATCAACAAAAGCTACGTGAAGATGTAACTAAACAAGTTACCCACGCCCAACTAGATACCGCTGATCGTGCGCTCACATACACAACCGATACCATTAATAATGTGTTTTTTATTATTACTGCCACGGCATCTATTTTGGTTTTAGTGGGTTGGAACTCGCTACGTGATGTTAAAAATAAAGTAGAAGATATTGTAAATACACGCGTAAGTGTAATTACGGATGAATACGAAGACAGATTAAAAATTCTTGAAGAAAAACTGCGTGTACGCTCTGAAGAAATACTCAGTAACCAAGAACGTATATCGGTTACCAACGAGGTTCATTCACTATGGATGCGCGCCAATTTAGAAAGTGATTTTGCAAATAAAATTGAAATATTTGATGAAATTTTAAAACGTAAACCAGAAGATGTAGAAGCAATAGCTTATAAAGCTGACGCACTACTGGAAATTAACGAAACAGCGCAAGCAATTGAACTATGCAATCAAGCCATTGATATAGATAGTGATTATGGCTACGCATACTGGCAAAGAGCCTGTGCTTTTGCCCTAATACATGAGCATGCAGATGCCCTAGCCGATATTAAAATGGCACTAGATTACTCGCCTAATTTACGTAATGAACTATTACACGAAAGTGCATTTGCAAGCTTACACGATAACGAGAGCTTTAATACAATTGTGGCTGGTGAAGCGTCTGGAATACAATTAAATTTATAGTATGCTGCATGCAGTGCATTTTAACGTTTAAAATATAAATCTATTGCTTTAGCGAGCAGCTCGTCGAGCTGCTCTTCAAAATTATCTATATCAATATCAAAATGATTTAAGTACGCCTTAGCTTGTACTTGCGATAAGTTACGGCTATTTACACTGTATTGACGCTCATCTTTTTGTTTATCGTAACGAGGTAAAAAGACAAACAAGCCGTAATAAGGCGATTTAATATGCTTGTTAGCAAAACGGCAAAAATCTTCTATATGGTTAGCACCATCAGGCCCTAAGCAGCCTGGCTCAACTCGGTACATTAAGCGAATTTTTCTTTCGTCACTTATTTGCATAACAGTCCTTTAACGGAAAAATAAGACGCGTATTATTTTGCCGTCTTTAATTTGATAGCTCGAAATTAACTCTGAACGTTTATCTACAACGTTTTTATCAGTAGAGCATGTTTCTGATAACTCATGATCTATTACTATGTCACCGTGCACTATGCGCTTAATTGGCGATGAGTGAATACATTTTAGTTTTTTAAACATTAGCCCATAACGTGCGATTAGTTTTTCTTTACCTTTAAATAATAGCTCATTTGGGAAAATATAAAACTCTACATCTTCAGAGTACACGCGAATAAACTCTTCAATGTTACGTGCGTTGTAAGCGTTGACCAATTGCTCAACCACGGCAAGTGACTCTCGTGACTGCTTTGCCTTAGTTTGCTGCTTAGTAGTAAGTGCCTCTTTAGCTTGCGTAACTGCTTTTTCGGCCTCGGCAACAGCCACTGCTTTCTCTACTTTATTTTTTGGCTTTTCTACTGGCTGTGGTGCTTCGTTACCAAATACTTTTGAATCATCTGTTTTAGCGGTGTCGATTACCGGTTTTTTAAGTTCGGGCGCTTTGTATTCAAGAGTATTAATTTTATCGTTAGTTTCTATTTCAGTTGCAAAGTTATCTGTGTTGGTATTTTTTGAGACTGAGTCACCTTTATTTGTAACAACTTGCTCTGCACTTTTGAGTTTTGGCTCGGTTACTTTAGGTTGTTGATCTGAGGCATAACTAATCAATGCAACTGTGGTGATTAATGAAGCTAAAATAATGGATAACGGTTTCATAACTTTCCTAATATGAACACTAAACGCGTAATGTGGTGCAACATAACAAATTTTAGAGTTTGCGGGTAGTCATTCAGCCACTTACCAGTACTGTTCGACTGTTATATGTCCAGGCTCTCTGCGCCTGTTACGCTTAAAGCTTTTCCCTATAAGAAGTTCGGTTGTGTCTTTTACCATTTGTGGATTGCCACAAATCATAAATTGGGCATTATTTGGTGCTGGATCTAACTTTACTTTATCAAATAGGCGACTACTTTGAATTGCATCAGTAATACGCCCATGTAAGCCCTCTAACGGCTCTTCTCGGCTCACAACAGGTATATAATTAAGTTGTGCTGGGTAAGCTTTTAAAAGCTCATTTATAAGCGGCTGGTAACTTAAATCACTATTAAAACGTACGCCATGCACTAAGTTTATATGCTGATACTTTTGCCATACCTCAGGTTGTTGCAATATTGATAAAAATGGCCCGATGGCTGTGCCAGTGCCTAACATCCACAACTGCTCACTTTGTGGAATTTCGTCAAGCGTAAAAAAACCTGTTGCACGGCGCTCAATTAATATGTTGTCGCCTGGCTGTAGTTTTGCTAAGCGCGGTGATAAAAGCCCATCAGCTACGTTGATAAGATAAAACTCTAGAGCTGAGCTATCGGGTGAATTAACGTATGAATATGCACGCGCTATGCGTTTATCATCCTCAATTATTGAAAGCTTAGTAAACTGCCCTGCTTTAAATGGCTCTACATCGGCATTAACCGTTAAGCTAAAAAGCGTTTCGTTCCACCATGTTACTTTTTTTACAGTTGCATCAACCCAATTAGACATATTTGACTCCACAATTTAGCGGTTAATCCAGTAAATTATAAAAATGTATGTGCTTTAAACACTAGCATTAACTAGGTAATAGTTATACAAAGCGCTGATGATTTTTATACAAAACAATATGCACCTTGTAGACGTGCAGCTTGCTGGCGTTTAAAAGCAACACTTTTAGAATGATAGCTTGAGTATGTTAAGTAATGAGAAGCTGCGCTTCTTACGTGAGCAAGCTCTACGTCTACAACAATAAGCCAAGCTTCCTCTGTAGACGCGCAGCTTGCTGGCGTTTAAAAGCAACACTTTTAGAGTGATAGCTTGAGTACGTTAAGTAATGAGAAGCTGCGCTTCTAACGTGAGCAAGCTCTACGTCTACAACAATAAGCCAAGTTTACCTTGTAGACGCGCAGCTTGCTGGCGTTTAAGAGCAAAGCTTTTAATGTGATAGCTTGAGTATATTAAGTAATGAGAAGCTGCGCTTCTAACGTGAGCAAGCTCTACGTCTACCACACCAAGCCAAGTTTACCTTGTAGACGCGCAGCTTGCTGGCGTTTAAAAGCAACGCTTTTAGAATGATAGCTTGAGTATATTAAGTCATGAGAAGCTGCGCTTCTAACGTGAGCAAGCTCTACGTCTACAACAACAAGCCAAGTTTACCTTGTAGCGCGCAGCTTGCTGGCGTTTAAAAGCAGCGCTTTTAGAGTGATAGTTTGAGTAAATTAAGTCATAGAAGCTGCGCTTCTAACGTGAGCAAGCTCTACGTCTACAGCACCAAGCCAAATTTACCTTGTAGACGCGCATAAAAAAAGCCGCATTAGATGCGGCTTTGGAGGTTAGTCTCACTTCACTTTGGGCGTGTCTCCAAAACTTAGTGAATACGTTACCAAGGAACTGTTATGTATTATTTAAGCTATTGACTCTAATGCAATTTTAACCATTTCGTTAAACGTGCTTTGACGCTCATCAGCAGGTGTTGCTTCACCAGTAATTACGTGGTCGCTTACTGTAAATAATGCCATTGCGTTTGCGCCGTATTCAGCTGCAACGCCATATAAACCCGCCGTTTCCATATCTACTGCTAGCATGCCTAACTTGTCTAAATCTTTATAGAACGAGTCGTCTGCTTGATAGAAAGTGTCGGTTGTAAATACGTTACCTACTTTTGCTTCAATTCCTAGCTCTTTTGCAGCGTTTACGCCGTTTAAAAGTAAATCAAAGTTAGCAATTGCAGAAAAATCGTAGCCACGTACACGTGCACGATTTACGTTAGAATCAGTGCTTGCACCTTGTGCAAAAATTACGTCACGGATTTTGATATCTGTGCCAATACCGCCACACGTACCAATACGTATAATATTTTTAACGCCAAAGCTTACAATTAGCTCACGAGCATAAATAGACATTGATGGAATGCCCATACCTGAACCCATGATGCTTACTGGCTTACCTTTGTAAGTACCAGTGAAACCGTACATGTTACGAACGCCTGTAACTTGTACTGCATCATCTAAAAAGTTTTCAGCAATATATTGCGCACGTAGCGGATCGCCTGGCATTAATACTGTTTCGGCGAAATCACCAACGTTTGCACTGATATGCGGAGTACTCATTAATTGTTTTCCTTTTTATTTGGCATTGTTAGCTCATTTAAAAAGCTGTCGCCGTAATCAAGTGCAGGTAAACTAAACCACTGTGCTAGGGTTTGGCCTATATCTGCAAAACTGTTGCGTTCACCTAACGGTGTATTAATCATACCTGGTTTATATGCAATAACAGGTACGTATTCACGAGTATGCTCAGAACCTGGAAAGGTCGGGTCACAACCGTGATCTGCAGTGATCATTAATATGTCATCTGCGTCTAACTGATTTAGTATAGTTGGTAAATAGTCATCAAACTCTTTTAATGCTTTTGCGTAACCTACTGGGTTACGGCGATGACCAAATTTTTCATCAAAATCAACTAGGTTAGTAAAAATTAAGCTGCGATCTGGCGCGCTTTTCATTACTTCGCTGGTTTTTTCTAGCAAGTTCATAAGCCCAGGTGCTTTATGCTTTTGGGTTATGCCCTGATGCGCGTAAATATCTGAAATTTTACCAATACTAATTACTTCGCCGCCGTCTTTTGCTAATACGTCTAGCAATGTGGGTGCTGGCGGAAGTACTGAGTAGTCACGACGATTACCCGTTCGAGCAAAGTCTTGGCTATTTGAACCCAAAAATGGCCGCGCAATCACTCGTCCTATATTCATTTCATCAAGTAGCGCCCGTGCGATTTCGCAAACTTGATAAAGCTTCTCTAGGCCGAATGATTTTTCATGCGCGGCTATTTGAAACACGCTATCAGCTGAGGTGTAACAGATTGGTTTACCTGTTTTTACGTGTTCTTCACCTAGCTGTTCTAAAATGGTCGTTCCCGATGCATGGCAGTTGCCTAAAATACCAGGAATACCTGTGCGAGCTATAAACTCGTCAATAAACTCTTGTGGAAAACTCGGCTGTGTTTTTGGAAAATATCCCCAATCAAACAACACAGGTACGCCTGCCATTTCCCAATGACCTGATGGTGTATCTTTTCCGCTAGAAAGTTCTTTAGCGTAACCCCATGCACCTTGTGGTGTTTGGCGATCAGATATTAAACAGGTTTCTCCACCTGCAGCTTCACATGCGTCTATTAATCCTAATTTAGATAAATTAGGAAGCGACAGTGCACTGCCAGTTTCGTCATAATATGCTTTTAGTAAGTGAGCAAATGTGTTAGCGCCAAGATCACCAAATTTATCTGCATCTGGTGCTGCACCGATTCCTAGGCTATCTGCCATTAAGATAATTGCTTTTGCCATTTTGACCTCACTTTGTTTCTAGGTGGTTACTTTATCCGCTCTTTGAATTTTCCGTACAGGACAAAAGTCCTGTTTCATAAAACCTAAACATTATAAATTTGCATTCTTGAGCGAAGCAAAAGAGATTAATCGTGTCTTTTTTGCTATTGTGATCTACCAACAATATATCCTTCTGTGTGGGTGAGAACTTTAGTGACACGAACTACTATTATAGCTATTGCAGGCGCGTCTGCGTCGGGCAAATCTCTTTTTAGCCAAACGATATACAATGAATTGGTTAACGAGCTTGAACCAGGCGCTATCGCCATTATTGAAGAAGATGCTTATTACAAGGATCAGTCGCATTTGCCGATGGCTCATCGTACGCAAACGAATTACGACCATCCTGATGCATTTGAACATGCGTTGATGCTTGAGCATTTAACGCAACTTCGTTGTGGTAACTCAGTTGAAGTACCAACCTATGACTATGCACAGCATACACGCAGCGAAAAAACTCGCCGAGTGCCTGCTGCAAAAACACTCATTGTTGAAGGTATTTTATTATTGAGTGACAAAGCGCTTAATAAAGAATTTGATATTAAGGTGTTTATAGATACACCTTTAGATATTTGCTTAATGCGCCGTATGCAGCGTGATATGGAACAACGAGGCAGAACTTTACAATCTGTTGTTGAGCAATATCAAGCAACTGTTAGACCGATGTTTTATCAATTTATTGAGCCTTCGAAACATAACGCCGATTTAGTTGTGACTCGAGGCGGTATGAACCGTGTTGCGATTGATATAATTAAAAGTAAGATAAAATATTTACTACAAGAATAACAACGGGAAACATTTGTATGACAACATTTATGAGCTTAGTTGGCATGTGCGTGCTGCTAAGCATTGCCTTTGCTGCGTCAACTAATCGCAAGGCAATTAATTTAAGAACCGTTGGCATAGCATTTGCGATGCAAATTGTTATTGGCGGTTTTGTTCTGTTTTTTGAAGCAGGAAAAAATGTATTAACGAGCATGTCAGCGGCCGTTTCATCGGTAATTGGTTATGCGAATGATGGTATTGGATTTTTATTTGGTCCACTTGCCTCACAAGATACATTAGGTTTTATTTTTGCAATTCAAGTTTTGCCCGTTATCGTGTTTTTCTCAGCATTAGTTGCTGTGCTATATCACCTTGGCATTATGGATTGGATTATTAAGATATTAGGCGGTGGTTTACAAAAATTATTGAAAACCTCACGTACTGAATCACTTTCAGCAACGGCGAATATTTTTGTTGGCCAAACTGAAGCCCCTCTTATTGTTAAACCGTTTATTGCAACGATGACTAAATCGGAATTATTTGCAGTTATGGTAGGTGGCTTAGCCACGGTAGCAGGCTCTGTAATGGCCGGTTACGTTATTATTGGTATTGAGCTTAAGTATTTAATAGCAGCGAGCTTTATGGCAGCTCCAGGTGGTTTTTTAATGGCCAAGATGATTGTGCCAGAAACTGAAACGCCTAAAGATAACTTAGCTGATTTAGATTTAGATGATGAAGATAAGCCAGTAAATGTAATTGATGCAGCTGCATCAGGTGCGGCAAACGGCATGCATTTAGCACTTAATGTAGGTGCAATGTTACTTGCTTTTGTAGCGCTAATTGCACTGTTAAACGGTTTATTAGGCGGTATTGGCGGGTGGTTTGATTACCCAACATTAACGCTTCAAGAAATATTAGGTTATGTATTTGCTCCTGTTGCATGGTTACTAGGTGTGCCATGGGATGAAGCAATTATAGCCGGCAGCTTTATTGGTCAAAAGATAGTAGTGAACGAGTTTGTTGCTTACTTAGACTTTATAAATTATCGCGATACGTTAAGCGCGCACACACAAGCAATTGTTACTTTTGCTTTATGTGGGTTTGCTAACTTATCATCGATAGCCATTTTACTAGGTGGATTAGGCGGTATGGCGCCTAGTCGGCGAAAGGATATCGCGCGCTTAGGGCTCAGAGCAGTGTTAGCAGGATCTATGGCTAACCTAATGAGCGCAGCAATTGCTGGGTTTTTCCTCTCGCTAGCTTAGAAACTTATTGAGATGAAACCGGTGTTGCAAAACAAGAAGATAGCTGCTTTAAGGGGTTAAAGTACTATCTAACTTGAACGATACTTCACCAAGGGCCGCAAGGCCCTTTTATCGTTTTAGTACTTTATATTTCAAGTTATCAATCCCTTAATACTTCATACCAAGTTCAATTGGCATAAAAATCATGCGGGTTAAATCATTTTAGAACGTCGTTACACAGCCTCCTAGGCTGATTGCTACAACGTGGAAACATAACTCAGCACGCAATTTATATTTACACTCAAATTTAAATAAACCAATATCTTAGTCACTAATTTTTATGATTAATTTTTTGTATTTTCAATATTTTAAGCCACACTTATATCACTATATTTAACTGAATGACGATTCGCTATTGTGAAATATATTATTTATTTTCTTTTTTTTATTTACTCTGTGCATATTCAAGCAACAGAAACACTGCTTGTTGTTACAGAATTAGCACCACCGAATCAGGTATTGGTTGATGGTGAAGTAACAGGAGAAGGCACTCAATTAATTCGAGATATATTTGCAGAGGCTAAGCTAACACCTAATATACAAATGTATCCGTGGGCGCGTGCTTATAAGTTAGCAACCGAGCAAAGCAACGTTTTTATTTACAGCCTAGCAAGAACACCAGAGCGAGAAGAACAATTTTATTGGATTGCACAAGTGGGACGATTTGATTTGGGGTTTATAGCTCTTTCAGAGCGTACTGATATAGTTATTGAAGGTACCGAGCAAGCTAAAAACTACAAAATAGCGATGCAACGCAATGACTTCTCTACACAGACTCTTTTAAAACTAGGTTTTGAAGCAGTATTCACTAGCGACATTCAAAAGTCATATGATTTATTGCTCGCTAAAAAAGTAGACTTAGTTGTAGACGATCCACTTTATATGCAACAGCTAAGTGATTATTTAAAACTTGAACCCAACCATTTAAAGTTTGTATATAGAATAAACGAACTCACTGTAGGTGCTTACTTAGCAGCGAATAAAAAAACAGACGTTAATGTTGTTAATGCACTTCAGAAGGCGTTCACTGAAATGGAAAAAACAAGTGCGTTACCTTATGGAATTCAGGGTAATTAATTTCTATATGGGATCTATTTAACGTTAAGAAAATTACGCTAGAACTAGGCAAAAATTTTTGTATCTAGTTGCTCTAAATAAAAATTTAACGACGTTATAATGCAGTTTAATTCGTTAAATTGCTCAAAGATTTATACAGGTTGGTATAGTGAGTAAATAAGTGGAGTTGATCTAATCTAATAAACGCAGGTAACTTTCATCAAAATTTAGACACAAAAAAAGCGCCTTAAGCGCTTTTTTTCATTTTACTTAAAAAGTAAAATTATACAGCTGTGATGTTATCAGCTTGTGGACCTTTTTGACCTTGTGAAAGAGTAAACTCTACACGTTGGCCTTCAGCTAAAGTTTTGAAACCTTCGCTTTTGATTGCTGAGAAATGTGCGAAAACGTCTGGGCCATTTTCTTGCTCGATGAAACCAAAACCTTTAGACTCGTTGAACCACTTAACTGTACCTGATACGATGTTAGACATTGTAATATCCTGATATAAAATAAAAAATATGCTCATAAGAGCGGGTGTAGCAAAAAATGAGATGGTACTTTAAAAACTTCAGGACGGTACTACAAGTATTACTTATACAACATCGAAATGGAGATTTATAGCTTACATGCTTTCTTTCTAGCTGCAGCCCACTATATAGATTTTTTAAAACATGTCAAGTACCTATCTATAATCAGAGTAATAAACAACCAAAGTCGCTTTTATTCGTTATTAAAATTCAAACTCTAATGCGAGCCTAAAGCTATGATTTTTTTTTGATTGGCTTATCTCAGTGATAAAACCCGCTTCCCATTTTAACTGTTTTTGTCCATCAAAACGCTGTAAACCTATAAAACCTGGCCCTATACCCACAAAGTCTTCACCTACGTAAACTTCAAGAGAAGGCTGAAAAGCAGAGCGATATCGATAGCGATATTGTGCTCTAAACTCACTTTCCCATTCATTTTTAATGTCTTGCCCCCACTCGTATACTAAAAAGGCATTCATAGTTAAGCTTGTTTTGCCAAACTCTTTTTCGATCACAAAACCCGTAGTTGCTTCATATACGTCTTCATTATGTTTTTTTTCAAACTCAAATAATGCCCCCCAATCGGCCCATAATTTACCTTGCTCAATCAATTGCCAGCGTAACTCAAGCTCATAAGCTTCTAAACCAAAGTCGCCGTTGTCATCTCGCTCACCAACTATGTAACCTTCTAGTGCCATTGTATCGTTAATAGCACCGCCACCACCCAAACGCTGCGCTAATATGTTGCCACTATCTGTTTGGTGCGACACCAACCGCCATTCAAACTCTCGCTCAAAAGGTAAAACATAGGGGTGATATACCTTATCAACAACAATACCATCGGCCTTTGCTGGGATTGAAAGTACCAACAAACAAAAAACGGTAAAGCTAAGCGCTAAATATAGGTTGAGTGCTTTCATACACGTTCCTTAGTTATTGAAGCTGGAATAACGTAACAAAGTAATAAAAATAATACGCTGCTTGTACTATATATAAGTACACTCATTAAATCAGGAGTGGCCTCGTAACCAACCAGAGCACGCAGTACGCGGCCTAGCTCAGAGTTTTCGCTTAACAAATCACGTAAATCCCACACGGTGGCGGTGTTTGTAATTAAATCTATTTGACTTGCCAAATCCAGTGCAACTAATAACTTAGCCGCGCTGTTAAAAGCAAGCAAAGTAAAAAGCGGATACATACCAAAGCGGTACTTAATTGCATTCATTAAAAAGTACAGCAATACACTAAAACTTAAGCAAATCCCACTGCCTAATAAAGTGCCAATAAATAAGCTTTGCCCTGCATCACTATTTTGCCAAAAACTGGTGAGGTAAATAATATAATGGCTTAAATACAATGTTACTGTACTGATAACTGCGATATAAAATGCCGCTGACTTTTGCTTTAGTGCAAATACCAACACAGCAATAAATATAGTAATACAGAGCCCTATTTGTGAGTACTCTAACCCTTGGTGTTCAAACCACTGACTCACCCACGACGCACTTTGCATGTACAAAAACGACATAAGCGCGCCTATTACTAAAGCAGATCCTATTTTTAAAGCGCTTTGTTTTTTAACTACTTGTAGTAGCACTAATAAAATAGCCACAGGTAGCAATTGATTAAGACTCATGACTAAACTAGTTATTAGCATGCTGCGCCTCCTCATCACCAACTATTACAACGCCCCTTGCTGTATTGGGCGAAAACTCACCAAAAAATTCGTAATACCCTTTACTAAGCGGCCCTATATAAATAATGCTTTTACGGTTTGGGTAGAGTACTTTTTCTCTGTTTAGATCAAAGCTATCAAACTCTTCTGGTGTGCTATCTTGGTTTTCTATCAATAGTTTTACTTTTTTATTCGCGGGAATGGTAATTTGTGAGGGATAGAACAAGTGATCTTTCAAAACAATAAGGTACTCTTTACTCGCCGCGTTAAGCGACAAAAATAACAAACAACAAAGGCACTGATTAAATAAACGTTTAGTCACTTTTTACTCCTGTAAAAGTAACCTTAACAGTTAGTCCACCTAAATGACTATTCGCTAAATGAATACTTGCGCCATAAATTGCAATTATATGTTGAACAATCGCCATACCTAAACCGGCACCTTGCTCGCCTGATGGATGCTGATCGCCACCTACTCGATAAAAACGATTGAATATTCGCTCTTTTTGCTCTTCAGTCATGCCCGCACCAGAATCATCAATTTGCCAACTATAGCCGCTATTACTTGATGCTAATTTAATTATAATTTGACCATTATTAGGTGTGTACTTTATGGCATTGCTAAGTAAATTAGCGATGAGTGTGGTTAGTGTAAACTCATCACCATTAATAACAAAATCATCACCTTCAAGACTAATGGTTTGGTTTTTTTCGTCTATCTTGTCGTATTGCTCCGATACGGCTTGCTGAGTAATCGCTAGCAATGATTGGTCGCTAAACTGCCTCTGCCATTGCTCAGGCTGAGTGCGCCCTAAAATTAGCATTTGTTCAACAATATTACTTAAGCGATTAATGCCCTGCGACATAGCTTGTAATTCTTGATGGTCTTGCAGATTACTTTGTTTATTAGCCAAATTATGTACATTAATTTTTAAACTACTAAGTGGAGTACGTAATTCGTGAGCTGCATCTGAGGCAAAAAAGCGCTCCCGTAAGTAGGCCGTTTCTACGCGTTTAAATAAGTCGTTTAAACGATTAATAACCGGTTTAATTTCCTCGTCGGTTACTTGCCAGTTAATTGGCGTAAAATCGTTAGCTTGGCGAGACGCTAACTGCTTAGATAATCGGGTAAGAGGGGCTAATGCGTATTTAACAAAAAAGCTAATAAAAATAGCAAGCAGAGGGACTGCCCAAAGCATAGGTAACATTGCAGATAAAATAACGGCTTCAGCTAATTCAAAACGCTTTGCCATAGGTTCAGCAACGATGACTTTACGGGTGTTTTTACTCATCACAAATACCCGCATACGCTGCCCTGCTACATTGGCCGTTTGAAAGCCCTCGCTAAAACTAATTTGGTTATTTGATAAACTCGATGAGCCACTAAGTAAATTACTATTTTGCCAAATTTGATACAACAACTGAGCGCTATTATTACTTACTTGTACTGCATCTGTGCTTAGTACCAATGGTTGCTCAATTAAAACGCCAGCCACTATTTTAAGTTCATCATCAAGCAAACTTTCACCGTGGTGCATACTTTTTTGATAGCCTTTTACTAATGCTAAAAAGCAAGTTAGCACCATCATTGAAAGTAAAATTAAGGTCAGACGTTTACGAATTGACATTTTCAACCTCGAAAGATAAACACGCTCTAGCGCTTGCCAACCACGTAGCCAATGCCACGTAAGGTTTTAATAAAATCACTAGGGAATTTTTTACGAAGATGATGAATATGCACCTCTATAGCATTAGAGCCAACTTCTTCACCCCATTGGTAAAGTTTGTTTTCGAGTTGTTGTTTTGATTGTACCCTTCCCTGATTTTCCATCAGCGCTTTTAAAAGCATGTATTCTTTTCGCGGCAGTGTAAGTGACTGCCCACTTAGTTTAACTGTATGAGCAGAAGTATCCATTACTACATCACCACAGCGTAATAAGCTTGATTGTGTTTGATTAATACGCCGACTTGCTACACGTAAACGGGCAAATAGCTCAGCGGGGTCAAACGGCTTTGCAAGGTAATCATCTGCTCCCATATCTAGCCCCTGGACTTTGTCATCAATACTGCCGCGAGCAGTTAAAATAACCACCGGAATTACTTTTTTTTGCGCTTTAATATGCTTTAAAACTTGCGAGCCATCGCCATCAGGCAATCCTAAATCGAGAATAACAAGCTCAATCTCACCACTAGAAAGGCACTCTAGGGCGTGTTTTACTGTGCCACTGTGCTCTACGCTGTAGCCCTCTTGGCGCAAAGAGCGAATAAGCCCTTGCGCCACTAAATGATCGTCCTCAACGAGTAATAAATGCATTATGTGTTTATCTTTTTAATTTTTTATCTACTTTTGCCAATAACTGACTTATTGCTTGTTGACGATATTTATCTGCTTTTGCACGAGTATCACGAATCCCAGCAGCTTGTGCTACAAGTAGTCGCGCTTTAGCTTGTTTATAATCGCCTTCGTCATACAAGTATTCACCGTATAAGTAATTAGTATCAATGCCTTCGAGATTAAAAGCGAGCGCTTGTTTAAATAATTTTTCAGCTTTGTCGTCATCACCAAAACCAATTGGCCAGCCAGGTACTTTGCTATAAAGCGTTGCAAGGCTTGCGTAAGCGGAGCCATTTAATGCAGTGCCATCAATCGAGAGTGCATTTTCGAGTGACGCTTTTGCTTCTTTTGCTAAACCAAGTGCGCCCAAGCCCCCTTTTGCGCCAGCAAAGCTGGCTAACACAATGCCATTCCAAATATGTGTTTGCGCCGAGCTCGGGTAGTTTTTAACAAATAATGCGCTTTGCTCACTTAGTTGTGTAAACGCGTCTATTTGCGCATCGTCTTCAAGTTCGTAATTAGCAATTGCCCACTTTTGTTGAATATCGGTTAAGTCTTGTGTTTCATCTGCGTGTACTGCAGTTGCAAATACAGAAGTTAGTATTAAATAAAATGCGAGTGTAAATTTATACATAATTTTGCCCTTGTGTGTTTGTTAACTTAAAAAACGTTTAATTTTAGGAAGTTGCTTTGCAATAGCGTTATCAACAACGCTTGGAAATACGCCATTTATGCGTGCAAATAATTTTTCAGGAAAACCAATAAAGCGCCTTGTTTGGTTTGAACTTATAAGTGCTAATAACTCTTGAGCAACTAATTCTGGCGAGTCCATTTTATTGCCGAGCTCTTTATTCATTGCCCGCGCTTTACTGCTATTAATAGATGTATCTGTTGCTCTTGGTGCTAAATAGGTCACTTTAACGCCTGAACTATTCAACTCACGTGATAACGCTTCTGTAAAGCCACGTAAACCAAATTTACTGGCGCAATAAAGCGTTTGAAACGGGTAGCCAATACTGCCAAACGATGATCCCACGTTAACAATGGTGCCTTTGGTATACGCTAACTGTCCTAAAAATAGTTGGCATAATTTAATAGGCACCGACAGATTGGTAATGAGCATATTATCTATTTGCTCATTACTTGTGTGCTCAAGGCTTTGCATCGTATTTATACCTGCGTTATTAATAAGTAATTTAACGCCGCCGAGTTGCTTGGCTTTTATTGCTAGGTTAATACGTGCTGTATCGTCGGTTAAATCGCCCGTAAATATTTCACTGTCTGGGCATGCACGGCTCAGTTTTTCAAGGGCTTGGGGATTTCGCCCTACAAGCAGTAACTTCCACCCTTTTGCATATAGGGCTTTAGCAATCGCTTGCCCTATTCCGCCTGTTGCGCCAGTTAGCACACATAAAGAGCTACTCATGCCAATTTGCCTTGTGCACTTGCTTTAAAAAACGGTTCGTCATCGAGTCCACGAAATATATCGCCGTATAAACGATAAAAGCGCTTTGCACCATGAAGTATGGCTTGTTGATCCGCCTCGTCTGTTATTTGGTTCATAAGGTTTTCAAAAAACTTTACATGCTCTATATCAAGTGCGCCGTGAGAGGTTAAATAACTAAATGCTTTTTTAGGTAAGCCCACAGCATTCGCAATGTTTGAAGCCGCGCCATCAGCAAGCGCTATAGAAGTGCCTTCAAGCACATGCACCATGCCAAAAAAGCTCAACGGGTTTTTACGTGCAATGGAGTCGTACGCATACGACACCATCATTTCGGTAGCAAATTGCGGCTGACTGCACCGTACTGTTTCTTTGTCAAAACCACAGGCTGCAATATCATTAAGTACCCACTCTTGATGACCTATCTCTTCTTCAATGTATTCTGCGACCGCTTCGCGCAGCCATTCTTGATCGTCGGTTAATCGTGCACCAAGCGACATCATTAATGGCACAGTGTGCTTAACATGGTGATACGCTTGCGCTAAAAACGAGGCGTATTCCTCAAGTGATGCTTCGCCTTTAAAAACACGCTGTATAATCGGCGCTGCAAGTAAGTAATCTTGCTCTTGCGTCGTTTGCTCTTTAAGGATGTTAAAAAAATCACTCATTAATTACTTCTCCAAATTGATAAAATTGCTCAAAAACGTCATGATACTGTTGGCTAATTGCCATTCGTTTTGGGCGATTATTTGTAGTTAACAACCCTTGTTGCACACTCAACGGAGCCGCTAAACGATGCCATTTTTGAATGCGTGCATAATCGGGTAGTTGTTTATTAATTGCGTTAATATATTGCGCTAACACTGGGTTACTTAGCTTTATATCGGCGTAAATAATGGCTGTTAAAAAAGGCCTCCCTTCCCCAAATATAACGGCTTGTAATATGCCACTTTGGCTTAGTAATAGTGACTCAGGCCATTCGGCACTGATGTTGCGCCCCATGCTGGTAATAATTAGGTTTTTTAGGCGGCCCTTAATAAATAAAGTATTGTCACGTTGTTCGACTAGATCACCGGTGGCATACCAGTGGTTTTTATCATGCGGTGGGTGATTCAAATAACCTAAAAATATCTCACCTTTTATGAACAGCTGGCCGTCTTCAATTTTGGTTTGAAGGTGTGGAAGCACTGTTCCTGCACTGTGAAGATTATCGTTTGTTGGCGTGTTTAAGCTGACAACCGATGCGGCTTCAGATAGACCATACCCTTGGTATACCGGTAAATTTAAACGACGCGCTTTTGCGATTAGCATTTCACTAACAAGCGCACCACCAACGGCTATAAATTGTAATGAACTTGGTGGCTGCCAACCTTGCTCAGCAAAAGCAACCAAACATGTTAATAGCTCAGGCACTAAGATCAGCGTATTTGGCTTAACTTTATCAATCGCAGCTATAAGCTGTGCGGGCTGTTTTAATGCAGTACCAACAAATCCTAATTCATTTAACGGCATTAAATGCACTGTACCGCCACTTTTTAAAGGGGCATACACACCGGCTATATTTTCAAGCAATACAGCAAGCGGCAATAAACATAAATGCACAGGCTTTTTAATATTAATTAAAAAGCACAGAGATTGAGCTACCTGCATTTGGCTCTTTGCAGATAAACACACGCCCTTTGGTTGCCCAGTCGATCCTGACGTAAATGTTACTTTTTGAGTTTCTGGAAAATAACTGACGGGTTTAGCTGCAACGATTTCGTAAATATATAATGTGTAACACTCAAATAAAGTAATTGATGCAGCCGGCTCCCCAAATAAAGGGTTTAGTGTGTCGCTCATAAATATATTAGCGCCACATTGAGCTAGTACATATTGAGTTTGTTGTTCACTAAAAAAGTGAGCAATTGGCACAGCCACTTTATTAGAAACCGCAGTAGCGGCATCAATAACAAGCCAAGCTGGCGTATTATCGAGCTTATAAGCGATACATTTGCCGTTAAAGCTATGTAGTATTTTTACTACTTTTTGTATTTGCTGGTTAAACTCACCACCGTTAATTTCAAGTGTTTGCTCTTTATTATGGGCAATAATTAATGGCGATATTGCATGGGTATTATAGTAATTCATACATTCACCAACGCATTTACCAACGCATTTACCAAAGAATTGATACTTGAGTGGTTTTGCTGCATCAAACTATAAAGCATTGGGGTATTTAATACTTGTTGGTGAGCTTGCTCTAAACTCACAACGCATACGGTAGGCTGATTAGCGTAGTAACTTCCCCAACTTAGCGGATGCTCAACAACAAAACTGTTTGCCACAGCAATTTCAGTGCAGTTAACGCCTAGTAAGCGCAGCAGTGCACGTACTTTTTTAGTGGCGCAAAATACTAAATGTTTTGCTCCTACACTTTGCAGGGCTTCATTAACAACAATAAAATGCCCAAGCGTTGCTTTGCGATGTGTAGAGCATAGATTGCCAAGCTCAAATACTTTATTACGCTGTGTGTTCTCAGGTAAAAAATGCTCAATGGGCTGTGCTAAGTATTGCTCTATAAATAGATGAGATGTTGCTTGCCTTAAACCCAATGTGCATTGCCCTTCGTTTGTCGTGTATTGGCAAAGTAATGGCATAAAAGAGGTAAGCGTGGCGTTATAAGCGACTAAAAACCCTTCTTTAACTGTGTTTTCTAACGCACTTCTATGCTCATCATTAACGCGAGCACTAACAAAGCGTGAGTTATTTTGAATATAAACGGGTGATGAAGGTAGGTGTGCTAATTGCATAAACATCGCTCATATAAAGTGTATGTTTGTAACTTAGCGAGCGAAACTTAAAGAAAACTTAAGAAAATAAATATTATATCAACCTACATAAATCTTTGATCAATTTAACGAATTAAATTGCACTATAACGTCGTTAAAAATTTTTATTTAGAACAACTAGATACAAAAACTTTTGCCTAGTTCTAGCGTAATTTTCTTAACGTTAAATAGACCCCATATATAAGCAGATTGGTATTAATCAAATAAAAAAGCCCCTGAATAAATTCAGGGGCTTTTAAATAACGTTTATTTAAACTTATTTACTAACGTTTTTACGACGTCTGTTAAACCACACTAATGGGGTAAGTAATAAAGCAATAAAGCCAACACTACCACCGCTAGATTTCTTCTCGGTTACTGGTACTACAGGAA
This sequence comes from Pseudoalteromonas sp. 1_2015MBL_MicDiv, assembly GCF_002407505.1. NCBI lineage: Bacteria > Pseudomonadati > Pseudomonadota > Gammaproteobacteria > Alteromonadales > Pseudoalteromonadaceae > Pseudoalteromonas > Pseudoalteromonas sp. 1_2015MBL_MicDiv. Next base: position 100,246 of record NZ_CP012738.1, on the reverse strand, counting down.
CGGCTTCATTTTTTACCATTACTGTACTTTGCTGAGCTACAGTTGTCGTCCCATCACTTACCGCAACCTCAAATACAAGTTCTTCATCTGCATTTATAGAGCCAGGTGTGAAAGTCAATATTGCTGTATCTATACCCGACAGTGTTGCCGCTGTGCCACTAACTTGCGTCCAAGCATAAGTTAATGCATCACCATTTCTATCTGTGGCAGTCGCTGTAATAGTGCCAGTGCCAGACTCAGTTATTTCTGCTGAATCACTCTCAACAAGTAGCAATGGCATCGCGTTATCACATGATGTTACAGCGTCTCCTGCGACTACTTTAGAGAATACAGGCGATAACACGTTAGACATTGTTAGATTATCAATCCACCAACCAAAATCAGCAACAGCCGAATCAGATGAAATACGGAAACGAATTTTAGCTTGGTTACCATTTAAAGCATTGCCAAAATTAATTGTTTCGTAGTTGCCAAAAGCCCCATCGTCTTGAATATTACGTCCTGTAAATGTATTTCGCTCTTGGAGTGCTTGAGAGGTATTTTCAATTAGTGGGCCGTTATAACCAACACTAAATTCCCCACCCACTTGCGTTACATCCGTCCACTCGCCATCATTAACACTAATTTCTACAACACCACCATCCCAATTCTCTTCAATGAGGTAAAGGTGCCAAAATGATATTACAAAATCACCTGAGTAACCTATTTCAAACGATTTAGACTCAACCGCCACATCAGTTTGGAAGCTATTGTTATTTAAAAACATTGCCTGAGCGCCTAACCCAAAGCCCGCAGCATCAAAAGTGGTTATATTGCCACTGTTATCCATGCTCTGCGTACCGATAGCAGCATCCCCACCAAACATTACATTTTCGTTTAAATCAAATAATGAGGCAGCCGACACTTCCATATCATCTGAAACAGTAGCACTAACAGGTGCTTCATCTTCAAAATCTATATTTACAGTGAATGAAATTGAATCTTCTAGTGCTTCAACAATATCATCATCCGTTTCAAGCTCAGGGAAGGTTACTGCTATTTCTAGTGTTTCAGCGGTGCCTGCATCATTTAAAGTAATAGTGATAGCGTCACTTGTTGATACTGCAAATGGTGCTGTTTCAGCAAAGGTAACTAACCCATCATTTTCAAGTGTTACATCATGATCGCTGATTACCGTTAACTGCGCTTTAGTCCCAGTTAAGGTTTCACTACCACGGTTAACAATGCTTACACTAATAGAGCCTGTTTCACCTTTATCTAGAATATTATCGTTAGTACAATAACCAAGCTCAGCACCGTTATATGCGTTATTAACGATCACGTCGCTTAACGCGAATGTAGCAAGCTCAGATTTATCAGATTCAACAACCCCCGTTAAATCATTACTGAAACGCTCTGGCGCTTCAGCTCCTAATCCCATGCCACGCTTAGCAAATGCTCCTAAAATTAATTTATAATCAGCAGGTTCAACAGCATAAGCAGCGGCTAAAATGGCATCACGCGCTTCAGTGTAAAGCGGAGCTACTGGCGTTAATTTATAACCAGCAACAAGGTAGTCAGCCATGCGGTTTTGAGCTTCATCAAAACCATGTTCGTTAATTAATGCTACATAACTTTCCCATAACATCGTTGCCCATATTTCGCCTGCGGCATGTGGAGAAGCTACACTTGTTGGTGTAATACCAATATCAGCGCCTGCATTTTCTGTAATATGGCGGAATGATAATGCATTTACCTCGATATCAGTTGAGTAAGGTACGCGACGAATACCGTAATAAAAGTCCTCTACAAATGTACCGCTACCATATGCCTTTTGGAATTTATCATTGCCTGTAATGTTAATATCATCAGCTTTAGCAATAAACATTAGTGAATGGAAGTCCCCCCAACCCTCGCCCATTGCGCGACCTTGGAAGTTAATTAAACCAGATGAGTTACCCACTAAACGGTTACTGATATAGTGTCCCCATTCATGAGCAATAATACCATTATCAAACGTACCATCTTTTAATGTTGCTTTAGTAAACATATCTACAGAAACAGTATCGCCCGCAGCCATTAAGTCATACATAGCATGACCATCAGCGTAATTTAATCCCATATTTGGAATAGTAACTGCATCATCTTCACCGCCCATTGGCGCTGGCTCATCTGTGTCTGGGTCATTATTTACAACAATTGCTGCTATTGCGCCCGCATTTTGTGCATTTTTTACTTTAATTGTGAAAGAACATGAGCCGCGATCGACTAACGCTATTTTACCTGCAAGATCTGCGGCATTTATAGCGGGCTCACACCCATCATTAATACTTGTTGAATCGGCTGTATTACCATCGTCTAAGCGAACAACATCCCCTTTAATATCACTAAATTGATATTGACCAAAGCCTGACTCTTGTGTTGAATCTAATAAACCTAAAGTCGCATGCGAAGTAACTGTAATACCAAAATCAACACCGACTTGTGCATCTTTACTATTGTATAAATACATTTGCATACGAGGGCTTGCACCATCTGCAGGTGTCGACATATTAGCATTGTTACGTCCTGAATTATCCTGCGCTTGTGCTTCAATTGGATCGCCTTCTATGCCTCCACGTTCAAAATTAGATAGCTGCGCAACATTTGATGTTTCATCAAAGCCGTGATCGTAGAAAAAATCATGTAAAAAGTTATTCATATAAAATAAATTAACAATTGCGGCTTTTCGATTAGCGAAACTATTGGCAACTTGATCTACTTGGTACGGATAATCAAATGTCAGATCGGCTGTGGTATCAGCTGTAAAGTCGCCTTCACTAAAATCTTGTGGCGCAACAACATCAGCATAAGCAAATACATTGTTGCCCGATGTAGTTGTAGCATCATCAGCTAACCATGGATCCATTGTGCTTAATTTACTGTAATAAGATAACGCAACCATTGGCGCGTCTAAAATTTCAGTTTCATCAACTTGATTAGGCCCATCAGCTGGAATTACATCACCATGAGGGCTTTCCATTGGGTAGCCATCTTGATTGGCATACACGCGATAATTAAAGTCGGCTGCATGTGATTTCAAGTCTTTCTTAAAATAAACTTTGTTATTTTGAGTGCCAATTACATAGCTATAATAGTCGCTTTCAAGCGCATTTTTATCCGCAACTTCGACTTCAACATAATATGCTGACTCTAATTGTCCTGCGACTTCAAAAAATACTTTCTTCGCGCGGGGTTCACCTAATATAATTTTAGAATCATCACCTGAGGTGGCCTGATATTTAGCATATCCACCTTCTTCGCCAATCTTACGAAGCGATGCATTAATACCAGCCAATTCCATAAGTGCAGATTTAATGCTTTGCTCAGCATTTACAAAGCCACTCAAAGCCGCAAATGATTTTTCAGCTGACGACGTATCCGCAAAATAACCAGAGCCAGCCACAAGGTTAAACTCTTTATCCATTATTAAGTTGAATTCACGATTAAAAACATCAATACCATGAACCTGCTGTTTATACTTTGCGACTATTGAGCCTCGCTTTTGCTCATGCAAATCAGTCATTACTGCTGATGATATTGTGCTTTTCTGACTGCTAATACCAGTTAGAGATTCTAAATAAAGATCCGCTGCATATTGGTTTCGTTTTGCAGGCTCAATAAGCGACATATTTGGCGCCTTTTGCCCCACCGCTTGCCATAAAAATGTGGCTTTACCCAATTGTTTGTCATAAATAGAACGATGACCAGATACTGTCGTTCGCTCAGCTAGTGCGCGTTGCTGCATTGCCGCTGGTGCTATTGCTTGAGTTTGAGAGTTTGCAGTTACATCAAAGTATTGCGCTGATTCAGCTGCGGTTAGTTGTCCTGCGTATAAAGTAGCTGCAACAATTGTTGCTACTGTGGTTAGTTTGAAATTAGACATAAAACACCCTGTTTATATTTTGTAATTTTTGTTTATTAAATGTATTTTAAATGTAATACCAAATGACAGTAGCAATAAGTCGTGTAAAAAAAAAGCTAAAAAACTCTATCTTGTATAATAAAAAGGTAAAAATATGAAACCGCCGTATTTAATAATTGCATTGATATTTACTGCTTCAGGCACTTTGACTGCCTGTAATAACAGCAAAGAGCCAGCTGCTGCAGCCGTACAACAGTCTGAGCCTCAAACTCCAACACAGGTCAGCATAAAAAATAAAACGGCAGTAGAAGATGTTAGCCAAAAAAGACATCTGCAAGCAAATAGCATTATGTCATCAGGCGATAAATTGATTTTTAACTCAAAGGTATTGAAAAAGGGGGATATTGTTTTTAACCAAACGATGCAACAAAAAGGGGTCGTTACAGGAACACTTGTTCTTACGCTTGCATCTGATTTTGTACCAAAGGATTTAGCCAACAACTTTAATTTAATACGCTCGACTGCGCATAACTATATGTTACTAGTCACTCAAGACGATAATATTAAAGCCGTTGCTAAATCATTAAGTGCTTATTCTGATGTAAAAAATGTCGAAGTATCCGTAAATTACTCACCTATAGAAACCCAATTTTAAATACTGATGGTTCTATAAGTCGTTAATTTTTGTCAGCTATTACACAGCAGTTTCGGCCGTGCTCTTTAGCGTAATAAAGTGCTTTATCCGCATATTTGTACACTTGGTCTATATCGTTACTGTGCTCAGGCCAGGTTGCAATACCTATAGAAATAGTAATAAATCCAATAACGTCCATGCTTGTTGAGGCAACGGTTGTTCGTAGTCGTTCAGCTATTTTAAAAGCACTTTCGCTGTCTTCATTTGGTAATATGAGTACAAACTCTTCACCACCAATACGCGCTACAACATCATCCTTTCTGGATAGTTTTTTTATAATATCGGTGAGTGTTTTTAGTGCTTCATCACCTTTATGGTGGCCAAAGGTATCATTTACACGCTTGAAAAAATCGATATCAATTTCCAATATTGCAAATGGAATTTGCTTAAGCATAAGTTGATTAAGTAATCCGTTTAAACTTCTGCGGTTATGCGCCCCTGTAAGTGGGTCTGTTTGTGCATCATGGCGTAATTGGCCTATTTGAGTTTGTAAAATACTCACACCTTTTAACATGGCAAGCTTTAACCTCTGGCTTTCAAAATACCATGCTTTTATATTCTCAAAATTTTCAAAACTAGCCGGGTTATCAAGTGTATTTACTTTGTTTGCGAGTTGTTTAAGCGGCCTAGAAATAAAATGAGCAAAAAAGCCTATAAGTATAAAAGTAATAACCGCCATTGGTAACGTACGTTTGATAACTTCTATAATCAATGTATCAAGTGAGGCTAAGGTATTTTTAACTGGACGTTGCGCAATAACTCCCCAATGTGCTTTTTTTACTGGGGCGTAGCCTGCTAGCATCTCAATGTTTTGGCTGCTTTTAACATTCGCAATCCCCCCTTTTCCATTAATAACATCATCTATAATTGCGTTATTATTTACATAGGTGCCGATACGAATATGATCCGGATGATAGAGTATGCGTTTATAAGAATCGACCACATATATATGTGTCCCTTCATCGTAATAATGATGATCCAGTAAATCATTCAAAATGCTGCGTTCTTTTAAATAAAGAGATCCACCAAGATAGCCTAAATAGTTCCCTGTATTGTCAAATAACGGATGGGAAATAAAAATTATCAAATTACCTGCGGCTGACATGTAAGGTTTACTAATGAGCGGGCGCTTTTCTTTCAATGCTTGTATTGCGCCTGGAGAGGAAATTGTTTGCTCCATTATTTGCGGTAAAACAGGAGACGTTGCTGCAATAATACCGTTCTTGTTAATTACAACAGAATTAAAACTATTTGTTTGTAAATTTAATCTGGTTACTTCTTCTTTCAATAATTTTTCATTATTTATTTCTTGCTCTATTATTTTTGCTGAATAAGTAAGTTGCTGCATTGCAGCTTCTAAAAAATTATCGGTTGCCGAAGCCAACTTATTTGCATAAGCATAGTTACTTTTTAGTGTGTAATTCATTAACTGTTCTTTTTGCACTTGATAAGTAGAATGAAAACTACTTACTAGAGTGCTCAACGAAGCAGAAAATGCTAAAAGCAGAATGAGTAACCTTAGATTAAGTGCAGGTAGTAATTTGTACAGCAAATGTATATCGTCCACAGTACAAGGCTGTTAAAGCTTGCACTTATTATTGTATATAAAGCCTACAATTATACCCTCTTGAAAACTTATAATCTAATGTTTAAAAAGACAGAAAAATATATGTAATTACTGATTTTCATTAAATTTAACGATATAAATTTTATCTATTCGTTACAATACGTTAATGGCTTTAGTAAAGAAAAACCATGTTTTGCAGTTGCACTAAAAAGTAGATAAGCTACATACACTCATCTATTTTATTTAGCTTTGGAGTGTATTTTGCTAAATAAGTATATTGTGTCGTCTATCGTTTTTTTATCTGGGTGCTTCATGCAAATACAATCCTCGTTCGCACAACCTGTACTTTCTCTTGAACAACAGCTTGGTCAAAAGCTCATGCTTGATTTTCGCTATTTTTGCGAACAAGGTACGAATAAACAATGCAGAACACCATTAACTCAATTACCAGACAAGCTTGCACACATAATTGCAAAGCATAACATTGGGGGGGTTATCTTATTTTCTGAAAATACCCAATCAATAGAGCAAACTATTACACTGAATGCTCAACTGCAAAATGCAGCAAGTAAATCGAGTAGTAAACTACCGTTATTTATATCCATAGATCAAGAAGGTGGACGAGTAGCTAGGTTACCGCGTGATCTAGCTACTTCATTTACTGGCAACATGTCGATTGGTGCAACATATAAAAAACACGGAACAAGCTTCGCTACAAAAACGGCAACGGTTATTGCTAAAGAGCTAAGTTCTTTGGGTATTAATGTAAACTACGCGCCCACTATCGATGTAAATATGAACCCAGATAATCCGGTAATAAACGTACGCTCTTTTGGAGAAGACCCTGTTTTAGTTGCCAAGCTTGGTGCTGAACAAGTTGCAGGATTTGAAAGCAATGGGGTTATTACGTCGTTAAAGCACTATCCTGGGCACGGCGATACCAGCGTCGATAGTCACACTGGTTTACCTATGGTAAGTCATGAAAAAGAGGTTATTTACGCTCAAGATTTAGCACCATTTAAATACATTATTGCAAAGCAAAATCCCGGTATGATCATGACGGCGCATATTCAGTATCCTGCGCTAGATAGTACAACGTTTGTAAGCGTTGATGGAAAAACCATGATAAAACCTGCAACGATGTCTCGTAAAATAGTAACCGACATTTTACGAGGAGAACTAAATTACCAAGGTGTTGTAATAACTGATGCGCTTGACATGGCTGGTATTAGCCATTTTTTTACACCCACTCAAGCGGTAATTAATACATTTTTAGCTGGTGTTGATATTGCACTAATGCCAATTGAAATTAGAACGCCAGACGATTTAATAACGTTGGATGAACTTATAAAATCACTTGCCGCAGCGGTTAAATCAGCGCAACTTGATGAGCAAGAAATAGCTAAATCAGCGCAACGTATAATATCACTTAAAAATAAGTTTAGATTAAACACTCATTTGGACCCTATCAGCGCACTTATAAATGCAAAACAAACAATTGGCAGTGCAGCACATCGTGAAATAGAAGCGCAACTAGCTGTGGAGGCTATAACGCTAGTTAAAAATAATAAAAACACTTTACCGCTTAGCCTTAAAACAGATCAGCATATTCATATTATTATGCCTGACACACGTAAGTGTATGGCAATGCAACAAGCCATTGAAGCTATAAGCACTCAAGTGCTTAACTATACTTGTAGCAGCCTGCAAGGTTTTAACCCGCAGCAAGCACATATCGATATAACCACTGCCGATATAATAATTGCAGGTAATGCGACACCAAACCAAAGTGCGGTAGAAATTGGCGGCATGGATGATTTAAAAGACGACGCTAATTTTGCACTCAATAATGCACAGCAGCCAAAAGCACTTAAATCATTACTCAGTTTTGCTAAAGCCAATAATAAAAATACCGTATTTATAAGCTTAAGAGCCCCTTACGATATTGCTGAATTTGGCAACTACGCACAAGCTGTACTTGCATCCTACGCATATAATATTGATGTCGATAAAAACGATGTTGTATCTGGCCCTGCTTTTACCGCGCTTGCAAAAGTACTACTTGGGCAGTCACCCGCCAATGGTGTATTACCTGTCACTATAAAGCAGCAAAAGGCGCACTAATATGAAACTTAACTGTGATTTAGGCGAAAGCTTTGGCGCATGGAAAATGGGCCTTGATAGCAGCGTAATGCCACATATTGATATGGCTAACATTGCCTGTGGTTTTCATGCCGGCGATGCCGATGTAATGGCAAGCACGCTCACTCTTGCAAAACAATATAACGTACAAATTGGCGCTCACCCGAGCTACCCAGATCTGCAAGGTTTTGGTAGGCGCTCAATGAATCTTAGTGCAAGCGAGCTAATAAACTGCCTACATTATCAAATTGCAGCGGTTGAAGGTATGGCAAAAGTGCAGGGATTAACACTTAGCTACGTAAAGCCACATGGTGCGCTTTATAACGACATGATGGCTGATGAAACAATATTAAACACTGTCATGCATGCCATTGCCATCTACCCAACCCCATTAAAGCTCATGCTACTTGCAACGGCTAAAGCACATAGCCATCAGCAACTTGCCAAAACATACCAATTAACATTAATTTTAGAAGCCTTCGCGGACCGTCAATATACCGATGCAGGACTGTTAGTGTCGCGAAATATTCCTGGTAGCGTGCATAATAAATCGGCACTGATTGCGCAAGTAAAACAACTGTTAACTACAGGCTGTGTAACAACTCAATCGGGAAAGGTATTACCTTTACATGCTGATAGTTTATGTGTGCATAGCGATAACGAAGCAAGCATTGCCCTTATTCAGGAGATCAAAGCTCTGTGCCAAACTCGTTAAACACTCAAAAACTAAGTAACCTGAACTCTGGTTAAGAGATTTACTACGTATTGAATCATGGTGATATTTAACTTTATTTTCTCTAGCCAGAGATTCTCAGTGAAAACAAGGCGAATTTACGCGTCAATAGCTACTCGATATAGATTTATTATCCAGAGTTCAGGTTAATTAATCATGCATATTGTACATTACGCAATGAGCTTAAGCTCAACACAGGTCATAAACTTTACTTTATTTATTATATTTTTAACGTACCATTAAAGCGCTACTCTTAATTTTAGGAAAAATGCAAATAGCATATGGAACTTTCCCCTTATACTCAGTTTACACCCTACCTTAGCCACAGCACTTTTTGTTGTAAATTTGATAGTAACCACTTTATTGATAGTGACTTTTCGAGTTATCAGATTTTTTCACCGCTGCAACTTCAAAAAGCAGTCACAAAACGAAAGGCCGAGTATTTGGCTGGCCGATTTTGTGCGAAAAAAGTACTAAACGCACTCGGTATTTTCTCTTTTGATATTCTTTCTGGCAATGATCGCGCGCCGATATGGCCTGATAAAGTTATCGGTAGTATTACCCACACTCAAGGGATTGCAATGGCAATGGCCTCTCAGCGCACAGATATCGCTGGCATTGGTATTGATATCGAACAGCTAATGAGCGCAAAACAAGAGCGAGAGCTACAAGAACAAATTTTACACCCTAATGACTATCCTCAGTTTAGATTGTTCGCAGAGCAGGTATCACACCCGTTAACCATTATCTTCTCAGCAAAAGAAAGTATTTTTAAAGCTTTGTACGCAAGTGTGAAACAATTTTTTGGCTTTGAAGCGGCTACGCTCATTGCCTTTAATGAACAACAACTGCAATTTAAAATAACCCAAGCACTTTCACCGCAAGTGCCTAAAGACACTTACTTAACCGTATTTTACCAATGTGACAAAAATATAGTGCTCACAGAGTGCGAATTCAAAAATTCCTAGTTATACCAACCTGCATAAATCTTTGAGCAATTTAACGAATTAAATTGCACTATACGTCGTTAAAATTTTTATTTGAAACAGCTAGATAAAAAATTTGTCTGGGACCTGTTTATCTTTCGAGGTTAAATTTTCAGCCGTATGCTTGGTATTTAGGCAAGGCTGAGCTTATGCAGTGTGGTTATTCCCCATAATATAGTCGATAACGTTGAATAAATGCCAAACATGCGCTGCCAGTAGGGTAACGCAGGAGCCGTTACCAAGCCCACTAGGTTACAAACCTCACGCCGCGATTAAATCGCCCCTAGATTGAAATAACAGCCAAACCACCTCTTTACTGATTAACAATTAAGTTAAAAATACAACATTAATTAACTTTAGTGTTGTATTTTAATACAACCAAATGTAGTATTGAAAACAATTATCATTTACATTTACAAAAAGGAATACCTGTGAAATTTAAGGATGTTTTAATCCCCCTCGCAGCACTTACATCTACTACAGCTTTAGCTAATTCTGATAACAATGACACAGTGGATCAAATGACCGTGATTGAAGTTACTGGAGAGTTATTATCAAGAAGTCTACTACAAAGTGGTAATAGCGTTGTTGTTTTCGATAGTAAAGAACTTGAAAGCCGCCCCGAATTAAGAACAGTAAGAGACGTATTAAGCGAAATTCCAAACATCACAATGGTCACTGGTACTGGTAAAGCTCCAACAGTAAGGGGTATTGATGGTACTGGAGCCGCAGAAAACGCGAATGCATTTTTTGCAGGCAGCAGAGCACGCTTAAACTGGCAAATTGATGGTCGTTCAGCGACTTATAACGAAATAGTTTTTGGCGATTTAGGTATTTGGGATCTAGAACAAATTGAAGTTCTCAGAGGGCCACAAAGTACTTTAGCTGGGCGTAATGCAATAGCAGGTACAATACGGGTAGAAACACAAGATCCGACGTTTGAACAAGAGTTCACAATTCGTGCTGAAGGCGGGAATTTAGACCAAAAACGACTTTCAGCTATTTATAATCAACCTCTTTCGGAGCAGTTTTCCTTACGAATTGCAGCAGATCAATTTGAACGTAGTTCATCTGTTGATTATGAATCTTACCCTGGTGTTAAAGACCCAGCTGACATGGAAGGCCGTGCAATTAGAGGGAAATTACTTTATGAGGGCGATGACAAATACGGTACACGCGTTGTTGTCACACTAACCGATAACAAATACAGTGGTCCAAATAGTGAAATCATTGATTACCCATTTGATCAGCGTCGTTCTAACTTTCCGCAACAACCCGTTCATGTTACGCATACTAAAAGCTTAGGCATTGAATACAGCGCATCATTAACTCAACAACTACAGTTAGAAGTAACGGCTTCAGCAACAGACTTTAATTTTGAACGTAAATCTACGCCAGATGGTTCTAAAGCGAATATTGATAACAAAGAGTTTGTGATAGAACCTCGTTTACGCTATCAAGGTGATAACGGCGAACAATGGGTTATTGGTAGTCGCTACTACACTTCAAAACAAGATGATTGGATCCAATTCATTGTAAAACAAAGCTTTACTGATGATTCAGATAATTTTGCAATCTACTCTGAGGGTGCCCTCCCATTTAGTGACAAATTTGAGCTAACGGCAGGTTTACGCTACGAAAAAGAAAACCGCAAACGTGAAGGCGGTGATCCTGATAGAGCGATTGCAAAAATAGAATCCGATAACGACTACAGTGCCTTATTACCTAAGCTTGGGCTCAGCTACCAAGTAAGTGATACGCATATTGTCGGTTTACAATTATCTCGCGGGTATAATGCAGGCGGCGGCGGCATTTCCTTTGGCGCACCAATTGTTAACTATGAATATGATGAAGAGTACGTAAACTCTTTAGAAATCTATGGTCGTCAGCAATGGGCTAATAACAGTATAAGCACATCTCAAAACCTGTTTTATTCGCAATATACAGACATGCAACTACCTTTTGATTTAACACCTGAAAACTCACGTGATGAAGCTTATGTAGTTAGAAATGCAGACGAAGTAACTACTATTGGTTTTGAATTTAATGCCGATTGGCAGATTAATGATCAGTTCAATCTTTATGGTGGTTTTGCACTGTTAGATTCAGAGATCACTGATTATCCAAACTCAGGCCTAGAAGGAAACTCATTACTTACGGTTCCTTCTGCTTCTATGAAATTAGGGACCACATGGCAATCAAATAATTGGGTTGTTAACGTTAGTGGCCAGTACACTGATGGCTGGTATACCAGTATTTCAAACGATGAAGGCGGTAAAACAGACGCTTTTGCGACCTTTGATACAAGTTTGAACTACGTTATCTCTGAGCAAGCTAAAGTGTATCTTTCAGTACGTAATATTTTTGATGAAGATGCTCCTGTTGCATTGTATCCAGGTACAGCACCTGCTGATAGCAATGAACCTGATACTAACTTTGATACAGCAGTATTGACCCAACCAAGAACGATTAGTGCGGGCATACAGTATACATTCTAATCAATCAGATTTTTCCACGGCAAAGCTAAATTATTTGCTGTGGAAAATCTATAAAATCAATAACAAAGGTTATTAAGTATGACAACAATTAAATACGATAGCAGCCTCTGGCCATTAGCTGTAACAGTAGCAAAGGGGGAGTGCACGCTAGCAATGCACTTAGACTCTTTAATATCATGGGATCGTTGGTTTGATAGAGCTGAAGCATTTATTGTAGTGCGTGTTTATACAGATGAAGCATCCTTACAACACCCTAAAGGGGCGGGTCCTGCAACACAAGAATGGCTTAAAAATGGTGCGGCAGAGAAAATGCAACAACTTGTTCAAGCGATGCTTATCGTTGTTCCTGATGAGCAATATCAAAAATTGCAGAATATGAGCGTTCAAAAAGCCTTTGGTATACCTGGAGCCGTATTTAAATCACTTGATGATGCTAAAACATGGCTACAGGCATCAGCCAAAGAGATAGCGATACCTGAAAATATTGAATTACAAGATGTAGCTACACTTGTCCACTCTCATTGCGGTAATACCAATTAGCTTAATTAAGTGATCTATTTTTAGGTAAGAAAATCGTGTCGATAACAAGGCAACAAAGAGTTAATCGTCCCTCAAAGGGAAGCGCATGTTTGGTCTTTATACTGCATTATCGCCTATTTATGGGCAGTGACCACACTACATAGGCTCAGCCTTGCCTAAATACCAAACATACTGCTGCAAATTTAACCTCGAAAGATAAACAGGCCCTAGTTACCCCTTTATAAAAACACTCAATAATATGTAATCGATACAACTTAAAATCATATATTTGTGAGTGTTTTTTCCGCCACCATAATGTGGGGAAGTACATCTTCAATATCTGTTTGCAGCTTTGCATTAATATTATAAACATTACTTAAATGGCGCTGTGTTAGTACTTCTTCAGGCGAGCCATGAGCAACAACTTTTCCTTTATCAAGCATGTAAATTCGATCTGCAAAGCTCGCAGCAAGTGATAAATCATGAAGAACAGCAACAACTCCCGCGCCTTGTTTTGCCGTTGTAACGGCTTGGTTCATAACTTCATATTGATGATATAAATCTAAGCTAGCAGTTGGCTCATCAATTAATAAATAAGCATTTTTTTGCTGAGTTAAACTTGGCTGTAATTGGCACAATACACGCGCTAATTGAGTACGTTGCTTTTCACCACCAGAAAGCTGAGTAAAGCATTGCTGTGCTAGGTGAGTAATCCCTACTGCTTTCATTGCATCATTAGAGCACTGTTTCAAAGTAGCCTGCGTACACTGTTCTTGATGACTAAAATGCGCCATATCAACAACTTCATTAACGGTGAAAGGAAAATCTAACTCGTAGCTCTGGGTTAATACCGCCCTTAATTTAGCAAGCTCTAGCAAACTATACTCATTTAACTCTCGTTGATTAATATTTATCGTTCCGCCACTTAACGGAAAATCTCCTGATAATGCTTTCATTAATGATGATTTACCTGCGCCATTGGGACCAATGATAACTACAATTTCATGTGGTTTTACATAAAAATCAATATTATCCAGCAACGTTTTATGTTTAATTTTTACGCTAAGTTGATTGCCAATTAACATAGTTCACTTTGCTCCTTGGTAAGTTTTTAGCAGCATAATCAAAAAGAATGGACCGCCAATAGCACTGGTTATTAGACCAATGGGCACTTCTGCTGGTAGCATTATGGTACGGGCAAATAAATCAGCAAGGCTAAGCATTAATGCTCCCCCTAACATACAAGCTGGTAATAAATAACGGTGATCTGGGCCTAATATTAAGCGCATAATATGCGGCACTATTAAGCCAACAAAACCAATAACGCCCGTAATTGCGACGGCTGCGGCAGTGCAAAGTGCCGTATATATAAAAACCTGCTTTTTCAATTTAGTCACATTAATGCCGACATGCTTCGCTTGAGCCTCTCCTAATAAATACACGTTAAGAGGTTTAGATAAACGTAATAAACCAATACAACAACCAATAATAATACCGAGTGTTGGCATTATCATCGCAAGGTGATTCCCCGCCAAAGAGCCCATACTCCAAAATGTTAAATCACGCAATTGTTGCTCATTACTTACCAGTGTTAAGATACCGATAATAGCGTTTACAATCGCATTTACGGCAATCCCTGCCAGTAGTAGACTAACGATAGTAAAACGCCCATTTTGCGCGCCCAACCGATAGATAAACATGCATACCGCTATACAACTCAAAAATGCCCCTACAGGCACCGCATAGTAGCCTAAGTTGTCGCTAAAATTAGCAAACAAGCTTGTTCCTAATACAATAGTTGCTACTGCACCTAACGCTGCACCACTGGCAATGCCAATCAAGCCAGGATCTGCTAATGGATTTCTAAATAAAGCTTGCATTGCAGCACCGCTGGTTGCTAAACCAGCTCCAACAACCATCGAAAGTAGAATACGAGGAAGGCGGATCTGCCAAATTATAGCGTGTTTAAGCTGATCATCTACCGGCTGGGTTAGCATAAGCATCGTCTCGCGCAGCGTTATCACAACCCCTCCCTGACTTAGGGCAATAAAAAACACCAATATACAAATAATAAACAAAACAGGAATAGATAAAACCCGTATCCGTTGTTGCGCTAATAACCTATTTCCTAACGCCAGCATAACTATCGCTCGTCCTGTTGTTTTGTGCTGTTTTCAGCTAATTTTAAAAATCTATATTGATAGCCATCTGGCAAGCGTGTTTTAGGATAAAATGCATGCGCTAATTCTACGGCCGCTTGAGGCGTTCTAGGCCCCATACTTAACAAATAGAGCGCATCAAAATTGTAAATACGCCCATTTTTTATCGCATTTGAATATTTAAAAACAGATAATATTTCAGCGCTTGGTTGCTGATCATTGGCGCCAATTCCCATACTAATAATCACATCAGGATTTAGTGCCAATGCAGCCTCGCTTGAAATCGTCTGCCAGTTAACCATTGTTTGAGCCATCATATTCACTCCACCGGCAATAGTTACCAACTCATCAGCAGTCGTCTCTGCCCCTGCAACCATAAGTTGACTACTGCGGATAACCAAAACCTTAGGTTTAGTACTAGTTTGCTCTAAAATATATGACAAGGCCTTGCGGTCCGCTTGCAAAGAGTCTGCGAGCATATTGCCCTTACTCACAACATTTAATTGTTTGGCTATTTGCTCTATTTTATTTTCAATACGCCAAAAGTTGTCGTTTTCATGCAAGATAACCAAGTTAGCGCCAGTGAGCTTTAATTGCTCAACCATTTTTTTAGGACCAACATCTGATTCAGCGAGGATAAGATCTGGATTTAATGACAACACACCTTCAACGCTTATTTTGCGAACATAGCCAATTTGTGGCTTCTGAGTTGCAGCGGCTGGATAAACACTGGTGCTATCAACGCCAACAATGCGTTGTTGTTCACCAAGGGCGTAAATAACTTCTGTTATTGAGCCCCCTGCAACCACTATTCGCTGTGGATTAAGAGGCTGCGGACTTGCATGTACATAGCTATTAGCAAGTAAAGTAACAAACATAATAAATAAAATAGATAAGGGTTTCATTGATGTTAAATTTAATTTGAAAACAAAAATACTAACAGTTTTCATTTGCAACTTGTAGTTTTTATTATGATTGTTTTAATGACCTATAAAATTTAGTTTAGCCTCTTAGGTAATAAGGTATGTTAGCTTTTCAGAGTTAAATTATTTCAATTTAAAGGCCATTTAATCACGGCGTAAAATGTGTAACCAAGTCGCCCCATAACGGCCCGCGTTACTCTAATAGCTGTATCCTTGTGAGAATAATTAAAATAGTGGATGACAAAAGGGTTTCATCACCGAGTCAAACCTAAATAGCAGCGAGTGTCATCCATGTTTGTCATCGCCTACTTATGGTAAATAACCACACTACATAGGCGCTACCTTGCCTAAAAATCAAACACTCGGCTGCAAATTCAACATCGAGAAGTAAATTAAAGCTTATTTTTCCCCTATTTATTTAACCTGAACTCTGGATAATAAATCTATCTCGAGCAGCTATTTTCAGCGCTAACTGCGTTGAATTTACTTGCAATAGGCCAGCTATTGACGCGTAAATTCGCCTTGTTTTCACTGAAAATCTCTGGCTAGAGAAAATAAATTTAAATATCACCATGATTCAATATGTTAGTAAATCTCTTAACCCGTGTTCAGGTTACTTAGTAACTTTTTAAACACCGTAAAATAGATATTTGTTAAATTTCCAAGCTCGCTAATATGAACTCGTTCATTTTCTTGATGGATAGTGCCGTTAGTTAAACCAAGTTCAACTACTTGCGGACAAATATCGCTAAAAAAACGGCCATCAGAAGTCCCTCCTGCAGTTGAGGTTTGAGGAAGCAAACCAGTACATTGATTAATGGCTGTTTTACACTCTTTTATTAGCGAAAGTTTATTTTTACTATTCTCTGCAGAGTAATAAGGGTTGCAAGCATGCGATGTTGTTAGTGAGAAATCATTAGTAGTTCGCGTTACAATATGAGTGACTAAATGAATTAGATCATCTTCACTGTAAGCCGTGGTATAACGAATATTTAAATTAATTATTACAGCGTCAGGTATGACATTATCGCTGCACAGGCCTGAGTCGATATGAGTGACTTGCATTGTTGTACCAAGCTGATTGCTATCTCTATTATCCCAATCAAATTTCATTAAATCTTTTACAATGCTACAGGCATGATGGATAGCATTAATGCCTTGAGTCGGATAAGCAACGTGCGCACTTTTTCCATTAACTTGAATGGCAAAACTCAACGCCCCTCTGCGTCCAATTTTTAGCATGTCACCGCACTGCTTTATTGATGTCGGTTCTCCAACAATACAATAATCCAAGTCCTGTTTTGCATCTTTAAAGTGTTTTACAATTTCACATGAGCCGAATAAAGCATCGCCCTCTTCATCGCTGGTAATTAAAAACCATAGTCGCCCAACAAAGCTCCCTTCGAGTACTAGCATCTCAGCTGCAACTAAGGCTGCGGCAATACCGCCTTTCATATCTGCGATACCTCGACCGATCAGGTAATCATTTTTAATTTTACCTGCAAAAGGTGGGGCTTGCCATTTATTAAGATTACCTGCGGGCACAACATCCGTGTGCCCACAAAAACCTAAATCGGGTCCATCACCATTAGATATAACAGCAATTAGGTTACTCACCCCATGACTTTCAAATGTATCGATTTTTGCTCCCAGCATTGATAATTTTTTTGCAATCCATGCTTGGCAACCTGCGTCATCAGGTGTTACCGATTCAAATTGCAGTAATTCACGTGCATACTCAATTACTCGACTTTGGTATTCGCTCTTTAACTCAGCCGTTAAAGTAAATTGTTCATCGATGATAAGGCTCACCTCATAATTAAATAAAGGGTATTGAGGGAGTTTGTTTCATCAACAAGTTAAACAACAAACTCCCAGTAATAACTAATACTTTAAACGCACTACCAATCCACTATTAGCCACAATCAACATCATTAGCTTGCTTATATTCAGCAGCCAGCCATTGCGGTACATCCTCTGGTGGTGATTGCGCATCATTAATTTAATTCACACTGTTTGTATTGCTTGATGTTGCTTATTAAGCTCAAGGTGAATTTGTGCAGATAATTTTTTACGAGCAATTTTACCTATAACGGTTAATGGGATATGTTCAACGTACGCCACTGTATCTGGCAACATATAGCGTGCAACACCTTGTGCCGCTAAGTATTGCCTTACGTCTTTGAGTGCTAAGTTAGGCGAATTTGGGTCTTGCGAAACAATAACTGCGCATGTTCGCTCACCGAGTTGTTCGCAAGGTAGTCCCACAACAGCAACATCTTTTATGCCATGATGACAAGCTAAATGAGCTTCTAATGTTTCAACAGAAATAGTTTCTCCACCTCGGCGAAGAACCTCTTGGATTCGGCCTTCAACAATAAGGTGACCACTGCTTAGCCGCCTTACTTGATCCCCAGTACGGTAATAACCTTCAGTAGTAAATGATTTTTGATTGGCCTGCTCGTCTTTATAATAACCACGGATTGTATATGGACCTCTGGTCAACAGCTCGCCACACTTTCCCTTGGCAACATCCTGGCCTTGTTCGTCCACCACCCTAACTTCATCCAAATCAGATAATGGACGTCCTTGAGTCTTGAGTTTTAAAACACTAGGATCTGAATTACGAGTGAAATTAAGAAGTCCTTCAGCCATGCCAAACACTTGTTGTAAATTACAATTAAGTTCATTACCGATTCTGCGAGCTGTAGCTTCATCAAGTTTAGCACCGCCAACTTGTAATAAATCAAGACATGCCGCTGGAGGTGTTACTAATGCAGCATAATTAAGCCAAGTTTTCACTAAAGTCGGCACTAACGCTGTCACCGTAACCCCTGCTTTTTCAATATACTCAAATGCAATTTCAGGACTCGGCACTGGACACATAACGACACCAGCCCCCACTTCAATCGCACCTAAAATACCTGGGCAAGCTAATGGAAAATTATGCGCCGCTGGTAATGCTACAAGATAGCGGTCTTGTGAACTCAATTCACACAGCTTAGCACTGGCTTTTATATTGTAGAGGTAATCTCTATGTGTTCTTGGAATTAACTTCGGTATTCCTGTTGTACCGCCTGAGCATAATAATAAAGCCATTTCAGCAGGATCCGCTGCGAGACCAGGAAACTCAAGTGCTGTCATTTGAGCTTCAGTTGCCTTAGTAAATCCTAGTAAAGATAATATTGACTGATGCGGTTTTAAATCTAGGCCATCCACAACAACATGTTTAAGTGTTGGGACTGTATCAAGTAGCTCATTGGCAAATGCATGACAATCGAAGCTAATCGATTGTTCACTAACAAACCAAGCACGTGCTTGTGTTAATTTCACAAAATGCAAAATTTCACGTTGTCCATGTCCAGGTAACGCCATGACAGGAATAACGCCAAGCTGGAGTAAAGCGAAAAAGGTTAATACAAATGCATTATTATTACCCATTTGCATCACCACTTTATCACCTCGTCCAAGACCAATACTGTGGCAATGCTCTACTATATTATTCACGACAGCGCTTATTTCTTGGCCTGTCATCTGTTGCCATTCACCAGATTGAAGGTCGGGGCCGCTGAGCAAGATAACATCAGCATATTGCTTAAGTTTTGCAGTTAACCAATTTGCAAAGTTTTCATTTTTCCACACCCCCTGCTCTTTGTACTTTCTGCTTATTTCTTCTGGCCAAGCATATAACCCGGCTTCGGTAGGCACAAACTCAGTCACAGTGACCCCTCCATTTCCAATTCAGCACTGAGTGCGTCATCATCTAAATCTAAGATTTCACAATACACTTGAGCAATTTGTAATACTTCTTCAGCATCGCTCGAGTCAGTAATTGAAGCGGCAATGCCTGCAATAGAAGGTGAACTAAATAAGCTTTTCATGTCTATCGAATTGGATCCGAAGATTTCCCTAATTTGCGCGATTAACGAACTTGCTAAAACAGAATCCCCACCCGCAGCAAATAAGTTTTGATGAATATTACTACCATCCCCCCGATCACTTCATGCCAAATAGAAGCTACCACACGAACTATTGGCATACTTAACGAGGTTTCATCATGTTCCAAATTTTTAGTAATTACTGGCTCTTGAGTCTCAGCAACGGCTCTATTTTTGGGTAACGTATCACCAATATGCGTATCCCAATAATCCGGCTCAGTGACGAGGTTCACCACGGTATTACTGAAAAAATTAAACATTGCATCGAGCACACCATCAACAAAAGCATCTTCTCGACAATCCCAGTTAATTAAAATACCACCATCAAGTTCAGTTACTTGCGCATCAAGTAATACCTGTGGCCCTTGAGAAATAATCCAAATAGGATCCCCAAATACTCGGCGCACATTTGCATCAAATAACTCACCTAAATTCAATGCGCTTGTAAATACAACAGGCGCTGTTACTTGCTGCCCACGTGCACGCCCTAAATCTCTTAAAACATGAACTCCACCGTAGTCTGCGCGCGCTGCTCCCTCGTGCATACTAGATTGAACATCACGCGCTCGTGTCACAAAAGTTGCAGTCGGGCCAGTATCAACATCGAGGAGTATTGAACTACTAAAGTCGCCTACCACCTCTTTAATATTAGGGCCTGCGAGTGGACGTTGAAATAAAGGAACATTAAGAATAAAACGCGGATCTTTGCTCCATCCAGCCAGGGTTTCTGCCAGCACGGTTGCTAACACCACTGATGGGGTTAATCCGTACTGACGACATTGCGCATATAATTGTGCTTTACGCTGCGGATCAATATTAAAATGGCGTCGTGTTGTAATAGGGTGCTGCGATGAAGCTGCTTTTAAAGGTAGTAATGGGCCATTGGGTAAAGAAGCTAGCTGTGTTTGCCACCACATTCCTGAGCTTTCTTTTATTGACTCCCAATTATGCTCAATGGCCATTCGGCAATCTTTATAACTCATTGCTAAATCAGCAAGTTCTACATCGGGGTCATCGTATAACAGTGCAAGATCACGCAGTAGCGTGCGATAACTAACGGCGTCTGCAGCTATCATATCAATGTCTAAATGCAGGCGACTGCTACCATTTTCTAATAAGCTTAAAGCGACCGCAAATACTTCTCCTGACTCAATATCTAACATTTGTGATGAATAGGTCGAGCGATACTGCTCTAGTAACTGCTGCGCAACATCAATAGATTTATCTCGTAAATCATTAAAGATGACATGCACTGTATTATTACTTGGATTATGTATTTGCTGTCCGCTGGAACATACCTGTAAACGCAACGAGCTATGACGTTGAACAAGTTTCTCTATTGCTAGCGTCAAACGGGCTAAATCTAATGGCTGTGACTTATCATTGATTGCCGACAACTCAAATTCACAATACAGATGCGCTGATACCCCCCAAGCGGTTGATTAACATCACGTCCTAACCAATAGGCATACTGCATAGGCGCAAGTGAAAAAGGCGCATGAGGAAGTTTCCCGATTTTTATTTTTGGGACCCCAAAGATAGTGTTTTGTGTATTATCAGCGAGGCTGGCAGCCGATACCCTAAGATACTCAACCCATGCCCCCACGAATGGTTTTTTAGCTAAATCTGCAAAGTTAATATCATAACCAGCCGCTCGCCAAGTTGACACTAAGTTCATTAATGTGATCGAATCAAGTCCTGCTTCAATTAGGTTACATTCTGCTGATATAGCTCCAGGCTGTAAATTTAACGTATTACTAACGACAGCAAGTACATCTTCTAATAGCGAGGCTGAATTACTATTTTTATTCATTTGGGTAGTTTCCATTCTTAATGTTTGTCTTTACCAAATCATGTTGTTGACTTGGCGAGGATGTCTTGTTGCTTCAAACGCAGCAGCTCTAGCCGCTGTTGATGCAAAGAAGAAGTACTTTTTTGATTTGCTTGCCACTGCACAAGTAACGCTTTTTCATCCAGTTTTCCATTTACTGTTAGCGGGAATTTTTTAACAAATAGAAAGTCTGAAGGTAAATAGTGAACAGGGAGAAGCTGAGATAGATAATTTCTCAATGTTGCTATTGGTTGTGCGGTAAATGATTCCTCTGTCGCGATTAAAATAGCAATTAAGCCATCTGATAAACCACTGTCGAGGCATGGTTTTGCTATCACGGCTGCTCTTTGTATCTTTGCATGAGATTCTAAAACAACTTCTATTTCACTCGGCTCAATACGAAATCCCCTTACTTTTAATTGCCTGTCTGCGCGACCAAAATAAAAGAGTTGACCATCAATTCGCTTCGCTAAGTCACCCGAACGATACATCCGCTTCCCAGTGTGAAAAGGACTGGCAACAAATCGCATCGCGGTTAGATCAGGGCGATTGATGTAACCGAATGCCACTTGATCTCCTGCTACATAAATTTCACCAATTTCACCATCAGCCACTTTTTCTAAATTCTCATCAAGTAAAAGCACCTCCAAACTAGATAGTCCTTCACCTATTGGACTATTTTCAGTGCCACAAAGTGAATCACTTAGTGTTAGCCATGTTACGTGCACCGTTGTCTCTGTGATCCCGTACATGTTTATCAATTGCAATGTTTCGCAAGGGTAAAGCTGCCACCATTTTTTTACTTTATCCAAATTAAGTGCTTCACCACCAAAGACTACTTTGCGCAAGCATAGTGGTTGCTCACTCATTTTTAGAGCCTTACTTTCTGCGTCAATTAAGGCATAAAATGCTGAAGGCGTTTGATTAAGAATAGTGACCTTTTCTGCTCTCAAATATTGCACTAAGGCGTCTGGTGACCAAATTACACTTTTTGGAATAATCGTTAGCTTGGCTCCTGTGGTCAAAGCTCCCCACACTTCCCACACCGAAAAATCAAAAGCCAGTGAATGAAACAAAGCCCAAACATCAGTATGTGTTGCATCTAATAAAGGCATTGCCGCATTAATTAAGGCCAGAACTTGCTGATGCCCTACAACAACTCCCTTAGGGTTTCCCGTCGACCCTGAAGTAAAAATAATATAAGCGAAAGCACCTGCGGCTCTGTAAACTGGTTTCTCGTGCTCATCTGGAACAAAGTTAAATTGGTCCTCGACAAACAACAAATGACTCATAGCTTTAGTAAGTGAATCGTTACCCCAAAGTGTCTTACTCAACTCTCGCTGAGTAACAATTGCGCTAGGCTGACTACAAGCAATTATCCAATCGATCCTTTCTTTAGGGTAGTCGGGATCAATCGGCACATAGCACGCTCCAAGTTGCAATATTGCTAACACGTGAATAATTTGCTCACAGTTTCTAGGCAGTATTAAAGCCACGCAGTTTCCTGTACGAACACCACTTGCATAAAGTCGATGTGATGCCAAATCAGCTTTTTGTTTAAGCGCTTTATATGTCAAGGAGCTATGTTCATCACTAACGGCGATGCGATTAGGGTGCATAACGGCTTGTTCAGCAAAGGATTGATACAGGCATGCTGTACCTGCTGGCATCCCTTTGTTAATCTGCTCCATATTAATTCCCATCCATCTCTATGAGTGATTTAGGACGTAAATCTGTCCAATTATCATTTAGCCAACTCAAACAAGTATCACGTGTTTGAGGGCCAAAAACCTGCTCCCAACCAGAAGGAATAGTTAATACTTCAGGCCATAACGAATACTGTTTTTCATGATTGATAAGAACTACAAATGCCATTGATTCATCATCGAAAATATTTTCACTCATGATTTAACTCCAAAGAGACTGTTGATAGGGGGTTTAATTCGCTGTTATTAAGTTGCGCAGAATTTGCGGCTTCATGACTGAATTTGTTACAACTATCGACAACTTCTTGCAAATAGAACTCAAAATCAGTTAATAGCTGAACGCTACGTTTTTTGCCCACTGCATGCGGGTCAAAGCTCAAACGGATCTTGGTTGTTGCACCAGGGTAGATAAATAAAGCAGCGGCTTGGCCAACCGAATCTTGCCACTTAACATCCTTCAATCCTGCCAATGCAACTGGTAATGTAAGTCCTTGATATGAATCGACTTGTTTAATTGGATCTGCGGTTTGTGTATCCGCATCAAGGGCATTTTCAATAACTAATAAAGTATCAAAAAATTCACCAAAACGATGAGTCGCCTCCAAATTATCCAACCTAACCGGAGCTAACGCTTGCCATTCAAATTGTTCAGTTTGCAACTGCTGCAACAACGCAATTGGACTACTCAAAGGATCGGTCTTAATCCGTATTGGTACTAACTGAGTAACCAATCCAACAAGCGTTTCAATACCTGCTAACGACGCTGCACGACCAGAATCAAATAAACCAAATACGACATCGTCCTGATTAAGTGCATTACCCACTGTTTTAGCCCATGCCAATTGAAATAGCATGGCCGTAGATACATTAATCTTTGCAGCTAATGCTTTAACATCTGTGTTTACAGCAGCACAAAGCACACTAGATAATTCTTGTGAAGGAAATCGTTGCTGTCTTGTCGGGCACAATAATGAAGGGGCTTTGAAACCATTCAGCGCTTTATTCCAATATTGACAAGCTATTGTCGGGTCTTGTTTTTGTAACCAATCAAGATATTGACCCCAATGTAAATTTGGATAAGCTAAAGTGGCTTCAGCACTCATTCCTCCAAGCCACTCTTGCAAAATTCGAGGGGCTGACCAACCATCAAGCAGTAAGTGATGACAATGAATCAAAATTAGCCACTGACTATCACTTATACGTATAGATAAAAATCGCATGAGTGGCGGAGCATCAAATTCAAAGCGATATTGGTACCATGCTGTGCGATGCTGCACTAACAATGCTTCATATTGCTCACTTGGTTCACCACGTAAATCTAAAGTTTCCCATACAGGCTCGAGTATATCGGCAGTAAAGGTAGAAAATGTTTTCACAAAAAAGCCTGATCTTAGCGCGTCATGACGGCGCAGAAGATCCGCGGCCCCTGCTTTTAAAGCACTTTCAGATATTTCTGGGTTGTGTTGATTAGAAAGAGTTATTTCCATTTGTGTTGTCCATGGATCTGCTAGTCCATGACAGTGGCGAAGCATTTCAACTTGCAGTGGCGTAGCTGGCTTAATTGTCAAATTATTACTATCAACAAGACCTTGCGCTTGTAGCTGTTGTTGTTCTTCAATAAAACAGTCGTGTAGTTGATGAAAAAGCTTATTTAACTCAGCTTTAAATCGTAGTAGATCACTATGGTGCAATTCGCTACTAGGTGCTATCGCATTAAAGTGAAGTGTTTTTATCCCTTTTTGTTGGCTGTAATAGGCTGTTAAATCTAAAGAATTTAGTAACGGCCAGTGATCGGAGCAAGCTTCAGTGAGCTGCTCAAGAAGCGGAGTTACTGACCATAAATCTGAATTGGAGGATAAATTTAAATCACCAAGAAAATTAAAACCGACTAACCATCCATTTACACTTTGTTGAACAGGCGCGACACCACTTGATGATACAAAAGGAGAGTCTTGCTGAATAATTTGACCACACCATTTACGCAACACTGTTTCTATCAACTGGCTCGACATTTCGTCCGATTTAGTCTTTAAAACATCACTATTGAGAGCCACATAAACTTCACGGGCAAACCAGCCAATGGTCCTGCTTAAATCTTGTGTTGGTTCCTGTACTTCTCGACCATGCCGCTCTAGTACCAAGGTAGGGCAGCGATTATCTAGCGCTGGTTTTAATTTTGATGTAATAGCAGCTAAGCAACTTATAGCAGGTAATAAACTAGCCAGTGGAAGCCCTAACCTACGAGCGACAGTTAATGCAGGACATGTTTTATTATAAGGTTCCAAGCTCCAAGTTAATGTGTGAGCACTTGCCAACGTTCCCAAATTGGTTGAATTTGGCGCAGGTATATACTGCTGGCTTAATTTATTTATATGATTGGACCAACTACGCCATGATGTTGGTACGGGAGGTAATTCAAGTTTTTCATTACTCACTTGCTGATTTCGGACAATCGCAAGGTCTTCAGCCAAAATATGCCATGATGAGGCATCTATGACTAAATGGTTTATGGCAAACCAAGCTCTTTGGTTATTATTTTCATTTTCTTTAACTAACAATACGGCAACCATAACACCGTTTTTAGGACTTAAATTACTGCATAGTTGTTTTGCCAACTCAGCTGCTGATAATACACCTGAGTTTTCTAAAGTGGGTAAATCAGCATTTTCAGAATACACTCTATATTTATTATCATCACACTGTTGATAAGTTTGCTCACAATAAATAGTTTGGGTATTTTCAACCGGAACATTTAGGGATAACTCTCCCGTACCCGATTGCACCAATTGAGCTCGCAACAACCCATGGCGATTAAGTAAAGCATACACAAGCTCTTTTAGTTCACCAGCCGTCATACTTTCAGGCACTACTACACTTGCTAGTTGTGCAAATCGATCAAGCGGTGTCGCTGCATTAAGGTAGCGCTGCATTAATAAAGTTGAAGTAAGCTGACCTTTATCATTACTATCGTGGCTAACCGTTTTACTATTTTGACTGTCTCCGAGGGGATCAACTTCGTGTAATTCTTTAACCAAATTCGCAATGCATTTTGCATTAAATACTTGGCGAGGAGTAAGGTGGATCCCTTCTCGACGAGCGCGGCTGACTAATTTTACAACTGAAATACTATCGCCACCCACTGCAAAAAATCCATCGTCAATGCCTATTGTCTCAATCCCTAAAACGTCACACACTAAATTACATAGCTTTTTCTCCAGTTCATTACGAGGGGCTCTTTTGGCAATAACACCTAAATCTTCAGGTATCGACAGCGCTTTACGATTAATTTTTCCATTAGGTAACTTAGGTAGTTTTTTATTAATTACAAAATACTTGGGGACTAAGTGAGGGGGTAGAGCTTGCTCACATACATAGCGAAAGCGAGCTATTAAGTTTAAATTAGCCTCTTGATTATCGCTTAGTTGCTCTATTTCATTTTCAATATAACAAATTAACTCCATCGCACTTTGAGTAACTGCTCTGGCAATTACAGCGCAAGGACATTTAATTAACAGCTCAATGGTTGACTCAACTTCGAGCGGCTCAACACGAAAACCTCTAATTTTCACTTGCTCGTCTATACGGCCAATGTATTCAATATTTCCTTGAGTTGTCCATTTTACTCTATCACCACTTAGATAAAGTCTTTCACCTTGTTCAGCAAAAGGATTAGCAATAAACTTGCTTGCTGTTAAATCACTACGATCAAGGTATCCTCTTGCTAATCCAGCACCAGCAATTGCAAGCTCACCAGGCACCCCTAAAGGCGCTAATTGCAAGCAACTATCTAAAACATAAACTTGCCCTCCTGCAACCGGCCCACCTATTACCGGCTTTTCAGCGGCATTGGTTTTAGCAATCATCGCATCCACTGTTGCCTCTGTCGGGCCATATAAATTAAAGCCCAACGTACCAGGAAGGCTCTTTATACGTTGCCAAAGCTCTTGTTTTACCGATTCACCACCAAAACCCAATATTGCAGGTGTATGAGGTTCAATAAATTGCCCATTTGTATCTGTAAGTCCTGACTGTAACCACGGTAATACTTCATCTAGCATACTGGGAGTTAACTCAATAAAATCCATTTTTTTAAGCATTATCTCTTTGGCAAGAGTGACCGCGTCTTGCATCGTATTTGCATCAAATAAATAGACTTTATGGCCTTCAAACATCCACAGTGTAGGTTGCCATGAGGCATCAAAAGCCAAAGACCAAGCATGGCCAACTTTTAGCTGATTATGTTCTACAAGCGCAGAAGCTTCGCTATAGAGATCGTGTTTATGACTAGCAATAAGGTTAACCAGCGAAGCATGTTTTACAACCACACCTTTTGGCTGCCCTGTTGAGCCGGATGTAAACGTAATACAGGCTGGATGAGATGGGCGCAATGGCCGGCATCTCTCTTCGTTTGTAAGATTAAGATCACTATTTTTTATACTTAATGCTTCATTCTCAATAACTAACAGACTGACTGTTTTAGTTTGTAATTCAGCCGCTTTAGCTGATTCAAATGAATGTGCATCACCATTATTAATTACTATATTTGGCGCCGCCAATGTAAGTACTCGGTTAATGTAATCCTCTGGATAATTTGGATCTATAGGTACAATAGCGGCACCTGCCTTGAGTGTACCAAGCATCACAACGAACCATTCCAACTGGCGAGGCATTATTATGGCAACCCGATCTTCTGGCCCAATCCCTTGCGATACTAGCCACCTTGCGACTCTATTTGCTCTTGCATTGAGCGTTAAAAAACTGAGGTCATGCAGCACGTTTTGTTGTTGCAAAACACTCTTTATCGTTTCACTGCCAACTAACTCAACGGCAGTTCGATTTGGGTATTTACTCACGGTATTCTCAAACCAAGCAACGAGCGTTGTTATTGGGCTTGCAAAAGCATCGCGTTGACCCCATTTTATTAATTGATTTTCATCGGGTAATACAGTGGTAATGTTAGCTAGTGCTATATCTGGTTCTTGGACACAATGTTTAAGTAACTGTAGCAACCGTTTCAAATGATTTGGTATGGTTTTTGGTCGATATAATGAAGCACGCCAAGTGGCTTGAAACTGAAGGCAGTTATCTTTTAATAATGCGTCAAAAGAGAGATCTGTTTGCGTTGTACCATTAAAATACTTTTCCCAATGTACATCTAAGTCATCTATTATGGGTGGAGACATCCCATGGCTTAAGAAAGTCACCATAGTGTCTAATAATGGGTTTTGCGATTCCCCTCGTTTTATTTGTAATTTTTCAAGTAATAATTCAAAGGGTAAATCTGCATGTGAAAAAGCAGCACGACATTGTGTCGCACAATCACGGATCAGTTCACGAAAACAAAGTTTATTATCAACCTTAATCCGCAGTGGAATAACATTCCCAAAATTACCTATCAGGTCACTCAGCTCAGGTAAATTACGATGCGAAGCCACTGTCCCTATCGTCACTTCTGAGGCCCTAGAAAGCCGAGTCATTAATAAAGCAATCACCGCAATAATGGCTTCAAAAGTTGTAACTTGTTCTTCTCGTGCTAACGTAAGTAGGGTTTGTGTTGTTGCTTGATCAAGATTATCACTGTGCCAGCCACCATTTTCATTTTGCTTCACTCCCCGAGGAAAGTCAGTTGGAAAATCAATAGGCTCAGGTAGCGGTGTAAGCTGCTTTTGCCAGAACGCAACCTGCTCTTTGCTTTGCTCGGAATCTTGTTGCCATTTTTCACGATGCCATTGAGCAAAATCTAAATACTGGATGGGTAAAGGAGCCCGTTGTTTAGATTCGCCGCTCTTAATTAGCCTATAGTATGTTGATAATTCATTAGAAAAAATACCAAATGACGCCCCGTCCCAAACAATATGTTGCCCTACCATAACTAAAGTGTGATGACTGTCGGTCATTTTTACGAGAGCAAGTCGAAGTGTACTCTTAGTTGCAAGATCGAAAGGTTCTGTACTTGCATGTTGTGCTATTTCTTTAAGACGTACTTCTCGCGTCTGCTGATCTAAATCTTGTAAATCATATTCACACCACTGCAAAGGAAACTCATCAAGCACTTTTTGTCGAGCACCAACAATAGGGTCTGCATAATAGGAAGTTCGAAAAATACTGTGCCTGTTCACTAATTCAAAACAACTTTGCTGTAAAACACGCGCATCTAAACAACCTTTAAATTGCCACAAGACACAAACATTGTAAGCAGACGAAAGTGGGTCCAGTTGATTAAGTAACCACATCCTTTCTTGCGCATTAGAAAGTACATAACTGGTCTCATTTTTTGCTTTTGAAACTGTAAAGCTTTGATTTAATGTCGATAAAGAGTCCACATTATTATTCGGCATGATTATTTTTCGAGTTGCCGCCAATTTTCTCGCAAGCTTTAGCCTAAGTGCATTATCCATAAAACAGACCCTAAAATATAAACAATAATAATTTGCATTATTATTTACTGTAGTTATTATTGCAACACATTGATTGAAAATTAATCCCGTGTGTATGCAAAATGTATTTTGAAAAGGAGCATAAGATATTATGAAAACTAATTTTTCCAATGAAGGCACAACCCAAAGCGATGAGCAAAATTTAATCTTCGCACGAGCAGCCGCTCTAGCCGACAGTGGTATATTTAAAGAATATTTAATTTACGAAGATAACGGTGAATGTTGGTTTGCAGGGGGTATTGTTCGATCTATAACAGTATTTGCAACTCACATTGAATCTAATACCTCTGCAGGAAAAACTCAGCGCCAAGTTAACAGCGAAAACCTCTGCCAAGTCCTACAGCAAGAATTAAATACTTGGGATGGTGAGTGGCAAGCATGCGGATGGTCTAGTTTTGAATTCGCGTATGCCCTGAAATCACCAGAACTATTAACCGAAGAAGAAAAAGCAGGTCAAGAAGCGTTATTATTTATTTGTGAGCCAAAAATAACGGTATCCCTAGGGAAAAAACCAACACTCATTAAATCTAAATCCAGTGAACTTGAGCAGCAAGTACGCTTAATACTAGAAAATGCAGTTGTACGAGCACACGTTCCTTACAAAAATGTTGAAATACCAGACAATATTAATTATAAAAATGCAGTCAAAAAGTCTGTCGCCAATATTAAAAATGGTTTACTAGAAAAAGTCATACTCTCGCGTAAGGTTCCCCTACATTTTTCGCCCGATTACACTGCGACTTGGCTTCAAGGGCGTTCGATGAACACACCTGCTCGTTCATTTACAATGAATTTAGCTGGTTGGAAAATCACTGGGTTTAGTCCTGAAATTGTACTTTCAGTTGATGAAAACCGTAAAGTTACAACAGAGCCGTTAGCGGGTACTCGACGATTAGAAGGTAATCCAGAAACAGATCAAAAAATATTTGATGAGTTACTAAAAGATCCAAAAGAAACCCACGAACACGCAATATCTGTGAGACTTTCAGTTGACGAAATGAATGAAGTTTGTGAACCAGAATCTGTACATGTACCACAGTTCATGGTTCAAAAAAAGCGAGGTTCTGTGCAACATTTAGCTTCGAGAGTCTGTGGCACTCTAAAAACAGAATATAACGCTTGGCATGCATTCGAAAGCCTATTCCCTGCTGTTACAGCGTCTGGTATTCAAAAGCTGGCTGCTTTTTCAGAAATACGACGACACGAAGGCAGTA
Source organism: Pseudoalteromonas sp. 1_2015MBL_MicDiv (assembly GCF_002407505.1). NCBI lineage: Bacteria > Pseudomonadati > Pseudomonadota > Gammaproteobacteria > Alteromonadales > Pseudoalteromonadaceae > Pseudoalteromonas > Pseudoalteromonas sp. 1_2015MBL_MicDiv. The sequence goes on along the minus strand of NZ_CP012738.1, from coordinate 69,016 downwards.
GCAGAGGGCTTTATGCAGGCGCAATTTTAAAACTAGATCACACAGGCGTTATTGACGCAGCATTAGTTTTACGCAGTGTTATGAGTAAAGGCGATCAGCACTGGTTACAGGCTGGAGCCGGAATTGTACTTGATTCAACACCAGAAAGAGAACTCACCGAAACCAGTGAAAAACTAGCAAGCATTTCACCTTGGGTTGTTGAAAAAAAAAGCTAAATTAACGTAATTCATTAAATAAGGATACTTAATGAATCCTTATTCAGCTAATACCCACTGCTACACATTTTTATAAACAAAAGTAAATTTATGTAGCAGATAAAAGTTGTTTTAAACGAGGAGTTTAAGCATGGCACAGCCACTAATACCTACATACGATATCATTGGTGTCGGATTTGGCCCATCAAATATAGCTTTGGCGATTGCCTTAGAAGAAATTAAAAGCAATTCTACCACACTAAATGCCTTATTTATTGATAAACAGCCAGAATATCAATGGCATGGTGATACTATTACTAACCAAAGTGGGCTACAAGTCTCATTTTTGAAAGATCTTGTCACATTGAGAAATCCAACCAGCCCTTACTCTTTCTTAAATTATTTACATTCACATAATCGTTTAGTGGACTTCATAAATTTAAGTACTTTCTACCCAAGCAGGTTAGAATTTAATGACTACCTTCGCTGGGTTGCGGGTCATTTTTCTTCTCAATGTCAATACGGCGAAGAGGTTACCTCTATTGAGCCGGTTATGGATAATCAAAAAGTAAAATTACTCAAAGTGACAACAGCAGATACAGGTGGGACAAGTAAGATCCGTTTTACTAAATCACTTGTTATGGGCACTGGCGGAACCCCTTTAATACCGGAAGTTTTTCAACCGCTAAAACAAACCCCGCTTGTATTTCATCATACTCACTACCTATCAAAAATGGCTAAACTTATTCCAGTAAAAACAAAAGATTTACGCATTGCTATAATCGGTGGTGGGCAAAGTGCTGCGGAAGCTTTTATTGATATTGATGATAATTATCCACACGCAAAAGTTGATTTAATTATGCGTGGTAATTCGATGAAGCCAGCAGATTCAAGTCCCTATGTGAATGAAATTTTTAACCCATCATCAACAGACTCTATATTCAGTAAAACGCAGCAAGAAAGAGAAGAGCTATTAAAAGAATATAAATACGCTAATTATTCAGCTGTTGACTCATCGATGATTGAGCAAATATATAATATTTTTTATCAACAAAAAGTTGCCATGATGGAGCAACATACATATTGCCCTAACAGTGAAGTTACTGAAGCATCTGAAAAAAATGGAAAAATAACGCTGTCTATACTTGATAGAAAATCAAATCAGCATGCTACGAATAATTACGATTTAGTAATTTTAGCAACAGGGTATCAACGACCTAAAATGGCGCCTATATTAGAACCGATTAAAGCCTATTTAGGAAACATTGATATTGATCGAAATTATCAAGTTAAAACGGACGAACGTTTTCTTCCATCGTTATTTTTGCAAGGACGTTCAGAATCATCCCATGGTTTAAGCGACACCTTACTCTCAATACTTTCAGTAAGGTCAGCAGAAATAGCACACTCATTACAGGCAGAGTTGCAAGAACAGGCTCAGCAAGCAGTTGCTTTAGCTTAACCACTTGAAATGCATATTACTCAAATAAGTCATTATCTAAGTAATGTGCATTCATCGCAATCGAGTTTATTTTCAATCATTATTGCCTTATAACAGATGTGATACTGTTTAATAACAAGGAATAAAAATGAAGTTTATTGCCCCTTTTGCGCTTTTGGCAACAGTCAGTTTTTCAGGTTTTACGAGTCAAACAGAGCAAACGCTACAACTTGAAAACGTATTCGACCTTGAATATGCGAATCAGATAGATATAACCGAAGACGGTAAAACCGTTTACTTTGTGCGTAATCGTATGGATATAAAAACAGATCGCAAAGTGGGTAATATTTGGTCTGTTGATTACAAAACTAAACAAATGCAACCATTAACCTCTGGCGTGCATATGGATTATTCGCCAGTACTCTCTCCTGATGGTCAACGCCTTGCGTTTATATCAACACGTGATGGCAGCAGCCAAATATATATAAAATGGCTTAAAACAGGTGCTATGGCAAAAATTAGTAATCTAACTAATAGCCCTCGTGCAATTACATGGAGCCCTGATTCTAGCCAATTAATATTTAGCATGTTTGTACCAAGTGCAACTTCAGCCCCCGTAAACCTGCCCGGTAAACCAAAAGGGGCAACGTGGGCAGAACCCGCTAAATTTATTGATGATGTTTATTACCGTTCAGATGGTGGCGGTTACACACAAAAAGGTTTTAGCCAATTATTTTCCATAGATGCTAACGGTGGTAATGCCAAGCGACTTACTCATGATGAGTTTGATAACGCCGGCGATGTAAGCTTTAGTAACGATGGTAAATCACTTTATTTTTCTGCGAACAGGCATAAAAACAACCAGCTAAAATTCACAAATAATGAAATTTATAAACTTGATTTGGCCTCGCAAACTATAACCGAAATTACTAACCGAGATGGCCCTGATGAACAACCTAAAGTATCGCCCGATGGCCGTTACTTAGCGTACACAGGTTATGACGATATACGCACTAATTACGAAAATGCTCAACTTTATATTCGTGATTTAAAAACAGGTAACACAACTAGTTTAACGCCAAATTTTGATCGAAGTGTTGGGCAAATAAAATGGAGTGCCAATTCAAAAGGTGTGTACTTTAGTTACGCCGATAAAGGCCAAACCGCCCTCGCCTATCAACCACGCAGTGGCAAGCGTAAAATAATAACAACTCAAATTGGCAGCGTTGCCTTTGGACGCCCTTATTCTGGTGGCAACTTTGATGTAAGCGAAGATGGAGAGGTAGCATTTACCCTTGCCGATACCCAGCGCCCTGCTGATATAGCAACAATTAAACGCAGTAAAGCCCAGCGTTTAACTACCCTTAATGCAGATGCATTGGGCGACAAAGCTTTGGCTAAAGTGGAAGAAATTTGGGTTAAATCAAGCCACGATGAACTTCCTATTCAGGGGTGGATTGCCTACCCGCCAGAATTTGATAGCAGCAAAAAATACCCGCTAATACTAGAAATTCACGGCGGCCCTGTCGCTAATTATGGCCCGCACTTTAGCGCTGAAATTCAACTGTTTGCAGCCAAAGGCAATGTCGTTTTATACATGAACCCACGTGGTAGTGATTCCTATGGTAAAGAGTTTGCACAAACTATTCATCATAATTACCCAAGTAACGATTTTGATGATTTAATGACAGGTGTTGATGCGCTAATAGCGAAAGGCTTTATTGACGAGTCTAAATTGTTTGTAACCGGTGGCTCTGGTGGCGGTGTATTAACTGCATGGATTGTGGGTCATACAGATCGCTTTGCTGCAGCTGTAGTTGCTAAGCCTGTTATCAATTGGATCAGTTTTGTACTAACAGCAGATTTTTACCCGTTTTTTGCTGATTATTGGTTCCCAGGTAAACCATGGGATCACATTGAGCACTACATGAAACGCTCGCCTATTAGCTATGTTGGAAACGTTAAAACTCCTACTATGTTGCTCACTGGTGAATCTGACTACCGTACACCAATTTCAGAAACTGAGCAGTTTTATCAGGCATTAAAATTACAAGGTGTTGATACTGCAATGGTGCGAATTCCTAATGCTTCACATGGCATTACAGCTCGGCCATCAAACTTAATGACAAAAGTTGCTTATATTCAATGGTGGTTTGATAAACACACTAAATAATAAATTTATAGCTCAAATAAAAGCCACTTCAAATAAGTGGCTTTTATATTTACCACTATAGTATTCAAACTGTAAACCCCCTTTACACTTCTGTGACAGTCAAATATCGGACTTAGCTAAAACTTCAGTTAGTAAAATTTCGGTTTATAACATTTTTTGTAACTTGAGTTGGTAAAAAATCGGTTTGAGTCACTGTTTATAGCCTTTCAGTTAGTAAAATTTTGTTTTATAGCACAAAGAAGTTAGTAAAAAATCGGTTTATAAATTCGTTTAGTTTGCCTATTGAAGCAAAAATCAGTCACTTACCCGCCTTTTAAAGTTGCCGTAAACGCTTTTTTCAGCAAAATCACCCCAAATATGCCGTTTTATGAAAGGTTAGTTAAACTCTGATCTGTAGATTGAGACAGGTAGTTAAATAGTGATCCAACATGATTTGGCAAGGCCGTGTTGAACTTTGGTTGGTGAATTTGCAGCAGTATGTTTGGTTTTTAGGCAAGGCGGAGCTTATGTAGTGTGGTTATTCCCCATGAATAGGCGATAACGTAGCATAAATACCAAACATGCGCTGCCCTTTGGGTTCTTTCTAGGGACGATAAACTCTTTGTTGCTCGGTTTTTACTTAGCCCACTAGGTTACAAACCTCGCGCCGCGATTTAATCGCCCCTAGATTGAACAAATTTCAATCCACAAAGATCAACACGCCCTAGTTAAAGTCTGATCTGTAATTGTGCTTCAATGTTCTAACTTTATTTAAAGCAATAAAAAAGGGCCTATCGGCCCTTGAGTAACACTATCTAGTTAGGAATTAAAACTGGTTCATGGTGTTATCTTCACCACCGGCTTTTAGCGCGTTATCACCAGAGAAGTATTCTTTGTGTGTATCGCCCATGTTAGAGCCAGCTAAGTCTTGATGCTTAACAGAAGCTTGCTCACGGCGAATTTCTTGGCGTTGTACGTCACGTACATAAGCCAGCATACCCATATCGCCAAAGTAACCCTCTGATAAAATATCAGTGCTTAGCGCAGCTGTATGGTATGTCGGCAAGGTTATTAAGTGATGGAAAATACCGGCTTCACGTGCGCCATCGCGCTGGAAGTTTTGCACTAGTAAATCGGCTGCTTGCGCAAGCTCTGTTGCATCCATTTCTGGTGCCATAAGGCCTTTATTATCGCCAAGACTTGGGTAAGCACTAAGGTCACGGCCTGCCTCTTCCCACTCTTGATACACTTGCTCACGAAACTTAAGCGTCCAGTTAAACGAAGGCGAGTTGTTGTATACCAGTTTTGCATTTGGCACGTGTTCTTTTACACGATTTACCAGTTCTGCAATTTGTTTAACATGTGGTTTTTCTGTTTCAATCCACAGTAAATCAGCGCCTGACTGCAAGCTAGTAATACAATCTAGTACTACACGATCTTTTTCCGTGCCTTCACGGAATTGGAATAAACCGTTATCTAGACGAGTTGGTTTACATAACTGGCCATTAATTTTCATTGCCGTATCGCCTTCATTTAAGTCATCAACACCGTTAATTGGCGTGGTTTCTAAAAATGCATTGTATTGGCTTGCTAAGTCACCTGGTGTTTGCGACACAGGTATTTTTTGAGTAAGGCTGGCGCCTAATGAATCTGTACGTGCCACAATAATGCCGTTATCAATACCTAGCTCTAAAAAGGCGTAACGTACTGCGTTAATTTTTGCTAAGAAGTCTTCGTGTGGAACGGTCACTTTACCCGCTTGGTGACCACATTGTTTAGCGTCAGATACTTGGTTTTCTATTTGAATGGCACACGCACCGGCTTCAATCATTTTTTTAGCCAGTAAGTAAGTTGCTTCTTCGTTACCAAAACCTGCGTCAATATCAGCAATAATTGGCACAACATGGGTTTCAAAGTTGTCTATTTTATCAATAACAGCTTGAACATCGCCGCCATTCGCTTTTGCTTCATCTAGGTCGTTAAACAAGTGATCGAGTTCACGTGCATCAGCTTGCTTTAAAAATGTGTAAATTTCTTCAATTAATGCAGGTACCGATGTTTTTTCGTGCATGCTTTGATCTGGCAGCGGACCAAATGCAGAGCGAAGCGCTGCAACCATCCAGCCACTTAAGTATACATAGCTGCGTTTAGTTGTTTTTTGATGGCGCTTAATAGCCATCATCATTTGTTGTGCAGTAAAACCATGCCAACAGCCTAAAGATTGTGTGTACTGGCTTGTATCGGCGTCATATGCTGCCATATCTTCACGCATTACGTCTGCTGTGTATTGTGCAATTTCAATCCCAGTACGGAAACGGTTTTGCAAGCGCATGCGGCTTGCATATTCAGGGTTGATTGCGTGCCATGCGCTACCTTGAGATTGGCAAAGAGTTGAGAGTGTGTCTGTTTCGCGTTGATATGTTGTCATAATAAAATCCTTCGAACGGGTGTGTAAATAATTTTAGTGTTGTGAGAGTGGCTACGTTGCTCGTGCTCCGTAGCGCTTAAATCAACATTAGGCTCATTTTTTAGATTTAGTAAATTTATAGTTGTTATTACGGCTATATATTTTATGAATGGCTAAAAAGCACTCAACATTGCTTTTTTGCGTTATTGTTGCCTTAACGCACAAGCGCACAACAACATCGCGACCGTTTAAGGAGGGCAATTATGTCCCACACTCTCACACACTCAGGACTCAGCGTAGACACACAACTCGCTGATTTTGTTAAAAGCCAATTACTCCCTGGCACTCACTTAAGTGAGCTGCAATTTTGGCAAAGCTTTGCACATATAGTTCAAACGCTTACCCCTATAAATAAGGCACTGCTTGAAAAGCGAGAGCTGCTTCAACAGCAAATAGATGACTATCATCTAGCTAATAAAACGTGGAATAGCGCCAAGTACCATGCCTTTTTACAAGATATTGGCTACTTGGTAAAAGAGCCTGCCAACTTTACAATTGAAACCCAAAATGTAGAGCCTGAAGTGGCCCTTACAGCAGGCCCTCAATTGGTTGTGCCTGTAAGTAACGCACGCTTTGCACTTAATGCCGCTAACGCGCGTTGGGGCTCGTTATACGACGCTTTATACGGTACTGATGTACTAAGCGAAGATGACGGGGCTGAAAAAGGTAATACCTACAATCCTGTTCGTGGTTTTAAAGTAATGGCCTACGCTCGCCAGTTTTTAGATAAAGCATTGCCGTTGACTAATGGCTCGCATATAGAAAGCACGAATTACTCAGTAGTAGATGGCGCACTTTTAATTACCTTGCGTGATAGCTCTCAAACCACATTAGCTGACCCAACTCAGCTTGTTGGCTATCAAGGAGAAGCGCAAAATCCAACTGTAGTGTTATTAAAAAACAATGGCTTACATATAGAGCTGCATATCGATCACCACCACATTATTGGCCAAGCTGATAAAGCAGGCTTAAAAGATGTAGTGCTAGAGGCCGCGCTTACCACCATTATGGATTGTGAAGATTCAGTAGCTGCGGTAGATGCAGAAGATAAAGTACAAGTTTATAAAAATTGGCTTGGGTTGATGCAAGGTAACTTAGTTAAATCGTTTAAAAAAGGCGATAAAACTGTAGAGCGCACTCTGCAAAGTGATAAAACATACACCGCACTTGATGGTGGCACAGTTACTTTAAAAGGCCGTAGCATGATGTTTGTAAGAAACGTTGGCCATTTAATGACGAACCCTGCTATTACCGATGTGTACAATCAACCGGTATTTGAAGGCATTATGGATGCGATGTTTACTGCTACTGCTGCCCTGCACGACCTAAATAAAAAAACAGGTATAAAAAATTCAAGCGCGCAAAGTATTAATATAGTTAAACCAAAAATGCATGGCCCTGAAGAGGTAGCGTTTACTAACACTTTATTTAGCTTAGTAGAGGAAGCGCTAAGCTTACCTAAAAACACGCTTAAAATGGGTATTATGGATGAAGAACGCCGCACTTCTGTAAACCTAAAAGCCTGTATTTGTGCAGCCAAAGAGCGTGTTGTATTTATAAATACTGGATTTTTAGACCGCACAGGCGATGAAATTCATACCTCTATGCAAGCGGGCGTTGTACTTCCAAAAGCACAGATTAAACAGCAACCATGGATACAAGCTTACGAGGATCGCAATGTCGATATTGGCCTTGCTTGTGGCTTGAGTCATAAAGCACAAATAGGTAAAGGCATGTGGCCAATGCCAGATAAAATGGCATTAATGATGGAGCAAAAACAAGCGCATCCTAAATCAGGCGCTAATACAGCATGGGTGCCCTCCCCTACAGCTGCTACCCTGCATGCAATGCATTATCACGATATAAACGTATTTAATGAGCAGCAAAGCATAGCTAAACGTACTATTGCTAGCCTTAATAACCTACTTACACCGCCGCTAATGACAGACCCTAAAACGCTTTCAAAAGAAGATATTCAAAGTGAGCTAGAAAACAACGCACAAGGTATTTTAGGTTACGTTGTACGTTGGATTAATCAAGGCGTAGGCTGTTCAAAAGTACCTGACATTAACCATATTGGGCTAATGGAAGACAGAGCCACACTGCGTATTTCAAGCCAGCATATGGCTAATTGGTTGCTAAATGGCGTGTGCTCACAGGCGCAAATAAAATCAACCATGGCTAAAATGGCCAAAGTGGTTGATGGTCAAAACGAGCATGACACTGCCTATACACCCATGGCAACAGACGAAGAAACCCTTAATAACAGCATTGCGTTTCAAGCCGCTACTGCATTAGTTTTAGAAGGCGTAACACAGCCTAGTGGTTACACTGAACCATTACTGCATAGCTACCGTATTAAATACAAAGCACAACATTGTTAATCACTCCAAATTTTTAACACGTGCTTGAATTGTTTTTTGAGTCAAACCAGCCTTCGGGCTGGTTTTTTATCGCCTAGAATTAAAATAGCAGCGCTTTTATGGCATTTTAAAAATATATATATTCAAATAAGCATAATACACATGAATATCTAACATTTATTCAAACGTAAAAAAGCGTGTTTTGCATACACAAAACACGCTTTTTAAAGCTTTTAACCGTTTACGTTTAATTTTTTACAATGGCATTGTGATAAATATTTTGTACATCGTCACAATCTTCAAGCATATTTATAAACTTATCGAAGTTAGCGATAACTTCTTCGTCTTCAATTTCAATATTAACTTGAGGAATAAACGTAATTTCATCTACTTCAAAGTTAATGCCTTCAAATGCGTCTTCAAGGGCTGTTTTAGCTTTAAAGTATTCTGTTGGCGGTGCAAATACCGATATTTTACCGTCCTCGGCTTCAACGTCGGTTACATCAACATCAGCCATCATTAATGCTTCTAATACGACCTCATCGTCATCGCCTGCAAAGCCAAGTACCGCATAATGATCAAACATATGCGCTACACAGCCAGGAGTACCAATTTTTGAGTCTGTTTTAGTAAATGGCAAACGTACATCTTTGATAGTACGGTTCGGATTATCGGTCAAACAGTCAACAATAACCATGCAATTACCAGGGCCATAGCCTTCGTAACGGGCAACTGAATAGTCTTCCCCTGCTCCACCGGCTGCTTTCTCAATTGCTTTTTCAATAACGTGTGCGGGAACTTGGTCTTTTTTAGCTTTTTCGATTAGGCGGCGTAATGTTTGATTTACTTCGGGATCGGGTTCACCACTTTTTGCTGCAACGTAAATCTCTTTACCATACCTTGAGTTTATTTTCGTTTTAGCATTAGCCGTTTTGATCATAGAACTTTGACGAACTACAAATGCTCTGCCCATTTTGTGCCTCTAATGAATACGTTACGTTTTGCAGTATTTTACCAATTCAAAACGTATTGAGCTAGCTCCACAATGGGCAAAAATCAATTAATAAAATTTGTATAACTAAAGACTAAACTTAAGAATAAAAAAACAATGCGCTATTTAACATAACGCTAATTTTTTGGAATAACTTTCTACTAGCCCTACCAACTCATAAAAATGATGCAATATGTAATCGGCTTGGTCGGCATAAGCAGGTGTTACATCTGGAGCATATAAACATGCACGCATATTAGCGTTATGCGCGGCTTGTATGTCATACAAGTAATCGCCTACATAGAGTATATTTGCAGGGCTAATATCCCAAAGTGTTGCAATGGCATTCAATGCACTTGGATCGGGCTTTGCTGGTGCATCACTTCTGGTTAAAACCGTGCTGATTGGCAGTGGATTATTTTGTAATTTAATTGCAGCAGCCTTGTCAAAATTACGCGTTACTATGGCCATCGGAATTTTTTTTGCGTCTAATTGTGCAATAGCTTCACTGACGCCGGGCAATATAGTCGCGTGCTGGGCATCGAGTAACTCGTGCTGATGCACAATGTTCATGGCTTCCTCGCGCATATAAGCCGAAGGGAGTTGCGCTATAAAGTCGAGCAGGTCTTGCTCACAAGGGCAGCCTATTTGTGCTTTTATAAGTGAAAAATCTAACTCGGATGATACTAACGTACCGTCTAAATCAAAAATAACACCGTTAATAGCCTCTACCTGAGTCATCATATCATTCCTTGGATGTGGTAATAATTAGTTAAACGTACTTTAAACATAAATGATCTACTGCTTATACTCAATATTTTGGATAAATGATGCTAAGTAACCTGAACTCTGGATAATAAATCTGCTAATAGATTGCGCAAAATAAAGTAAATATACAATATAACTTCACAAATTTTACGTAACTTTACACAGTAAAGATCAATTATGAGGGTATCTAAAATAATAGAGGGAAATACGCGCACATTAACTACAGTGCGCGTAAAAAGAAATATTAGCTAATTTTGCTCGAAGCGGGCTTCAAGCCACGTATCATCTTGGGCAAAGTTTAAGGTTTTAATCCTACCTTTCCCCTCAACATTAACCATATTCACCTGAGTTGGCCATAAATCACGCAGTGCACCATTACTCATTTTAATCCCTTCAATCCCTTTTGGTATAGGTGCTTCTTGGTAAACCCAAAAAAACTTTCCATCAACTTGTGCACCTACAAAGCTAAGCGGTATAGATTCACCACTTAGTGTTTGTAGCGCAACGTGCGATTCAACATACTTAGCAAAACGTTGTTGATCGGTTTTATTACTAATAATATCGATTTTGCCTTCAAATAATGTTCCTACGGCATGTTCGGTATCATGTAAATAAAAGCGATGCATTAACTCAACATTATGCGTTCGTTTGTTAAAAAGCACCGTTGTAACTGACGATTTTAGTTGATGCGCTATACTTGGCGCAGCAACTAAAAGGCAAACAATAATAAGCAAAAAGCGCATTATTGCGGCTCCCCACCGTCATCCTTTTCGTCTTTTTTCTCATCGCTTTTAAGCTCAGTTTTAATATCTTGCATGATATCGCGACTCACTTTAGCTTTACTCTTTTCCTTTTTAAACACTTCGATACGTGAAGGAATAATACGGCGAGGGTAATTGTTGTTTTCAACATCTACATCAGCTGTTTCCCAACCTGGATCGACAGTCACTGATACAAGCGGCTTGTTTTTATCGGTAACAATTAGCTTTTGAACGTTTTTATAATTACGACGCCAAATTTCAGCAGGAATATAACGCTCTTCAGTTGTGCCATCTTCATATGTTAGCTCAAGTAAGATAGGCATTACCAAACCACCTAAGTTTGAAAATTCCATTACATAATAGTTTTTATCTTCTTCTAAAGCGCGTTCAAGCGTTTTACGCTCCCACGGCTCTAAGCCTTTTAAAAACTTGTTGTACGAGTTGCGTTCTTTATTGGTTACAGTAAAGCGGTCGTTTTCGTCATAAAAATCGGTAACATCAGGGTTTTGCTCAACCCATGTTTTTTTACCTTCTGCGCGGTTACGCTCAACAAATAATGACGTAGGCTTATCTGCTTCAATATCGCGTAAACGGCTGTAATCAATATCAGGGTTTTTAGTGTCTAAACGTAGTTGATATACTTTATCTAAAGAGATATCAACATGGTCTGTGGTGTAAAACCAGCCACGCCAAAACCAATCTAAATCAACACCAGAGGCTTCTTCCATTGTACGGAAAAAATCAGCTGGGGTAGGGCGCTTGTATTTCCAGCGCTGAGCATACTCTTTAAATGCAAAGTCGAATAAGTCACGGCCTAAAATCACTTCACGTAAAATATTAAGTGCTGCGGCAGGCTTAGTATAAGCATTCGGGCCTAAGCGTAATACGCTGTCTGACTGAGTCATAATTGGCACTTGATTTTCAGACTTCATGTAGCTCACTATATCGCGAGGCTCAACACCCCAAGGAATAGTAGGATCCCATTCACGACCAGCAACGCCATCTAAAAAGCTGTTTAAGCCTTCATCCATCCACGTCCATTGGCGCTCATCCGAATTTACAATCATCGGAAAGTAAATATGGCCAACTTCATGAATAACTACGCCAAGTAAAAAGCGCTTTTCAGCTTGTGAATAAGTACGAGTACCATCATCTTGTAACTTAGTACGTGGGCCGTTAAAGGTGATCATTGGGTATTCCATACCACCAACGGGGCCATTAACCGACTGTGCAGTTGGGTATGGGTAGTCAAAAGAATACTTAGAGTACACTTCCATTGTGTGTACTACCGCTTCAGTTGAGTACTTTTTCCATAAGTCACCACCTTCTTTAGGGAAGAATGACATTGCCATAACTAAAGGCTGAACGTCACCACCTTGCTGGTAACCTTTTGCATCCCACATAAACTTACGAGACGACGCCCAAGCAAAGTCTCGAACATTCTCTGCTTTAAAGTGCCACGTTTTAGTTTTGTCGGTGCCTTCTTTTTCGTTTTCTAGCGCTTCTTCTGCGTTAACAATAAACACAGGACGCTTAGATGTTTCAGCTTGCTTTAAACGTTTGCGCTGCGTACTTGTTAGTACTTTGCTCGCGTTATCAAGCTTACCTGTTGCCGATACAATGTGATCCGCAGGAACGGTAATCTCAACATCGTAATCACCAAACTCAAGTGTAAATTCACCAGAACCTAAAAATGGCTTGTTTGTCCATGCTTCGTAATCGGTATAAGCCGCTAAACGAGGGAACCACTGAGCAATTAAGAATATGTCGTTGCCATCTTCTTCAAAATGCTCATAACCAGAGCGCGCACCCACAGCATCTTCTTCAACAATATTGAAGGCAAAGTTCATACTAAATTCGACTTCTTTACCTGGTTTTAATGGCTCATTTAAATCAATACGCATTAAGGTATCAACTACAGTTACGCGCAGTTCTTTACCATCGTCATCTTTTACGCCACTAATTGTATAACCCAGTTCGTTGTCGCTCATAAATTGCTGACGACGTAGCTCACCTAAACTTAATTTAGCAGGCTTTTGTGCTGGTAGGCTTTTTAACGTACTTTTAAACGTTTTAGTTGTTTCGGCAATAGAGTCACTTTTAAAAATATTTTGATCTAGCTGTAACCATAAATATTTAAGCGTATGTGGTGAGTTATTTTTGTATTCAATACTTTGGCTACCCGTAATACGGTGCTTTTTTTCATCTAGCTTTACATCAATATCGTAGTTAACACGTTGCTGCCAGTATTTTTCACCTGGTTCACCTGCAGCACTACGATATACATTGGGTGTAGGAAGCGCTTCGTCTAATTGACGAAACTTATCAACGTAAGAACCTTTTGTTTGCTCAACTGAGGACGCCATAACAACACTCGACATTGCCAGTGGCAATACAAAAGCGCTCAGCGTAAGACCTATTTTTTTCATTGTTAGTCCTGATAAATTTTAGTAAGGGTACTTTGACAAAATAACAGCTTAGCTTCAATAAATTAGCGATAAAGTGTCGCTTTTATAAGGTGATATTCACCAAAAATTTACAGCACTTTTATATAAGTGCAACCATAACCAATATAAGCAAGATTAAAACTGTAAAGGGGTTTACAAAACACCAACACCGCGCAAACAAAATAGGGACAAGCACTTGAATCTATGAGGTTCAGACCCAATTCATCGCTAATAGCTACAGTGAAAACGTCTAACTTGAAAAGTGGAGATTGCTATGAAGTTTTATATTACAAAAAAAGAGCAGCAACTCGAAGCAAATCCTGCACAGAAGTTAATCCTTGAAAGTTACCAAGCTTATAATACCAATTTTATTAAAACATGATCACTCTAGGGTCTGTTTATCTTTCGAGGTTGAATTTGCAGCAGACTGTTTGGTGTTTAGGAAAGGCAGAGCCTGTGTAGTGTGGTTATTCCACATAAATAGGCGATAACGCAGCATAAATGCCAAACATGCGCTGCCCTTTGGGTTCTTTCTAGGGGCAATTTACTCTTTGTTGCTCGGTTTTTACTTAGCCCACTAGGTTACAAACCTCGCGCCGCGATTAAATCCCCCCTAGATTGAACAAATTTTAATCCTGAAAGGTCAACAGGCCCTAACGTATTAAATAACTCACTAACTACGTTAAAAATCATTCATATAGAACAACTATGTATCATAATTTCAGCCTTGTTATTGAGCTATTTTCTTATCGCTATAATAGATCACTAATTTAATGCAATTGGTATAACTACAAATTTGTAAATGTGATATGTGCATGCGATAAACAAGATGCGCTAAAAAGGTTCCCATCCATACAAAAAAGTAATAAGAAACGCATTATTATTGGCGTAAATATTGCTGCAATCTCAATAATATTGGCTATTTATACGATAAATTAAAAATAGTTAATATTTTTATTGATCTTTAATGCTGTTTGTATTTAAAATCGCCCACCCTTTTATTTGAGGCAAATAAATTCGTCACATTTATCCTCAAATAAATATAGATTAGTAGCAATAAATGCGGTGGACTCATGGATTTTTATATCCTAAAAAAACAACAAGAACTAATTGCTATCCCGGCAAATGAGAACAACTGTAAACAGTATCTCGATTCTGGTTATTTTTACATTGATAAAGTAGCAGCATGTAACGAAGTTAATGCTTTAAAAGTGCTACAAACTAAGCAAACTAAAACACTAAAGTACCCACTAATTATGGCATTGCTAGCATTACCGATTATTTTTGTAGGCTGGTATAGTTTAACCTAACCTTAAAATGGTCCTTAGGCTTGCATCTTTAATTACCTTGGGTATATTGGCGCTCTTACTGGTTTTTTAAGAGCGCGACATGAAAGTCCTCCACACCTCAGATTGGCACCTTGGCCAACAATTTTATGAACACGACCGCCGTGTTGAACACCAAGCCTTTTTTACATGGTTATTAGCCACTCTTGTTGAACAACAAATAGACTTACTTTTAGTTGCTGGCGATATTTATCATACCGCGACTCCAAGCGCTAGCGCCGAAAATCAGCTTTACCAATTTATTAAAGACGCCAAAAAGGCATGCCCACAATTACACGTAGTAATTATTGCGGGTAACCACGACTCTGCAAATCGTATTTTGGCAGCTCAGCCATTACTAGCACAGTTTGATACTCACGTAGTAGGGCGCTTTGATGTCGCAACACCCAATGAAACTGTTATTCCCATAAATACTAATGGTAAACGCGCTGTAATCGTCGCTATGCCATTTTTACGTGCAAGCGATGTAAGTTTACTTAGCCAAACTGAAAGCGGCTCTAGTTATGCTCAAGGCGTTGCAAAAGCTTACGAGCTTGCACTAGAACAAGCTACTAATATAAACGAGCAAAACTCACCATTAATAGTTATGGGGCATTTACACGCAAAAGGCGGGGATATTTCAAGTGATTCTGAGCGTAACTTAGTGATAGGTGGTGAGGAGTCTATTTCAGCCAATGTATTTGGTAAACAAGCCAACTATGTTGCCCTTGGGCATTTACACAAAGCGCAACAAGTCGCTAAAAGCGATATTATTCGCTACAGCGGCACACCTATACCTATGTCGTTTTCAGAACGTAACTACACGCACCAAGTAAATGTTGTTGAGTTTATTATTGATGAAAAACAACATATTAGTACAACTGTAAACCCCCTTTACATTCCACGCTCTGCCGATGTAATTATTTTACCAAAAGGGGAGTGTGTGCCATTAAGCGAACTATGCGAGCAAATTAAAGCGCTCGACACCGCACAAAATACAACAGCGCCTTATTTACGGGTAAAGCTTAAATCAAGCGATACCGACACCACCTTCAGAGAACAAATAGAACAAGCACTTGAAGGCAAGCATATTAAATTTTGTGGTATTGAACGTGTACGTGAGCAATCAGCGCAAAATGACGACAACACCGTATTTGAAGATTTAAGCGAAGTTGAAATGCTCAACCCACTAAACCTATTAGAACAGGCATTTGCAAACGATAAAGACATGGCAGGGCAAAGCGTACCCGATGAGCTAAAAGCACTTTTAAGTGACGTGATAAACGAGCTTACGGAGCAAGAACAACTATGAAAATAACCGCAGTTCGTATTCATAATTTAGCTTCAATAGTTGATGCTGAAATAGACTTTACTCAAGCCCCATTAAAAGATGCAGGCTTATTTGCGATAACAGGCGATACCGGCGCTGGTAAAAGTACTTTTTTAGATGCGATATGTTTAGCCCTTTATACAAAAACAGCGAGGCTACGCGGCGATAAAGGTAACTTAATTGAGTTTAACGGCGACAGCATTAAGCTTAATGATGCGCGAAACTTGCTACGCAGAGGTACATGGGAAGGCTACGCCGAGGTCGACTTTTTAGGGCAAGATAAACAGCTTTACCGTGCGCGCTATACAATTGCACGGACCCATAAAAAAGTAACAGGCAAACTTAAAGTAGCAGAGCACACCTTAGTAACCCTGCCAGACGAAACCCTTATAGCTGACAAAAGCCACACAATAAAAGAAGTTGAGAGCAAAATAGGGCTTAACTTTGAGCAGTTCTCCCGTGCCGTACTTTTAGCGCAACATGAGTTTGCTGCATTTTTAAAAGCCACTGGCGATGAGCGAGCACAACTTTTAGAGTGTTTAACAGGCACCGATAAATTTAGCCGTATTGGCGTGCGTATTTTTGAGCGCCATAAAGAGCAAGTGGCAAAGCTTGAAGCGCTTAAAGCAGGCCTTGAAAGCTATACCTTATTAACGAGCGAAGAACTTGAGCTACAACAAACCAAGTTAACCGATTTAAAAGCGCAAACCGAACACACTAAAAAAGAGCTGACCAAAACCGAAAAAGCACTTAACTGGTATCAGCAAGCTACAGTGCTTGAGCAAAATTTACTGCAGGCACAGCAAACTCAGCAACAAGCAAGCTCAGCGCTTGAAAGTATCGTTGTTCAAAGCGAGCAAGCAAAACAAGCTAAACAAACGCTTGAAATAAAAGATAACCGCAGCCGTTTTACTCAATTAACCGATCAAAATACGGCGTTAGATCAGCAAATAACATCGCTTAAAAGTGTTGATCATTTAGCGGTAATTAACGAGCGTAACACCGCGCTTGCTAAGCATACTGAGCTACTTAATAACGCCAATGAGCAAAAACAAAATGCAGCGCCCGTTATAGCAAAAGCGAGAGAGCTCGACAGCAGCATTGCTTTGCAAACTCAAGCTGTAAAAGGCGCAGAGTCGCAAATAATCAAAGAGCAAACTCAACTTGATGAGCTCAATCAGCAGCTTAAACAAAGCAATAACGAGCTAGAACTCGCTAATACCGACTCAACTAAAAGCCAGCAATGGCTTAATGAGCATGCACAGCTGCACGTTTTAGCAAAAGACTGGAGCTACTATCAGCAAAGCTTTAATACTTACTTAAATGCACAGCAGCAATTAACTGCAAACCTTGCACAAAGCCAAACTCTTAATACCGAGCTTGCAGGTCAGAGCGAGCGATTAAATACACAAAATAATAAAGTGCAGCAGTGCGAGGCGTTACTTACGAGCGAGCAGTCTGCTTTGCAGGTATTAAATACTCAGCTTAATGAATTTAATGCAGAGCACTGCGACGCGCAGCTAAAAAGTATTGATTACTTAAAAGAGCAGCGAGAGCGCTATAAGCAATTTAACGCAGAACTAAAACAAAGCACTCAACGCCAACACGTACTTAATCAGCAGCTAAATGAAAGCCAGCAAGCCCATGCTTTACTTAATCAGCATTTAATAACCAGTGAGCAAGCACTTAAAGGCAGCGAGTACGCACTTAACCAAGCGCGCTTAAGAGCCAGCGAAAACGTAGAGCATTTACGCACTGAGCTTCGCCCTAATGAGCCTTGTTTAGTGTGCGGTGCAACTGAGCACCCGTATGCGGTAAATCAAAATCAGCAATTAAATAACTTAATTACTGATTTTGAAAATGCTTTTAATATAGCTAAAAAGCAATTTGACCATGCACAAAGCGAGCTGCATAAGCATCAAACTCAACATGCCGTATTAACTGCTGAACACGAACAACTTGAGCAAATAATACAAACAGCAAAAGCCAAACAGCTCGACATTAAAAATACCATGCAAGGCGCACGCACAGAGCTTAACGACTTAACGCCTGATCAGCTTGAAGTAACTTATAAGCAATTAACGCAGCAAAAAGCGCAATACTTTGAGCAGCAAAAACGCCAACGCACACTGCAAACTAAAGTAAATGAGCTACAAGCATCACTTAAAGCAGAGCAGAAAATACAGCAGCAACTGAGTAATAAACACCTTGAGCTTACACACCAGCAAAACCAAATAACGAGTAAGCGTAGCGAGCTAAGTGCACAAATTAACGAGCTTGGTACAACGCTCAATAGCCAATTTGAAAACAGTGATTTTTGGCAGCAACTACAAGCCAATACACTTGAACTTAGCGAGCTGCACGAGCAAGTTACGCAGTATCAGCAAACTCAAACGCAACTTGAGCAAAGCCAAAAGCGCCAAGACACAGCTAATGAGCAAATAAAGCAGCTTACCCCCCTTATTAGTAAAAGCGAGCAATCGTTAAAAGTACTTAATGAAGAGTTTGTAAAAGCTAAAGCGCTATTAAACGCGGTACAAAGTGAGCGCTTAGCTTTATTTAATAATGAGCAAATAAGCGCAGACGACTACCAAGCAAAACTCACAAGTGAGCAAGAGCAAAAACAATCACAGGTTCAAGCGAGCCAAAAAGCCTATGACGACGCTATAAAACAACGAGATGAGCACGCTATAACGCTTAAAAATGTAGAGCAACGCTTACTTGAAAACAGCCAAGAACTAGCAACACTTGAGGCACGTTATAACCAGTGGTTTACTGACTTTAAAGCGCAATACAGCGATGTAACGCACGAACAGGTCAAAATTTTACTAACGCTAAGTAGCGAGACTATTAAAGCGCATTTAAATCAACACGAGCAGTTAACTCAAGCGTTAACAGATGCAAATGCCGCATTAAAACAGCAGCAACTTACACTTGAAAAACACAACAGTAGCGATAAACCAACACAAAGTGCAGAGGCTTTAAGTACGCAATTAAGCAGCTTAAATGAGCAACAAACGCAGCTGCAAAATTCATTACTAGCAACTAATACCGCTATTGAGCAACACAACCAAAATGCGAAAGCGCTTGAAGGCAAACAAGCTGAGTTAACTACGCTTAAAACACAGGTAGAGCAGTGGCACTTGCTTAATAAAGTATTGGGCGATGCAACGGGTAAAACCATGCGTAACTTAGCACAAACACAAACGTTAAAAATATTACTGCACTATGCCAACAGCCACTTAAAAACACTAAACAAACGCTACGAATTAACCGCCATAGCGCAAACGCTCGACATTGCAATTATCGACCGCGACATGGCCGACGAGCAACGCTCTGTTAATACGCTCTCGGGCGGTGAGTCATTTTTAGTATCGCTAGCGCTTGCACTTGGTTTAGCATCGCTTTCGTCTAACAAAGTACAAATCAATTCTTTGTTTATTGACGAAGGGTTTGGTACGTTAGACAGCGAAACCCTAAGCATTGCAATGGACGCTTTGGATTCTTTGCAAGCACAAGGCAGAAAAGTAGGCGTTATATCGCACGTAACACAAATGAGCGAGCGTGTAGCCACTCAAGTGCATGTAGCCAAAAAGCCAGGTGGATATTCCACAGTTGAAGTTTTATAAGCAACATTACTGAAAACAAGGAGATACAATGCCAACGTTTACAGGCGAGCAAGCAACACAATACGATAGCCGCATAACCCGTTTAGTGCCTGGTTATGAATTATTACATCAGCTCACTAATGCGCAACTACAAGCAACGCTGGGCGACAATGCGCATATTTTGGTAGTAGGGGCAGGCACAGGCAAAGAAGTACTTGCACTGGCTGCACTAAACCCTACATGGCAATTTACTGCGCAAGATACATCAGCCGATATGCTTGCTATCGCACAGCAGCAATTTGATGAACAAGGCATAACAAGTCGCGTAGATGTACATAATGGCCCCGTTGATAAGTTATCGGTTAAAGCCGATGCCGTTTTATGTTTATTAGTAATGCATTTTTTAGAAGACAACGGCGATAAAAAAGAGTTATTAAAAGCAATTAAAGGAAGCCTTAAAAAAGACGCCAACCTTTATATTGCAGATTTAATGCGCCCTGAAACTTCATTTGAGCGCGAAGCTCAGCTTACAACGTGCGCGCAATTGGGTTTAACCGAAACAGGCAAAACACAAACAGGGCACGACTTAGAAAATGAGTTTTACCCGCTTGATAGAATGCGCTTTAGCGAATTGCTAAATGAGTGCAAATTTGGCATTCCGAAGCTGTATTTTAAAGCTCTAGGTTTTAGCGGATATGTAGTTTAAGTTTCACAAGCTAAACAAGTACCCGCTATTTAGCACCAATAAAAACACCGAGTGAACAAACTCGGTGTTTTTATATAAACCTCAGCACAAGTCCTCACCGATTCTAATCATAACCCACAAAGTATTATAAAGTACTCCGCTTTTATTTGGAGCGTAGGTAGGTTAAACGAAGCCATATTTGCTGTTGAAATAAGTACTATCGCCGACAGAAACAATTAAGGATAGTTAAATATAGACTCTCTTCTACTTGGGTTTTTACGTCAGTGTCCAGATATAAATTAAAATATTTATGTATTCTTTTATTATTTAGTAAGCTAATTACTCTAACTTATTTCGGTTTATATGGGATATCAGAGCTGTAAACTTTAATACCCGTAAGTTTGTTTGACTTCAAAAAATCACGCATATCAGTGACCAATTGAGCCTGTTCAGATTGGGGACCGATGTATACTGCTTTAATAGAGCTTTTAGGTAATAAAACTTTTATATAAGGGACTTTTTTGCCATTACATTCTCTATGAAAAATCTCTGTTGTATGATGTTTATCTAAAGAAAAAATAGCTCTTTTTTCTTTTTCTGCATAAAATGCAGCGTGTTTTATGGCGGCAGCGGAATAAACTAAAGAGCTTATAAACCTAACCCTATCACCTTTTAGGTAACACTCATCATAGAGTGTTGATATAAATTCAAAGTCAATAAAACTATCTGATTTTCTTAATTGCACAGGGTATAAGCAAGGGCGAACATCACTTTGTGTGAATGGTCCGCTTACAGTTAAGGATAAGGTTATCGCATTATTATCTAATTCAATGGCGTAAGGCCCGTACTCTCTCCACATTGATAATTCATCTTTAGCTAAACATAAAGATACTATGAAGATATCTAGCTTGCTAAGGCTATGCATAACCTGTTGCTTTAAATCTTGAATTTTCTCAATTGATAGCTTTTTACTTTCAGCTAGTCTATTGAGAATTAATTCTATTCCCTGCTCAATTTCTGAAGTGTCATTTAAATATTGATAATGAGTAGCCCATAACTCTTGGGTTCTTAAAATGCTTTTTACTGCATTTATGTCGGTATATTGATATAAATTCATTTAATTCCTTTTTAAATATTTATTAGCTCAATGTTGGTAATTAACAAAAAACCTAACCAATCTCTTCAAGTGCTTTCATTGCGGCTTGTGCTTTATCTGTTTGTACAAAAATATGGTCGTGATAAAACGCAGCGACCACATTAGCGCTAATGCCATGCTCAGTCAGCTTTGCAGATACCGCAGCAGTTAGCCCTACGGCCTCTAAACTTGAATGTACGTTAAGGGTAATTAAATTATATTTACCCTCGTAAGTAATACCTGCTTTATCGGCGGTTTCAGCTTTTAAAATAAGGGTTAGCCCTTCTTCTTCAACATAAGTGGCAAGTGGCTCTAAATGAACATAATCGGCCAATTTACCAGCTAAACAGCAAAATATGTACTCACCTTGTTTAAGCACAGGCTGCATTGATTTTAATAATTCTTTAACTCTAAAATTCCGGCCATGGTCGTTCCTTACAATGTGTTATTTAGTGCCTTTTAGCTGCGCGACTAGCTCGCTTAATCTCGCAATTTTTATATTACTTAATTGCCTGTAATCAAAATATGGGCACACAATAATGTTGTTAGTTGTGTCTATTGCAAACTCGTCGTCGAGCCAATCAAATTGTGCATGTAACTTACCTTGTTGTAATAAGTTTTTAGCGTGCGTACGCCCTGCAATTATGTGTAACTGGTTTTTATTGCTAGTAGCTTTATCTGCGCAAGTAATAGTCGTGTCAGGCGCGCTAAATAGCAGGGCGGTTTTACTGTTTTTTTGCAGTAAATACTCATCGCGATATTGTTGCCAAGTAGGGGCTTGTTTGGCAAATGAATAATGCTCACTTGGCAGGGCAAATAGCACTTTTGCGTACACGTTAAACACTTTGCGCCAACCATTACCACAGTGCTGGTTTATGGTATTTATTTGCTCATTTATAACCGGCTCTAGGCATTCAAGTGTTTCAAAAAACGGCATTGGCGGCGCTTTTGCTACGTATACCGCCACGCTAAATTGCGTATCACCTAAGCCAACTAATTGGGTGTTCAAACTAGTTAGCCTTGTTTTGCGCTAAAATACGGTCAAGGTTATTTGCAAAGTTTTGGCGATCGGTTTGGCTAAGTGGCGGTGGCCCACCACTCATTTCTACGCCACTTGAGCGCATGGTATCCATAAAGTCGCGTACGTTAAGTATTGAGCGAATGTTTTCGGTGGTATAAAGCTCACCACGTGGGTTTAGCGCTTGCCCGCCGTTATCAATTACTTCACTTGCTAGCGGAATATCGCCTGTAATAACTAAATCACCTTTTTCAACACGTTTTACTATTTCGTCGTCGGCTACATCAAACCCCGACGATACTTGAACGCGGCTTATGTATTTTGACGGCGGAATACGCATTGCGTGATTGGCCACTAAAATAGTCTCGATTTTCATACGCTCTGCAGCTCTAAAAAGTATTTCTTTTATAACAACAGGACATGCGTCTGCATCTACCCAAATTTTCATGCTATGGTCATTTTTATTGCTTTAGAATTAATATGATCCTATAGCAAATTTTTTTAATCGGCTAGCAAACTTTATATCCATCTATATTTAGATAATACGTACGATTTATGTAATTAAAAAAGGAGCTTACATGAAGGCTATTAAATACGGTTTACTTATTACAGGGTTATTTTTTCTTAGTGCCTGCACCAGCCCTCCTGAGGGAATAACACCCGTTAAAAACTTTGATATACAAAAATATAAAGGCAAGTGGTTTGAAATAGCGCGTCTTAATCACTCATTCGAAGAAGGTATGGAGCAAGTTACCGCGACTTATTCAATTAACGACGACGGCACAGTAAAGGTCCTTAACAAAGGGTATTTAACGGATGATAAAAAATGGGATGACGCCGAAGGCTTAGCCAAGTTTGTAGAGGGCACAGACATAGGGCATTTTAAAGTCTCGTTTTTTGGTCCATTTTATGGCGCTTACGTGATTTTTGAACTTGACCAAGGCGATTATCAATATGCATTTATAACCAGTTACAACAAAGATTACTTGTGGTTTTTGTCGCGTACACCAACGGTTAGCAAAGAGCTTAAAGAACACTTTTTAACTAAAGCTAAAGAGTTGGGCTTTGCTACCGATGAAATAATTTGGGTTGAGCAATAAACAATGTAAAGCCCCTTTACAGTAGTCATAAAAGAGTCATCTAACAGTAAAGTAACTTAAATATATTATGGTTATATTGTGTGTACTTGCCGTGAGACAGCAAGTATTGGAAACACTGAATATCCCCTATTGTTGGCAAGCTATATAGCTTGCCATTTTTTTGCCTAGGGCGTGTTGATCTTTGTGGATTGAAATCTGTTCAATCTAGGGGCGATTAAATCGCGGCGCGAGGTTTGTAACCTAGTGGGCTAAGTAAAAACCGAGCAACAAAGAGTTAATCGTCCCTAGAAAGAACCCTTTGGGCAGCGCATGTTTGGTATTTATGCTGCGTTATCGCCTATTTATGGGGAATAACCACACTACATAGGCTCTGCCTTGCCTAAATACCAAACAGTCTGCTGCAAATTCACCCACCAAAGATCAACACGCCCTAATCTATGGGAAAGTAACGGATCACGTTTTTACTAACTAAGGCTAGTTTAATGCTAAAAACAACCCACTTAGTACAACTAACACGCTATTTAAAACACTAAACCACTTTACGTAGTCTACTAAAAAATTATAAAAAACCATTATAATTAAGACACTTAGGCTCATAAATCCGCAAAATAGTAATGCACCATATCCATCTTGAGTAACTAAACAAAGCACTAAGCTTAGTAAAATACTGATCCAAGCAGCTAATAACAGCTTTTTACGTTGGGATTCTGTAGGGCGTTTTTTAAATACGTCTTTAAAATGATTATACTTAGCCAGCGCAAAACAGTTAAAACTGAGCAGGCATAGGCTAAAACCGAGTAAATCAATCATGGTTTTTGCCTTTTAAGGTTATTAGATTGACTAGGGCTGATTGTTTTTGAGTTGCTTTTAGCAGTACGTAATTTTTCGGTTTGTATAAAAAACAATATACTAAATAACAAAAACAGTGCATCAAAAGTAAATAAAGCCCACTGTTTGTGCATCAAATAGCTAACTATATTACCGTTAGTTGTAAGTGCATTAATAACCGGTACGCTTAAACATGCAACAGCATTTATAGCTGCCATAACTCGCCATTGCAGTGTGTCGCGCTTTATAAGTGCTAAAAGAGCAACCGCTAGCCATGTTAAAAAGAACGCGAGTATTTCTTTATCGGCGCGCTCTGCGGTAGTTGGGCTAAGTAGTCTGTTAGCAATAAAAAATGCACACGTTGCCAGTGGAAGTCCCATAATAGTGGCTAGGTTTAACCCTTCAACTAGTTTTAAACCAAACGAAGGCTTAACGTTATTTTTAGTTCGCTCGCGAATTCGCTTAGCCCACATAATACAGCCAGAGCCAATCATTACACAGCCTGCAATACCGCCTAATACGTATAACCAGCGCAACAACCACGTAGCTAAACGCCCTGTATGCATAGAATTAAGCGATTCGTAAAGCGCTTTGCTGCTAGTTAGCTCGTCATCAGTTTTAGCGACCATTTGCCCTGTAGCACCACTAAATATTAAGCGTGGTGCTTGGTCACGTAGTGTTTTACCTGCGCTTACCAATACGGTAATTGTTGAAGCTGCCATATTTGGTTGGTTAACTTGTACGCGAGTAATATCTGCATGAGGCCACTTAGTATAAACCTGATCCAAAATACGTTGTATTGGCACCATTGGCAATTCGCCTTGGGCTTTATCGGTCATGGTGTTGCGAGGGGTTACATCGTTAAAAAAACCACGCATGCCGTTATCGTAAGTTACTTTTGCAGGGTAGGGAAACAACATAAATATGAGCGTAATCATGCCAGTGTAGGTAATCATTAAATGAAAAGGCAGGGCAAGCACAGAGCTTACGTTATGGGCATCTAACCATGTACGGCTACCTTTGTTACGCCTAAAGCTAAACATGTCTTTAAAAATACGCTTATGAATAACCACGCCCGATATAATGGCAATCAGCATAAAAAAGCTAGCAAAGCATACAATCCAGCGTGCTGTTATTGCATCCATGTAATGTAAATCATAGTGCAACCGATAAAAAAAGTTACCACCTTTCGTATCTACAAAGGGCTCAAGCTCTTGCATGGTATTAGGGTTAAGCTGCGTGTTTTCAAACTTACTGCGGCGCTGGCCTGGTTCTTTTGGCTTTGCATAACCATAAATTAAATAAGGAATACGCGGCTCAGGTAATGTAATACGCCAGCTTGATGAGTTAGCTCCATGGTTAGCTAAGTAATCAAATCCGGTAATTATTTGTTGTTTTTGCGCTTCTATACGCTGTGTTTGGGCTTGCACATTATGTATGGCTGGTTGATTCCATAAGGTTATTTCGTCTCTAAAAAAGCTAAGAGTGCCAGCAAAAAATATTAAATATAATAACCAACAAACGAGTAACCCTACCCACGTATGTAGCCAGGTCATTGAGCGGAAAAAACTGTCTTTCATAGCCAACCCTTCAATACAGCTAATAAACAAATTTGCGCACTAGTCGTTAGTAAAATACTGATCCAAACTGTT
This sequence comes from Pseudoalteromonas sp. 1_2015MBL_MicDiv, assembly GCF_002407505.1. Taxonomy (NCBI): domain Bacteria; kingdom Pseudomonadati; phylum Pseudomonadota; class Gammaproteobacteria; order Alteromonadales; family Pseudoalteromonadaceae; genus Pseudoalteromonas; species Pseudoalteromonas sp. 1_2015MBL_MicDiv. The sequence goes on along the minus strand of NZ_CP012738.1, from coordinate 42,751 downwards.
TTTAACGATTTAATATAAAACGCATAAATAAAAACTAATGCATAAATTAGAATACTTAATGATACACACAGCAGTACCGCATCTGATTTGGTCAGCGGTAATAAAAAACTCAGCAAAGCGGTACTCGCAGCCGTAAAAGAATAGCCGCCAACAATGGCAATTAAAAAGCGTAAAAACACTGAAAAACGATAGCTAAAAATAGGTGATAGTTTAAAAAATTGCGATAACAACTCAATAACGCGTAGTTTAGTGGGCTGCGCACTCAGCGGGTGTGCCTGCATAATGAATTAATCTCTTATAAATACAGCGGGTGAAAAAATAAAGCGTTATTATATAGCCTACAAATACAAAAGATAGTTATTATCATTCGTGATATTTAAGTTTATCCAACCAAAAAATTTATTACTCACCTGCTCTCTGATAAAGTAATTTTTTAACATATTGAACCATAATGATATTTAAACTCACCGCAGTTAACGTTGAAAGTAACTGCTTGAGATAGATTTATTATCCAAAATTCAGGCTACTTAGTAAAATAGTGATCTCAAATAACATCAGTATATTTGATTAGCAACTAACTAAGGTTTAAGGTTGTTTATTACACTTTAATAAGAGCTTTAATAACGATGAGCGATCACGAAAAACTAAATTATGTCGAGTTCCCTGCTTATGATTTACCTGCTACTAAAACCTTTTTTAGCAATGTATTTAATTGGCAATTTACAGACTACGGCCCCGAATATACGGCGTTTAGCGGCCAAGGGCTCGATGGTGGATTTTTTAACGCACCGCTTAAATCGTTAACTCAAAACGGGGCTGCACTCTTAGTTTTTTATAGTAATGATATCCACGATACCTATAAAAAAATAGAGCTGCATGGCGGCACAATATTAAAGCCCATTTTTGAATTTCCGGGTGGTTGTCGGTTTCACTTTGCAGAGCCAAGCGGCAATGAGTTTGCTGTATGGGCAGACAAACAATAGATTTTATAAGGCCTGTAGCCCGGAAGTAGTTAAAGATCACGATTTTACCAACTAACGCCCGTTTTAATTAAAATAAACCGATATTTTACCAACTCATTTGTTCTAAATGGCCATTTAGGATAAAAATTAAGCACTTAAGGCCAAGTAGACATGAATAGTCACCAATTAATAGAGCAAGTTAGTAAATGCGTGATCTGTGAACCTGATTTACCTTTAGGGGCTCGCCCTGTTATACAATTTAACCCAAACGCACGTATTTTAATTGCAGGCCAAGCACCTGGAATAAAAGTTCACGAAACAGGCGTGCCATTTAACGATGCAAGCGGTAATCGCCTACGAGAATGGCTTGGGCTAACACGTGATGAATTTTACGATGCCAATAATATAGCCATTTTACCTATGGGCTTTTGTTATCCTGGTAGGGGGAAGTCGGGTGATTTACCACCTCGAAAAGAATGCGCACCTACATGGCGCGAGCAATTATTGGCTGCCCTACCAAATATTGAGCTGACAATAGTGCTTGGTAAATACGCACAGGCATATCACTTACCGGACACTAAAAAAATGCCACTCACGGAGTTAGTAAAATCGTGGCGTGAGTATTGGCCAAACTATTTAGTGCTTCCTCATCCCAGTCCGCGCAATAATATATGGCTTAAAAAAAATCCATGGTTTGAACAAGATGTATTACCAGAGCTTGATAAACGCATTGCGACTATTTTAAATAAGTAACACTTCTAGCATTAGGATTTATTGTAAAGGGGCGTTATACCAATCCGCAATAATACTTAATCATTTTGCGGGGCTAAACGTGTCGCTACCTGTGTTAAAAAATTCTCATTTACGACTGCATGGATGCAGAAGGTAGAGCAATGCAGGAGCAATTGCCGAGAACAACTAAATAACGAATTTTTTGCCTAGCTATCAACACGTTTTTCCATCCTCAAAATAGATCACTTAATTAAGCGAATTGGTATACAGTTAACTTAAAAATTAACACTCTAATTAAAAACAATAACAAACGAGGTTACCTAATTTGAATGCATCTATATTAACTGAAGTAATACTTCCGCTCGCCCTTGCACTTATTATGTTTGGCATGGGACTTGGGCTCACTACAAACGACTTTACCCGGTTATTTAAAAGCCCACTCGCCATCGTTATGGGTTTAATTGGCCAACTTGTAGCAATGCCTTTATTGGCATTAGGCCTATGCTATTTACTTAACTTATCAACACCTATAGCCATTGGTTTAATGATATTAGCCGCTTGTCCCGGCGGCACCATGTCAAATGTAGTAAGCCAGCTCGCTAAAGCTAACTTAGCACTTTCGGTAAGCTTAACAGCCGCTTCCACCGCTATTAGTATAATAACCACACCGTTTATTATCGGCTTTGCTATGAGCCAGTTTGCGCCAGCAGATAACGCTAGTTTTTCTATTTTGACGACATCACTTGGGTTGTTTTTTATTACCTTAGTGCCTGTTGCTGTAGGTATTTGGTTACGCCATTTTAAAAATGATTTTGCTATTAAAACAGAACCGTTTTTTAGACGCTTCTCATTGTTTTTTATGCTCATGATGATTGCCGCATTGGTAATAAAAGAGCGCGCTTTATTAGTTAGCTCATTTAACGATGTATTTTGGGCATGTATTGCACTGAATATAGGCTCGATGATTGTAGGTTGGTTAATTGCTAAGTGTTCAAAATTAAATTTAACCGATTCACTAACTCTTTCTATTGAGGTTGGGATTCAAAATGCATCACTGGCTATTTTAATTGCGATTAGTTTTTTAAATAAACCAGAATACGCAGTTACTGGCGGTATTTATGGCCTGGCAATGTTTATAGGGCCGCTGCTGTTAATTGGCAGATTAAAGCTTAAAAACAAACGCACCATGTAGTTATAGCTAAAAAGCAGGGCTTATTATTGCTTGTGTAAGCTCTGTTTATTCTTAGAGTTTACTTTACACGGACACATTTCACTCTCCACGCTTGGACCTGTTAACCTTTGCGGATTAAAGTTTACTCTATCTAGGGATTATTTAATCACGAGACTCGGTAACTGCTCCTGCGTCCTGATCATATCCCTTACCACCATATAGGCAACAAAGAGTAAGTCGCCCCAAGGACGCCTCCAAAGAGCAGCCGCATATTTGGCATGTTTATACTAATCTGCCTATATAAGCAGATTAGTATAAACATGCCCTAGACATCTACAAATATAAATTCATTATTAAACTTTGCTGTAGACTTAAAACAAATCCACTTGAGAATGATTTTTAAGTGTCGTTATAAGCTGCACTTAACGCTTAAATATACTTTCTACTTGGCTGCGTAGCCATATTAATGCATCGTCTTTATCTGTATTTTGGTGCCAATATAAGTGCTGATAAATAGTAGGCATGGTGGTTGGTACTGGACGCGTAATTAAAGTTTCATCAAGTAGCTGACTTGCCACCATGGAGGGCAAAGTGAGTAAAAATGGTGAATTTTTTATTACCTCTTTTGCTGAAAAATACGTTTGACAACGTATAGCAACCTCACGATTTAAGCTTAACTGTAATAATGCTATATCCTCAATAACCGTACCCGTTGATCTGTTAGATACAGCTACATGTTTGGCCGTTAAGTAATTATCTATATTTAATTGCTCTGGCTACATTAGAAGTGAAATAAACGAAAAAGTAAAAACAGTGCCCTTTATTGTCGATACTGAAACAGGCTGTAGAGCACTTGTAACAGCTATAAATAAAGAAAAAGCCAACAGCTTTATACCAACGTGGCCATGGGCATTTTTACATTGGATTTTACGTATAGCCCCGCTGACTACACTTCGTAAAATGTCTTAAATAAACTCACGCCCCAAAATTGTTGTGGGCTTAAGTTTATCATTGCAAATAACCTAGCAATATATTAACAAAAAGAAATCCTCTTGCCTTATATCTGTAAAAAAACATACTTTTTTTGCTTTAAAAACAACCATAAATAAATTAACCAACTTTTATTGCTAATGATTTTTTCTTATTTATTATCCTTAAAGTTGCATTTGTTAATAAAACATTTAAAAAATGCACTTCCTGTGTTTAAATTGGCGCCAATGGATTACGAGCTCTTAGAAAATGAGATTAAACAAGGACGTAATACAATAATAATTATTTAAACACGGAAAAATTATGAATAAAAAAATTTTTGCAGCAACCGCTTTACTCGCTATGACTTCGACTTCTTTACTTGCATCTAGTGAAACATTACAAGCAAGTGTAAATGGTTGGAGCGAACCAACTTTTTTAGAAAATAACAAAGTACATTTTGGTAAAATTCGTTTAGCTACAGGTTCTACTTGTACAATGGATAATGCTGGCGCAGTAACGGGCGATTGTGATGCTTCAGACTCAAACATTCAATTAGGTGGCGTAACTGTTTCAGGTTTGGCTCCAAATTCAGCAATGAACATCACTGTATCAGGCAGTACAAGTGCCAACCTTACTTTCGCTCCAGTAACGACTGCCACTGATGGTACTTCAACTGTAACAACGGCTGATACTGTTGCTTCTGCATTTACAACTGATGCAAGCGCAACTGATATCGTAATCGGTGTTTATGGTGATATGACAGTAGCTGCCGATCTTACTGCTGGCGCTGCTTATGAAGTAGACTACACTGTCGATGTATCTTTTCAGTAATATTATTTCTTATATTATTATAGCCCTAGGCTACTAATAATATAAATTGTGTGGAGCTTAATGCTCCACATTTTTGCTTTATCATGTTGTTGAGTTGTCTCATGAGTTTTAAATTTTTTCGCTGGGCAACGCTTTGCCTGACTCTTCTATTACCTCAAATTTGCAGTGCTAATCTTTCTCTATCTGAATATCGTTTATATTTTGATGGACGAACTAAAAATAATTCATTAATGATCAGAAATACATCTGATAAAAACCTCGACTTTAAACTTAGTATCACGCACAAAGACATGACCGAAGAAGGGTCACTAATAGATGCAACACCTAAGCAAGTAGAGGGTCGTTCTGCTGCTGGCATGTTACGCTTTTCTCCACGCCGTGGTTCTATAGCGCCAAAAGGCATGCAAGCTATAAGAATGACGGTACGAAAAAAAGCAGAATTACCCGCAGGAGAATACAGAGCGGTACTTAAAATAGTTGCGTCAGAAGCACCAGCCCCTAATGCAGAAGGAATAACCATACGCCCTAAAATATCTTACAGCGTTCCGGTAATTGTGCGCCATGGGCAGTTAGAAGCTGATTCGCAACTAATCAACCCGCAACTAATTAGCCAAAATGGTCGACCAACCGTTACGTTTTGGCAAACGCTAACGGGAAATCGTTCGTTATATGGTAATTTTGAACTGCTAGACAGTAATAACTTATCTGTTGGGGAAGTAACAAACGTAGCCGTTTATACGCCTTTATCGCGTCGTAAAGTCTATATTTCGTTGCAACAGCCCATTGTCGGTCCGCTTACACTTAAATACAAAGAAAATCCCCAATATGGTGGCAATATTGAGTTAGCAATACCCGTTAATATTCAATAACACGTGTTTAAGCTAAACGCATTGCGTTATGGCGCTTTAATTAGTTTGTTGCTCATTGTTATTGTGCCTCAAACATTAGTCGCTAATGAGCTAACGCCTCTTCATCAATGGACTATTGATGAAGAGGCGTTCGTGATCGTAAATGTAAAAGTAAATGGCCGTTCAGTGGTATCCGACTTAGAAGCTTACTACACGCAATCAAATAAGCTGTTACTACCAATCAGTGTTCTTAAATCAACGATGGGGATTAACTTTAGTATTACCGAAGGGAGTTTAACTGCAACCGTTGATTCAACGAAGCTTGCACTAAGTACAACGTTATTGGCAGCTCAGTCGGTAACACCAACGGCATCTTTTTGGGCAAAAGACGATTACGATCATTACGTAGACTTATCCGTTATTAATACGCTTTTAGAAACCGACTCAACATTTGATTACTCACTCATGCAAGTCTCCTTTATGAGTAATTTATTAAGCACCACAAATGATAAAAAAAACACGTCAATCACGCATAAGCAAGCTATTGCCCCACAATATGATCACTTTATAGAAGATCAATATCGTCTACTTACCTACCCAATTTCTGAGTATACAATTTCATCAACTGCCACATCTAAACAAGCACGTTATAAAGGCTTAATTAGACTCAACAGCTATTTTGATTTATTTCACCATAGAGCAGAAGTTCGGTTTAATAAAAATGAAAACAGCGATAATACGTTTTTTAAAATTAGCAAAGACTTTAGCTTAACCGATGAAGATCATTCATTAGCTCGCATTCATTATCAATTAGGTGATATTCAATCTCAATCAGATCAGCTGACGACAGCTTCAAGCCAAGGCAGAGGTATTTATATCTCGAATGCCGATCCACGCTCAGCACAAAATTTTTCGTCAATAACCATTGAAGAACCCGCTTTACCCGGTTGGCAAGCTGAGCTATATCGCAATGGGCAATTTTTAGCGACCACACAAGCAAATGACGATAATTTAGTTAAGTTTATCGATATAGAAACATTTTATGGCAATAATATTTTTGAAATAAAGCTTTTTGGCCCCCAAGGTGAGCAAATTACACGCACTCAAAAATACACGATAGGGCAGGATGCCCTATCACCAGGGAAAATAAGCTATCAAGTTGAGTTAATTGAAACAGATAAAAGCGTATTTGATAACAACCAAAATACTCAAAATACATTTAGTGACACATTTAAAGCCAGTGTTTCATATGGGATAAGTGAAAATTTAACCTATGATGCACAAATCACTCAACTAGCATCTGATGAGCGCTCTCGCTATATATCATCAGGATTAAATATACTTACGGAGCATGGCAGCTATCGATTTTTATCTAGCAAACAACTCAATGCTGGCAGCGCTTATTATGCAGGCTTTAGGGGCTTGTTCTCTAATGATATTTATAACGACGTAAACGTCAATTTAGAATATACCGCCTTAGATGATTTCTCGAGCGCATTGTTTTTACCACAAAATAATGTGCTTAAAAATAAATTATCGATTAGTTTAAATGGTCGTTCTGATTCGTTTGACTCTTTAAACTGGAATATGAAATGGCTTAACGAAAATCGTGAAAATAAATCAAACAACAATACATTTTCATTAGGTATCAATAAAAATCACATTGGTGGTACATGGGCTGGACGCCTTTTTTATGATGAGCAAGAAGATGAATTAACCAATCAACTTTATTCATCTATTGATATCGCTTCTTGGAAGTGGACAAATACACTCGATTGGCTGCCTATAAATGGGGGAAAGCTTGTTAGCCTGCGTAGTAATTTACGTTGGCCGCAAACACAACAGACCTTTAACCAAACCCAGTTATCGTATAACCCTGATTCATCAGCGACCGCGCAACTAAGCCATCAGTATACTTATCGCTATGATATTTTTAATGTTCAAGTCTCAGGCCAATACGATAGTCGTGGTGATTGGCGCGTGTCATTAGGTTTAAACGGCACATTTAGCTTTGATCATCTTGAGTTAGATATGATATTTGACACCCCACGAGCTCTTAGCGGCGGACAGCTTGAAGCATCTGCTTTTATTGACTGGAACGAAAATCGAGTATTTGATCAAGGTGATGAAGCATTAGAAGACGTTCGCTTTACCGGTAATTATTTATGGCGAAATAAATTCACTAACAATACAGGTAAAGCGCTACTGCCAAGTAGTCACGGCGGGCAAATTTTAGAGGTCGATTTACGCACTTTACCTAATCCATATTTGCAACCTGTACTTGGAAAAATAAAAACCTACGCTCACCGAGGAGGTCAGACTAAAGTTGATGTACCAATGGTTATTTTTAATGAAGTAGAAGGGACTGTTTACTTTGAAAATAACGATAAAAGTAAACCTGTTTCAGGCGTAACCGTTTTTTTAAAGCAAATTAATGGCGACAAAGAATACACAACAACTACCGAGTACGACGGGTATTATTATTTTTCTAATGTGAGTCAAGGAAACTACAAAATTGAAGTTGAAGCAAATACATTAAATATAAAAAGCCTCGTTACTAAAAACTTACCAGAGCGCGTTGTTACCTCAAAAACAGGTGATACTATTATTCTAAAAGATATCGTTCTACAACCTAAAAACAATACAATAGACTCAATAGAGTTAGTTGATAAGCCATCAGAAAAGTCTTTTTTTGTTCAGCTTGGTGTATTTAAAAAATTTGAATCGGCAGTAATAGTAGCAAAGGAAATTGACTCAAAAGCGCATCCTTTAAAATTATATAAACATCAAACCCGCGACAGTTACTATTTAGTAACAGGCCCTTATGTAAACGCCCAAGACGCGCAAACAACAATTAACGATGTCTACTCAACGCCTGAATTACATGGCAGCTTTATGGTCGACGCTAGACGTTATACATCTACAGATTGGCGACTAATGCACGCATGGGGAGAGCAAAAAAGTGATACGAAAGAGCTCTATTATTGTCAATATGCCGCGTATACCTCTAAAAAAACAATAAAACCTCAATTGATAAAAGCTGATTTTCCACTGTTCACTATCAACAGAAATATTAATGGTAAAAAATATTTTTTATTACTCTCAGGCCCACATATTGAGCAACCACAGAACGCATGTAGCGCTTTAACTAGTCGGCAAATAAAGGAAGGCTCTACACCAATAAAAAAATCATGGAGCGACTTATACAAATAGCCTTAAATTAATGAGTTATTTGACGCTTAAAATACTCATGTATTAATTAAAATTAGTATTATTGAGCTGTAAAGTATGTCGTTTGTGAGAGGCCTTTTTTGTCAAGATGCGTTATACACCTTATTTCGCAGCGTGCACCCGCCGATTCTGCAATCCAATTGGATTGAGACTGTTTTTTTATATAACAAGCAGAATAAAATGCATCTTCTTTTTGTGCAGAAACAACAGCACAACGCGCATAATTACCAAGCTGCAATACTTTTATTGGAAATATTTGCTCCTGAGCAATAACTCCAGCACTAAAAGCTTGGGTTGATTTTGCGTACGTGGATACCGAAAAATACACAGTAAAAATAAAGAATAAACCAATAACCACATGCCATTGCTTCATACATTACACCTAAAAATACAGATAATTAAATTGTAGAAGTAAATAAACTTTATGCATCTGTTTATAGATTATTTTAGGCATTAAAAAAGGTGGCAAAAGCCACCTTTTTATAAAACAAAAACTTATAGAAGTGCAAAAAGCTTTTTAAGTTGTGGCATGTACTCGCTCACAAGCTCAAGGTTACTTTCGCTAACGACTGGCTCACTTGATTTAGCGGCACTTGATGCGTTACCTAATGAGCCCATTAGCGAGCTAGCGCCTTTGTCTTTAACACTTTTCATACTTTGAAAACCACCCATTAGTTTATCTGCTGTTTCTTTATTTTCAGTAGATAAGCCAGATTTAAGGTTTTCGATGTAAGCCATAGACACTTCAGAACCGACAGTAATTAACTGCTCTGGAGTAAAACCGTAACGACTCGTTACGCCTTCAAAACTTTTGTATAAGTCTTGCTCTTTAATCATGCTAAGCGCGCTGTTAGCTAGCGAGCCTTGCTCTGATGTTTTTTGGTCAGCCGACGCACCTAACATGCTTCCTAGGTCCAGCCCTTTTAGAGAATCTTGAGCGCTCGCCCAACTTGTTACCGCTGGTAGTGCTTTCATGTAGCTTTGTAAATCACCTTCAGTGATATCTTTTGCAACACCAGAGAAGCTCATTGCTAACAAACTAAGTGATACGAGTATTTTTTTCATGCAGGCATTTCCTATTATTGTGGAGCTATTATTATATGAAGCCCTAAATAGATAGGGCTGTGCAATTAGAAACTAAATAATTGCATATGCCAATACATAATAATGTATTGGCGAATTTTACAGTACAATTCATGGGAGTTGACCTAAAGTACTACGATTTTAGTTGATTCACCCTAAGTCAATGTACAAATGATATAATGCATTTTTGACAACGAGAGCTGAACACAATGTTAACAATTTCAAATACAGTCACAATTGATGAGTGGGAACTAGAGCTTACAGCTATTCGCTCTCAAGGTGCCGGTGGTCAAAATGTTAACAAAGTAGCAAGTGCTATACACTTACGTTTTGACATTAATCGCTCTAAATTACCTGACTTTTACAAAGAACGCTTACTCGCTTTAAAAGATTCTAGAATCACTAAAGATGGCGTTTTAATAATTAAAGCCCAAAGCCACCGGACCCAAGAATTGAACAGAGATGATGCACTTAAGCGTTTAAAAGATCTTATTTTGAGTGCAACCGTGGTGAACAAAGCTCGAAGAGCCACCAAGCCAAGTAGAAATTCTCAGCGCAAACGCATGGATAAAAAAACCAAGCACGGCCAAAACAAAGCATTGCGTGGCAGTGTGAAAATTTAACTGCTAGGCGCGCAGCTTGCTGGCGTATAAAAACGCAGTTTTTAAAATAACTTAATAATTAGAAGCCTTGCTTCTCACGTGAGCAAGCTCTACGTCTACAAAACGTGCAACCTTGTTAACTGGCAGACGCGCAGCTTGCTGGCGTGCAAAAACGCAGCTTTTAAAATAACTTAATAATTAGAAGCCTTGCTTCTCACGTGAGCAAGCTCTACGTCTACAAAACGTGCAACCTTGTTAACTGGTAGACGCGCAGCTTGCTAGCGTGCAAAAACGCAGTTTTTAAAATAACTTAATGATTAGAAGCCTTGCTTCTCACGTGAGCAAGCTCTACGTCTACAAAATGTGCAACCTTGTTAACTGGTAGACGCACAGCTTGCTGGCGTGTAAAAACGCAGTTTTTAAAATAACTTAATAATCAGAAGCCTTGCTTCTCACGTGAGCAAGCTCTACGTCTACAAAACGTGCAACCTTGTTAACTGGTAGACGCGCAGCTTGCTGGCGTATAAAAACGCAGTTTTTAAAATAACTTAATAATTAGAAGCCTTGCTTCTCACGTGAGCAAGCTCTACGTCTACAAAACGTGCAACCTTGTTAACTGGTAGACGCGCAGCTTGCTGGCGTGCAAAAACGCAGTTCTTAAAATAACTTAATAATCAGAAGCCTTGCTTCTCACGTGAGCAAGCTCTACGTCTACAAAACGTGCAACCTTGTTAACTGGTAGACGCGCACTTGCTGGCGTGTAAAAACGCAGTTTTTAAAATGGCTTAATAATTAAAATTTATTTAATCAAAGGTATGATGGCGCGTTGCACTAAAGCGATTAAGTAAATGATGCATAACATATACAGCGCACAAGCTTAAAATAATCGCCACCGATACCGAACTAAATCGATACAACGCACTGTAAATTAAGTCTTGTCCTGGGCCCAACGACTGCCCAAATAAAATACCAAATGTGGTTAATACACCAAACCCGATACCAGGAATACCGCCGCCTAAAATGTGAAACCGTGCAAACACAAAGGATAAAATCCACAATATAGCAACCGGAAAAAGTAAAAAATCGCTATGGTTGTACAAAAACAACTGTGATAACAGCGCTGCATTGCAACCAATCAATGTACCAATTGCACGTTGCCAGCCTGCCATACCTGCAGCTTTCCAACACAATGAAAATAAAATAAGTACTGAGGCCGCTTGTGCTGAAATTGAATCTTGTAAATCAAGCACCTGAAAAGCCACAAACGAAAGCGTTGCCACACTGGCGCAAAGTAGCACCTCATGGCGAATGCTTTCTTTAGGTTTAGCTGGCATTACTCGACTGGGCCTTGCGGTTACATCAGGAAACACCCCATGCATTATCGCGGCAATAATCACAGTTAGTAGGATAGCCAAACCGTTACTTAAAATCAGCGGATAAATACTACTGCCTTGATCAACATAGCTCGAAAAATGCAGTTGAATTGAAAGGCTAACCACGCCTAAAGCACCAAATAAAAAGGCGCTACCGCTACTCATTTTATGAAATAAAAAACAAAATATGCCAAATACAAGTAGCGTCATAACGACAGGCAAATGAGAAAATAGCCCCTGTATTACAAGTACTACAAATGCACTAAAAGCCGCCGACGCTATAAATTGATTGATAACACCTCGGCTTAATGTAGGCACCATACCGAGTAACAACATAGGATAAACAGTAAAAAATATGCCGTTTGGCCAGTTCATTAACTTACTAATGGCAAAACCGATAGTACATCCGCCAGCGATACGCAGTGCTTGGCGAAGGCCATTAGAATCGAATTGTGGTCCTTGGCTAACAACTTGAGTCATACCCTCTCCATTAATAAATGTAGTGTAACCAACTAATAAACCTAATTTGCGCTGCGCCAAACCACTGCCCAATAGTTGACTCTGGCAATAATTGCACTGTAGCACGTGCACCACTTGGCATATTTTCAATTAAATTTTGGTTGTTAACTAATTTTAGATGAATACGTTGTCGCTGCGCATCGCGCACCCAGCGGTTACTGATCTCTGTAGTACTGAGCAAACCATTGGCACTTAACTGACCATTGCTTACACCGGCCTCAAACGCCTCAAGTGTCGCGTCATAAACCTCTCCAGGGCGACTATCAAAAACGACTTTTGCTAGGCTACCGCGCTTCATGTGCAGAAGTGATTTTTCTCTAAAATCGGCAACTAAGTCGGCTTTTTTAGCCACAATCGCTAATAACGGTTTACCTGCAACGGCATATGCACCATCAAGCAATTGTAAGTTAGCAACTATGCCATCACTCAATGCACGCACTTGCGTATACGATAAATTCAACTCAGCTTGCGCTAACTGATTTGCAGCATGGCGCATTGCTAAGTTTTTATCACCTGACTCGCCACGGGCTAAAATAGCTTCCGATAATTGCGCCTCATACGCTGCTACATTTGCTTTGCTTGCTTGATAATTAGCACGAATGCTTTCAAGCTCTTGCTCTGATATGGAGTTTTGTTTGTAGAGCTTTTCGCCTCGGCTTTTTAATAATTTTTGCTCATGTTGTTTAGCTTTTGCAGCACTTATTTGCGCCTCAAGCGCTTTTACATTTGTATCGAGTCGTTTGTTTTGTAATTTAGCATCGTCAAGTGCCAGCTTGGCTTGTTCGTACGCTAAGTTGTAAGGTCCTTGGTCAATATGAAACAAAATATCGCCTGCTTTCACAGGTTTGTTATTACTTACTAATACACTAGTTACTCGGCCACTTATTTGTGGCGATATTTGCACAACAGGATGATACACGCGCGCTTGAGGCGTTACAGGTAAAAAAATATCAGCCATTAAATAGTAAATAAACACTAAAACAAACCCAATGAGGGAGAGTCTTACATAGCGGGCAAATTTTTGATCAGGTGTCATTTTTAGCCTTTGTTTGAGATTTAATGCAATTGAGTGCGTTTTCTTCCATTTTTATCAAGCCGTATGCCATTGCATCTAATTGTGCATGACTAAAACCATTATATAACTGCGCTTTAATATCTGTTATTCGCTCATTTAAGGTGTGTAAAATGCTGCGACCTTGCTCGGTAAAATAAAGCTTTTTACTGCGTTTATCGTGCTCATCTACGCGGCGCACAATCAGCGATTGCTCTTCTAACTGTTTGAGCGTGCGCGTAAGCGATGGCATCTCTATGCCTAAGCTCTGTGAAAGCGCTAACTGGGTAACGCCCTCTTTGAGCATATTTATATGCATTAAGGCAGTCCAGCGCGACTGTGTTAACCCTAAAGGCTCAACAGCAATAGTTACCGCTTCACGGCATAAGCGATGCACACGGCCCATATTGCCGCAAAGTGTTAAATCAAGAGTTTCATAAAATGGAATGTTTTTAACCATAGCGCACTTAATTAGTTAGCAGGCTAACTATAATATCACTACTTAATAAACAACGTAAATATATTAGTTAAAAATGGATTAAAGATGTGCAGTAAGGCATAAAGCGAGGTGTCTCAAAATAAACGCCGAACTTGTAGGTGCGAATTCACTTCGCGCTTGCCTTTCAATAAAATATAAGCGAGGTATAAAACCTCACCTACCTAAAAATAAAAGCCGAACTTGTAGGTGCGAATTTACTTCACGCTTGCCTGCAAATAAAAATATAAGCGAGGTATAAAGCCTCACCTACATACATAAACGCCGAACTTGTAGGTGCGAATTCACTTCGCGCTTGCCTTTCAATAAAATATAAGCGAGGTATAAAACCTCACCTACATACATAAACGCAGTGCCTGTAGGTGCGAATTTACTTCGCGCTCAAGTAACTTATCTATTACTTAGCGCTTTATAAAAGCACCTTAAAAATTAAGTAAATTAGCGGGAGAATATTGGTCGGTAAGCACTTTCGTATCAGCAGGCCAATCTTGACCGTCTTTTGTAAAATGCATAAATTCGCTAATTGCTTTTATATCAATGCCGTATTTTGCCAAGCGAGGCTCAAGTATTTTAACCTGTGCCTTTATTTGCTCGTTAGTTGGCGGCGCTTTAAGTCCCGCTAAAATAATACGGTTACTACGATTTTCACGGCTTACATTTATAAAGTCGCCAAATACAGCGTGGTAAGTTGCCGACTCATGCTCATAAAGCTTACTACTTGAAAATGTATTTGCAGCTATAACACCACCTTCGGCCAATACGCTTTGTACCTCTTCAAAAAACTCTTTAGTGAGTAAATGCTCCGGAATATAGTCGCCGTTAAAGGCATCTAAAATTATCCAATCGTACATTTGCTTTTTAATAGCGGCGCGTTTTATAAAAATACGGCCATCTTGCACGCTTGATGTCACTAAGTCGTTTTCTATAAAGTTAAAGTAATCGCGTGCAACTTTAGTTACAGCGGGATCTATTTCAACATTATGAATTTTTGCTGTGGGGTATAGTTCATGAATAACATTAGAAAGCGTACCGCCACCTAATCCTATAATAAGTACATTTTTAGGGTTATCGGCTACTAAAAGGCTGGCAAAAGTAAGTTTAGTGTAGTTAAAAACAAGTTTGTCAGGGTCATTTTTGTACATGCAGCTTTGGCTTGTTTGGCTACTTTTAGTATTAAATTTAAGACAACGTAAGTCGCTAGTGTCTTCAACAATAATATTGCGATAAAGCGAGCGCTCTTCATGAATAACCTTACTAAACGCAACCCCCGAAAACACGATTAACGGCAGTAGTAAATATTTAAGCATGAGCAAGCTCCTTGTTATTCACCAAGCTATTAACAACAATAGCCACTAAACCAAGTGACCCAAGCGTTAAAGCAAAAGCGCCAATAATTGTATTTACGTCAAACGCGAGCACAAAGTAAAAAGAGGTGATAATAGTACCCAGCGCACTGCCAAGCGTACTTACAAAGTATAAACGCCCCGCTACTTGACCACTTTTATCGCTATCGGTTACCAATAAACGTACTGAGTAGGGCGAAATCATACCTAAAATAACGGTTGGAATAAAAAATAATGCAGTTGAAGCTAACAGCGAACCATAACGGCTATCTTCAATATGCGTGAATATAAACTCCATTATTGGCTGCGAAAATAACGTAATAGGCACCACCATAATGCTGGCGACTAAAAATATTAAACCATATTTAGTAAGAGATGCATTTTTAGTACTTAGCTTACCGCCAAGTAAATAACCAAATGATAAGCTGAGCATAAACACCGTTATTATGCTGCCCCATATATGTACACTGCTCCCAAAAAAAGGCGCAAGTATTCGCCCTCCTAAAAGCTCAATCCCCATAATGCAAAAACCACTGCAAAAGGCTAAAAAATAAATTAATGCGTTTGTTTTTAAAGTCATGTAATTATCGTTTTGTAACTTAATAGAGTTCCATACTAACGTGATGTAAACATGCCCGCTAGTGTAAAAATCACTCAAGGCAAACCTTTTAAAGCAAATTAACCGTGTTTCATATTAGCGGTGCGCAACAGAGTAATTTAGTAATAACCTAAGTTTATCGTGGTGAAACACGCAGCGCAGGCAAAGGTGACTCGTAGTAGATGTTTTAGAGTAATCGTTACTTAATAAACAAAGTACGATCATGTTGAACTACCCAGCACTATGATCTTAAGCGATAACTAAACATTCAATGAGCTAACCTGCTTAATTGTTCAGGCTAGTAGCGGCTGTGTGTTTAAATAACCTAGTTGCTTATCAAACAAAATTTAGGTGTAATAACAACATAATAAACACTGAGCAATGCAGGGACAGCTCAGATACGACAGGCGCACCGATTAAATAGGCTTAATGTAGTTGATGTCACAAAAAGCCTTTCTTTAAATGTAAAGTTCATAGCATAAACAACACCAACTCAGACACACCGAGCAGGTGGCGCCTCAGTCCAATAAGCGACACTGCAACACAAACTCCGTGTCGCATAAATACTAAAATGTTATGTGTTACTACAAACTAAGGAGTATGAATGAGCTTCAAATCTTGGTTAAGCTATTCTGACTTTTCTGAAAATGCGTGCTCTAAGCTGCGCTACATTTTAGATAATGAGTCGAGTGAATTTCTAAATTCAATTAATGACACTTGTAGTGACAGGGTTAAAACCTTAAAAGTTGGTTCTGTGGTGTGGCGCGCACAAACTGGATGTGGTGAGGAGAAGGCTTCTGATAATGTAGAGCAAGAGTTCCATGTTGATAAGCGTATTCCTTTCCCATTCGAACGAATGAAGCCATTGACCAATAGCGCCTCTGAGGGGAGGGCGAACTCAAAAGGGATTCCTTGTTTATATGTAGCAGCAGATGCGGAAACTGCGATACACGAAGTGAGACCTTGGCCTGGATTAACCTTAACAATTGCCCAATTGCATTTGACAAAGGATGTGAAGTTGATTGATTTTTCGGAGACGGCTGATGCTGAACAGTACCCATATTTCTTCTTCGGCGAACCTTCTATTAATCAGAGGATTGACGCTGTGTGGGCTGCGATGGATATTGCTTTTTCTTGGCCTGTAACGGGATCTGATTCCAAATCAGAATATGTGCCGACGCAAATAATATCAGAGTTTATTAAATCGAAAGGGTATGACGGGATTATTTATAAAAGCTCTTTAACTAAAGGGCGTAATTATGTTCTTTTTAATTTAAATGATGCGGCTGTTGTTCAGTGTGACTTATTTGTAGTATCCAAGGCTAAATTTGACTTCGAGAAGTTGGATGGAAGCTCATCCTTGACAGCAGAGCGTGGTAACACCTAATCGGGTAGCCGGAGGTCTCTAACCTCCAGCGCCAATACCAACCATCATGCGCTTTTTATTGGCAGGAAGTGCAATGGGCGGTTCATCTCCCGTAATGAATAATCTATAATCAAGACACCCGTCTTAATTACCATTCTTATGTTCTTTTTATAAGGTAAGTGATTTGAAAAACAATAACATGCATAAGCTAGGGCGGGTTTATCTATCTATATTTTTAATAGTCTCTCTACTGTTATGTACTGTTGGTTATTTTTACAATAAAGCGTCGGCTCCACCGACTTCAGCAGAGCAAACTTCTAATTATTTAACTGTATTACCTCAAAAAACTCCTGAAAAAGCAGTCAATACTGACTTACTGACAAACAAAAAGGTGACTAACAGTGCCCTTTCATCAAGCGAAGGTAAGTATCAGCGAGTTATTATGACCAGACCACAATGGAAACTGCAAGGGGAGTTTAGGGAGCACTTTAAACGTTTACAAGCGGCAGCAAACGATGGTGATAACGAAGCAAAATATATCATCGCTACAAACTTAAGGTATTGTTTGTCGGCACCAATTGATGACTACGCTCTACAGGCTGAGTTAGAAGAGATCTCTCAGTACAGTGATGTCGGCGAAGCCGCTGATAGAAAAATAGAAAAGTTTGATTATTGTAAGGGCATTAATAGTATTGAGCGTCACCAATTTTATGCGTATTTAGAAGATGCAGCGAAAAATGGGTTTGTCGCCGCACAAGAGTCATTTGTTAATCTAACGGCTGAGTTTTTTATGAAGTCGCAAGGTTTTTCGACACTAAAACGCGCTGAGTTCATTAAAAAAAGAGATAATTTTAATAAACAAAAAATAGTATTTTTAGAATACGCTGCTCAACATGGTAGTGAAAAGGCATTAATCTCTTTATCTAATGTGTATTATTCACAGCAGCTTGGTGAAAAAAGTTTTGCAAAGTCTTACGCGCTAAACCGATTAATTATGGAAATCACCGATAATAATGATATTTATAACCGCTATGCGTGGTTTGAGCAGCGACAGTATCCGCAACTTAGCGAAAGTGAACTTGCCAGTGCAAATGAAATAATAGAGCAGTGGAGCGCAATCATAAATAAAAACGGCACCGTATACCCTCACGATTAGTAAAAATAAAAGCGCTATAGCTGAAACAAAAAGGCTGCAGTAATAAATACTGCGGCCTTTGTTTTTAGCTCAATGCTTTTAATAAGCGCCTGCGCTGTAAATTAGCTCGTAGCTGTGGCTGTAAATCTCAAGGATGTTACCAAACGGGTCTTCCATGTAGATCATGCGGTATGGCTTTTCACCAGGGTAGTAATAACGTGGGGCTTGCATACGCTTTTTACCGCCAGCGGCTACAATACGCTCTGCTAAGCCTTCTACATCAGGGTCTTGAACACAGAAATGGAAGATGCCTGTTTTCCAGTATTCAAAGTTGTCTTTTGGGTTTTCTTGGTTTTTAAATTCAAAAATTTCTACACCAATACGATCGCCCGTTGAAAGGTGCGCTATTTTGAATTTTTCCCATTTTTCACCAAATACTTCGGTACACATTTCGCCAATGGGGCTTTTGTCTTCGGTTATTAAAGTGGGTTCCATAATGGTGTACCAACCCATAACCTTAGTGTAAAACTCAACGGCTTTTTCAACGTCGGGAACCGAAATACCAATGTGCGAAAAACTACGTGGGTATGTATGACTCATAATGCTTCCTCTTTAACTTGTGACTTATCTTGTGACTCGTTGATGGAGTTAGTTTACGAATCGAAAAACATTAAGTAAAATTATCATTAATCATAACTTTGAGTACGTTTTGTAATGATAAATCCGACATGGTTAAACACATTTTGCACCTTGGTTGAGGTAAATCATTTTACCAAAACAGCTGAGCGCCTTTATATGACGCAGTCTGGTGTAAGCCAGCATATTAAAAAGCTAGAGCAACAAGTTGATTGTGCTTTACTTGAGCGCCACGGTAAGCAGTTTTCACTCACGCCACAGGGTCAAAACTTATATCAGCAGGGTAGCCAACTTATCAAAGATTGGCAGTTTTTAGAGCAGCAATTAAAAGATGATTCACCTTTTAGCGGAGCAGTAAAAATTCAATCGCCGGGCAGTTGTGGTTTAAAGTTTTACAATCAATTATTAGCACTGCAATGTGAGCATAAAGCACTAACTATTGATTACCGCTTTGCGCCAAATGTGAGTGTGGAGCAAGCTGTGGCAAATTACAGTGCCGATATTGGCTTTTTAACCCAAGCCCCTACACTTAGCGAAGTGATCAGTTATAAAATTAATAAAGAAGCGCTATTACTTATTACACCTGCGGGTATAAATACACCGAATTGGCAAACACTGTGTGAGCTGGGTTTTATTGCTCATCCTGATGCAAACCATCATGCGCAACTACTACTTAGCGAAAACTACGATGAATTTGAACATATTGAGCAAATAAAGCAGACGGGGTTTTCCAACCAAATTAGCTTAATACTAGAGCCTGTAAGTTTAGGCTTAGGTTTTACGGTATTACCTGCCAATGCGGTAGGTGCTTTTAATAAGCCTGAGCTTATTAAAACGCACTATTTAGCCAATCCCGTTAATGAGACTATTTATGCATGTCACCATCGAAATAGGCCACTGGCAAAACGGATGAATACAGTGATTGAGTTAATTAAGTCAAGTTAAGGTAAATACCTTATTTTTGTCTTTCGTCGTATTGAGTATTAAGCTGAATACCTTTTTCATAGCGCTGATTCATCGCAGTATCTGAACGGTTAAAATAATATAACCACTTCATGTACTGATTAGTTAAAGCCTGTCGATAGAGTCCGTTAACTTGAAAGCGTATCGCAGAGGTTTCGCTAATAAACGGTAGACGCTTTGCTTTACATTTGAGTTTAAGCCGTAAACATAGCTCTGTATCTTCAAAAATATCTATTAGCGGCAACATACCTACGTCGAGTAGAAGTTGTTTTTTTGCAAATAAACAATGGTCTAAATAATACACTCCCCGTTTATCACCGCGAATATAATTAGAATACCAAGAGGTAAACTGAAGTAATGGATGGCGTATATTAAATTTATGGGTAAATGCCCCCCACGACATCTGATCTGCGTGTTTGTTTAACGCATTCAACCCTGCAATATCAATTATGCTACGAGGGTGATGAAGCACAATTGTGTCAGCATTTGCTTGCACAATACCCGCATTGAGCCGGCCTGCTCGTGATGCTATATCGGTTTTAATTAAGCACACGCCCGCAGCATTAATTATATCGATGGTGTTATCGGTGCTTCCCCCATCCACACAAATTATTTCGCAGTTTTTTAAATGTTGATACGCCTTGAGGATCCGTTGTAAATACCCTGTTTTTTCTTCATTTAAAGTAGGAATAATAATACTTAACATACTTTTATAACCTCATAGTTCAGAATATTACTCATGAAAACTCACTTTAGCGAGCGAGAATAGATCATTAATTGTATGTAATAGAGCTTTACGTGCTGGGCGAGTATCTGACTGTAGATCAATAAATAATTTTTTAAGATCGCTGACATAATCAATATCGTAACCTGGTAAGCAATACTTCACCGATAATTTATTCTGCCTACACTGTTGTGATAATGATTGTGATAATTCATTCGTGCTCCAAGGTAAATGGGTTAGTACTGGCCAAGCTACTTTGTTAGCCATAATGATGACGCCACCATCATCAGCGTGATGCAAAGCTACGTCATTACTTTGTAATGCACTAATCGTTGCCTCAAAATATTGATGGTTAAGTATTGGAGCATCAGTACCTATGAACACTAGTTGCTCATGCCCTTGTACTCGCAGCTGATTATCAACATAGTTTAATCTATCGCCTAAGTTACCTAATTGCCCAAGCGGTAATTGCGTTATTACGTGGGCATTACTTACTAAAGAATGCGCCCACTGAATATCGCTTTCGCTTGAACAAGCAATAACAACAGGCCCTTGCCAATTATTAGCATCTTCTATTGCGCATGCTAATAATGCATGTGCAATTTTAAGTGCGCATTGCGCATTCGAGCCTTCAGCAAGCCGCTGCTTACCTTGGTTGAGTTTAGGCCGTTTACAAAAAACAACTAACGTCGCTTGATTTATAACTAATCTAATTGTTTGTTTTGACGCTTTATTACTTTGGTTTATTTTATTCATTTTAATCACAGCTCACGTAGCACTAATAATTTTGTAATTCGCATTTATAACTAGGGCTTGTTTATCTTTCTAGGCTGAGTTTGCAGCCGTATATTTGGTTTTTAGGTAGGGCTGAGCCTATGTGGTGTTGTTATTTCCCGTAAAGAGGCAATAACGCAACATCAATGCCAAGCATGTACTGCCCTTAGGTAGTACTAAAGACGACTTACTCTTTGTTGCTCGGTTATTACTTAGCCCACACTTACTCATACTCACTACCTTTAAGCTGCGCTGTATTTTTAACACTGGATTGGCGAATAAATAACGTTGCAATCATGGATAAAATACCGATACCAGCTTTAATTGAGCCCATTACTGTGCCGCTAATTTTTGATTGTCCTATTCGCACTTTAGAGTCAACAGCGTATTCGCTCACTTGCATACCAAGAATGATCGCTTTAACCTGCATTTCTACAGTCCAGCCAAACGAGGTATCAGCCATATTTAAAGTGTGCAGCGACGAGAAGCGAATGGCCCTAAATGGTCCTAAATCAGTTATTTTTTGCTGCCAAAATAGTGTTATTAAGTGGCTAGATAGCCAGTTACCAAAGAGTTGTGGTTTAGTTAAAGCTCCATTTTCAATGGTGCCTAAGGTTCTTGATCCAATAGCAAGATCGTCACCATTAACAATCCCATTTAGTAATGAAAGGGCTTGATCTACAAAGCAAGAATCATCACCATCTACAAAAAGTACAATATCGCATGAGGGAAGCTTAGCAATAGCGGTTAAGCAGGCAATACCATAACCAGGTGTACTTTGATGAACAACTTGAGCACCATTAGCGGTTGCTACTTTTGCAGTGTTGTCTGTGGAACCATTGTCACAAACAATAACGTTATCAATAACCGCCTGCTCATCAAACATTAAAGTAATCAAATTTCTGACCACAATGGAAATAGCTTGCTCTTCGTTAAGAGCAGGAATAACAACGGCAACTTTATGACCTTTATACATTTTTAATCTCAATAATGTTAACGCCGCCACGTGATTTTTCAGACATTTTCACAGGGCTAGCTGCGAGTGTATCTTTTTTGATAATGGCGGAAGTTTTTCGGTTTATTTCAGCAAAAGACAATGTGCCTGTTGGGCAGGTTTGTACACAGGCGGAGCAACGAACGCATTGTGGATCGGTCATTGGTTGGCCTTTACTTGCAAAAGCCATAACATCAATGCCTTGATGGCATACAGTTGTACATTGATTACAACTAATACATTTCGATTTTTCACTAACAATAGCAAAGCGACCAAAGCGACTGTATATATGCATTAATGCCGCTAATGGACAAGCAAACCGACACCATGTACGCCCTGAGTATTTAAAATAAAGGCCAAACCCTAAAATACCGGCTAATAAAATATCAACGACCCACTTATAACTAAATGCGTTTACTAATTGGTAGTCCTTGTTCTCGCCTTTTAAAAACAGATTAAACATATGGTTCATCCATGACTCAGGATATATCCACCCTAAAACACGAATGACTAATAACACTGCCGCTATTAATAAAATGAACTGGCCAAGCATATTTAGCTTATTCCACTTAGAACCGTGTGGCATTTTATGGCGTTGCAGATCTCCCATAGTTTCAGCCATAGCACCGCAAGAGCAAATCCAACTACAATAAGCGCCTTTGCCCCACTTCATCACAATAATTGGAATAATAACGAATGTTTGAATAGCCCCAATAACTAACCAAGCAACTTGGGGAGTGTCGGTGAATACGGTATACACACCTAACGGCCAAGCGAAGATAAAACTATATGCATGCCAATAAGCGCGTGGGTGTCCCCATTCAGGCCATGTATGCGTCGCAAGTTCTTGCGCTGAGATATAACTGGGAAACAACGCATCGGCAAAGCTTTTGCCTATTCCTGCATCAAATACACCGTTATAGCCAAGTAATGGTAAAATTATTTCTGGCAATAAAAATAATGGAAACAATTGAATCGCAAACAAAACTGACGTTTGTACTGTTACATAAGGTGTTTTGCGTCGTTTAATTCGTAGCCAACCAAAAATACCAATTAATAGGGTATAAAGAACGGTGTAGTAAAACGAACGACTTTTTAAAGAAACCGCTATTGTGCCAATTAAGGTACTGCGATCATTCACTTGCAACGGCCACCATTCACCAAAGCCTGCTATTAAGATTGGCATTTGATCGGGATAAGAAAAAGTACTCCAAAATGAATTTAAAAAACCATAGCCTTTCCAATCGTATAATGCAGTTAATGCGACTAAAAACAGGGCAAAGAAAGCCCAGCCAGACCATGTGCTTTCACCACTGATATTCATTTTTGAACGTCTGAAGAAATCTAACGGGGCTTCACGACCAGTCGCTAACAACACGCTATCGTTATCTAATATTTCATCTGTACCATCTTTATTTTTTAACTGCACAGACCGTGGTGAAATTTTACTGACTTGAGTCGCCATTTTAAGCGTCACTTTGTCATCTTTTACTAATTGAGTTACTTGTTCGACATTCTCTGGTTTTGCCCGGTTAAACTGAGTTTGTCGATAAGATAAAGTAACTTTAGCGCCTTCCTCTGCTGTTGCAATCGCAGCCTCTAATGCGCTATCACCTCCGCCAACGATTAATAGTTCTTTATCTTTATAGTATTGTGCGTCAATAAAACGATTTGCTACCTTTGGTAAATCTTCACCTTCAACATTTAATTTTCGATAACTTCCAGAGCGCCCAATAGCAACAATCACACGGTGAGCCACTAAGCTATCACCATTCTCTAAAGTAACACGTAGTTTGTTGCCCTCTTTATTTACATGGCTAACTTGCGCCAGTTTAGCTTCAATACTGTGGGCAGTAGTTTGCTCTTTAAGTTCGCTCAACAGGTTTTCTTTATGACTTACTTTATTTGAAAATTGTAATTCGCCTTCAGGCTTCATGTCAGTGGGGTAAGTATAAATAGGTTTATTATTAGGAAAATTTTCAATCGTTGAAAATGGTTTATTACCTTCTAACAACGTAACATTAAGCTGCTGTTTTTTACCTTCAATAGCGGCAGAATACCCACTAACACCACCACCAATAACAATAATATCTACAACATCAGCTGTTTGCGTACGGGTACTAAAAGTAGTATCAGCAATAATGGTTCGAATAGCTTTAGCGCCCGTATCGCTGGAGAATTTAAGTAAAGGAATACCCGTTAAATCACCAACAACATACACACCTTTAATATTGGTTGTGCCATCGGCATTCACTAATGGTTGCTTTTCTACAGTACGATCAGGCCATTGTCCGTGCAACCAGTGATAATAATTATTAATAATGTTCAATTTGTATATTCCAATATAAAGTTTTATGTTTATGAATTATCAATGTGATTCAGCTTTGAAGTCTTTTTGATGCCGTGATAAATCAGCCTCAATAACGTTAACGCGTATAAAACACCTAAAAGTACAACAGGCCAAAGCGCAGGTTGCCATTGTTGACAGCAAAGGAAATTACCGAGCACTTCGTATGTCATGGGCATAAGTAATAACCAAGTAAGTAAATAAATATTTGGGCGCAAGGCAAGCAAGGGAACTAACGGGAGTAAATACCAAGGAAAAAGCACAGGGCTTAACATAAGAGGTAAAGCCAAGGCTGCTTGCATACAAAAATAAATAGCCGATGTACTCATGTAGCGGGCTTTACTGTATCTAAAACTTGTATAAGCAATAAACAACACCGCAATAACTCCCATAACAAAAAGCGCTAAAACAACCTGAGAATTAGTTAATAGAGAATCAAGTGCAGTAAAAATAGGGGACGCATTACGCCATTTTTCAAAAAACACACTAATACTGCCTACGGGTACGTACCCAAGCGCAATGGTAGTACCATAAATTAGCGCGACAGTCGTAACCCAGCTGAGCACCAACATTAGAGCGGGTTTTAATGATTTTTGTAAAAAAAATAATGGTAGTAATAACATAACGGGTAAAATTTTCAGCGACATACCAATACCAATAGCGATACCGCAATATAAAAGTAATTGTCGCTGCCAAAAATAAATTGCGACAACAACTGCCAATGCAGAAAAAGCATCTATGTGTAACCCAACACCAGTTTCTAAAATCAGCAGTGGCGACAACGCAACAAGTGCTAAATTATTTAATTTGTTGGCCTTTTTTAATACTAAAGCCGACACGTACACCGTTAATAACCCTGCAAGTAATAGCAAAAACCACCATACCAACTGTGCCTTTTCAACTCCAAATGATGATGAAAAAGTAAATAAAGCCAACGCTAATGGAGGATAAATAGTGACATAAGCTGCATGCTCTTTAGGTGGTTGCCACTGTTCTCGCAATTGTGTTAATTCAATCGCGTCATGGCTTATGCTATAAGGGTCGTAGCCTTCATATGCTATTCGCCCATCAAATAGGTAACGACTTGTATCATTAGAGGTATAAGGCTCAACGTCAATCAATACAATACGCATTAGAAAAGCGGTGATTAGTAGCAGCTTATAATTTTTTAAATAACGTGATTTAGGAGATAAAGACCAAGCTACCAACATAAAAAATGCCATTAAACAATATTGAATAATGGTATAAACTCCAATACTGCTAACAGGAAATTCAGTATTGCTTTGCGACGTATTTGCTAAAAAATAACTCGAAAAACTCAGGGCAATTAAACTAGCTAAGCTTATAAAATAAAGCCAAGATTTACTTTTAGTTGTGAAACTTGGCTTAAACAATTGCAGGTTCATTTTAAGCGTGTCTAGATAGCTGATAATGACTATAAAAGCTATTAACTGCAGACATAACAAACCCAAGAGCTAACAACGATACAAATGGCAATATAAACCAATATTGGTAAATAACAGCCCACACTAAAACTACGACATAGATAGCTGCAACTAAAAATTCAAAAATGGCACCTTTAGGAGGTAAAGGTTTATAGTGCGGCTTATTTTTAAAGCCCTGCGAAGCTTGATTTTCACTTTTATAAGTATGTTCTGCTTTTTGTAGTTCACCTGTTTTAGGTGTGCGGACAAATTCACTTTCTTTGCCCATTAAAGCTTCAAAACCAGCCTTAGAATTATTAATTGCCAACTGTATACCTAACAATACTAAGTTAGGTAATTTTGCTAATGCACGTATTTTTGAGCGACCTAAAACCACTTGACCAAAATATAGGTATGCAATGTGTCCGCCTGAAGACATCAATAATAAGGCAATATCAATCCACCAAACGTTTATGTAATCATATTGCGCACGTAAATATAAGCTAGGTAATAAGAAAAATAATGTATCTAGCATCATGACTAAATAAGCTAGGTTATTTGATAAATGAAACGTTGATTCAAGTTTTTTAACAAGCGGTATTTTTGCTTTCCATACTGTTTTTAGCATTTTAAGCATGACTTGTACGCCACCTTTAGCCCAACGGTACTGCTGAGTTTTAAACGCATTCATATCAGCAGGCAGCTCACCTGGACATGTTATATGATTTAAATACTGCATTTTCCAACCAGCTAGTTGAGCTCTATAACTTAAATCTAAATCCTCAGTTAAAGTATCAGCACTCCAATGGCCTGCATCAATAATGGCTGAAGTACGCCAGATACCTGCAGTCCCATTAAAGTTAAAAAGCATATCACTCGCACAGCGCACATGCTGTTCTAACCCAAAATGAGCATCGAGCATTACAGCCTGTGTTTTTGTTAATAAGCTACTACGACGATTTAAATGCTCCCATCGCAACTGCACCATGGCAATATCAGTTTGAGTGAAAAAATGAATACTTTTTAATAATGTATCCGGAGTAGGTATAAAGTCAGCATCAAAGATAGCAATAAATTCACCATCGGCCGTTGTCATTGCCTCTTTTAATGCACCAGCTTTAAAACCATGACGATTGGTTCGCTGTACGTGCTCAATATTTATGCCTTGTAGCTTATAATGCGATACACGTTCAGCAATAACCTCACTTGTATCGTCATTAGAATCATCAACAATTTGTATTTGTAAACGATCAGCCGGATACTCCAATAATACAATTGAATCAACAATCCTTTTGGCAACTAACCTTTCATTATAAAGTGGAATTTGAACTGTTATCTTTGGTAATTTCTCAAACATTTTAGGTGATTGAGGTGTAAAATTTCGATATTTAAACCATCGAAATACCATAGACAAACGGTGCAAACCAAATAAAGATAAAATAGCTAATAATAAAAAATGAACAACAAGTACTAACGAACCAATTAACGACATAATTTAATAAACCTTAGTAATACCAAATTGAATATTATTACCTTGCAGGATATTGCTACCGTAAATTTCACGTGTAAAAGTAAGCTCAATACCAAAGCCAGCTAATGACGAGTTTTTATCAAAATTCCAACCTGTAGCCAGTTCAAATTTTCCTGAGTCAAACTCTAAAGGATTTGATAAATTTGCAGCATTGATTGAAGTTGACGAATCTGCATTTTCTGCACTTAGTATTCCGTCAAGTTTGGCACGCATATAAATGTTTTTATTAACGTTAAAACCATACTCAAGCAAGTATCTGTATTCGTCAGAAGGCTCTGCGGTACGAACCCGATAACCAACTTCAGCCCCAATATAACCAAACTTATCCAACCCTTTGCCTAACAATATTTTGGCTTCGTAGTCTTCTTGGTTATTTCCTAACCCATCATCCTCATCATATAAAAAAGGGGTTTTAACTAAAAAAGAAGTAGATAGAACAAAAGGTTCTGCCTGCCATTGATATCGAATACCAACCTCGGTATCACCAAAACCGCTGGCGCTACTTGTGCCCGTTACAGAATCTTCTTGTTCATAGCTTTGATGTAATAATGAGCCATAAATAGAGAAGTTATTCCCTAAACCATGCTCCAAGTAAAGTGATGTATTTTGCCCTTCAAAACGCTCAAAGGTTGGGTTGTTTCCACGATATTTGCTCGACGTATAATCAGCGTAACCTAACTTAATATAACCACTTCCTTCTTCACCAACCCATGCCCCAGCCGACACGTTAACTGACGCGAAGCTGATAGATAGAGCGATGGCTGAAAAAGATATTCCCTTTAATATGTAACTTTTTTCATTGTGATCTTTTTTAAATTTCATTTTTATTTTCCACTAATTTATTAAATTTAAATTTTGAAGTAATTAACTAAATTTTTATCGTGATTTTCAATTAGCATGTTTTATTTCGCTTTAAGTTTAAAAAACCAGACGTTTATAAAATAAATAATGCTTATTTATGAAAAAAATCAAAAACTGATAATTTTTTTAATTAATCTAAACCTGTTGATATCAAGTGATGCTGTTGCTCTAAGCTAAAACCTAAAGTTTGTTATTTAATTTAGGAACATTATGGAAGGTAAGTTTCGCAACTGTGTCACGAATTAATCACAAAATTATCACATTTTATCAATAGGGAATGAGCGCTCTGATATAAGCTCTAATTCAGATGAAATAGGGCATTAATTGCGCTTATTAATACAGAGATTAAGTTAAGAGGGTAGGGGTAAAAAACTAGACTAGTAAATAAACACTTGCTAAAGAATATAGCATTAATAGTGGTTCAAACGTAAACCCCCTTTACACCTAAAATGCACAAACACCAAAGGTATAAAGGGTATGATTAAAATTAGTTAACGCTTTCTAATTTTACTTTTAAATCGAGTAAATCGGTTGCGATTGTATTTGGCTGTATTTCCCAAGGATCGAAAATAGACTCCTCAGATCGTTGAATCCACGCTGCACGCATACCATGTGATATAGCACCGGTTACATCAAACGGGTTACTTGATACAAGCCATGTGTTTGCGCCAGTTGAATTGGTTTCGCGTAAAAAGTGACTATAAACCCCAGGGTTTGGTTTAAAGGTTTTAACGTCGTCGGCACTTACTACCCTTTCAAAAAGCTCACTAATGCCAGCGGTTTCTAATAAGGTATGAACTGCGTCGGCAGCCCCATTTGAAAATGCAAACAAACGGTAATCCTTCGCTTTTAATTGCTCAAGGCCTGCTTTTACATCATCGAACGCAGGAAGCGTTTTATAAAGCTCTAGCAGTTGCTCTTTTTGATCTTCACTTAGCTCGGTTTTGTGCGCTAAGCAGGCGTAATCGAGTGCGTGTTTTGTACATAGCGAAAAGGGAATATAATTTTGCATTAATCCACGTCTAAATGAATACTCTAATTGCTTTTCGCGCCATGTATTTGAAAATGCTTGGGCGTTATCGCCAATCATATCGTCGAGTAGGGACAGTACGCCGTGAGTGTTTATTAGCGTACCGTATACGTCAAACGCAAGTGTAGTTGCCATGTTTGCTCCGCAATAAAATAAATTAAGTTGGTTTTAGAGTACTTGCTTGCAGCTTAACTTAATTTGAACGAACGCTCAATTTAATAAAACTTGTATGCATCAAGCGCTAAAATATCCATTTCGATGTCTTCATGTATTTTTTCAACTTGACCGTCACCACTACCAAGCGCTGCAAAAAGAGGTAAAAAGTGCTCTGCAGTAGGGTGGTTAAATAAAGCATGGGGTGCTTCATCTAAATAGTTAAGTAACGCTTGGGTGTTTTGCGTTATTAACTTTTGCTCAACCCAATGGGTAAACTCATTAACCATTTGAACACGGTTAGGTGTAGGAGGGCTTTTAAATATTTCACGTAGATTGTGACTAATACCGCCTGAGCCAATAATTAATACGTTATCGCTGCGCAGTGGTGCAAGTAACTGTCCGTATTTATACATAGCTTTAGTGCCAAGACGTGTATTAATAGATACCTGAACTATAGGAATATTAGCTGCTGGGTATATTAAGCGCAGCGGGATCCACACACCATGATCCCAACCTTGCTTGGCACTTTGCACGGCTTTAATACCCGCCTTGTAAAAGTACTCACTAATAGTATTAGCAAGCTTAGGGTCTCCTAGTGCTGGGTATTGAATTTCATACAGGGGCTTGGGGAAGTTATAAAAGTCGTGAATAGTCTGCGGCGCATCTCCCGATGTAATAACTATATCGTGCGGTTCATCAAAGTGGGCAGAAAACACCACAATAGCTCGTGGTTTACTAAGCGTTTGACCTAATGATGCAAGAAAATCTGACGTAGCCGATTGCTGTACAGCCATCATTGGCGAACCGTGAGATATAAATAAAGCGGGCTGAGTCATGCTAAAACCTTAAACAAATAGATGTGTTATTAAGCACTATATTAGTTTTTATTTTGACGATAAATATGGTATTTATTTATACATTATCAATAAAGTATTGTTAAAGATGGATAAACTCACCACCATGAAAACCTTTTTGGCCGTTGTGCAAGAAGGATCGTTTTCAAAAGCGGCCGATAAGCTCGATATTTCCCCGCAGTTAGTCAGCAAATATATTTCTGCGCTGGAAGATAATCTACACACGCGTTTATTACACCGTACAACGCGAAAAGTAAGTGTAACAGAGGCTGGGAATCAATATTATCAGCGTTGTCAGCAGGTGCTTGTTGATATTGAAGACATGGAAAACTCACTAAATAACTTAAGCGAGAATGTTTCGGGTGTACTTAGTATTAGTGCACCTATGTCATTTGGTACTAAGCATTTAGCAGGTTTGCTGGTTGATTTTCAAAAGCAGTATCCAAATTTAAAGTTAGACTTACGGCTCACAGACCAATATGTAGACATAGTAGAGCAAGGTATTGATATTGCGCTGCGCATTGGCGTATTAAAAAATTCAACGCTCATAGCTAAAAAAATTGCCCCTATACACCTAGCGGTATTTGCGTCACCCGATTATTTGAAACTCCATGGCACGCCACAAACGCTTTTAGATTTACAGTCGCATAATTATTTACGCTATTCCCTTAGCGAGCCCACAAAACGCCTATTTGGAGTTAATGAGCTAAAAAGCGAGCTAAAGCTTGAAAGTAACTTTGTGGCTAACAATGGTGACTTACTACTAAATACAGCCATTGCGGGAGGTGGTATTGCTATGCAGCCCACATTTATTGCAGGCGAAGCGCTGGCTCAAGGTAAAGTAGTGCGCATTTTACAAGACTATGAACCCGACCCAATGGGACTCTACATGGTGTATGCTAATAGACAGTTTTTACCGAGCAAAGTGCGTGCTTTTGTTGATTTTGCGAGCGACTTTTATGGCGATACCCCATACTGGGACTTAGGGGAGTGATATGTCGATTACAAACAGTTGTATAAGTAGTTTTACTTGGGCCTGTTATTTTTTATGCCACTGATATTCCATTTGTTTTGCTGTTAAGCAAGCAAATTCATCAGTACTGCACAATGCTACTAATTGCAGGCTCATATCTATGCCAGCCGAGATCCCCCCTGATGTGATAAATTGATTATGCTGCACCCAACGTTTATCACTAATTACATTTAAATCAGGAAATAATAACGCCAATTCATTTTGATCTTCCCAATGCGTTGTTACATTTAAGCCATGTAATAAATCGGCTTTTGCGAGCAAAAACGCGCCCGTACATACAGACGCAACACGAGTAGCTGTTTTTGCACTTTTACTGATCCAATCAATCACCTGCTTTTTATTAAATTCGGCGGTGTGATCGCCACCTACCACAATTAATAAATCAATATGAGGGTGATCTAAAAAGTTGTAATGGGGGTTTACACTAAAACCTCCGCGCGCTATTACAGGCTTACTTTGCTCTGCAATAAAAAATACATTCCAGTTATTTTCAGCTAAACGCTTAGCGGTACTGAAAACTTCAAAAGGGCCAGAAAAGTCGAGTACTTCTGCGTTATCATAAATATAAATGCCTATATTCATTTAGGTCTCAAAAAGCTCAAATTAATATGAAGCTTTACCTTAGCCTATAAAATCATCATTGGTGTATTATTTTAATTTAAGAAACCCTACTTAGCCTCAACATTAAGCTCATGAGCAAAGCGTTTACGGTAACGCCTAGTTAATTTAACCGAACGTAGTTGGTCGCCAATTAAAGTAAATATTGGTGAGGCATTTATTTTTACGGGTTTGCCTTGGCCTATACGGCATATTTGTCTTTTAACCATTGCCATAGTGGCAAGTCCTGCGAGAGTTTTATCTTGCCAAGTAACATTGGGTAACACGGCTAATTGCAGTGGCTCATTTTGCCATTTGTTTGGTAAATTTGGTTGGTATGCAAGCGCAGTGGCAATACCCACGAGGGCAACGCCACTTTCAATCACGTTGTTGGCAATAGATAAGCGACTAATACCGCCTGTAGTCATTATTGGGACTGATGAGCGTTGGCTAATCGCTTTTGCAAACTCTAAAAAATACGCTTCGCGGGCAAGTGTGCGCTGATCACCTGTTTTTCCTTGCATGGCAGGTGCTTCGTAACTACCACCCGAAAGCTCTACAAAATCAACATTGAGTTTATTCAATAAGTCCACTACAACTTGCGCGTCACTGGGTTCAAACCCACCTCGTTGAAAATCAGCAGAGTTTAACTTTACCGAAACCGAAAAGGTAAGTGAGCAAGTAGCTTTAATACTGCGGGTTATTTCGAGAAGTAAGCGAGCTCTATTTTGTAAACTCCCTCCCCATTTATCGTCGCGCTTATTGGTTAGTGGCGATAAAAACTGAGCCAGTAAATAACCATGCGCTGCATGTATTTGTACGCCATTAAAACCTGCTTTTTCAGCTTGCTGCGCAGTTTGTGTAAAGCGGGTAATAACATCGTCAATATCAGTTTTCGTCATCGCTTTTGGTACGCCAAACAAGTGCGAGTGCTTACCCATATTAAGTGCAACACTTGACGCTGATAGAGCCTTTCCACCCATTTTTTTAAATACTTGCCTACCAGGGTGATTAATTTGCATCACCACTTTGCAATTATTTTGCTGCGATAAACGAGCAAGCTCTGCAAAGGCAGTAATATCGGTACTTTTTTCAAGCACAAGGCCGCCTGGGCCTGTCATCGCTAAATGATCAATCATTACATTGCCAGTAATAATTAGCCCTGCTCCCCCCTCTGCCCATGCGCTATAAACATTTTTGAGTATTTGGGAGGGCGTTTGATCCTCTTGCGCAAGGTTTTCTTCCATAGCGGCTTTGGCAATACGGTTTTTTAATACTAAACCACTTGGCAAGGTAAAAGGGGTAAATACAGGGTTACGCATAGTTATGGGCTAATTAAATTGACATTAAAACAACTATAACCTTAAAGTTAGCTTGAAGGTCAACCTACTAAGTTTATGTAAAGTGGAGTTATTATTAGTTATGAAAATAGGCGAACTTGCAAAACTTACCAACATACCCGCCAGTACTATTCGCTTTTACGAAAGCAAAGGGTTATTAACACCAACCACTCGCAGTGCTAATGGTTATAGGCTGTACACCCAACAAAACTTAGAAAAATTGCAGTTAATTAAATTTTCACAAAGCTTGGGATTTTCACTCAACGAAATACCTTTATTACGTAACGAAAACGACGAGCTAAACCACACAGTAATAATTGAACGTCTAGAAAAAAAACAAAAAGAAGCTGAAATTTTGATTGAGAAAATGCAGAAAAAGTCACAACGTATTGGCAGTTTAACTACGTTACTCAACTCTTATTGGGATAAAGGCGAATGCCTGCCAGAAGGCAAATTGAATGAATTACTAAAAGTGATAGATTACGAATAAATGAATACAGCTTACTAAAATAAGCTGTATTTTATATTACTTAAGCTTTTTAATGCCAATTAATACACAGATGGCACCGCCAATAATACCCGCCCATGCTTCTATTGGTGTATCACCACTGAATGCACGGCTTAACTGCGAAACCGCCGCATCATACACGTCATATCCCCACATAATTAAAGCGATACCTATAACGATTAAAACAATACCTATAATCTTATTACTCATAAACACCTCTAATCTCTAACGTACATTATTTAATAATATTTACTTAAGTGTGCTTTAAAACTTAAGGTAAGTTTTTATTTTAAGTCAAAACACTTAAAATAATTTAATCGAGCTCTAGCTGCGCACGTTCAACGCTCTCACTAGGTAACTCTTTTTGTACCGATACACCAAGCTCTTTAAACTCTGATGCTTGTTTAATTAAATTACCTTTACCGCGGTATAATTGCGAGAACGCTTTGTCGTAACTTTCTTTCGCTTTATCAAGCTGCTTACCTACGCCTTCCATACTTAATAAAAAACCATTGAGCTTGTTATAAAAACGCTCAGCTCGATTTGCCAACTCTTTTGAATATTTGGTTTGCTCTTCAAAACGCCAAAGCTGTTTAACAATATTTAAACTAGTCAGCAGGGTAGTGGGGGTGGCTACTAATATATTTTTTTCGATTGCTTGTTGGTAAATATCACTTTGATATTTAAGCGCCTCAACAAAAGCTGATTCTATTGGTACAAACATAACCACCACTTCTGGCGAGTTAATACCAGGCAAACGGTCGTAAGATTTACTCGCAAGCTCATTAATACGTGCTGTAACCGCATTTACATGCTCTTTAATCGCTTGATTAGCATCTAACTCATTTTCAGCATTTACGTAGCGTGTATAAGCATTTAATGATGTTTTAGCATCAATAACTAAGTGGCGGCCTTGTGGTAAGTACACAACTACATCAGGGCGTAAGCGGCCATCTTCAGTGTTAAACGACACTTCGCGCTTGTAATCAACACCTGCGCGTAAGCCTGCGCTATCTAACACGTTTTCGAGCATGAGTTCCCCCCAATTACCTTGGGTCTTCTTTTGCCCTTGTAGCGCGTTACTGAGCTTGTCGGCTTGATCTGTTATAGCTTGGCTTTTAGCTTGTAAATGCAGTAGCTCAGTTTTTAGCGCGGTCCGTTGCTTTATATCTTCAACGTGTATTGATTCCATTTTTTCTCTAAAACCTTTTAGCTCGCCTTGAACTGGTTTTAATAATTGCTCAATGCTTTCTTGATTTAAGGTTTTAAAGCTTTGTGATTTTTCTTCTAAAATTTTATTGGCTAGATTTTCAAACTCTTTTTTGAGCATATTTTTACTTTGCTCAATTTGCGCGAGTTGCTCACTAAAGCTTTGCTGTTTCTGCTCAAGGGTGGTGCGCATATTATTATACTCAACATCGCGTTGATTATATTGCTCACGAAGCATTGTAAGCTCGTCTTCGGCTTTGCGCCAAAAATGGTTGTATTGAATGCTTTGTTTTTCTTGTTCGCTAAAACGCGTTTTAAAATGCTGCGCCTCATCGCGCTGCTCTTGGTGAGTATGTTCGAGTAGTTCGTGATCCTCAAGTAAGGTGCTGTATTGTAGCTCTTTATTATCAAACTGATTTTGTAAGACTGAAAGCTGTTGTTGTTGTTCGCTTATTTTTAGGTGTAGCTTTTTGCGAAGCTGCGCAGATATAACACCATAAAATACAATACCTAAAATAGCACCAGCGCCTGCACTTAACCAATCGATGTTAGTGAATATTTGAGTGAGCATAAAAATAAACTTATAAGATTTAGAGACATGCCATCATAACCAATAACAAGCAATAGAAGTAGAGGAGCAAAGAAATTACAGACATAAAAAAACCAGCTCAAATAAGCTGGCTAAATATTACTAAATTAAGTAATCAAAGGGAAAATCAACATGTACCCGAGCAAGCTGCAACTTAAATACGCATTTGCCAAAATAAATTACATTATTTGGCTAAGTTGTATAACAACAGGTATTACAGTAGACCGGTAAATGAAGTAATTAATTCAAAAATAATTTAATAACTTTAAGTGATACCAATCAGCATAAGTATTTGAACAACTGAACGAATTAAATCACTTCATACCAAAGCAGATTGGTACAAATTCGTTTATCTGAGTAGTGGTTGATTGGAATTGGCAAATTTTAGGCATAAAAAAAGCCAGTTCAAAATGAAGTGGCTTAATTATTACTAAAATTAGTAATTAAATAGGGGGAATCAACATGAAAACTTGTATTAACTGCAATTAATCAACAAGCATAATAGTAGACGCCTGTTTTTAAATTAAGTTCAGTAAAAACTCAAAAAAATTTAAATAATATTTAAATGATGAATTTTGACCATAAAAAAAGCCAGTTCAAAATGAAGTGGCTTAATTATTACTAAAGTTAGTAATTAAATAGGGGGAAATCAACATAAAACTTGTATTAACTGCAATTAATCAACAAGCATAATAGTAGACGCCTGTTTTTAAATTAAGTTCATAAAAAAATAAAAAATTTTAAAATAAGTGCTAGCGCTATATTTTAGACATAAAAAAAGCCAACTCAAAATGGGCTGGCTCAATCATTACTAAAATTAGTAACTAAATAGGGAAATCAACATTATCGCTTGTGTAAACTGCAATTTAACAACAAGCAAAGTAGTAGACGCACTTTAATTAATTAAGTTCAAAAAAGATTCTAGTTTTTTATTAATGACAACATTTGCTGTTCATCAAACTGGGTAAAACTCATTGATTTATCGGTAAATAATGCATCAACTAAAGCTTGCTTATCTTCTTGCATTTTAAATACTTTTTGCTCAATTGAGTTACTCATTATGAGTTTATATACAAACACAGGGTTCGTTTGTCCAATTCTATAAGCGCGATCGGTTGCTTGTTTTTCTACTGCGGGGTTCCACCAAGGGTCAAAATGTATAACGGTATCTGCCTGCGTTAAATTAAGACCTGTGCCGCCGGCCTTTAAACTAATTAAAAATACCGATGTTTTACCGCTAGTAAATTCATCAATTACTTTATCTCGATGGCGAGTTTGTCCTGTAAGTAGACTAAAATCTATATTTATTTCATCTAGGCGCTTAGCAATTAAGTCGAGTGCCGAAGTAAACTGGCTGAATATAATTACTTTACGACCAAGGCTCAACATCAATGGTAAATGGGTCGTGAGCCATTCTAATTTAGCAGAGCCAGCTTGCGTATCAGGCTCTATTAATTTAGGGTGACAACAAATTTGCCTAAGCTTTAATAATGCTTCTAAAAAGGCTAGTTTACTTTTTTGAACACCTTGCTCTGCAAATAAGTCTATTAACTTTTCTTCAAGAGAGCGTGTAATCCCCTGATACATTTCTTTTTGTTTAGGTTCAAACTCAAACTCTTTTGTTATCTCTGTTTTTTCAGGTAACTCTTGAGCTACTTGCGCTTTAGTACGGCGCAATATAAAAGGCATAATCAACGCTTTTAACTGTTCAGCACGTTCCATGTCAGCTTCACGTTCAATTGGAGTTTGAAAATGTTGCTTAAAATGGGCTTGTGAACCAAGTAATGATGGCATAG
Source organism: Pseudoalteromonas sp. 1_2015MBL_MicDiv (assembly GCF_002407505.1). Taxonomy (NCBI): domain Bacteria; kingdom Pseudomonadati; phylum Pseudomonadota; class Gammaproteobacteria; order Alteromonadales; family Pseudoalteromonadaceae; genus Pseudoalteromonas; species Pseudoalteromonas sp. 1_2015MBL_MicDiv. The sequence goes on along the minus strand of NZ_CP012738.1, from coordinate 5,072 downwards.
CAAAATCGAGTAAAGATTTAAGCTCAAGTAAATTATTTTCGATTGGCGTACCACTTAAACATAACTTAAAATCAGCATTAAGTCGTTTAACTAAGCGCGATACTTGTGCTGTGTCATTCTTAATGTATTGCGCTTCATCGAGAATTATATTTTCGAAATATAATGGCGAGTAATATGCTATATCACGTTTTAACAGCGGATAAGTTGTCAGTATGCATTGCGATTGAGCAAGGTGCTGTAGTGGCTCGTTTCGATGAGAACCAAAAATAGTTGTCACTTTTAAGCCTTTAGCAAACTTAGTTATTTCATTTTCCCAATTACTTACCAAACTTGTCGGACACACGATTAAAGTAGGGCCAGCTTGCGGACGATTATACGCGCTAGTTAAAAAAGCAATCACTTGCAGTGTTTTCCCTAAACCCATATCGTCAGCTAAAATACCACCAAGCTTATGACGTTTTAAAAAGCTTAACCAATCAACGCCCTGTTGTTGGTATTCTCTAAGCTCTACCGACTCATTTAAGCCATGTAAAGATACCTTTGGCATAGCGTGGTCGGTATTATTTAGTTCTTGTAAGTAAAGCTCTAAAGAGTCGTCATGAAGCTCAACATTTATTGCGGTGTGTTTTACAAGCTCAGGCAAGTACGAAAGCGGAATATTAAATTCATCTCTTGTTTTTACAAACTCAAAGCGTTGCTTAAATTCAGTTAGTAAATTAATAGCTGATTTATTGATAACGCCAAATTGACGACCCATTGGATAGTAATGAAATAGCTCACTTTGACGATTTAATGATTGATAAGTTAAATCTTCATTATTAAAAAGTAGCGCAGCTTTTGCACCACTAAGTAATACTTTACAATGCATTTGATGCCCTGCGGCTCTATTCGCATAAAGTGTAACTTCGCTTTGTGGATTAGCAACTGTCATTTTGCTAATCGCTACTTTCCAACCGCGCTCTTTAAAACTTGGAAATACTTCATAGGTAAGCCAATGTAGATGAATAGGGGACTGCTTGGTAAAAACAAACTCACTTTGTAAACCCCCTTTACAAAACTCAAAACCTAAATTCACTAATTCATTTTTAACGGTATTTTCAAACGCATTGTTTATTAAGCTAGCAGGCGCTGCACCTGCTAAATAATTCTTGTTTTTATACTTAAATAACAATGAAAGCGTTAAGCCTTGTTCACCCGTAGTTACTTTTAAAACAGCATTACTAGCTGCTTTAGGTAGCGTTGTTTGTGAATTTGTTGGATGTGGTATAACGCCCGCACCAAAATTATCTGCTAACTGCTTATAAATTCGATCGAAGTTAGCACTATGTAAAGCGGGTATTGTTTGCAAATGTGAGATTTCATCAGCGCTTAATGGCGTACGTATACGCCCTATTTTTAAATAATCTAAATCTATGTATGTAGGTGGCGTTGTTTTAATCAGTGCCCAATTTTTGCTTTGCTCCAAATTAATACCCAACTGCGTTAAATCTTTTTCTTGTTTCCAATTAAAGTTCAGCGCTTGGGCACTTTGTGGCTTAATTGCAACACGAGAGCGTTGTAAAAATAATCGTTCTGTAGCAATAAGTTGTTGCAACGCATTAAAACCCCATAAACCTTTGAGTTCAATATTACCTACAGCATTTTGTGAACGGATCCAACTATAAAGTCTAAAATCACTTTCGAGTAAATCATTCGGGGTTATAAAGCTATTAAGTTGCTGATCGGTAAGGTTACGACCTAATGTGTAATTTTGATCTTTATCATAATTAGCTATTTTAGGTGATAAAAATACTTTGTTATTTTCAATATCTAATACAAAGAGTAAAACTTGCGACGGTATTGTTTGCTCGGCGCTTTTGAGTGCGCTTAACTCACTAAACCAATCATTAATAAAGTAATCTTCTCCGTATTCACCAGAGTGCTCTATTTTTAGTTTTAATAAAATTGCTGCTAGGTGACGGCATTTAGTTTTTATATTACACGTACAATGTGTATCAACCGAATAACCAGTTGGTATTTTACTGATCTCTATACGCTGATTGAACGGTGTACCGTTATCACCTTGCACAGTTGAATCAACAACAGAAAAGTTAGAAGTATGCTCTAACCAACTGATTTTTCCGTTTTTGTAATACTCTTTACCTTTGGCTAGCACATTGGGTCGAAACAGCTTATTTATAAAGCGTTCTGAAAGAGGAAACTGAGTAGCCTGCTCATTTTTAATTTCTTCAAAAATAGCCAGTAAATCATTTTTTGATAAGTTAGCAGACATGTCACTCTAAGGATTAGTTTTTAAAAATAATTCTGCCAGTATATGCCTTATGTGCTCTGAGCTAAAGCTATATTAACGCAATATAAACTGGTTGGAGTTGATTGGTTAGTAAAAAATTGGTTTATAACTAAATTTAGAATGGATTTTGTTGAATAAATTGCAAAATGTTGCTGATTCAAAAAATAAAAACAACTTAAACAATAGTTAGAGCGCTTTTAGATCAGAATTTTACTAACACTTTTTAAAACATATGGTGAATAGATAAAAAAGAGGCGAATAGTTAGTAAAAAAATGATCTACGCAATAAAACAGGCTAAATAAGCACATTAACGGCGTGTACAGATCAGATTTATACTAACTAAATAATATTGCAGATCAATATTTAACTAACAAAACAAACTGGATAGATCGCTATTTTACTAACTAATTAAAAGCACTTAATAGCTTTGTAAGTTGCTCTAAGCGCTTGTCTGTCATCACTTTGTTGTTTATTTTTATAGAAACATCGCCACTTTTAAGATTTCGTTGAAGTGAAACAAAATCATTTTCGAGAACAGCTTCGCGTTTTACTGTAGTTTGCGGTTCAGCTGTTAAGCATTTGGTAACAGCCATTGCACGCTTGTCGTCGCTTGTAATCGCGTTAATGTCATTGTTACTTGCTAGCTCTTGAACCAACCGATTAAAGCTATCAGGATCACGCTCCTTTGCAATAACAAGCTTTTTAGCAACTTCTCTACCAACATGATTAGCCGTAGGATAAAGCGCAATAACCTCAGCTGGTATTTGTTCATAGGCTTTAATTGCATCTGCAATGGCAGTATGCGAAACACCTTCAAGAGCAGCTATTTCTCGGTAAGATCCTTTTTTACCTTGTTCAATTAATTCATTTTTAGTTTGTTGATAAGCTTGTCCTAACTCCCATAAACTTGGTGCTATGTATTGATCAGATGAAACAGCTAAAATTTTTGCATCTTGTTCAGTAAAGTCACTTGAGCTAAGCACTAAATAATCAGCGTTACCTAGAATACAGGCCATACGACGACGTGAACCTGCAAGAACTAAACTTTTGTCACCTTGATCCCAAAGCAAAGCAGGGTGCTGATTTCGACCATCATCGCTAATTGCAGGAAGAATATCTGATACTGACTTTTCGTTAAGAAGTGCCTGTACGCGACGATTTTTGCCATATACACCAGTGGTAGATTCAATATCAGCATGTGCGATCACTTTACAAACAAGCGTAATTTGACGAGCAGGGTCGCTCGGTGCAGGCATTCTAATTACATCGCCAGCATTCGCTTGTTCTAGTAATGCATCAAGACTACTGCTGCCTACAGCTGTTGCAAATGGATCTAAGCGGGTGTCATTTTTACGTTTTTTAGCCATTTTTATTTAACATCCTTACTTAGGCGTATTTAATTTTGATTGTGTGGATTGCCAATTAGATCGAATTAGCATTTCAAGTTCGTCAACAACATCTTTAATGTTTTCTTGTGCACGCATAAGCGATTCACGACTGGCTAAACTATCAGACGCTTTTTGATCAAAAATAGTATTAAAAGATGAAGAGCTCGCTGTAATTGCAGAACTGTGGTTAATTGGGTAACTCATTACTTGGCGGCCAAATGCACTACGAACATCTTTAACAATATCGCGTTGTGAATGGTTACCTTTTACATAATTGGTCACAAGAAACTGCATAAAGTCCCAACCTTCATGTCCAAGCGCAGCAACAGTATGATAAATCTCGCCTAACCTTTTTAGATATTTATTGTTTGCATCAAAATCGACAGCTTCAGGATGAACAGGAATAAGCATCGCTGTAGATGCCATTAATGCATTATAAAACATAAAGTTAAGAGTTGGGGCTGTATCAATAAGTAAAATATCAAACTCATCTTGAACCGGCTCGATTACTTTTTCTAATAACTTATGATAATGGCGAGTTTGCTCATAATTTGAAGTATCTTTTAATAAAGTGGCAGTTTCGTGCTCAAAATAAAAGTCATCCATACCCGATGGTAAAACGCGAATATTTGGAATATGCGTAGGTAAAAATGAGTTTGATACAAATTCAGGCCATGTTTCGCCTTCGTCTAGATCTATGCAATCGCGCATTAAATCACCAACAGTAATTGGATCATGTTCGCTAGAGGGGAAGAAGCTAGATGATGATCCTTGCGGATCTAAATCAATAATACCAATGCGATAACGTTTAATATTGGTTGTGGCAAGTGCCGCTGCAATATTAACCATACTGGTTGTTTTACCACAACCGCCTTTGAGGGAGTTTATAACAATAACTTGAAGTTTGTCGTCGCTAGTGCGGTGATCAGGCTTGATATCCATAATATCAGCCATTGCAAAAATATTTACAAGTGTGTAAGCATAATGGCCATTTGCACCGCGTTTTATGTTTAAATCATCAAAATCACCATTATCATGGCGTCTTTTTAAGGTACGATTATTACAACCTAGTAAATCGGCTGCTGCTTTTTGGGTGTATGTTCTTAACTCTTTTTCTTCGGATTTAAGATGAGCGCGATAATGTTGAATACGTCCTTCTAATGACTTTTCTGCAACTTCAGCAGTCGCTTTTAAAAGTCGATAGGTATTTAGCGCATTATTGTTGATAGACATACTTTCCTTCCTCAAAGTTAGGCAGTAAGTATAATGTCCATTCAATTTGCTGTAAACAACTATTTATGGCGACATGCATTTTAAAAAGAAGACATCTAATAATATTTTTACATCATTAATATTGCTTAGTATAAATAAAGAAGTTTAAAGGTGGTTAAAT